>JAIELW010000003.1 GCA_019752575.1 Xanthobacteraceae bacterium | reverse complement strand
GATAGCGCCACGAAATTCAAGACGAGTTTCGGCTTCATCGTCGCCGCCATCGACGATCTCGCTTACTGCAACCAGACCTATGGTTTCGGCGTCGGCGACCAGGTAATCGCCGCGATCGCCGAGCGGCTGCGCACATTCAAGCGCGGCAAGGATCTGATCGGCCGCTTCTCCGACAACAAGTTCGGCATCGTGCTGCACGAATGCACGCTCGAAGACATTTTCGTCGCGGGCAACCGCTTCGTGAATGCCGTGCGCGAGGCGCCGTTCGAGACTTCCGCCGGTTCGCTCGCGATGTCCGTTACGGCAGGCGGCGTGGTCGCGCCGCGCTACGCGCGCAATCCGGGCGAGATCATTGCACACGCCAACATTGCGCTCGAACAGGCGAAGCAAAGCGGAAAGGGAAGTTTCGTGGACTATCAGCCGCCGCGCGTAACGGCTCCGCAGGCTGCGGACAACAAAAAAGCCGGCTGAAACAGCCGGCTTTTCTTTATCTCTGCAGATCGCTTATTCGCCGATCTTGTCGAGCTTCTTCTGCATCTCCGAGACCTGGCGCTTGAGCGCGTCGATATCGTCGCCGGCCGCTTCCTGCGGCGAGTTCGCGACGTTGTCCTTTGCGGTCGGCAAGAACATCGTGAAAGCGCGCTGGAATATCTCCATATTACGCTTCACCTGTTCGTCGAAGGCACCGAAGCCCGGAATGTTAAAGGTTTTGCCCATCTGTTCGCGAAACTTCTCCTGCTCCTGCGCGAAGTGCTGGAGCGAAGTTTCGAGATAGCGCGGGACGAGAAGCTGCATCGAGTCGCCATAGAAGCGGATGAGCTGGCGCAGGAAGTTGATCGGCAGCAAGTTCTGCCCGCCTTTGCCTTCCTGCTCGAAAATGATCTGGGTCAGAACCGACCGGGTGATGTCGTCGCCAGTCTTGGCGTCATAGACCACGAAATCCTCGCCGGACTTCACCATCACGGCGAGATCTTCCAGCGTGACGTAGGCGCTGGTTCCGGTGTTGTAGAGCCGCCGGTTGGCGTATTTTTTGATCGTTACGGGCTCTTGCGGCTTGGCCATTTACTCACTCCCTACGCTTACGCAGCGTTTCCCCCGCTGAACTTTCAAAACCTTAGGACCTTTTCCGCACTGCGGCTACCGCTTTGTGCGATGCCGGTAAACGAATGACGCACAGCAGCATTCCGCCTATATAGGGTTGGCAGGTGCCGGTGGCCGGGGTCCAATGCCGGGACAGCGCCGGCGGTAAGTCAGCGAAAACAAGGCGATTGGTGAGGAGCAGGAAATGGCGGACGGAGTAGTCATAGTCGGAGCAGCGCGTACCCCGGTCGGAGCCTTCAACGGCACGCTCGCAGGGATGCCGGCGCACGAACTCGGAAAAGTTGCGATCCAGGCCGCGCTGAAGCGCGCAGATGTGGAGCCGGGACAGATTTCGGAACTCATTTTCGGTCAGGTGCTGACCGCGGCGCAGGGCATGAACCCGGCGCGTCAGGCCTCTAAAGCCGCGGGTCTTCCGAACGAAACGCCCGCGTGGCTCGTAAACCAAGTCTGCGGTTCGGGGCTTCGCTCCGTGGCACTCGGCTATCAGTCGATCATGAACGGCGATAGCGAGATCGTCGTCGCAGGCGGTCAGGAATCGATGTCGAACTCGGTGCACGCGGCGCATTTGCGCGCCGGTCATCGCATGGGCGACGTGAAATTCATCGACACCATGATCAAGGACGGCCTGTGGGACGTCTTCAACGGCTATCACATGGGCGGCACCGCCGAGAACGTCGCGAAGCAGTGGCAGATCACACGCCAGCAGCAGGACGAATTCGCGGTTGCTTCGCAGAACAAGGCTGAGGCCGCGCAGAAGGCCGGCAAGTTCAAGGACGAAATCGCGGCAGTCACGATCGCTTCCAAGAAGGGCGATGTGGTTTTCGACAGCGACGAATATATCCGCGCCGGCACGACGATGGATGTGGTCGGCAAGCTCAAGCCCGCTTTCGACAAGGAAGGCACGGTCACGGCTGCTAATGCTTCCGGAATCAATGACGGCGCGGCCGCGCTCGTGCTCATGAAAGAGAGCGAAGCGAAGAAGCAGAACAAAAAAATCCTCGCGCGCATCGCGGGCTGGGCGCAGGCGGGCGTCGATCCGGCCGTGATGGGTACGGGCCCGATTCCGGCTTCCCGCGCGGCGCTGAAGAAAGCCGGCTGGAATGTGCAGGACCTCGATCTCGTGGAAGCCAACGAAGCCTTCGCGGCGCAGGCCTGCGCGGTGAACCGCGACATGGGCTGGGACCCGGCCAAGGTGAACGTGAACGGCGGGGCGATCGCGATCGGACATCCGATCGGCGCTTCCGGCGCGCGCGTGCTGGTGACGCTGCTCCATGAAATGCAGCGCCGCGGTGCCAAGAAGGGCCTTTCCACGCTCTGCATCGGCGGCGGCATGGGGATCGCCCTCTGCGTCGAGCGTGCGTAAGACGCAGCGCACAAATCATCATCGACTAAATATCGTCATGCCCGGCAGCTCAAGTCGGATTTATCCGACTTGGGCATTTTTTTTATTCGGCCAATGTCGAGTAGACTCGATATTGGCTGCCGGGCATCCACGTCTTACAAGAATAGAGCAGGGAAGAAGGCGTGGATGGCCGGGACAAGCCCGGCCATGACAAGTCAGGGAAGGGAAGAAACATGTCACGCGTTGCGTTGGTTTCCGGCGGCACCCGCGGAATCGGGGCTGCAATTTCAAAAGGCTTGAAGGCGGCGGGCTACAAGGTTGCGGCGAATTATGCCGGCAACGACGAGGCGGCCGCGAAGTTCAAAGGCGAGACGGGCATCAGCGTCTACAAGTGGGATGTGAGCTCTTTCGAAGCCTGCGCGGAAGGCATCAAGAAAGTGGAAGCCGATCTCGGTCCGGTGGAAGTGCTCGTGAACAACGCGGGCATCACGCGCGACGCCATGCTGCACCGGATGACCGCCGACCAGTGGAATGCGGTCATCACGACGAACCTGAACTCGCTCTTCAATATGTGCCGCCCGGTGATCGAGGGCATGCGCGCGCGCAAGTTCGGCCGCATTATCAATATCTCGTCGATCAACGGCCAGAAGGGCCAGATGGGTCAGACCAATTACTCGGCGGCGAAGGCGGGCGATATCGGTTTCACGAAGGCGCTCGCGCAGGAATCGGCCAAGGCCGGTATTACTGTCAACGCGATCTGCCCCGGCTACATCAACACCGAAATGGTGCAGGCGGTGCCGAAGGATGTGCTCGAGAAGAACATCATCCCGACGATTCCGGTCGGGCGTCTCGGGGAGCCCGAGGAAATCGCGCGCTGCGTCGTGTTTCTCGCAGGTAACGACGCGGGCTTCATTACCGGCTCGACCATGACCGTGAACGGCGCGCAGTATATCACCTGACGCACAAGAAAAATTAAGTGAATAAACTCGTCATGCCCGGCCTTGTGCCGGGCATCCACGTCTTTACGGCGCTGAACGGTTGTTAAGGCGTGGATGGCCGGGACAAGCCCGGCCATGACGAAGTAAGGTTTCGAATGAATTCTTCAACTTCACAAACGGCGGCGACGCTCACCGGCCTCGCCGCCGTTTTCATGTGGTCGTTTCTTTCGCTGCTCACGGTCGCGAGCGGCACCATGCCGCCGTTTCAATTGGCGGCGATTACCTTTGCCATCGGCGGCTTGATTGGGATTGCAAGCTGGAGTTTTCGTCCGCAGGCGGCGCGTTCGTTGAAGCAGCCGCTCGTAGTGTGGGCGCTCGGCGTCGGCGGACTATTCGGCTATCACGCGCTTTACTTCATCGCGCTACGCCTCGCACCGCCCGCGGAAGCGCAGCTTTTCAATTATCTCTGGCCGCTTTTGATTGTGCTGTTCTCGGCCTTTCTGCCGAACGAGAAACTGAAATCGCATCACATTATCGGCGTGCTGCTCGGGCTCGCCGGGACGCTGGTACTGATTGCAGGCATGCGCGGCGTCGAGATCAGGCCCGAATACATTACCGGCTATCTCTGTGCGCTCGGTGCGGCACTGGCCTGGTCGACCTACTCGGTATTGTCGCGGCCCTTCAAGGAAGTGCCGACGGATGCCGTCGCGGGATTTTGTCTTGTGACGGCTGTGCTCTCGCTGATCTGTCACTTGCTGTTCGAGCAAACCGTTTGGCCTTCGACCGTCCTGCAATGGCTGAGCGTTGTCGCGCTCGGAATCTTCCCGGTCGGGCTTGCGTTCTACGCCTGGGACCGCGGCGTGAAGCGCGGCGACATTCGCGCGCTGGGAGCTGCGTCTTATGCAGCCCCGCTTATTTCCACGATCCTGCTTGTCGTTTTCGGCTACGCAGAGCCGCGTGGGCCGCTCGCGCTTGCGACTGTGCTGATTTCGCTCGGCGGAATTGTCGCGGCAAAGGACATGTTCACCCGGAGAAGGGCCCGGGAGACCAATCTTTCCTAGCGAGTTCGAAGCCGGAAAACTCGAAGCCGGGTGCCACGGTGCAGCCGACGAGAGTCCATCCGCCGAGCGTTTCCGCCGCCTGCCAGTTGCCTTGCGGAATCACGAACTGCGGCTGCTGGCCGTTCGCAATGTCGCTGCCGAGCGTGATGGAGGAGGGCGGTGCCTTGTCGTTCGCAGCGTAGTGCAGTGCGAGCGGACTGCCTGCATAGAAGTGCCAGACTTCTGCGGCGTCGATGCGATGCCAGTGCGAGCGTTCGCCTTTGGCAAGCAGAAAATAGATCAGGGTCGAAGCCGAGCGGCCATCGATCATACGCATGTCGCGGAAGGTTTCGCGGAAATGCCCGCCCTCGGGATGCGGCTGCAGGCCAAGCAGCGCGACGATCTCGGCGGCCGTGCGTTGTTCGATGCTCATCCCTTAAATGTGTTTTTCAGTTCGCGGAGCTTCGTGAACACCGCTCCGGGATCGCCGTCTTTCATGCCGATGGCTTTCTGCACGGCAGGCACGTCAGCGCGCATGAAGGGATTGGTGTAAATTTCCTCTTCCATCGTCGAAGGCACGGTCGGCTCATTCTTCGCACGCATTCCTTCAATCTGCTTCAGGCGCGCCTTCAACTGGGTGTTGTCCGGATCGACGGTGACCGAGAACTTCGCGTTCGAGAGCGTATATTCGTGCCCGCAATAGATTTTCGTTTCCGGCGGCAGTTCGCGAAGTTTCAGCAGCGATTGCCACAGGACTTCTGCAGGGCGCTCGAACGGACGCCCGCAACCGAGCGCGAACAGCGTATCGCCGGCAAAAAGAAGCTGTTCCCTGCGGAAATGGTAGACAATGTGCCCGGCAGTGTGGCCCGGCGTGTCGATAATCTCGGCCCGGAGCGGGCCGACTTCGGCGACGTCGAGATGACCGAGCTTGATGGAGATGTCGGGAATTTTGTCCGCTTCAGCGCGCGGGCCATAAACCGGTACCGGATATTTTGCGCGGATTTCCTTGATGCCTTGCACGTGATCGGGATGATGATGCGTGATCAGGATGTGCGTGAGCTTCCAGCCTTCCTTGTCGAGCATAGAGAGAATTGGCCCTGCTTCCGGCGCATCGACGAGTGCCGTGGTCTTGCTCTCGGGCTCATGCACGAGCACCGCATAATTGTCGCTCAAACACGGGATGAGCCGGACTTCGACTGCCATACCTTACTCCGCTTCTTCGATTTGAAGGAAAGTAGTCGTCCGGTATGTCCGCCGCAAGACGCGGCTTTCCGCGGCAGCCGTGCAAGGCTACTATCGAGCAACGCAACGAAAGCAAGCATGTTCCTCGACGTCGTCGATCTTCGTTCCTTCTACGCACAGCCGCTCGGCACGATGACGCGCAGGTTGCTTGGCCGCGCGATCCGCGCGCATTGGCGGGATGCGAAGGGCGAATACATACTCGGTCTCGGTTTTGCGACACCTTATCTTGGAATTTTCCGCGACGAGGGCGAGCGGACTTTTGCTTTCATGCCGGGTGCGCAGGGCGTGGTGAAATGGCCGAGCGCGTCGCCGACGCTTTCCTCGCTCGTTTCCGAAACTGCGCTACCTTTGCGTGACGCGACGATCGACCGCGTACTCGCGGTGCATGCACTCGAAATGACGCCGCATGCCGCCGACATGCTGCGTGAAGTCTGGCGTGTGCTTTCGCCGGGCGGAAAGTTATTGCTGGTAGTGCCGAACCGCGCCGGGCCATGGGCACGTATGGATTCCACGCCGTTCGGGCAGGGCCAGCCTTTTTCGCGCACGCAACTCGTCTCGCTGCTTCGCGAAGCGCTGTTCACGCCGGTGGGTTGGCACGAGGCGCTATGGATGCCGCCGTTCCAGCGTAAGTGGCTCTTGCGCGCGGCACCGGCGTGGGAGCGCGTTGGCAAGACTTTATCGCTGCCGTTTTATGGCGTGCATATCGTGGAAGCGACGAAGCAGGTGTGGCGCCCGGTGCCGATCAAGAAAACGCGCGAAGTGCCGGTATTCGCGCCGGGGACCGCGCCCGCTTGAAGAACTAGTGCTTGCGCGAGAGCAGGAACACGGCCTGCTCGCCGAACAGATTCCAGAACCACCACGGCGCATCGAAGCGCACGCGTCCGCCACTCGGGCCGAAGGCGACCGCGCGCTCGATCTTCACATCGAGTTCGCGCGCGAGATCGACGAAATCGCGGATGGTGCAGAAGTGGATGTTCGGCGTGTCGTACCAGCTCACCGGCAAGTTCTTTGTGATCGGCATGCGGCCGTACCAGAGCAATTGTCCGCGAATGCGCCAGTGGCCGAAGTTCGGGAACGATACGATCACGCGCTTTCCGATGCGGAGCATCTGCTCCATGACCCAGCGCGGCTTGCGGGTCGCCTGCAGCGTCTGCGACAGGATCACATAGTCGAAGGTGTTGTCGGGGTAATCCGCCAGGTCGGTGTCGGCGTCGCCCTGGATCACCGCGAGGCCCTTGGCCACGCATTCGTTCACGCCGTCGCGCGAGATTTCGATGCCGCGTGCGTCCACATCGCGCGTTTCCGAAAGAAGTTGCAAGAGTTCGCCATCGCCGCAACCGACGTCGAGCACGCGCGAGCCGGGCTCGACCATGTTTGCGACCACGACCAGGTCGAGACGCGGCGATTTCGGAATGGACTGCGCGGTGAACGCGCCTGGATTAGTGCTGGTGAGCATTGCTTTACTTCGGCGCTTTCACGCCGCGCTTCTTCGCCGCTGCATCGAGGAAACCGCGCACGATCGCGAACAACTCCGGCTCGTCGAGCAGGAAGGCGTCGTGACCCTTGTCGGTTTCGATTTCCGCGAACGAAACCGGCGCACCGGCGGCATTCAGCGCATGCACGATCTGCCGCGCTTCCTCGGTCGGAAACAGCCAGTCCGAGGTGAACGAGACCATGCAAACGCGCGACTTGAGCTTGCGGAACGCGTTCGCGAGCACGTCGCCGTGCTCGCCGGCGAGATCGAAATAATCCATCGCGCGGGTGATATAGAGATAGCTGTTCGCGTCGAAACGCTCGACGAAGCTCGATCCCTGATAGCGCAGATAATTCTCGACCTGGAAATCGGCATCGAAGCCGAAGGTCGGCAGTTCGCGATCCTGCAGGCGGCGACCGAATTTCCGGTGCAGCGCCGCGTCCGAAAGATAAGTGATATGCGCGGCCATGCGCGCGACGGCCAAACCACGATGCGGGCTCGTGCCTTCGGTCAGATATTTGCCGTTGCGCCAGTCGGGATCGGCCATCACTGCCTGACGTCCGACTTCGTGGAAAGCGATGTTCTGTGCGCTGTGACGCGCAGCGCTCGCGATCGGCAGCGCCGAGAAAATCCGCTCGGGATACGTGACGGCCCATTGCAGCACCTGCATGCCGCCCATCGAGCCGCCGGTGACGCAAAGCAACTGATCGATACCGAGATGATCGAGGAGGGCCGCCTGCGCGCGCACCATGTCGCGGATCGTGACGACCGGGAACGACAGGCCATAGGGTTCGCCGGTCGCTTCATTCTTGGAAGCGGGGCCGGTGGTGCCCATGCAGCCGCCGAGCACATTCGAGCAGATGATGAAGAAGCGGTCGGTGTCGATCGGCAGGCCCGGGCCGACGATCGAATCCCACCAGCCGTCCTTGCCGGTAACCGGATGTACGTTGTGCACGTGCTGGTCGCCGGTGAGCGCGTGGCAGATCAGGATTGCGTTGGAGCGGTCGGCGTTGAGTTCGCCATAGGTCTGGTATGCGATCTGATAGGGCGCGAGCTCGACGCCGGCATCGAGCTTCAAAGGCTTGTCCTTGCCGAAGCGGACGAGCTTCGAACGCGGCTCATCAGCCTCGCGGCGGATGATTTCCGCCCGGCTGTGCTTCTGATCGCGTTCGATACGAACGATACTCATGATGTCCTTGGCTCTAGGCTTACCAGCATATCAGGGCCAAACCGAGGTAGGGAGCGGCGCCTGAACAGGCAATGAATTCTTTGCTTGGGGCCTCGCCCGCGCTATCACGGGTTCATCCTAACAGAGCCCGTCCCGGCCATGGTTAACACGCCGAATTCGAAGCCCGCGCAGGGGCAAGCGCCCACGCTTGCGGACCTGCGTAACGAGATCGACCGGATCGACCGGGCGATGCATGAGCTATTGATCGAGCGCTCGGGCATTATCGACACGCTGATCAAGGTCAAGAAATCAAACGAGACCGGCTCCGCGTTCCGGCCTGCGCGCGAGGCTTCGATGATGCGCGCGCTCGTCGAGCGCCATCACGGCATTCTGCCGCTCGATACGGTGGAGAGCATCTGGCGCGTCATCATCGCGACCTTCACTTACGTGCAGCAGAATTACTCCGTGCATGTAGACCTTTCCTCGGGCGACGCGCTGGTGCGCGACTCCGTGCGCTTCCACTTCGGCTACACGGTGCCGGTGGTGCAGCATGTCGGCGCGAGCGCCGTCGTCGATGCGGTCGCGAATTCGCGCGGCGATCTCGGTCTTGTGCGCGCGGAGGCGGTTGCCGGCGGCAAAGCATGGTGGAAAACGCTGGAGGGCGAAGGCAAGCCGAAGATCATCGCGCGGCTTCCGTTCGTCGAGCGCGGCGATCATCCCGCCGCGCTGCCGCTGTTCGTCGTCTCGAAGCCGCTGCCCGCGGACGCGGCGGTCAACGAAGTCGAGGTGTGGAGCGTGCATGTCGCGGGCTGGAATACGTCGGTCGCGCGTGCGCTGGCACCGCTCGCGGAAGTGATCGCGCAGCCGGACAGCGGCTTCGATAGCGCGGCCTTGCTGATCTCCGTGCCGCAGAGCCGGAAGGTCGAGCAGGTGCTCGCTTCGCTCAAAGACGCGGGCGCTTCGGTGCGTTCGTCGGCTCTCGTCGGCGGCCACGCGACCCGCTATACCGTCCCGCCCAAAGCCTAATTTCGTTTCCAAGGTCAGTAGAATGAGCGCTTCCAGCCAGTCCCTTCGTCCGCAGCCGCGCGCCGGCGTCATGGAGATCGACGCCTACATCCCCGGCCGCAGCCATGCGCCGGGTGTCGCGAAGGTGATCAAGCTCTCCTCGAACGAGACGCCGCTCGGGCCGAGCCCGAAGGCGGTCGAGGCGTACAAGAAGAGCGCGGAGACGCTCGAGCTCTATCCGGACGGCGGCGCGACGGACTTACGCGAAGCCATCGGCAGGACTTATGGTCTCGATCCGAACCGCATCGTCTGCGGCGCGGGCTCGGACGAGCTCTTGGCGGTGCTTGCGCGCGCTTATCTGAAGGACGGCGACGAGGCGATCTACACGACGCACGGCTTCCTGATGTACCGGAACGTGACGCTGTCGGCAGGCGCCACGCCCGTGATCGCACCGGAGAAGAATTACACGGCGGATGTCGATGCGATTCTCGCCTGTGTGACGAAGAAGACGCGCATGGTGTTTCTCGCGAACCCGAACAACCCGACCGGGACTTACACGCCGATCACGGAAGTGCGCCGCCTGCACGCGGCGCTTCCTGGCAACGTCATTTTGCTGATCGATGCGGCTTACGCCGAATACGTTCGCAAGAACGATTACGAAGCGGGTATCGAGCTTGCGGGATCGAGCGAGAATGTCGTGATGACGCGGACGTTCTCGAAGATCCACGGGCTCGCCGCGCTCCGCATCGGCTGGATGTACGGGCCTGCGGCCATCGTCGATGCCGTGAACCGCACGCGCGGGCCATTCAATCTCGGCTCGCCGTCGATCGCGGCGGGCACCGCCGCGCTCGCCGATCTCTCGCACATGGAAAAGGCCATCGAGCACAACGCGAAGTGGCTGCCGTGGGTGACGGATGAGTTGAAGAAGCTCGGTCTCGACGTGACGCCGAGCGTCGGAAACTTCGTGCTCATTCACTTTTCGTCGAAGCCGGGCAAAGGCGCGAAGGAAGCGGACGCGTTCCTCGTCTCGCGCGGCATCGTGCTGCGGCAGATGGTGGCCTACAAGCTGCCGAATGCGCTGCGCATGACCATTGGCACCGAGGAACAGAACAAAGCCGTAGTCGCGGCACTCGCCGAGTTTCTGAAGTGACGGCGTTCATCTCATGGCACCGGTCGTAAATCGCCTTGCGATCATCGGTCAGGGCCTGATCGGCTCGTCGATCACGCGCGCGGTAAGCGCGAACAAGATCGCGCGCGAGCTCGCCGTCACCGATAACTCGGCAAAAGTGCGCAAAACCGTCGCCGAGCTCGGCCTCGGAATTGCGAAAGTGGTCGAGACGAGCGCCGAGGCCGTGCGCAACGCCGATCTCGTGGTCGCCTGCGTTCCGGTCGGGCAATACGGCGCGCTCGCGAAGGAAATCGGACCGCATCTGAAAGCCGGCGCGATCCTTTCCGATGTCGGCTCGGTAAAGGGTGCCGTCGTGCGCGACATGCTCCCGCATCTGCCGAAAGGCGTGCATCTGGTGCCCGCGCATCCGCTTGCAGGTACCGAGCATTCGGGTCCGGAATCGGGCCTCGCCGATCTGTTCGAAAACCGTTGGTGCATCGTGACACCGCTCGAAAATGCGTATACAGGCGCGGTTTCGACCGTCACGAAGTTCTGGAAGGCGATGGGTTCGGAAGTCGAGGTGATGCCGGTTTCGCATCACGACGAGACGCTCGCGATCACGAGCCATCTGCCGCATTTGATCGCGTTTGCGATCTTTCACACCGGCTTGAAGCACGAGGAAGCGTCGAACTCGGAAGTGATGAAATATTCGGCGGGCGGCTTTCGCGATTTCACGCGCATCGCGTCGTCGAACCCGACCATGTGGCGCGATATCTTCCTCAACAATAAGGAAGCTGTGCTCGGCGTACTCAAGCAGTTCAATGCCGATCTTTCCGATCTTGCGAAGGCGATCGAAGAAGGCAATGGCGACAAGCTCGTGGACGCGCTTTCCAAGAGCCGCCTCACGCGCCGCAAGGTGATCGAGAAGGAGCACATCTCGGTGACCGCGCAAAAGCGCGAGCGCGAAGACGCGTTTCCGATCGTCCGCCCCTACGGCGACGACTGATCTTTTTGGAAATGAGCGAAGACCTCTGGGTGTTCGGTTACGGTTCGCTGATGTGGCGGCCGGGGTTCGAGTTTCTCGAACAACGTCCCGCGCGGCTCAACGGCGCTCACCGGGCTTTATGCGTGATCTCTCATTTTCACCGCGGCTCGCCGGAAAAGCCCGGGCTCGTGCTCGGCCTCGATCAGGGCGGCAGTTGCCGTGGCATCGCTTTTCGCGTGGCCGGGAAAAACCGCGAGCAGGTGATCGAATATCTGCGCGAACGCGAGCAGGTGACGAGCGTCTATCTCGAAAAATACCGGCTGGTCGATTTACTGGACCGCGGCCGCGAACGCGTCAGCTCCATCTGCTATCTCGTGGATCGCGGCCACGCGCAATATTCCGGCGCGCTCTCGCCCGAAGAACAACTTGCTTACGTGAAGCGCGGTCATGGCAAGTCCGGCAACAATCCGGACTATGTGCTGGCGACGGTGGATGCCTTGCGCTCGCTCGGCATCCGCGACCGCGGCCTCGAATGGCTCGCGGAAAGATTGAAGTCCGAGCGGCCGTTTACGCCGCGCGACGCGGATTGAACGGATATACGTTTCCGTCGGGCGCACCGGAAGGCGCGTTACCGGTGCCGTCATCGAGCAGTGCGCGAAGATCGCGGTGCGCGAAAGCGAGCGCCTCGATCCGCTCGACCACATGCACATGTACTTCGTCTGCGCCGGTCGGCGCCGTTTCGTTGGCCTGGCCCGCGGAAATAGCGATCACCTTGGGGCCGTCGTGCGTCTGTTTCACGTAAAGCGACACCGCGAGGTCATAAGCCGGTGTCTGCCCCGGCAGATAGCGGCTGGTGGCGTAGCGGCGGCCGGAGCCGCCGCACCAGAACTGGAAGCGGCCGGCGAGGTCCGGAAATTTGGTCGCGGCGAGCTGTCCCGCGTATTTCGCTCGTTCGAATCGCGTCATGAGAACAAAGGTAGAACATCAATGGTTAATGTCAACTTAACGATTGGGATCAAGTTCTCGTGCGGGCGATTTCCTCCTCGCCGAGGGCCACAAGCCGGGCTGTGGCGGTTTCAATCTGCGTTTCGAGCTCTCTAGAGAACTCATTCTTCTCCATGCCGGGATAGATCGGGTCGAGAAATTCCATCCGGATCTTGCCGGGCATGAAGCGCAGCGACCGGCGCGGCCAGTAGAGCCCGGAGTTCAGCGCGACCGGAACGCAGGGCACCTGCAACTCGCCGTAAAGATGCGCGACGCCGAACTTATAGGCGGGTTCGGCTCCGACCGGACGGCGCGTGCCCTCCGGATAAATGATGATCTGCCTGCGTTCTCTCATGCGCTCGCGGCCGACGGTCGTGATCTGGTCCAGTGCGGCCTGCCGCGCGCCGCGATTTACCGGGATCAACCTCGCTTTCATCGTGTACCAGCCGAACAGCGGGAGCCATTGCAGTTCGCGCTTCAGCACGAAAGTCGGGTCCGGCATCATCGCGGCGATGGTGAAGGTCTCCCATGCCGATTGATGTTTGGAGGCAACGATGATGCCGCCGGCCGGGACTTTCTCGAAGCCGATGATCTCGTGCTCGATGCCGCAGATCCATTTCAGCAGGAAATGATTTCCCGCCGCCCAGGAGCGCACCGGAATCCAGATGTAGCGGCGCGGTAGCAAGAGCACCGGCAGATAGAAAAGAATCTGCAGGAGCGTATTCAGATAAAACGCGACATTGAAGAGAAGCGAGCGGAAAACCTGCACGTCATGACTTCCTTATTCGCCGCGAGATCAGGCTGCGCGGACGACGGCGGCAAGATATTTCAGATACTCGAAAACGAGAAGGCGGGCGACCTGCGGGCTGGTCCACCAGTTCTGCTCGCGCATGCGCTCGGTGACAACCGGATAAGGGATCAGCTCGATGCCGTCGGTTTCGCGCTCGAGTTCGACAAGCGCGCGCGGCATATGCCACGCGGAAGTGACGACCAGGAGTGTTTTGAAGCCGTGCTTCTTCGCCCAGGCCGCGGTCTCGACCGCATTGCCGAACGTGTTTTGCGCTTCATGGCCGAGATCGATGCAGCATTCCGAGAGGCGTGCGAAATCCGGAATCTGCTTCTTCAATTCGTCGTTCGTGATCGCCGGATTGACGCCGGAAACGAGCAGCCGCTGGCCGCGCTTGTTTGCTAAGAGTTCGATCGCGTCGGTCATGCGCTGCGCGGCGCCCGTGAGCACCACGATGCCGTCCGCGTCGCGCGTAGTGCGTGTCTGCGCCGAGGGAATTTCGTTCACATAGACGAAGAACCCCGCGATCAGCGCCGCCATCAGACCGCCCGCCACGCTCCAGACCAGGATCGACAGAAAGCTCCGCCCGCGCCGCGTGCGCGCCGCTTCCGCCGTTGGCGGACGATGCTGTTCGTCCCCCCTCATCATCCCGCTCATATCGAGCATGCTATCGCGAAATACGGCAAGCAGGCGGCCCGCGCCGCTTTGTCCCGTTTCGGGGCGGCGCGCGGAAACGCCCTTTGAAACCAGGCTTTTTGCAACCCCGCCAAGGAAAATTACGGTTTTCGATCCATTAACGGGTCTCGGGCATCATGCACGGCAGTCGAGTTGAGTGAGGTTGCAATGCGTATCGAATGTCCGTCCTGCGCGGCCGGCTTTGACGTGAGTCCTTCGGCGCTCGAGCCGAACGGACGCACCGTGCGTTGCGCATCCTGCAAGACGACATGGTTCGCAGCCGCGCCGTCGCTCGTGCTCGCCGACGGCGCGATCGAACAGGTTCCGCCGCCCGCGCCGACTCCGACCGTAAGCGCCGAGGATCGCGCCGATCACGAAGCGCTCGCTGCTACCGTCAAGAAGGACGAAGTAGAAGACGCGGAAATCGTCGCCGTCGAGGAGGCGCCTCCGGTTTCGCCCGCGGAAGAAATGATCCCGCCTCCGCCGCCCGCGCCGAAACGCAAGACGGTGAGCGCTTTCGCGCCTGTCAGGCAAAAGCGCAGGAGCGTCGTTCCGCTCGGCTTTGTCGCGGCACTTCTTTTCGGCGTGATCGCGGTCGGCATCATGAGCCGCCAGTCCATCGTGCGCGCGGCGCCTGAGCTTGCGAGCCTCTATGCCGCGGTCGGCCTTCCGGTGAACCTGCGCGGTCTCGAATTCCAGAACATCCGCACCAGACAGGAAATCCAGGACGGCATCGCGGTGCTCGCCATCGAAGGCGAAGTCGAGAATGTTGCGAACCGCGCGGTCGAATTGCCGCGCGTGCGACTTGCCGTGCTTGGGGAAAACGGCATCGAAATCTATTCCTGGACCGCGCTTTTGCCGCGATCGATCCTTTATCCTCACGAGCGCGTGCCGTTCAAAAGCCGGCTCGCTTCGCCGCCCGCGCAGGGGAAGGAAATCATGGTCCGGTTTCTGACGCGCGCCGATCTGACGGCAAGCATTCGCTAACGCAGGAAAGGGCGTCTCGTGGCCCGTATTCTGATCGCGGAAGACGAAGAAGCCTCGCGCTTGCTGCTTACCCGCGCGCTCGAACTCGACGGTCACACGATCCATGCGGTGGCCGACGGCGCAGCCGCGCTCGAACATCTGCAGGGCGGCGCCGAAGCCGACCTTCTGCTCACCGATATTTCGATGCCCTTGATGGATGGGATCGCATTGGCGCTCGCCGTCTCGCGCGACTGGCCGAAGCTGCCGGTCGTGCTCATGACGGGATTTGCCGATCAGCGCGAGCGCGCAAGCGGGCTCGACGCGTTGATCAAAGGCGTGATCGTCAAGCCGTTTCAGGTCGAGGATGTACGCGCGAAAGTCCGCGAAGTGCTCGCCTAGAGCGTTTTCGAGCGAAGTCGGTACCGGTTCGCGTAAAGAAAACGCGACCAATCAAAATCTAATAGTCCTGCAGCAGCCGATCGAGATAATCGAGCTCGAGCCGCGGGCGGCTTGGGTCGCTGAGCCTTCTGCGCAATTCCTCGAGTACACGCCGCGCGCGCTGCGTGTCGATTTCGTCGGGCACCTTCACCGTGTAATCGTCGCCGAATTCGCGGTTGCGCACCGGCCGTCCAAGCGGGTCGGTACGCTCGGCCGAATCGGCCTCGGGTCCTTCCGGGAATCCCGGACCGTCGCCGGGGCCGCCCTGCTGCATGGCGTCGGCCATCGCCTGCGCACCGCGCCTTAGCTGAGAGAGCGCGCGGCCCTGCGACTCGACGGCGCCGTCGGCATCGCCTTGACCCAACGAATTCTCGGCGTCGCGCATCGCCTGTTCGGCGCGGTTCAATGCGTCGGCGGCATCTTTGCCGGGGCCCTGTTCGTCGCCCTCCCCTTGACCTTGTCCCTGCTGGCGCTTGCGAAGCTGCTCCAGCATGCGCTCAAGCTGCTGCCGCAGATCGCCTTGTCCCTGCTGCAACTGGCCCATCTGGTTATTCTTCTGCTGGCCTTGGTCTTGCTGCTGGCGGCGATTGTCCTGGCCCTGCCGGAAGGTGCGGTCGCGCAGCCGCTGTTGCTCCTGAATCATCCGGCCCAGCTGATCGAGCGGGTTGTTCTGGTTCTGCTGCGGACCGGCCTGACGGCGGTTCTTCTGCAGGTTCTCCATCAGCGACTGCAACTGATCGAGCAGCTTCTGCGCCCCCTGCCGGTCGCCGTTCTTCGCCATGCGCTCGATCTGATCGAGCATGTTCTTGAGATCCTGTGGGCGCACCACGCGCGTGTTCGGATCGGGCCGTTCGAGATTGGTGTTGTTGTTGTCGCGGCGCTGTTGCTCGGCGAGCGCCTGCAGGTAGCGGTCGAGGGCCGCGCGAAGCTGATCCATCAGCTTCTTGATTTCTTCGTCGGAGGCGTTTCTTTCGAGTGCCTGCCGCAGCGCGTTCTCGGCAGCACGCAGATCGCGCTCGACATCGGAGAGCGTGCCGTCTTCGATGAGCACGGCAATTTCCCACAGATAGTCGATCACGCCACGCAGATCGTCGTCGGTGCGCGCGATTTTCAACCGCGTGCTCGCGGTGCGTAAGCCGAGATAGACGTTCGCTTCCGGCGTGAAGCGCTCGGGCGCGATCATGAGCGCGTCGAGCGCCGCCTGCACGCGTCCGCGGACATTCGCGTCGAAAGCCAATTCGCGGCGCTGCTCGATCAATGCGCGGGCGATCGGCTTCTGGAACGAACGCATCGGAATCCGCGTCTGGCGCGGCTCGCTTTTTCCCTTGTTACCGGCTTCATCACGCGCAACCAATGTGAGCCGCACCGCCGCGCCGGCCCAGGGGTGTTCGGTAAGGTCTTTCGCGGTCTGCCCGGCACCGTTCTTGGTACGCGCCTGCGGCAGCGAAAGCGCGAAATTCGGCGGCAGCACGAGCGGGCGCGGCGGGAGCGCGTTCGGCTGGGCATGCGGCACGAACGGGATCACGCGTTCGAACTGCGCCTCCGCGGCGGTAACCCCGTAATCGTCGTCCATGCGATAAGAGAGGCTTAACGCATTGCGGCCGGTGATTTCGGGATCTTTCGACAACTCGATGACCGGCACACGGTCGGGGATCGCGCGGAACGACCATTTCGCCTCGCCGACGGGAAGCCCCTTTACGGTAAGCCGCGCGTCTTCGGTGATCTTGAAGTGACGCTCGACGCCGGTCTTCGCCGCATCCGGATTCTGGTTCGGTTGCTCTTGCAGGTTTCCGTCAACCACAAGATCGAGCGCCGCGAGATTGGTGCCGCGCACGATCAGGATACTGCCCGCCGGCACCGAAACCTGCGGTACTTCGCCGGGCGCCGCTTCGTCGTGGCGAATGCCCGCGAGCAACACCGGCGCGCGGCCGGTGTAAACCGGCGGCGTGATCCATGCGTCGACGCGATAGAGCCGGGGCGTCAGCGCCCCGGTCCAGTCGAACGCTGCGATCAGGCGGCGATTGCGGTCGGTGTCGGCGATAAAGAACGTCGCGACCACCGCGAGCAGGATAGCCGCACGAAGCGCAAACGGATCGCGCAGCGCGAGTTTCGGCTGCGGCACGCCGGCGCGGAGGTTTTTCGCGGCTTCCGCCGTGCGCTGAAGATGCGCGCGCCAGAGCGCGGCCGCCATCGGATCTTCGGATTTGGTGGCGAGCTTATCGGTAAGCGCGGTCGCCGGGCGGTGCGCGGCGATGTTGGTGCGGTCGAGTCGCGAGACGGCATCGCGCAGTCCGGGCATACGGATGCGGACCGCTGGCACGAGTGCTGCAATTACGAGAAGTGCGAACAGCGCAACGCCGATAATGCGCGCATAAGGCGGCAGCGAAATCCATAAGCCTGCCCAGGAGAGCGCAAGAAAAATTCCGGCGGCAGAAATCAACGAGACGAGAACCGGCCAGACGCTTTCCCACAACAACGCCTGCCGCGCGCGGAAGACTGCGGCCGAGAGCGCGGAGAGCGCTTCGCGGACTACGCCGGAAGGAAGCTCATTTTTTTGTTTCTCAGGTGCGCCGCTCAATAGCCGGTTCCTTGCACCCCACGCCCAATGACAACTCTATCGGGCGAATAAGGCCACAGCCAATGACTTTTGCGGCAATGCAGTATTTCAGCGCTGCCAGGGCGCCATCTTGTCGAGGCCGATGATGGCCGCGGGATCCAAGCGCGGCCGCACCAGCGCATATTCGCCTTCGCGGACAAGCACTTCGGGAACCAGCGCCCGGGTGTTGTAGGTGCCAGCCTGCACGGCGCCATAGGCGCCCGCGGTCATGACCGCCACGAGATCGCCTGCCTTCATCTGGGGAAGACGGCGGTCGAGCGCCAGATAATCGCCCGATTCGCAGACCGGCCCGACGACATCGGCGGTGACCCAAGGTGTATTCCCGGCCTGTTCATTGACCGGCAGAATCTCGTGATAGGCCTCATAGAGCGTCGGGCGGATGAGATCGTTCATCGCGGCATCGACGATCAGAAAATTCTTCGCTTCGCCCTGCTTCCAGTAGATTACGCGCGAGACAAGAATTCCCGCGTTGCCGACGATCATGCGGCCGACTTCGAAGACGAGTTTCGCGCCGAGACCCTTCGTGTGCTTCTTCACGACTTCCGCGTATTCGGATGGCAAGGGCGGCAGCGTGTTGTTGTTCTGATAGGGGATGCCTAATCCACCGCCGAGATCGAGATGTTCGATGGTGTGGCCGGCCGCGCGCAGGTCGCGCGCAAGTTCCGCCATCAACGCGGTGGCGTTATCGAACGGCGATAGCTCGACGATCTGGCTGCCGATGTGCATATCGATGCCGGTGACGCGGATGCCGGGAAGCGAAGCTGCTTCCGCATAAACTTCGCGCGCACGCGAGATCGGGATGCCGAATTTGTTTTCGCTCTTTCCGGTTGCGATCTTGGCGTGCGTCTTTGCATCGACGTCCGGGTTCACGCGCACGGATACCGGCGCCTTCATGCTCATGCTCGTCGCGACTCCGGAAAGCACGCGCAGTTCGGGTTCGCTTTCGACGTTGAAACAAAAGATGCCAGTCTTGAGCGCCGCGGCCATTTCCTCGTGCGTCTTGCCGATTCCGGAAAATACGATCTTGTTTGCGGGCACACCCGCCTGAAGCGCGCGTGCGAGTTCGCCACCGGAAACGATGTCTGCGCCCGCACCTAGCTTTGCGAGGGTTGCGATCACCGCCTGATTAGAATTCGCTTTCAGCGCGAAGCAGACGAGCGAAGATACATCGGCGAACGATTCTGCGAAGACGCGATAGTGCCGCTCGAGCGTCGCCGTCGAATAACAATAGAAGGGGGTGCCGACTTCGCGCGCGAGCGCGGTCAGATCGACGTCTTCGGCGTGCATGACGCCGTCGCGGTAGGCGAAGTGGTGCATAGGAAGAAGCGTATCAGAGCAGGTCGTCGAGGATGAAGGGCCGGTCCGGTTTCACAGGCTCGGTCGTGATGGGCACATTGCCCTGCCGGAATCGTTTCTTCTTGCCTTCTTCCTGTTTGCCGACCGGGCTCGTGAAGGACTTCGAGGTCGCGGTCTGGGTCGGGGTCGAGGTGACCGAATCACCAGGACGGTCGGGGACGATCGTGGTCTGGAGCGGGTTCGGAGACGTAACTGCTTCCGCGCCGGCCGGCGGCTCCAGCGGGCCTTTCACGCCGCAACCGGCGAGCACGAGCGTGCCCGCAAGCAGGGTCATCGGAACGATGCGGGTAGAGCGGTCGGTCAAAGGAATTCTCCCCAGAGGCGGGTCTGAATTATCGGAAAACCAAGGCCAAAGCGAGGCCGCGGGAAGCGCGTTATTTCGGATCTGCCCCGAGTTTCTTGAACCAGCGCTTGGCCTGCACCCGCACGTTCTTCGGCGCGGTGCCGCCGTAGCTTACGCGTGACGCTACCGACTTCGAGACCGAAAGTACCGAGAACACGTCATCGGTGATGCGCTTCTCGACTGCTTGCATGTCGGCGAGCGGCAGCCGGTGCAGCGGCACGTTCGCCGCTGACGCCTTTGCGACGATGCTTCCCGTGATGTGATGCGCTTCCCGGAACGGGATGTTCAATTTTTGCACGAGCCAGTCGGCGAGATCGGTCGCGGTCGAATAGGCATCGCCTGCCATCGCCTTCATTCTCTTTTCGTCGGCCGCGAGATCGCGCGTCATACCGGCAGTCGCCGCGATCACGACCGAGAAATCGGAGAGCGCGCGGATGGTGCCGTCCTTGTCTTCCTGCATGTCCTTTGCGTAGGCGAGCGGCAGGCCCTTCATCACGACGAGCAGCTGCACCAGCGCGCCGATGATCTTGCCTGCCTTGGCGCGCACGAGTTCGGCGGCATCAGGGTTGCGCTTCTGCGGCATGATCGAGGAGCCGGTGGTGAACTTGTCCGAGAGCGCGACGAAGCCGAAAGCCGGCGTAGTCCAGATCACGATCTCTTCGGCGAAGCGCGACAGATGCATCGCGCAGATCGAGGCAGCACCGAGCGTCTCGAGCACGAAGTCGCGATCCGAGACGGCGTCCAAACTGTTTGCCGTGGGCCGGTCGAAGCCGAGCGCCTTCGAAGTCATGTCGCGATCGATCGGGAAAGATGTGCCAGCAAGTGCCGCGCTCCCTAGCGGATTTTCGTTCATGCGCTTGCGCGCATCCGAGAGCCGTCCGCGGTCGCGCGAAAGCATCTCGACATAAGCGAGCAAATGATGACCGAAGGTGACGGGCTGCGCGGTCTGCAGATGGGTGAAGCCCGGCATCACGCTGTCGGCGTATTGCAGCGCCTTTTCGGTCAGCGCGAGCTGCAAATCGGCGAGCGACTTGTCGAGACCGTCGATGGTGTCGCGGATATAGAGCCGGAAGTCGGTCGCGACCTGATCGTTTCTGGAACGCGCGGTGTGCAGCCGCCCGGCGGCGGGGCCGATCAGCTCGGCCAAGCGGCTCTCGACATTCATATGGATGTCTTCGAGCGCTCTCGAGAACTTGAACTTGCCGCTTTCGATTTCGGCGAGAATGGCATCTAAGCCCTGCGCGATTTTGTCCGCGTCGGCTGCCGTAATGATGCCTTGGGCGGCCAGCATTGAGGCATGCGCCTTGGAGCCGGCGATGTCTTGTGCGAACAAGTGCCGGTCGAAGTCGATCGAGGCGTTGATCTCTTCGAGGATCGCGTCGGGACCCGCCGCGAACCTTCCGCCCCACATCTTGTTACTCATGCTCGAACCCTGACGGCCTAGAATGACCGCTCCAAACCTAGAGACCACCGCACGCGTAAACCGGCTTCGCCGCGCGCGATATTTCTTGCTTGCGGCTTTCCTCGGCACGATTGCGGGGTTCGCGGGGGTATACTTGACCGGCGGCCTGCAACGCAACGCGGGGGTCATTTCGGACAGCTCTTGTGTTAACGCGGCCCTCACCGCCAAACGGTTAATGCCGCTTTCCAAAGGGGAAGTCGCGGCTTTCGCGCCGAATTCGAGCCCGCGCCGTGCGACCGCGATCGAATTCAAGGATGGCACGGGACGGACCGTCAGCCTCGGGGATTTCAAGGGCCGGGTCGTGCTCATCAATCTCTGGGCGACCTGGTGCGTGCCTTGCCGCAAGGAGATGCCGGCGCTCGATGAGCTCGAACAGAAGCTCGGCGGCAAGGATTTCGCGGTGCTTGCGATCAATCTCGACCAGCGCGGCGGCGACAAACCGAGAAAATTTCTCGAAGAGATCAAGGTGAAGCACCTGATCTATTACGAAGACCCGACTACGAACGTATTTCAGAAGCTGAAAATGGCAGGCCGCGCGCCGGGGCTGCCTTCGACGATCCTCGTCGACCGCGACGGTTGCGAATTGGGCTTCATGCCGGGGCCGGCGGAATGGGCGAGCGAAGATGCGCTTGCGCTGATCCGCGCGGCGCTCGCGAAGAACTGACGCGAAGCGTCATGGCCGGGCTCGTCCCGGTCATCCACGTCTTTACTGCGTTGATGATTTGCTAAGGCGTGGATGCCCGGCACAAGGCCGAGCCTGACGAGTAAAGCAATTCAGACTTGAATGTCGACGTTCTGGCCGAGACCGGCGGCGGCGTTCGCAAGCTTTGCCGCGTTCTGGCTCGCGGCCTCGATCAATTGCACGAAGGCCTGCTCGTTGCCTGCGTTCATCTTCATGATGCGCGCGGCAATTGCCGTCTGAAGCTGTGCGGTTTTCGACGCCATGACGGCGCCGACGAGGGCGGTGTCCATCGCGCTACTCATGCAATGAGCCGCGTTAATTTTTTGTTTGTCATCCCGGCCAAGGCGCACGGAAGTCGGGTTTACCCGACTTCCGCATTCCAAAATTACAAGTCGGATAAATCCGACTTGTAATGCGCCGCGAGCCGGGATCCATAACCCCGGTCACAGTTAGATGGCAAAGCTG
Organism: Xanthobacteraceae bacterium; assembly: GCA_019752575.1. Lineage (GTDB taxonomy): Bacteria > Pseudomonadota > Alphaproteobacteria > Rhizobiales > Xanthobacteraceae. The sequence continues at coordinate 96,765 of JAIELW010000003.1, read as the reverse complement.
GTGTTTATGGATTCCCGCCTTCGCGGGAATGACAAGTATCAGCGCGTCGGGACCGGCTTTTCGCCGCGATAGTCGTAGAAGCCGCGCTTGGTCTTGCGCCCCAACCAGCCGGCTTCGACGTATTTCACCAAGAGCGGGCATGGGCGGTATTTCGAGTCCGCGAGGCCCTCGTGCAGCACTTGCATCACCGAGAGCACGGTATCGAGACCGATGAAGTCGGCAAGCTGCAGTGGCCCCATCGGATGATTGGCGCCGAGTTTCATCGCCTTGTCGATCGCTTCGACCGAGCCGACGCCTTCGTAAAGCGTATAGATCGCTTCGTTGATCATCGGCAGCAGGATGCGGTTCACGATAAAGGCCGGGAAGTCTTCGGCGACCGCGTAGGTCTTCTGAAGCTTTGACACGAATTCCTTCGAGGTCTCGAAGGTGTCTTCGTCGGTTGCAATGCCGCGCACGAGCTCGACCAGCTCCATCAGCGGCACCGGATTCATGAAGTGGATGCCGATGAATTTTTCCGGGCGGTCGGTGGAAGCGCCGAGGCGCGTGATCGAAATGGAAGACGTGTTGGAAGCGAGCAGCGCTTCCTTCGGCATCATTGCGGAAAGCTCGCCGAAGATCTTCTTCTTGACGTCTTCTTTTTCGGAAGCCGACTCGATCACGAGATCGCAGTCGGTGAGATCCTTGAAGGCCGCCGCTGGAACGATGCGCGCGAGCGCGGTCTGGCGGTCGCTTTCCGAGATCAGCGCCTTGGTGACCTGGCGCTGCATGTTGCCGTTGATATTCGCGAGGCCGGTTTTGATGCGGTCTTCGGAAATGTCGTTGAGCTTTACGTCATAGCCCGCGAGCGCGCAGACATGCGCGATGCCGTTACCCATCTGGCCCGCGCCGATCACACCGATTTTTTTCAAGGCTTTCATCGCGCGGGCTGACCTTATTTGCTCAGTTCTTTTTCGAGTTCGGGCAATACCTGGAAGAGATCGCCGACCAGGCCGTAATCGGCGACCTGGAAGATCGGCGCCTCTTCGTCCTTATTGATCGCAACGATCACCTTCGAATCCTTCATGCCCGCGAGATGCTGGATCGCGCCGGAAATGCCGACCGCGATGTAGAGCTCGGGCGCCACGACCTTGCCGGTCTGGCCAACCTGCCAGTCGTTCGGAGCATAACCCGCATCGACCGCGGCACGCGAGGCACCCATCGCGGCACCCAGCTTGTCGGCCACGGGCTCGATGTATTTCGCGAAGTTCTCTTTATTCGCCATGGCACGGCCGCCGGAAATGATGACGCGCGCGGCGGTCAGTTCCGGACGATCCGACTTCGAGAGTTCTTCGCCGACGAAGGAGGAAATGCCCGGATCGCCGGCGCCATCGGCGTTCTCGATGGCTGCTCCGCCGCCTTCGGCGGTGGCCTGGAACGAGGCGGTGCGGACGGTGATCATCTTCTTCTTGTCGGTGGACTGCACGGTCTGGACCGCGTTGCCGGCATAGATCGGGCGCTGGAACGTGTCCGGACCTTCGATCTTGGTGACTTCGGAAATCTGCATCACGTCGAGCAGCGCCGCGGCGCGCGGCATGAAATTCTTGCCCGAGGTCGTCGCCGGCGAAACGATCGCGTCGTACTTCTCCGCGAGCTTCACGATCAGCGCCGCCATCGGTTCGGCGAGCTTATTCTTGTAAGCCGCGTTATCGGCGAGCAGAACTTTTTTCACGCCATTGAGTTTCGCGGCGGCATCGGCAACAGCCTTCGCGCCTTCGCCGGCGACGAGTATATCGACGTCGCCGCCAAGACCGCTCGCCGCGGTGAGCGCTTTCGCAGTCGCCGGGCTCAAGGTCTTGTTGTCGTGTTCGGCAATGAGGAGTGTCGCCATGATCAGATTACGCCCGCTTCATTCTTGAGTTTATCGACGAGGCTTGCCACCGAGTCGACCTTCACGCCGGCCTTGCGGCCCGCCGGTTCGGAGGTCTTGATGACTTTCAGGCGCGGCGCGACATCGGCGCCGTAATCGCTCGGAGTTTTCTCGTCGATCGGCTTCTTCTTCGCTTTCATAATATTAGGCAGCGAAGCGTAGCGCGGCTCGTTCAGGCGAAGATCGGTGGTGACGATTGCGGGCAGCTTCAGCTTCACGGTCTGCAGGCCGCCGTCGACTTCACGCGTGACGTTCACACTGTCGGACTCCAGCGCGACCTTCGAGGCGAAGGTGCCCTGCGGCCAATTGAGAAGAGCTGCGAGCATCTGGCCGGTCTGGTTCGCGTCGTCGTCGATCGCCTGTTTGCCGAGGATCACGAGATTCGGCTTTTCGGCGTCGACGATGCCCTTGAGAATCTTGGCGACAGCTAGCGGTTCAACCGCGCCGTCGTTCTTGACTAAAATACCGCGGTCCGCGCCCATCGCGAGCGCGGTGCGGATGGTTTCGGACGCCTGCTGCGGGCCGATGGAAACCGCGACGATTTCCGTCGCCTTGCCCGCCTCCCTCAAACGGATCGCCTCTTCGACGGCGATTTCGTCGAAGGGATTCATCGACATTTTGACGTTTGCGAGATCGACGCCGGAGCCGTCGGACTTCACACGCGCTTTCACGTTGAAATCGATAACACGCTTTACTGCGACCAGAACTTTCATCCGCGCCCCATTTGTTGCGGTGCGGCGGGCAAACTATGGCTGGTCCTTAGGCCTGTCAACGCGAACGATGACCGTCGGCGCGTCGATTTGCGCCACCGGGGCTTCGGTTGTTCCCTTCGCGACCGGCTCGATCGGCGAAACCGTCGCAGCTTCCGCAACGGCCGCCACCGTATCCGGCTCGCCCTTGAACAGGCCGACTTCGGGACGGCGCATGAGAATGACGAGTATTAGCCCCGCGGCAAAGCCGCCGATATGCGCCCACCAGGCGACGTTATCCATGCCGCGCGCGGTCGCCATGATGATGTTGAACACCAGATAGATGCCAAGCACCCAGACCGCGCGCAGCTTGAGCGGAATACGGGTGAAGAACAGCACCCAAACTTTGGCGCGCGGGAACAGAATGAGATAGGCGGCGAGCAATCCGGAGATCGCACCGGAGGCGCCGATCAGCGGCACCTGCGAAGTGGTTGCCGAAAGAAAATGCGCGAGCCCCGCCGCGACCCCGCACGCGATGTAAAACAGGAAATAGCGGAAGCGACCCATCGCGTCTTCGATGTTGTCGCCGAAGACCCAGAGGAAAATCATGTTGCCGAACAGATGACCGAGGTCGCCGTGCAGGAACATGTAAGTAAAGAGCTTGATGCCCGGCACCTGCGCGATCCACGCCGGCACATCGGCGGCCGTGCGTGCGTTCGCGAGAATCGACGCCGGCATGAAACCGTAGTTGCGATTCAAAAACGCATCCCAATCCAGCACCAGACCGGACTGAAACAGGAAATAGATGAGAATGTTCGTGGCGAGCAGCGCCCATGTCACGTAAGGGCGCTTGATATAGCGCAGCTGGTTGTAGTCGTAGACCGGAAGAAAAACCATCGTGACTGCTCAGCGGTTCGCGCCCGGCATCCATAGCACGTCGCGCGCGCCTTTGTCGTTGGCGTGGCGGCCGGCAACGAAAAGGAAGTCGGAAAGCCGGTTCACATATTTAAGAGCGGCTTCGCCGACGCCGGCGCTGTCTTTGTCCCGCAACTCCACCATGAGGCGCTCGCCCCGGCGGCAAACCGTGCGGGCGAGATGCAGGTAGCTCGCGGTCTGCGTTCCGCCGGGCAACACGAAGGAGCGGAGCGGCTGCAGTTCGGCATTGAGCAGGTCGATCTGCTTTTCCAGCCATTCGACCTGCGCGTCGGTGACGGTCATTTTCGCGCCGCCCGGTCCTTTTTCGGAAAGGCATAGTTCGGCTTCGACGTCGAACAGGTCGTTTTGAATACGCGCCAGCATCCCGTCGAGCAGCGCGTTCTTCGCGGTATCGAGACGTGCCAGTCCGATGACGGCGTTCACTTCGTCGAGCGTGCCATAGGCATCCACGCGCAGGTCATATTTCTTGCGGCGCTCGCCATTGCCGAGCGACGTCATGCCGTCGTCGCCGGTCTTCGTATAGATGCGGTTCAGAACTACCAACGGGACCTCCCGGATGAGGCCGGTTGTAACCTATTTTCGCGTGCCGCAGAACTTGGCTATTTGCCGAGCACCCAGAGGGTGAACATCACAAGCGCAATCGCGATGCCCTGCAGGAGCACGCGCATCCGCATCAGCTTCTGCGAGGTGTTGCCGGAGCCGCCCTTCATCAGATTCCAGAGGCCGAGGACAAGCACGATCGCGACCGCCACAAGCGCGATCGGTACGGCGATGTTCTGGAGGAACGAGGACATGGCGGCCACTCCTTGCGGCTAAAGACTGAGCCGGGCGATCTCGGCATTCAGCGCCGTAGCGTAGCCGATCCAGAGGAGATAGGGCAGAAGCAGGCTCGCGGCAAAGCGATCCACCTTCCAGACGCTACAGGCGGCAAGGCAGGCGACCGATTTCATCGCGCTAGTGCAGCAAGTTCTTTTCGATCTGATCGAGCGGCATCTTCACAAGATCCTTGTCGATCTCTTCGCGCAGCGCCCCCTTGATCGCGGGGGTGTAGTTTTCGCGGATCATGCCGAGCGCTCTCGGTGGCGCGACGATAACGAGTTCTTTCGTCTTGCCGCCGTGAACGGCAAGATGAATCTTCTCCGCCAGATTTTTCAGAAAGCGTTCTTCCGCCTGATCGTGCCAGTCGGTCTGGCCGACCGCGCTGCGGCCGGGGCCGACCGAAGAGTGCGAGCGGCCGGGTTTGTCGGCGCCCTGCGCGGATGTCGGCGGGTTCTCCTGCTCGAAAACTTCGCGCGTGCGCAGATCGGGATGAAGCTTGTCGCCGTTGTTTTCCAGAATGAGCGCCTTCGCGCCGTCGCAGACCACGACCCAGGCGCCGTTTCCGATTTTCAGATTTTGCAAGGAATCCTCCGCGAGTTGACGTGTTTTCGACATCAACGCGATGACGGAGAAGAAGTTGCTTCAGGAAGGCATCTTGCGGAGCGCGGCGGTTGCGACCGAGCCGGCAACCAGAAGCGCGCAGACAATCTTGAGAACCGTCAGGATCGGGCCGCCGTCGATATCGAGCGCAATCCAGAGCAACATGCCCGGAACCAACGCGCCGCACATGATCAGTGTCATGCGCAACAGTTGCCAGGAAACCTTGCGCTCCAGCGCGAGATCCTGTGCCGCCGTAATCCGGGCGGCCCGTAATTCCTCGCTCGCGCAAAGCCACGCCGCCACCCGCATAGTGAGCGGCAGTCCAACACCGATTGCGATCAGCGTGGTCGACGAAAGGAGAAGTACGAAAGGCAGCGGCTGGAGGTCGCGCGTATCGGGATAGATCAGAAGCAGGACCGGCAGGAAAAATCCGACGATGGCAATCCCCGTGAGAATTACGAATAGCAGCGCGTTCAACAACAGAAACTTCAAGTAAGGGCCGCCGCCGACTTTATCGGCGAGCGCTTCCATACGTTTCCATTCTTCCAGCGAATAGGAAAAGCCGAACCACGACATATTGCTTTCGCGCACAACCAGCATGTTCTGAGACCAGAACGCGAGGCGGGCGAGTCCGGGATTGGTTGGTTTGGCCATGCCGTAAGTTTAGCGGCGTTTAGTTCGTGCCGTCGAGGAGGCGGCGGGCAATCACCTGCGCCTGGATTTCGGCGGCGCCTTCGAAGATCGAAAGGATGCGGGCGTCGGCGAGCACGCGCGAGACCGGATATTCCATCGCAAAGCCGTTGCCGCCGTGAATCTGCAGGGCATTGTCGGCGCAGGCCCAGGCGATGCGGGCTGCGAGCAACTTCGCCATGCCGGCCTCCAGATCGCAGCGGCGGCCGGAATCCTTCTCGCGGGCCGCGTGATAGGTGAGCTGGCGCGCAATCAGGATTTCGGCTGCCATGATCACGATCTTGTCGGAGACGCGCGGGAAAGAATAAAGCGGCTTGCCGAACTGGATGCGCTCGTGTGCGTAACGCAGGCCGAGCTCCATCGCACATTGCGCGACACCGATCGCGCGCGCGGCAGTCTGGATGCGCGCGGCTTCGAAGGTCTGCATAAGCTGTTTGAAGCCGTTGCCCTCGACGTCACCAAGGAGATTTTCCGCTTTCACCTCGAAGCCGTCGAATCCGATTTCGAATTCCTTCATGCCGCGATAGCCGATGACTTCGATCTCGCCGCCGCTCATGCCGGGCGCGGGGAAAGGGTTCTTGTCGTCGCCGCGCGGCTTTTCCGCGAGCAGGATCGAAAGGCCCTGATAGCCTTTTTCTTCGGGCTTGGTGCGGCAAAGCAGAGTCATCAGATCCGCGCGCACCGGGTGCGTGATCCAGGTTTTGTTGCCATAGACCTTGTAGACGCCGCCCTTCTTCTCGGCGCGCGTCTTCAAGGACGCGAGATCGGAGCCGGTGTTCGGTTCGGTGAAGACCGCAGTCGGCAGAATTTCCGCGGATGCGATTTTCGGTAGCCACTTCCTCTTTTGTTCATCCGTGCCTCCACCGAGAATGAGCTCTCCCGCGATTTCCGAGCGCGTGCCCAAGGAACCCACACCGATCCAGGCGCGCGAGAGTTCCTCGGAGACCACGCACATCGACTCCTTGCCGAGACCGAGGCCGCCGAATTCTTCGGGGATGGTCAGGCCAAACACGCCGAGCTCCGCCATCTTCGAAATGATCTCGATCGGAATGTATTCGTTCTTCAGATGCCATTCGTGCGCGCGCGGCACGACTTCGCTCTCCGCGAAGCGGTGCATTTCCGCACGCATGGCGTTCAGCGTTTCGTCGAGGCCGGCGTCGCCGATGGTAAGCGAGCCTTGCGCCTTGGCGATTGCGGCCGCGAGTTGTGCGCGCGCAGGCGCATCGTTGCCGGCAATCAGCGTCTTGATCGCGGGCGTGATGCGCGCTGAGATTTTCTGTTCGGCGAGGCCGAGATCGGCGAGACGAAGCATCTCGCCCTGGCTCATCGGAATCCCGCCGAAGATCTGAGCGAGATATTCGCCCGCGCCGACACGCACCAGAAATTCTTCAAGCTCACTGAAGCGCCCGGTCTCGATCATGCGGCCGGTATAAGCGGCAAGCTGACGGATCGATTCCACATAGGTCGCGAGCCACGCATAGCCGTGCGCCGCGTGCTGTTCGCGCTCGAGCGCGGCCGCGGAAATCTTGCCGCCTTCGACGACCTTGGCTCGTACTGCGGCGGCGGCCTCGGCGAGCAACGCCTGAACGGAATCGCTCGCTTCCAGAAGGAGCGGCAGCAGGCTGGCGTCGGCTTTCGCAGCGCGGGAGGCGGCTTGGGTCATCGGAGGCCTTTATAGCGGGTGAGCGGCGCATCCTTATTGGTGCAATGCACAAAAGCAAGAGGCAACCTTCTGTTAACCGTCGAGGGGCTTAACTGGCTGCAACTTTCGTAGAGCGTGGCCCGGGACGGTACAGCCCCGCGCGGCGTTCTTTGGCTACGCAAGGTCTGGGGATGACGTTGCCGCAATTTGCCAGTTTCGTACTGCGCCGCTTGCCGGCGCTTTCGGTGCGTGCCCGCATTTTCACGCTCGCCATCATTCCGGTGGTGGGCCTTGCCATCATCGGCGTCTTCTTTGCGAACGGCGAGCGGCAGGTCGGCTCCGCTTTCGATACCGTGCAGAATTCGAGCGACCTCGCGAACGCGAGCCGCGAATTCAACAGCGCGCTTTCCTCGATGCGCGTCGCCGTCAAGGACTACGTCGAAGGCAAGGACTCGACGCTGAAGCAAGCGTTCTACGACCATCTCGGGATCGCGCTTGAGAATCTCATCACGATCGAGAAATATGCCGAGCGCCGCGACGCGAAGGCGATTGCAAACTTGCGCGGGTTGCTTGTCACGTTGCGCTCGAACTTCGAGTATCTGACCAAGGCGAAGACCGAACTCGGCTTTGCCGAAACCCAAGGCATCCGTGGCCGCTTCGCTGAAGCGGCAGGACAAGTCGAACTACTCGTTTCGTCGGATATCGCGAAGATGACGGAGATCGACGCGCTGCGCCTGGCGGCCTCGCTCGCGCAGCTCCGCCGTTACGAGATGGAGTTCATGCTCTCCACCGATCTTTCTGCGACGTACAAGATCTATGGCGAGCTTGCGATGTTCACCGGCCATCTCGGGAAATCCTCGCTGCAAGCCGGGTTAAAGGAACAAATCAACAAGGCGATCGAGAAATATCGCGACGAATTCAGCGAGTGGATCTCGCAGACGCGCGTGGTCTCGACGCAGTCGACGGTGATCCAGAACGCGACCATCGATATGCAGACATCGACCGACAACATCATCATGCATGCGAAACAGCAGCAGGCGTCGGCGGCCTTTGCGCTCGCGAGTTCGCAGGCGCGGACGCGCAATATCATTATCAGCGTCGGCATTGCCGTCCTGTTTCTCGGCCTCGCCTTCAACTGGCTCATCGGCTTGAGCATCACCGGACCGTTGCAGGGACTTTCGAATGTCATGCGGCGCCTCGCGGCCGGCGAAAGCGTTTCCGATATTCCGGCGGTCAATGCCCGCGACGAAATCGGCGCGATGGCGCGCACGGTCGTCGTGTTCCGCGACAACGCGCGCGAGCGCAAACGGCTCGAAGGCGAACAGGCAGACGCCACGAGTCAGCGCGAAATGCGCGTGCGTAAGGTCGAGGAGTTGATCAAGGGCTTCGGCGACAGCGCGAATTCCGGCCTCGGCGCCGTGCGCCAGGCTTCGCAGAAGCTGACGAGCGCCGCAGACAAGCTCGAAACCACCGCGGGCAATGTGGACTCGGAGGCCGTTCGCGCGGGCAAGGCGGCCGGTGCCGCCTCCTCGAACGTTGCGCAGGCAGCGGTTGCGACCGAACAGCTTTCGGTTTCCGTGTCCGAAGTCGCGCACCAGACCTCGACTTCCACCGAAGTCGCGAACCGCGCGGTCGCGGAAGCGCAGCGCTCCGTTGCGATCATGCGCAATCTCGGCGACGCCGCCTCTCGCATCGGCGAGGTGGTCGGGCTCATTCAGTCGATCGCCGCACAGACGAATTTGCTCGCGCTCAACGCAACCATCGAGGCCGCGCGCGCGGGCGACGCCGGCAAAGGTTTCGCCGTCGTTGCGCAGGAAGTGAAATCGCTTGCCGCGCAGACCGCGCGCGCAACCGAAGACATCGCGCACCAGATCGGTGCGATCCAGGAAGCCTCCGGCGACGCCGCGACCGCGATCGACACGGTCTCGACGGTGATCGAGGAAATGTCGGCGATCGCTTCATCCATCGCTTCAGCGATCGAGGAGCAGAACGCCGCAGTCGTCTCGATTGCCGAGAACGTCGGCCGCGCGTCGAGCGACGCCGATGCCGGTGCGGGGGCGATGAAGTCGGTGCAGGCCGCGGCAGCGGGCGCGACTTCGACTGCAAGTGAAGTCGCAGGGCTCGCGGTTGCGCTCGGCGGCGAAGCCGAGAAGCTGGATGCCGCGATCCGCGATTTCCTCGGGGCTGTCCGAGCCGCTTGACGGCGCTTCCACGAAGCAGCTTGCTTTTGCGTCTCCAAATCGCGATCTGATGGGTTGTCCGAACGGAGACCCGCGTGCCGAAACCCATACGCATCGCCATCGACGCCTACTGGCGCTTCAGCGAAGACGACGGCTGGGCGATCGCCAGCCACATCGCGCTCTCCGGCCTGATGGCGCTGTTTCCCTTCATGATCTTCGTGACCTCGCTCGCGGCGTTTTTCGGCTCCAAGGAACTTGCCGATAACACTGCGCAGATATTGCTCGACACCTGGCCCAAGGAAGTCGCGGGACCGATCGCGAGCGAAATACACGACGTGCTGACCAACGTGCGCACCGACGCGCTGACCTTCGGTATCGCGCTCGCGATCTACTTTTCTTCAAGCGGCATCGAGAGCCTGCGCATCGGCCTGAACCGCGCCTATGACGTCGGCGAGCAGCGCTATTTCTGGTGGCTGCGGCTGGAATCGATCGGTTACGTGCTGATCGGCGCGGCGGGGCTGCTCGCACTTTCCTTCCTCGTCGTGCTCTGGCCGCTGATGTGGCAGACGACGGTGAAGTTCCTTCCGGCACTCGAGCCGTTCCGTGGCGTCGCGGCGTTCGTTCGCTATTCCACCGCTTCGGCGGTTCTCGTCGTCGCGCTGATCGTCGTTCATATGTGGTTGCCCGCGGGCAAGCGAACGTTGAGCGAGGTAGCGCCCGGAATTATCGTTACCCTGGTGCTGTGGCTGATCGCGGGCGCGGCCTTCGGCTACTACCTCGGCCGCTTCTCCTACAATTACGTCACGACCTATGCGGGGCTGGCGTCGGTGATGGTCGCGCTGGTGTTTCTCTACACGACAGCCTCGATCTTCCTCTATGGCGGCGAACTGAACGCAGCCATCAAGGACGAGCGCTATGCGCCCGCAATCCAGAAAACGCCGAGGAAGACGAGGCGCAGGAAGCGCGCTTAAACCTTGGTGCGCTTATACTTTTGTTCCGGAAGCTTCGATCACGTCGTCGAAGCTGCGCATGCCGGGGCGCTGAGCGTTCACGAGCACCGCCATGTTGCCGGGCTTGTGCTGGTTCTTCCACATTTTCGTATGCGCCACCGGGATTTGCTTCCACGGCAGCACTTCGCTCATGCAGGGATCGACGCGGCGGTCGAGCACGAACTGGTTCGCGGCGGCCGCCTGCTTCAGGTGCGCGAAGTGCGAGCCCTGCACGCGCTTCTGGCGCATCCAGACATAGCGCGCGTCGAAGGTGAGATTGAAGCCGGACGTGCCCGCGCAGAACACGACCATGCCGCCGCGTTTCACGACGAGGCAGGAAACCGGGAAAGTCGCTTCGCCGGGATGCTCGAAAACGATATCGACGTCCTTCTTGCCGGTGATGTCCCAGATCGCCTTGCCGAACTTGCGGGCTTCTTTCACCCACTCGTTGTACTCGGGCGTGTTCACTGTGGGCATCTGACCCCAGCACTTGAAATTCTTGCGATTGATCACGCCCTTGGCGCCGAGACCCAGCACATAATCTTTCTTATCGTCGTCCGAGATGATTCCGATCGCGTGCGCGCCGGAGGCGGCGGCAAGCTGCACGCCGAACACGCCGAGACCGCCGGATGCGCCCCAGACGAGAACATAATCGCCCGGCTTGATCGTGTGCGGCGCGTGGCCGAACAGCATGCGGTAGGCGGTAGCTAACGTCAGCGTATAGCAGGCCGACTCTTCCCAGGTGAGATGCTGCGGACGCGGCATCAACTGGCGCGACTGCACGCGGCAGAACTGCGCGAAGGATCCGTCCGGCGTCTCATAACCCCAGATGCGCTGCGAGGGCGAGAACATCGGATCGCCGCCGTTGCATTCTTCGTCGTCGCCATCGTCCTGATTGCAGTGAACGATGACTTCGTCGCCGACCTTCCAGCGCTTCACCTTGGCCCCGACCGCCCAGACGATGCCGGAGGCATCCGAGCCCGCGACATGGAACGGCTGCTTGTGCACGTCGAACGGAGAGATGGGTTGGCCCAAGCCCGCCCAGACGCCGTTGTAGTTCACGCCCGCCGCCATCACGAGCACGAGCACGTCCTCGTCGCCCACCGGCCAGGTCGGCACGACCTCGATCTGGAAGCTTTCTTCCGGCGGGCCGTGGCGCTCGCGGCGAATGGCCCACGCATACATTTTCGACGGAACGTGACCCAGCGGCGGAATCTCGCCGATCTCGTAGAGGTCCTTGGGGCCCGTCTGCAATTTTGTGACCGCGGACATGACTGCTCCGAAAAGAAAATGTCTCGGTTGGGTGACGGCGGAGAATGACCCAAAGGATGTTGCAGCGCAATGTGCCTATTGGCGGAGCAACAGACTTAAGCCTTCCGCAAGCCGGCACGGGTAGCTTGCCGCGATGCCCCAAGCCGTCGCTACGTCACCCGCGAGAACGCCGCTCCTGCCCAAGTGGTTCGAGCTGTTTCTGTTTGCATTTGTTGTGGCAAATCTCGTGTGGCTCGCGACCGCTCTTTTCACCGGAAGCTGGCTCTGGGACGCGGGCGGACGGCTGATCTCGACCGATTTTCTGAACGTCTATGCCGCCGGAAAATTTGCGCTCCATGGTGCGCCGGTCAGCGCCTATGACTGGACTGCGCACAAGCAGATGGAGATCGCGGTCCTCGGCTACGACTTCAAGGGCTATTACGGCTGGCATTATCCGCCGTTCTATCTCTTCGTCGCGGCGGCGCTTGCCTCACTCCCTTACGCCACCGCGCATGCGGGTTGGTCGGCGGTTTCGTTTTTGCCTTTCCTCGGTGCGGTTCGCGCGGCGAGTGCGAGCAATATGGGCTATCTGTTCGCGCTCTGCGCGCCGGCGCTCGTCGCAAACGTGCTCGTCGGCCAGAACGGATTTCTCACCGCCGCGCTGATCGGCTTCGCGCTCGCTTTTCTCGAAAAGCGGCCGGTACTCGCGGGCATCTGTCTCGGGCTGCTCACCTACAAGCCGCATTTCGGAATTCTGTTTCCGGTGGCGCTGATCGCTGCGGGGCACTGGCGCGTATTCGTTGCAGCCGGCGTGACTGCGTGTGCGCTCGCAGTGGCGTCTGTAATGGCTTACGGCTTCGAGCCGTGGCTCGCTTTTTTGCGCTGGTTGCCGGTGACGTCGCAGGCGTTTCTGTCCGAAGGCCGCGCAGAAATCGAAAAGATGCAGAGCCTGTTCGCGCTTCTGCGAACGCTGGGCGCTGCCGAGCGGGTCGCATGGAGCGCGCAGATCGCGCTATCTGGGGCGATAGCGGTTGCGATCTGGTTCGTCTGGAAAAGCCGCGCACATGCGTATGAGTTGAAAGCCGCCGTGCTCGGGATCGGCGTGCTGCTGGCGACACCCTATATTTATCTCTACGACATGGTGACGATCACGATTCCGATTGCGTTTCTGCTCGCGCTCGGAACCGCACGCGGCTTCCTGCGCTACGAGATCGCCGGGATTGCAGCGGTGATGCTGCTCGTCGCGATCTTTCCCTTCGTGAAATTGCCGGTCGGATTGCTCGCGTCGCTGCTTCTTGCTGCGCTCGTCTTGCGCCGCTTGTTACGTCCTCTGGCGGTACGTTAACGCGCTGCACAAGCCGGGTTTTCCACTGCTGGCCGGACCCCTCGCGCTGAGGGTGAAAGTCGGCCTATCATCCTTTCGTCTAATGGCGAGATTCGCGGGAGCGTCATCGCCGCCTGCGAAAAAATCAATGCGGGCAACCGCTAATCAAGGAGGACGGGGGCTATGACGGCACAAGGACTTATCATTCTTCTGATCGTGGGCGCGGTCGCGGGCTGGCTCGCGGGCGTAATCATGAAGGGCTTCGGCTTCGGATTGATCGGCAACATCATCGTCGGCATCGTCGGCGCCGCGATTGCGAGCTGGCTCTTCCCTTATCTCGGGGTTTCGCTCGGCGGCGGCATCGTCGGCGCGATCATCGCGGCGACCATCGGCGCGCTGATCTTGCTGTTCATCATCGGTCTGGTGAAGCGCGCCTAACAGCAACAGCCGGAAAAAAGAAAAGCCGGCGAGAATTTTCGCCGGCTTTTTTGTTTTACGGATTGGTGAGCGTTCTCGAAAGATCGCCGTCGCCGCAAGCCAGGCAGCAGGCATCGCAGGACTGTTTGTTATTCAATCCGACACCCCAATAGGTGCTCGCTTTGCCCTTTACCCACGCGCCGTAACAAATCTTTTCGCCCGAGCGGCAGGCGAGCTTGTAGGAATTGGAATCCCCGGAAGCCAGATTATAGGCCTGATCTCCGCCCGGCCACGCATGGCTGCGGTCCTGCGAGTAGAACTCGATCTGGATGTCGTAATCGGAATCGTTATTGAGCTTGAAGGTAATGTCTTCGGCCGATGCGATCGTCGCAATCGGTATGAGCAGCGCTACCCCTAGCGCAATCACAAGTCGTTTCAGCCCCATCGCCACTCTCCACTTGAATGCCGCACTCTCTCGGCGTGCGGAGATTATTCCTCGGGAAGGCGAGGTCTAGTGCGAGAACGCATCACGCGTGATTAAATTTGCATCTTCGGCGCATAAAAAAGCCGGCGAGATCGCGCCGGCTTTTTTCGTTAGCGGATAGAACCGGTCGCTTATTGTGGAGGCGTCAGTGTCCGCCGCAGCGTGCCGCCGTCGCAGGTCACGCAGCAGGCCGAGCAACTGTATTTCCGGTTCAGGCCGACGCCCCAATAGGTGCGCGAGTCGCCCTTGACCCAGCCGCCATAGCAAATCTTTTCGCCGCGGCGGCAGTTCAGCGTCCAGCTGTCGTCCCGCGCGCGGGCAAGATTGTAGGCCTGATTTCCACCCGGCCAGGCGTGATTGCGATCTTCCGAATAGAACTCGATCTGAATGTCGCGCCCAGAGTCGTTCGTTATTGCGAACGTGACCTGCTGCGCCTGTGCCGTGGTCGCCGGCGCGATGAACGCCAGCGAAAGGCCTACGGCAAGAAGTGCCCCTTTAATCCACATCGTACTCTCCCGCTCCGGTGTGGGCCGCCGCCGGTTCTGGCCGGGGCATGGGCCCGCGTTTTTTTCTCAAATAGATTGCCGCGCCGCACTGTTACGGTCTAGTGCGCCGGTGCCTCACCGCCGGTCGATTTTGCGTGAGCGGGAGCCGTGCTAGGAGTTATGTTGCATTGCAGGAAGGAAGCCGCGCCCGCGTTTTACTTATGGGAGCGGCCGGGGCCGGCCCAAGGGCTGACAATATGGCTGAAAAAAAGAGCACGAGTTCGAGTTCCGCGAAGCCCAAAGAGGCGCCGTGGCTGATCCGCACCTATGCGGGCCACTCGACCGCGGCTGAATCGAACAAGCTTTACCGTTCGAACCTCGCCAAGGGGCAGACCGGCCTTTCGGTCGCCTTCGATCTGCCGACGCAGACCGGCTACGACTCCGATCATCTCCTGGCGAAAGGCGAGGTCGGCAAGGTCGGCGTGCCGATCAGTCATCTCGGCGACATGCGGACGCTGTTCGACGGCATCCCGCTCGGCTCGATGAATACCTCGATGACGATCAACGCGACCGCGGCGTGGCTCTTGTCGCTCTATGTCGCGCTTGCCGAAGAACAGGGCGCGCCGAAGACCGCGCTTTCCGGCACCACGCAGAACGACATCATCAAGGAATATCTCTCGCGCGGCACTTACGTGTTTCCGCCCGCGCCTTCGATGCGGCTGATCAAGGATACGATCCTCTTTACGACGCGCGAAGTGCCGAAATGGAATCCGATGAACGTCTGCTCCTATCATTTGCAGGAAGCGGGCGCGACGCCGACACAAGAGCTTGCTTACGCGCTCGCGACCGCGATTGCCGTGCTCGACGGCGTGAAGGCCTCCGGCGAAGTGAAAGGCAAGGACTTCGAGGAAGTCGTAGGCCGCATTTCCTTCTTCGTGAATGCGGGCCTGCGCTTCGTTACCGAGCTTTGCAAGATGCGCGCGTTCACCGAACTCTGGGAAGAGATCACGCGCGAGCGCTATGGCGTCACGAACGAGAAGCATCGCCGTTTCCGCTATGGCGTGCAGGTGAACTCGCTCGGGCTCACCGAGCAGCAGCCGGAAAATAACGTCTATCGCATTCTCTTGGAGATGCTCGCGGTGACGCTTTCGAAAAATGCCCGCGCCCGCGCGGTGCAGTTGCCCGCCTGGAACGAGGCGCTCGGTCTGCCGCGCCCATGGGACCAGCAGTGGTCGATCCGCATGCAGCAGATCGTGGCGTTCGAGACCGATCTATTGGACTTCGGCGACATCTTCGACGGCTCGAAGGAAATCGAGCGCAAGGTCGAAGAACTCAAGCGCGAGGCGCGCGAAGAGCTCGTGCGCATCGAGGAAATGGGCGGCGCGGTCGCGGCGGTCGAATCGAGTTACATGAAGCAGAAGCTCGTGGAATCGAACACCAAGCGCCTGGAAGCGATCGAGCGCGGCGAGCAGACCGTGGTCGGCGTCAACCGCTTCACCGAGACGGAGCCGTCGCCGCTGACGACCGGGGAAGGCGCGATCCTCACCGTGCCGGAGCATGTCGAGAAGGAACAGGTCGAGCGCCTGAAGGCGTGGCGCAATGCGCGCGACCAGAAGAAGGCCGCATCCGCGCTCGAAGCCCTGCGCCGCGCGGCGTCCGAGGGCCAGAACATCATGCCGGCCTCGGTCGATGCAGCGAAAGCGTGGATCACAACCGGCGAGTGGGGGATGACGTTGCGCGAAGTGTTCGGCGAGTACCGCGCGCCGACCGGCGTTGGCCGTTCCGCGCGGGCAAGTGCCGAAGGGCTCGATGAAGTGCGCGGGCAGGTCGAGAGGGTTTCCAAGAAGCTCGGGCGGCGCCTGAAATTCCTCGTCGGCAAGCCGGGCCTCGACGGCCATTCGAATGGCGCCGAGCAGATCGCGGTGCGGGCGCGCGATGCCGGCATGGAGGTGGTCTATGAAGGCATCCGCTTGACGCCAGCAGAGATCGTGAACGCCGCGCTCGAAGAAGGCGTGCACGTTGTGGGCCTCTCGATCCTTTCCGGCTCCCATGTGCCGCTGGTGCGCGATGTGATGGCGCGCATGCGTTCCGAAGGCATGGAAATTCCGGTGATCGTCGGCGGTATCATTCCGCCGGAAGACGAGAATGTCCTGAAGCAATGCGGCGTCGCCGCCGTGTTCACGCCGAAGGACTACGAGCTGAACCGGAT
Source organism: Xanthobacteraceae bacterium (assembly GCA_019752575.1). Lineage (GTDB taxonomy): Bacteria > Pseudomonadota > Alphaproteobacteria > Rhizobiales > Xanthobacteraceae. The sequence goes on along the minus strand of JAIELW010000003.1, from coordinate 80,144 downwards.
TCTTTCGGACATCGTGCGCGTGGTTGATGCGCGCGCGAGCAAGGCGGCGTAAGTCGAAAGGTCAATGCGGGTAATTAAGCAAAAAGGAGTTAGCGGGAGTCTGAAATGGATTCAGAAGGCCGTAAATAACCATTCTGAATTCTTGTATGAACAGATCGCCGCTCAGTCCCCCACCGTTGGAGAAATACGCTGGGTCTCGCCCGTCGTTGGTGACGATTATGCTGAGTACGTTGATGGGGCATTTCTTGAGAAAATAAACTGTGCGCATTTAACGGACGCATTGCGGAGCTACTGGCCCTCCAAAGGTCCAAATTGGGATGCTCTGGCGCTGACAGAGAAAAGCGTGCTGCTCGTTGAAGCAAAGGCGCACGTCCCGGAGATGATGTCTGGTCCCAGTCAGGCGAAAAGCCCGGAATCCGTCGTCTTAATAGAACGAACGTTGGCGGAAACCGCTGTAGCTTTACACGCAAAGCCAAAAATTCTTTGGAACGGTCCTTTCTATCAGCACGCAAACCGGCTCGCGCACCTTCGTTTTTTGCGACAGCACGGGATCGACGCGAAATTAGTTCTTTGCTGTTTTGTCGGCGATGAGGAACGAAAAGGCTGTATGACTGAAGAGGAATGGAAGGTCGCAATACAACTTTGCGATGATTTGATGGGGCTGCCGACGCGCCATCTGCTGAGCGATCACATTATTCATATCTTCCCATCCGTCGAACGTCTGCGTTAGCTTTTTGTCCCAGATCGCCCGCATCGCGGAAATCGTCCTGCCGGTCTTCGGCGTGATCGGGCTCGGCTATTTCGCCGCGTGGTCGAAACTCTTGTCGGAGCGGGCGGGCGAGGGGCTCAACGACTACGTGTTCCTGATTGCGATCCCGTTGATGATCGTGCGTACGCTTCTGGGCGCGGGCCTGCCGGAAGGTTCGCCCTGGGGCTACTGGCTCTCGTATTTCATCGGTGTCGCGATCGTGTGGTCGCTGGCACAGCTCCTCACATGGAAGCTTTACGCGAGGCCGGGCCGCGAAGCGGTGATCGCCGGATTTTCTTCGTCGCAATCGAACGTCGTGCTGATCGGCATTCCGCTGGTGCTGACCGCTTACGGCGAAGCGGGCGCGGTGCCACTGTTTCTTTTGATCGCGGTCCACCTGCCGCTGATGATGACCGCGGCGATGGTGATGATCGAAAGTTCGGAGACGGGCGTCACCCGCGGGGCGCTCTTGAAACTCTTGCGCAATCTCGCGCTCAATCCGCTCCTTATTGCCTTCGCCATCGGTACGGCGGGACGGCTTTCGGGGGTCTCGATCGGCGACGGGCCGTTCAAGCAGTTCGTCGATTTGATCGCGGCGTCCGCGGTGCCCTGCGCGCTGTTCGCGATGGGCATGGCGCTGCGCAAATACGGCATCCTCGGCGACCTGAGGCTGTCGGCGTTCGTGGTTGCGGCGAAACTGATGCTCTTGCCGCTCGCGGTCTGGCTGCTTGCGAAATACGTCTTCGTGCTCTCGCCGGTATGGGCGGGCGTCGCGGTGATCTTCGCGTCGATGCCGGTCGGCATCAATTCGTACTTGCTTGCCGCGCGCTACAAGACCGGCGTCGCGACGATCGCGGGCGCGGTCACGCTCTCGACCGCGCTCTCGCTCTTCACCGTGTCGTTCTGGCTGTTCGTGCTCGGGATCGGCTAGCGCTTCTTCTCCCTCTCCCCAATGGGGAGAGGTGAATTAGAGTCCAATGGCTTTCCTTAAATTCGCGACCGTCCAGCCGCTCGCGCGCAGGTCGCGCAGCGTGGTGGATTTTTCGCGCTTCGAAAGTTTCTTGCCGTGTTCGTCCAGGAGCAGACGATGATGTTTGTAATCCGGCACGGGCAGGCCGAGCAGTTCCTGCAACACGCGATGCACCGCGGTTGCTTCGTATAAATCCTTGCCGCGCACGATGTCGGTCACGCCCTGCAAGGCATCGTCGAGCACGACGGCTAGGTGATAGCTCGCGGGCGTTTCCTTCCGCCCGAGCACGACATCGCCCCAGCGCGCGGGCTCGGCTTCGACTTTTTCGTCGTCTTTCCAGTAAAGCGGTGCGGCAATCCGCGAAAGCGCTTCCTGCATGTTCAGACGCAGGGCATAAGGTTCGCCGCGCAATTCGCGCGCCTTGGTTTCTTCGCTCGACAAACCTTCTTCGCGCGAATAGCGCGGGCCGCCATCCGGGTCGCGGCCGGTAATCAGCCGCGCGAGATCGGCGCGTGTCTCATAAGAGGCGTAGAGCAAGCCTTCGGCTTCGAGCTTGCCGAGAGCTGCCGCATACTCGTCAAAATGCTGCGACTGCCGCCGCACCGGCGTTTCCCATTCCAGCCCCAGCCACTCGAGATCTTCGTAGATCGACTGCTCGAATTCAGGCTTGCAGCGCGTGGGGTCGATGTCCTCGATGCGCAGGAGAAAGCGCCCGCCAGCGCGTTTCGCTTCTTCGAAATTGAGGAGCGCGGATAGCGCATGACCTAAATGCAGATACCCGGTGGGCGAGGGCGCGAAGCGGAAAACGGGTGGACGGATGGGCATTTCTTCGTCATGCCCGGCCTTGTGCCGGGCATCCACGCCTTTTATCACTCGCGCCTTTGTAAAGGCGTGGATCGCCGGGACAAGCCCGGCGATGACGATTGAAAAAGTATGCCTGTCCGCATCGACACCGAAGAACACTTAAAAGAAGCGCTGGAAAAGCTGCTGGTCCTCGACCCGCGTTTCGCCGGCGTAGTGGCGATTACCGGTCATCCGCCGATGCGCAGACGCGAGGGCGGTTTTCCCGGCCTCGCGCGTATCATCTGCGGGCAGCAGTTGTCGGTCGCGGCGGCGGCTTCGATCTGGGGGCGGATGGAAGCGAAGTTCTCGCCGCTCGATCATCACACGATCCTCAAGGCCCGCACGCCGCAATTGCAGCGCGTCGGCCTGTCGATGCCGAAGATCAGGACGTTCCGGCATATCGCGCGCGCAGTGCGCGACGAGCATCTGAATATCGGCACGCTCGCGCATATGCCCGCGGAAGACGCGCATGCAGAACTCGTGAAAGTAAAAGGCATCGGGCCGTGGACCGCGGACATCTATCTGATGTTCTGCGTGGGCCACGCCGATGCTTTCGCTTCGGGCGATTTAGCGCTCCAGGAAGCGGCGCGCATCATGCTCAAAAAACGTAAACGGCCCGACGCGAAGCAGCTCGAAAAAATCGCGCGCGTCTGGAAACCCTATCGTTCGGTAGCGGCGCGTCTGTTGTGGGCCTACTATGCCGCGATGAAGAAGCGCGACGGCGTGCCGGTCGAAAATGCGCAAGCGAAGACAAAGTGAATCCGTCACAATTCTGGTTTAGCACTACAAGTCTGCAACAGGATGCGCACAATGTCCGACCCCGCCCGGAGCGACTTTCTAGTCGATCGCCACGATCTTAAGCGGACCGAACTCGCCATCTCCGCGCGCGCAGCGCTGGCGCAGAACGCGGTGCTCCTGAAAGTCGACCGCTTCGCCTTCACCGCGAACAACGTCACCTATGCCTTGGTCGGCGATCAATTGAAGTACTGGCATCTTTTCCCGGCCCGCGCAGGCTTCGGGATCGTTCCGGTCTGGGGGTTCGGCGAGGTGATCGAGTCCCGGCACGGCCAGATCAAACGCGGCGAGCGCTTGTTCGGTTATTTCCCGATGTCGACTCATCTTGTAATCGAGCCCGCGCGCGTTTCCGAGCGAGGGCTGTTCGACGGCGCCGCGCACCGGCAGGAAGTCTCGCCGGTTTACAACGCTTACGCTCGCGTTTCTGGCGATCCGCAGTTCGCCGGAAAATCCGGCGACTATCAGGCGCTGTTGCGGCCGCTCTTCATGCTGTCGTTTCTCGTCGACGATTTTCTTGGCGAAGCATCCTTCTTTGGCGCGACTTCGGTTCTGCTTACGAGCGCCTCAAGCAAGACCGCGATCGGGCTCGCGTATCTTCTGAAGAAGCGCGGAACGGTGAAAGTCGTCGGTCTTACTTCGGGCAACAATCGAGCCTTTGTCGAAAACCTCGGTTGCTACGACGCGGTCGTGACCTATGACGCGATCGAGCAGATTCCGTCCGAACCCGTCGTGATCGTCGATATGGCGGGGAATGCGGGTCTGCTCACGGGCCTGCACAATCATTTCGCCGCGAACGTCAAATATTCCTGCCGTGTCGGCTTAACGCATGCCGATGCGGAGCAGCCGCCGGAAAATCTTCCCGGCGCGAAGCCGGTGTGGTTCTTCGCGCCGGACCAGATGAAGAAGCGCGCACAGGATTGGGGCAAAGGCATTATCGACAGGAAGATCGACGAGGAATGGCCCGGCGTGATCGCGCTTTTTGACGGTGCGACCCGTGTCGAGTTCGTGAAGGGCGAGGATGCCGTTCGCCGCATCTACCTTGCGACGCTCGAGGGTAAGACGCGGCCCGATACCGGCTACATGCTCTCGATGTGGGATTAGCGTCTCGCGACTTGCGGTTTTCGCGGGCTCGCGTAAGCAGACTGCAACGCACGATCTCGCGCACGGAGCTTCCATTGATCGACGGCCCTCGTATCGCGCCGCGCTCAGGCGCGGCCAAGCAGCTTGTGGTGTTTCTGCACGGCTATGGTGCAGACGGAAACGATCTGATTTCGCTCGGCCGCGAGTGGCAGTCGCTCTTGCCCGATGCCGCTTTCGTTTCGCCGAACGCCCCCGAGCCGGTGCCGCAGCATCCGATGGGCCGGCAGTGGTTCGGTTTGACGTTCCGCGATCCCGACGAGCGCTGGCGTGGCGTCACCAAGGCGCGTCCGATCCTCGACGAATTCCTCGATGCGGAATTGGCGAAGCACAATCTGCCGCCGTCGGCGCTGGCGCTGGTCGGCTTCAGCCAAGGCACGATGATGGCGCTGCACGTTGGCCTGCGGCGCTCCGCGCTCGCCGCGATCGTCGGCTATTCCGGCGTGCTGGTGACGCCGGCGAATCAAGAGCTTGCCGCCAAGGCCGCTGAGGAAATCAAAACCCGTCCGCCGGTGCTCTTGATCCACGGCGATCAGGACGAGTTGATTCCGGCGCAGGCGCTGTTCTTGTCAGCACAGGGCCTGGGCGGCATGGGGCTCGCGGTGGAGTGGCACCTTTCGCAAGGAATTGGCCACGGGATCGACGGCGACGGGCTTCGTCTCGGTGGCACTTTCCTGCAAAAAGCCTTTAGGGGACGCGGATAGCGGACGGCTTCACAAAGACGACACGGAGCCGGTAATATTATACGGAGTGAGTAACGCGGCGTGCGACCGCAAGGCTTCTCAAGGAGTCGCGATTGCACGCTGCCGTATCGCCCGGATCTTGGCCTGCACTGGTCCTGAACGCGGACTTCCGCCCGCTCAGCTATTACCCGCTTTCGATCTGGTCATGGCAGGACACGATCAAGGCCGTGTTCCTCGATCGCGTGAACACGGTCGCGCTCTACGACAAGGCGGTACGAAGTCCGAGCGCCGAGTTCAGGCTTCCCAGCGTTGTATCTCTCAAGACCTTCGTCCGTCCGTCGCGCCACCCGGCCTTCACCCGCTTCAATGTTTTCCTGCGCGACCGCTTCTCCTGCCAATATTGCGGCACCAAGGAAGAACTCACTTTCGATCACTTGATCCCGCGCTCGCACGGCGGGCAGACCACGTGGGAGAATGTCGTCACCGCGTGCTCGACCTGCAACCTGCAAAAAGGCGGGCAATTGCCAGCGCAGGTGCAGATGTGGCCGTACCAGCTGCCGTTTCAGCCGAGCGTGAACGATCTGCACAAGAACGGCAGGCTGTTTCCGCCGAACTATCTGCACCAGAGCTGGCTCGATTATCTCTATTGGGACGCCGAACTCGAAGCGTAAATTACGCGCGGCGTGCGCCCATCAGCGCGATCACTGCCGCAAGCGCCGAGACCAGTGCGTTATAACCCGCAAGCGAAATGCCGAAGAGACGCCACGCCGCTTCGTTGCAGGGCACGGCACGGATGCTGCGGATCGAATCCAGAATATTGCCGATTGGCGCCGTTGACGGCGCGCCAACGGCACAGGACGTCGGCCCCTGCCACCAGCCCCATTCGACGCCGGCATGATAGACGCCCATCCCGGCGCTCACGAGCAGGACAAGCGCGAGCAGACAAAGGCCGTAGCGAACGAGCAGCTTGCCGCCGCCATAGAGCGCGAATGCACCAAGCAACAGCCCGAGCGGAATCGCGAAATAGTAGGGGATGCGCTGCTGATAACAGAGCGGGCAGGGCACGTATTTCAGGACGTACTGGAAATACCAGGCGCCGCAGAGTGCCGCGAACATGATCGCGGCGGCGGCGAAAGCGGCGTTGGCGGGTTTGGTGAGCGTCTTTGTCATCGGCAGGTGAGGTAAAGAAGCCCGCGGCCCATGTCGAATCTTGGGCCGCTTGCAGTGCAGCCCGCCGCCGCTATAACTGCCGCCGTTCCCCGTGCCCCTATGGCGGAACTGGTAGACGCGCCTGACTCAAAATCAGGTGGTGGCAACACCGTGCTGGTTCGATTCCGGCTAGGGGCACCAAACTCTCCCGACATTTCCGAGGCTTACGGCCTCCAGCCCGGCGAGGGTGAGGTGACGCGGAAGCGCGCCTAACCTGTTTGACGGGATTCTGACGGGAAAGCCTGTTTTGACGGGTAGTGAGGTGTGCTAGTCTTCAGGGGTTGCCCGGGCGAGCCCCGCGCAACAGGCACAAGAGACACGACAGGCACAAGAGCAAGCTAGTCACGAGCGCACAGACCTAGACCCGCGCAGCACATCAGTCTTCAGACACAAGCCAGCACTTCAAGACACATCAGGCACAAGATCGAGAGAAAAGTCCGGCGCAGTCGACGCGCTGGATTCCATTTCGCGTGATCACGCTTCGGATCAACTCGGTTCGTAGCTGCGGACCTAACCGGAGAGCTTTCGATGCTCCGCATTAGGTTGAAGGTGGCACTGGACCTTCGCGTCGACTACGTCGTCGCGCTCGTCTTGCTACTGCTCCTGTAATGAGCGCGCGGGGCGGCTTAGGCCGCTCCGCGTTTCTCATTTGAGCAGCTAGTGATTGTAGCAACTGTAGTCGTGATCGACCCACAGGATGTAAAATATCCTGCCGATCTTCTGGCCGATAAATCGCTTGTTGCCGACATAGTGCAGCGAGTGAAACCATTCGACGTCATCGGTCACTGATCGTGGAATCCCGCGCCGAATAGAATGGCGAGCTATCTTCTCTGCACCGAGGCCTTCTCTCGGAGCCTGACGAATTTGTCGCCAAGGCATTCGGCTGAGCATGAAGATACGTTGCGCCAAATAGAGACGGTCATCGTCCTGACAGCAATTGAAAGAGCTTCCTGATCCGTCCTGCATCTTCTCGAATGAGAATGCAGGCGGCAGTTCGTCGTCAGACTGAACGTCTTGAGGTGGCGACTTAAGGAATGCCGCCTTGTTCGCTTTCGGTCGCTTAATCGGTCGCCCCTAGCCGTAGATCTTCTTTCGGTAGTCGTCTTCGATCTGCGGCGCGAAGAACTCCACCAAAGCGTCGATGGTAATGTCCGAGCGAGTCTTATGGGCGTCCATCCACGGCTTCTCCTCATGCGTCATATTGCGAAGACGCCAAGCGGAGTACTGGCCGTAATACTCGCAAATATCATACAGCGCATTGCGGTCGCGCTCGTCGATCTCTTCAACTTTGAAATTTGGGTCAGCGTCGAGGTTGGACGAACCGAAACGCTTGTACTTGTGATAGAGCTCCGGCACGACAGGGCCGTGATCCCACGCCTCAATGGTCTCGTGGAACAGCGGAGTGCCGCGCATAGCCGTCAGCATGCCCTGCGCGTAGTAGCAGAGCTTCTGCATCTTCAGATTCGAAATGTCGTTGTCGTCGGGATCAGCGCTCGCGAGGATGAAGTTCGCGATCTGCTCCGCCGAATATGTCTTCAGTGTCATGTTGCTTTGACCGTCACGGTGTTGTGCACCTTGACCGTCCCTCCCTGATACCTGCTCCGGACTCTCTGTACGCCACGCCCGAACGCAACCGGGATACTGCGGCTCTGTAGCCATCTTGAGAGGTACACTGGCGGTGTACCTCTCAAGATGGCTACAGGTCAACGACGCGCCGCTCCGTGGGATGATGGCTTATGGCCGTTAACGGAGCCTGAAGCGTGGCCATACCGTGATAACTCCGTGATTTTCCTATGGTTCAATCCGATCCGGACTCAGATACCGGCCTCGTCGTGAAGCCACGACCGTTCCACAGCTTCCTCCTCGGTCGGCTCCTCCGAGCTAGGGTGCTTGCCCTCGGCGGCTGGCTGGCGGATCAGGGCGATCTCCCACTTGTCGAGCGCCCTCATGCCCGCCGCCCACGAGTTCGAGTCTTCGCGGGCGCGGGCAAAGTGGCGGCGCAGCTTGTCGATCTCAGCGAGCAGTGCTTCCCGATCCATCGTCCTTCTCCTTTGTGTCGAGTCGCGCGACCAGCTCCGTCAGCAGGTTCAGAGCCCGCCGCTGAAGCTCGCCGTCAGTCGAAAGCAGCTTGTGAATCCGGGCGCGCAGAAGCTGCTTGTCGCGGTCAGGCTTCACGGCCCGCCTCCCGCAGCGCCTTGATCGCGTCAGGGCCGCGCTCGGCGAGATCGACCAGCGTCTTCGGCGGAAACAGCTTGCCGAAGTCGCGCGCCCAGATGCCGCTGAACTTGTTGACGTGGTCGCGCAGCTTGTGGACCTGACGGCGCGCGCTGGCGGCTTCAGGGACAAACTTGTCGGCAGCGTCGATGCGGATGGTTGCGACCTCGTCGTCCTTCAGCCCGGAGAGGAATGCAGGACCGGCGAGAATCGCCGCTGCCACGTCGCGGTCGCCTGCGGCGATCTTCTTCGACACGAAGTGGAAGCGCTCGTTGTCCGGGAGCGCCTTCACATGGCTGCGAATGTCGCTCGCAATCGTCGCAGCGATTGCACTGGTCTGCTGCGCGAGCGCGGTGGCGACTTCCTTGTCGAGCTTCTCGACGACGCCGTCGATCACGCCGATCCGCTTCTGAATCGATGCGACCGAGCGGTCGAACAGCTTGCGAAGCTCGCGATGCAGGTCGGCCTCGTGCCCGGAGGGCACGACCATGCGGCCACGCGCGTCGAAGCAGGTGCCGGGCAGGGGACGCAGTCCGCGCTTCGGGCGCGTCGTGTCCGCAAGCTTGGGGCCGAGCTTCACGTTGGCGGCGTTAGCCGCGACGAACGAGTCGCAGACCTGCTTCATCGCGGCTTCGGCGGCGGACAGCGCTTCCGCTCCCGGGCCATTAACGAGGCCTTCGCCAAACATCAGCACGACCGTGTCGGGCTGCCAGCTGGGCGAGACGCCAGCCTTCTCGTACTCAGTGTACTCCATCGTAGTCATCCTCAACGCGACCGTGGGTTTGGATGGATGCGGACACGCCGGTCGGGAGTCGTGACCGCATAGCGGAGAGCATCGGCACCGTGATCGGGGCCGGTGCTGGAGAGATCTTCGGGACGGAGCGGATCGCGCTGTAGATTCGGAAGCGTGCGCCAGAGGTACTCGGCACGTGGCGAGATCAGCAGGTACGGCTTGTTGTTCCGCTCGCGTGCATTGGCGAGCAGCTCCTTGATCGAAGCCCAGCCGGAGACGCGCTGCTTGTCGGGGAGCGTCACGTAGAGTCCGCAGCGCTGGAATACTTGCAGCAGCGACTCATCGAGTCCGTGCGCGTCGTCGAAGGAGCCTTGCGGGTAGATTCCCCACTTGCGGCAGCGCTCGACCACGGCGTCGGCGAGCTTGCTCGGCGGCCAGCCGAGTCCGACTTCCACGTCATCGGGATCGGCGGTCGCGATCTCGTCGATCACGAGGAGCGAGCCCGCCGGAATCCACTTGTATGGCTGCGTGAGGCGCACCACGAACAGCACGACGCTCGGCGCACTCAAGCCCCAGTCGCCCGCTACGAAGCTGTAGGTGCCGCGCAGCCAGCGCACGCCGGTCGGTACTGCGCCGGGTCGGATCGCGGCGATCTGGTCGAGCGGGAGGTCGGAATCATTGAGCAGGTGATGCTGCTCGCTCAGCTCGGCGAAGAATGCGCCGCGATTGATATTCCAGTCGCCCTCGTCCCACGCGCGGTACAAATCCTTGTCGCGTCCGCAGGCCGCGAGCAGTCGGCGCTTGTAGTCCTCGTGATCGAGATGCGGGTTGTCACGCATGGTCGAGGGGCAATTCACCCATGTCTCGCCATCGACTTCGTAAGGAGCCCACGGCGCGCGGCCCTGAATATGTGTGCTGTGCAGATATGCGTGCTGGTGCCCGCCGGGGTTCGCGGTGCGAATCTCCCGGAGCGGAATCCCTGACGGCGCGCGGAGGTTTGCCTTCAGCAGCCCGACCCAGCGGCGGTCACGCACGAGACCGTACTCGTCCGGCACAAGCAGCGTCGTCTCGCGGCCCTGAAACTTGCGGTTCGCCGTGGCGCTGTCCACCTGACCGATTTCGATCTGCGCGCCGTTCGGTACGCGGATGACGTGGTCGGTGAGATTCGGCTTCAGCCCGCGCGGATACGCTGCGCTCAAGAGGTCGACGAGCGATTCCCAGATCTGCTGCGCGGCCTTGTAGGACTCACGCACGATCAGCGGACGCGCTTGCGCCTTGTACTTCTCGACGTGACGCAGCACGCAGAGATTCGCAGCCGTGGACTTGCCGCCGCCACGGCCACCCGCGAGCAGGAGATTATAGTTCTCCGGCACGAGCAGCACCTGCTGCTGGTACGGAGTCGGGACGAATTCCTTCACCGCAGCACCTCCTTTTGCTTCCGTGAAATTTGCGGAGGCGCTTCTTCAGATTCTGCGGTCGGAGCGGAGGTCCCGCCGCTATTGGGGGTCGGATTTAGATTCGACTCGTGCGTCACGGCACGCGGTTCGGCGGGCCGCTGCATCGGCAAGCGGCGCGCGGCGAGCGCAAACTCGTAGGCCTCACCCTCTAGGGCTTCAGGCAACACGAGAGTGATGCGAGACGAAGTGTTGTCAGGAGCGTTGTTCTCGTTCCAGCCGTGTTGCGTCTTCGTGAGGTAGATCGCAGCCACAACCGCGCCCTTACGCGCCTGCGCCAGCAGGATGCGCTTCAGTTCCTGTTCGGCGCGCGCTTGGCCGCGTTCGTAGGCCAGCGCCACGTCCTCCTGCCTGTCCATCACATCGCGGAACGTGCGGCGCGGCAGGCCCAGCGCGGCGGCCACTGCCCCCGTCCCGTGGTGGTCCGCAGCGAGGCGCTCAACCTCTGCAACGCCCGCAGGTGTGAGGGCTGTGACAGGCGAACGCACGACGAACGTCGATTCCGTTTCCGTCAGAATCTCCGTCAGAGAATCCTTCGTGCGCGCACGAGTGCGCTTGTTGCGGGGCTTCGTCACTGTGCGCTCCCTGATCCTGAATCAGATGGGTGGCCGCTCGCTGCCCGAGGAAGCAGCGAGCGACCGTCGCCGCGCACTCCGAGGAGGCCCCAAGCGCGGCGAGACTCTTTCTTGGCTGCGGGGAGGCGCACTTGCGGGGCGAATTGCCCGGAGCGAGTCACGCCGAAACGAAGTGGTACTGCCGGTACTGAAGCGGGACTCGGATTCAACCGCTGTTCATCGGCATAAGTACCCTTTGTCCCCCTAGTACCAGTAAGAAGAAGAAAGGAAACGGAAGCGCCGGGGGCACGGTAAGCGCGGTGCTGTGAGCGCTCCGGGCAACGCGACTGACCCCCGGTACTAGCGGTCCAAGTAGGACGAAAACTGAAGTAACCCGCACGACACGGGCACAAGTGCGAGTCCCGCTCGAAGTCGCGGTGGGACTCGGCGTACCGGTTAGAACGGCAGTTCACGGCTGTCCTCCTTCGCCTCGGGCTTCACCTCGCCCCACGTGGCGTGCTCGTCGAGGAAGGGCGGCCACCAAGGCCGATCCTTGCGCCACGCGGCACGAAGCTCGGCCAGCGGCGGAAACACCCACCACTTGCCGCCTGACAGGAGCTTCTCCGCGCCCAGCGACTTCACAATGTTCGCGAGCGCCATGTCGCTGCTATCGCGGAGCTTCGGCGACCGACGCTGAGCGTCGTCGAAGAGATCGCGCGCCTTCACACGATTCGGGTAACGCGGCCCGGCCTCCGGCAGCACGCCGTCGTCGAGCAGCCCACCGATCCACGACTCCCACGGCTTAAGCGACCGTATCTGCTGGTCGGCGAGCGCCTTGGTCTTCGGAGCGTGACGGACGTTGAAGCCGGTGAGGTCGAGAGTCTGGAGGTAGTGCAACAGGTGCGACCGGCCACCGTTGTCGAGCCACGACCGCAGCCCTTCGAAATACTCGGTGTCCTCGACACGGTTCGCCGCCACGTCGAGCACGAGGAAGCGGCGCGGCTTGATGCCAGCAGGGACGACCCACTCGGCGTTCGACGTGAGGATCAGGTGGATACGGTTCTTGCCGTCGACAGAGTCCACGCCCTTCTTGGTGAGCTGAATCGAGTCGTCGGTGACCAGACTCTTCAGCACGTTCTCGTGCGTGCTGTCGCCCGCGAAGAAAGCTTCGTTGGCGACGAGTACAAGACAGTCGCGCAGGTGCCAGTTGAACTGGCCCGTGAGATGGTGCGGCTGACTCACCTTCACGCAGTGCCGACCGAACAGCGAACCGAAGCTCTCGGCGAAGAACGTCTTGCCGTAGCCCTCGCCGCTGCGGATCGCGACGGCGACGTGACCGACTTCGTTGGGACGCTGGACTGCGTGGGCCATCCACCGCACGAGGTAGTCGAAGTGCTCCTGCACGCCGGAGCAGATGGTGTCGCGCACGAAGTCGACGTACTTCGACACGTCACCCGGGATGGGCTGCACGGCGAAGCCGCGCCAGAGATTCAGCGCGTCGAGGACTTCCTCGCCGGGCATGAAGACTGCGTACTCGTACTTGCGGCACTTCGGATTCCGCAGCCACCAGTCGGCGAGAGGAACGCGCTTGGTCTTGAGTACGTCCTCGGTCTTTTGCACGACTTCCTTAAGTCGGTTGAGGTGTGCGTTCTTGAAGTCGTCGAACGAGAGCATCTCGACGCGCTCACGTTCCATCTCGTGGTCGCGACGAAAGGTGAAGACGCGCGGCTTCGGGAACTGGACTACCGCGTACTCTCGATTCAGCTTGGCGAGGTCCGCGTCGAACGCCTCCTCGTAAGCCTGCTCGATCTGACGGCGAGCGTAGCGCTCCCAGTCGCGGCGCAGCTTCCCGGCGCTGTCGGTGAAGACGGAGTCCGAGATCTTATGCCGCTTGTCGGTGATGATGCCGAGCGCGGTGCTGTCGTTGATGTCGTACCGAGCGAGCTGGCACAGCGCGGCGAACAGCGCCTCGCTGCGCGAGGGGTAGGTGTGTTCGCCGGTCTGGTCCTCACCGTGCGCGATCAGCGAGCGCACCCACTCGGGCAACTGGTGAAGCTCGTGCAGCTCGACCTTCTGCGCGGGTTCGCTGAAGCGCGGAGCGGCGGTCGGCTTCTCCTTCGACTCCACGGAGCCGAAGTCGGCAGAGGAGTAGGACACGCCGGTGGCACGTCCGTTCGGGGTAAGCCGCGCCAGCTGCGGCCCACGGCCCGGGTTCTTCTCCAGCTTGGCTTGGCTGGGCCAGTTGATCGTGCCCGGGAGGCGTAACAGCGAGTTCGCGTTCACACGCGCCCGGTCGCAGCCGGGAATCTTGGAGATCAGCCAGCGGTTGATCGCCTCGCAGTGATCGTTACTGACTGGCTCCTTCAGCCGCCAGAGAAACTGACGGCCACCGCCGGAGTCGATGTCGAAGGTCGGAAGCGGGACGTCAGCAGGCCAACTCATGCCGAAGATGCGCGTGCGCGCTTCCTCGAAGGTTTCGCCCTTCTCCGGGTCCAGCTCGCACCAAACGTAGGACGAATCCTTCGTCTGAGGCTTCCCCGGGACCGTCGCTCCGGGCCACTCGTCGTTCGGTGTGGCGGGGAAGAAGTAAGCGTTGAGGTGACGCTGCGCGGCGCGCTCCACGTCTTCAACGATGGTCTGAGTCCGCCCGCGCGGGCACTGGTGCGCGGGAAACCCAGGCTCATTCGTGAAGACGTGGACGTCGCCCTCGCGAAGCCCGAGGAGAAACTGTGCGGCCTCTGCCGGATTCGGGACGAGAGATTCGGTCATCACACGTGGCCTCGCGGAATGTCGCGCGACAGCTGTAGAGTCTGCGGCCACGCAGGGTCGTGCGTTTCGAGGTCGTCGCGCGGCTCTGCGATCCGCATGCGGAGCAAGACGTTCGGCGAATTCGGTCCACAGCGTTTAATCGGGAAGCCTCCGATCACTGCGGCGAGAATGAGCGGGCCGTTCGAGATGCGCGGTTGCTCCGCACCGAACTGACGTTCGAAGAAGCGCGTTGCAGTTTCCGCAAGTTGGGCGCTGTGCTCGCGACTCCAGTGACCGTGGTAGTCGGGCCGGTAGAACGAGAGCCAGAAGCGCGCACGGAGGTACTGCTCGATCACGCCCGGCGATTCGAGTTCGACGTTCGACGGCGGCTGGCCCGCCGGATTCTCGAAACCGTCAAGGCGAAGCGTGGGCAGCGTGCAACGAAGCGCCGTGACGTCTACCTGTGCGAGGTCGATCTGTTCCTCCGAGTACGGAGGAAGCAGTGCGAGTGAGAGACCGAGGTCGTTGGGAGATGCGGGCTTCACTTCTTCGGCCCTCCATCTGGAAGGCGCGCGACGAACGCGTCGATGTCTTCGACGCGGATCAACACGCGCTTGCCGAGCTTCTTGGAGGGGAGTTCACCCGTCGCGACGAGTTTCAGGACGGTCGCGTGGTGAAGATCGAGCGCCTCGGCGGTCTGCCGGAGGTTGAGCACGCGGCGGGAGACGGGAGCGGTGCCCTGTTCAGCGAGTAGCTCCACGGTGCGCCGGGCGACCTGCTCGATCACGCGCGGGAGCGCAGGGTCGAGAGTGATCGACATGAGTCGACTCCTTGATGCAGGAGTCGGCGGGGCTGGAAATGAAGAAGCGCACCGCCGAACCTGTGGGGTTCAGGACTGGGTGCGCTCTCGTCCCGTCTGGCATTTGCGCCGTGTCGAGCGGTGCCTACCGCGTTAGCGGGCCGGGTGCGGGCTACTCCCCGGCGTTGGCTGAGGTGAATATGGCTCGTGCCGGAAGAATTGCAAGTCGGTTACACCTGTTGTGTCCGAACAGACGAAGCGCGGCCAGTCTGCGCTGGGCGGTTAGACGCTAAGCCCCCGGACGAGCGGCGACCGGACCACCCCTGAGTCGCCACCTAACTTCGAGAAAGTTAGGTGCTACGACCATCTAACTTTCTGGAAGTTAGGCGGTCGCTCGGCGCACTCGTCGCTGCTTCATTTTGGGCTCGGGCTCAGGAATCGGCTCGCGGAGAATTTCCGCGCCTTCGTGTCCGACTCGGCCACCGATGGGTCGGAGAAGTAGCTCGCGCTGGTCCGGGCGCAAGCAGCTCATGATGAACTGCGAGATGTTTTCCATCTGCGTTCGGTAGAGGTCAGTAAGCAGAATCTCGTCCGCGTTGACGTAGCCTTCGGTCACACCCGCTGGTTTGTGGTTCATGAGACGAGCGGTGATCTCCCGTGGGACGCCTGCGTGCTCTGCGAGTGTCGCGAAGCTGTGCCGCAGCGCGTGGCCTGTCTTGGAGAGCTTGTTCTCACCGCGCTCGCGAGTGTCTTCAACTGTCCACTCGATGCTGTTGGCTGACTTTAGACGAGGCCGCCCGGGAAAGACCGGAGACTCTTTCTCAACGTACTCGCTGAAGTATCGCTCGACCGCAGGCTCGTATTGTTCCGTGCGGCCCTCGATCCGTGTGACGCTATGAGGCCAGCTAAACATCGTCCGCCGCAGCGAGTCGATCATCGCTCCGGTCAGCGGCAGGTGGAACGCACGCTTCTCGCCGCCCTTCGGGCAGTGGATGAAGACACTTCGTTCCTTGAAGTCGACGTGGTCCCAGAGAAGGTTACTGACGTCGCCCGAGCGCAGCCCTGACAGCAGAGTGAACCAGTGCATCTCTCGACGCCGAGGGTTGCGGATCGCCTGCAACTCGTCGAACCAGCCCGGGACGTCGTCAGGCTTTAGGCCATTCTTGCGGGGCGTTTCACGATTGAAATCGACTGCCGCGACGGGGTTAGCGGGAAGCTCCCACGTCTTGAGCGCGTAGTTGTAGACAGCCCGGAAGGCTCGCATAGCGCGGTTCGCCATGTAGGCACCGTTCTGCTTCGTCATCCGCGAGTGCATGGCTTTTACAGCCATGCGGTCGCGCCCGATCTCGGTAAGCGGTAGGTCGAGCCACTCCTTCAGCAGACGCTCGATGGGGTCGCGATAGCCCTCGATGGTTTTCGCGGAGCGGTCCTTCTTCTCGCAGCGAGTCTTGTAAAGCTCCCAAGCAAACTTCAGCGTCGGGCCGTCGCTGCCCGGGAGGTCGTCGTCCGTGAGCTTCCCCGACTTGATCTCACCGATCAGCCGCTGCGCCTCACGCCGGGCGATGCGGGCGCTGACGTCAGGCCACTTTCCGACTGTGCGCTTAATAGTCTTGCGCTGCTGTCCGAGGCGGCGGGCACTCTTCGGCGCGTCGGCCTGCACGCGGAAGGTCTTCGATTGCTTGCCCACGTCAACGTGGAAGCCCGGCAGCTTCGTGTCGCGCACCGTGTAGGGCTTCGTTGGCGGGACCGCGAAATGCAGACGGTCCACGAACTCGTCGCGCAGCAGCGCGCTGTGCGGCGGCTTGTGGGGCTTTGAGGCGGATGTTGCGGCTTCGGCGGGAAACTCCCGCAGCACCGAGTTGCGCTCGAAAACGAGCCGCTTTCCGCCGTACTCTTCGTGACCGGACATGCAGGCCTCCTTCAGAACCTTGACGGGGTTTCTGACGGCTTACGTGGCTTGCTGTGTGTAGTTGTCCAGTCTAAACGGCGCGTGAATCCGCAATATTGCGCGTTGTGACTCGTCTAGACTCGCTGGGATTCTTGGTTAATGTCACTCAAAATCAGGTGGTGGCAACACCGTGCTGGTTCGATTCCGGCTAGGGGCACCACTTCCGCTTCATGCTCGATACGCCGCCCATAACAGGGCGAGGCCCGAGCAGGCGAGCATCGCATCCAGCAATTTAGCGAAAGTATCGGCGCTCGTGCGCATCACGAGATATTTACCGACGAAAGTGCCCGCCATCAGCGACGAGCCGACGAGGAGGCCCTTGATGAAAGTCTCCTGCGAGAGCGCGCCGAACCGCTCGAAGGTCGTGACTTTCGTGACGTAGATGAAAAGCGAAGCCGTGGCTTCGGTTGCGAGCAGCGCGCCTTTCATAAGTCCCGCGGCGGCAAAGACCGGCACGCTCAAGGGACCGGTCGAAATCACGATGCCGGTGAGAAATCCGATCAGCACGCCCGCAATCGCAAGCTGCCACCATGTCGCGCGCCAGCCGCGTTTTTCGAGAATGCGCCGTCCCGGAATCATAGCGAGAAAGAAAAGTCCCAAGAGCGTATCGATCAGTGCCGGCGGAAGCGAGATCAGCGTGCGTGCGCCGAGTGCGGCCGCGGGAATCGCGGGCAGCGAATAAGCCGCTAGCGCGCGCCAATCGATCTCGCGCCACCACGCGATCGCGCGCGCGAAGTTCACCATCATGGCGGCGACCGCCATGATCGGCACCGCCTGCAAGGGTCCGAAGGTAAAGACGAGCACGGGCAGGAGGATGATCGAGGAGCCGGTGCCGATCACGCCGCCAATCGTTCCGGCGAAGACGCCGACGATCAGCACGAAAAAATAGCCGGTCATTTCAGGCCACGAGGATGGCTGCGACGATTCCGAGTATGAATAAGATCAAGAACGCGGTGAAGACGAGCTCGAGCCGTTTCTCGATAAAGTCCTTGGCCGGCGGCCCGAGCCAGTAGAGCAGCCCCGCGACGAGATAGAAGCGCATGCCGCGTGTGATCAGCGAGAGAACCACGAACCAGAACAGATTGTATTCGGCAAAACCCGCCGTGATGGTCACGAGTTTGTAGGGGATCGGGGTCACGCCCTTGATCAGAATCACCCAGTGGCCCCATTCGGCATAGGCCAGCCGGAAGGCTTCCGACTGCTGGCCGTAGCCGTAAAGCTGGATCAGCCATTTACCGACCGACTCGTACAGGAGCGCCCCGATGGCGTAGCCGAACAGGCCGCCGATAACCGAGGTGATGGTGCAGAGACCGGCATAGAAGAAGGCGCGGTTCGGCCGCGCCAGGCACATCGGCACCAGCATGGCGTCCGGCGGGATCGGGAAGAACGAACTTTCGGCAAAGGAAACGCCCGCCAGCGCATAAGGCGCGGACGGGCGCGCGGAAAGCGCAAGGACCCAGTCGTAGAGACGGCGCAACATTCGACGGACTCTCTAGGCACGGCCCATGACGAAGTAAAGGCAAGCCGCCAGATCGTCCGTTCCGGCAGTTGAAATCGCTGCAATGAACGCTCGTTCACGATGGAACGAACCCGCCTAGCGCAGATTAGAGGCTTGCCCTCGGCGGCGGCTTGGGATTTGCTTGCCGCCGCGGCGAGGATAACGCAGGAAGCTCAAAAATATTCGGGCCAACCTGCGCCATACATCCGCTGCGGCGTGTTCCTAGTAGGGCACGTCAAGGAGACAGGATGAAAAGCCGGAGAGCAATTGCGCGCCAGCCGGGCGCGGGAAATGCGTTATTCGCGTTTCTCGTAGCTGTGTTCGCGCTAGCCTCCGTGATCCCTGCGTCCGCGCAAGGCGAAATGCGTATTCGGTTCAGTCTTGACCGCTCCATTGACGGGACCGCGGCGCCGCTCTTTCTCGCAATCGACAAGGGCTATTTCAAAGAACAGGGCCTCGATGTGATCGTGGAGCCCGCGAATACGCCGATGGAAGCGATCACACGGCTTGCGCTCACGAACGGCGCGACCGAGCCCTCGCACGACATGAGTATCGGCGACATCAATTCGCTGATCCGTTATCGCGACCAGAACCCGCCGACCGGGATCGAGGCGGTCTTCATCGTTTACGACAAGCCGACTTACGCGCTCGTCGGGCGCAAGAGCCGCGGTGTGCAGTTCGTCAAAGACGTCGAGAACCGGAAGCTCGCCGCACCCGCCGCCGATCCGGCGTCGCAGTTGTGGCCGCTGTTTGCGAAGCTCAACGCCATCGACGCGCAGAAAGTGACGCTGATGAATGTCGGCCTGCAGGTGCGCGTACCGATGCTGGTTTCCGGCGAAGTCGATGCGCTGCTCGGAAATTCGTTCTCGGCCTTCGTCGATCTCAAGGATCGCGGCGTGGCGCAGGAAGATCTCGTCGTGTTGTTGCTCGCCGACTACGGCATCAATCTTTATGGCAGCGCCATTCTTGCGAGCGCCAAGTTTCAGGCCGAACAGCCGGAAGCGATCAAGAGTTTTCTGCGTGCCTACTCGCGTGCGCTTCGCGACGTGATGCAGAACCCGGACGCCTCGATCGAGCCCGTCTTGAAGCGCATGCAGGGCGCACGCAAGGAGGTCGAGCTTGAGCGGCTGAAAATCGTAGTCGCGCAGAACATCAAGAAGTTCGATCCGAAGGCGGAGACCGTGGGCGGCGTAGACCCGGTCCGTTTTGCTAGCGCCTTCGAGCAGATCGCCCAGTTCTACACCTTCAAGAACAAGCTCAAGCCGGAAGAGATTTTCGACGCGCAATATCTACCCGCGCCGCCGAAACCGGAGCCGCCGGCCCAGCAGCAGCAAAAGAAAAAGATGAAATAGCCGGCTCTTTTCCGGCCTGACGGCGTTAAGTGCCGATTGGTCAGAATCATTCCGCCCCGCCATAATCGGGCCTTCTAAAGACCCCAGAGAGCGCCGCTCCGTATTGCGCCATGATGAAATTCGTCCGCCTCTATACCCGCGTTCTCGGGCTGCTCGGCCCGCAGGCCAAGCTTGGCTTCGTACTGGCGATTGCGAACATCCTGCTCGCGGTCGCAGCTTTCGCCGAGCCGATTCTGTTCGGACGGATCATCGACAACCTGATAACGAGCCAGTCGAAGAGCGAGATGCCGAGTCTGGAAACCCTGGGGCCGCTGCTTGGGGCCTGGGTTGCCTTCGGTCTGTTCACGATCGGCTCCGGCGTGCTGATCGCGCTACATGCCGACCGGCTCGCGCATACGCGCAGGCTCGGCATCATCACCGGCTATTTCGAGCACGTGCTGCAACTGCCGCTCGCCTATCACGGCGGTACGCATTCCGGCCGCCTGATGAAGGTGATGCTGCAGGGCGCGGACGCGCTTTGGGGCACCTGGCTTTCTTTTTTCCGCGAGCAATGCGTGGCGCTGGTCTCGCTCATCGTGCTCCTGCCGATCGCGATCACGCTTAACTGGCGGCTTGGAATCCTGCTTGTAGTACTCGTGATCATCTTCGCCGTGCTGACCAGCTATGTGATCAACCGCACGATCTCGATGCAGCAGACGGTCGAAGGCTTTCACACCGATCTTTCCGCGCGCGCGGCGGACGCGCTCGGCAATATCGCGCTGATCCAGAGCTATACGCGCACCGAGGCCGAAGTGACCGGCATGCGCAACGTGGTCGAGAAATTGCTGGAGAAGCAATTGCCGGTGTTGTCGTGGTGGGCTTTGGTTGCCGTCGCGACTCGCGCCGCGACCACGATCACGGTACTATCGATCTTCCTCGTCGGCGTGTGGTTGTACACGCATAATCTCACCACCATCGGCGAGATCGTGACGTTTGTGAACGTCGCGGCACTCTTCATCGGTAAACTCGAGCAGACCGCCAGCTTCGCGAACCGGTTAGTTACCGACGCGCCGCGCCTGCAGGAATTCTTCGAAGTCCTCGATTCCGCGCCTTCGGTTCGCGACAAACCGAACGCAATCGAAATGCCGAGGCCGCGCGGCGTCGTCGATTTCGAGCACATTTCGCTTTCCTACGACGGCAAGCGCGCGGCGGTGGACGATATTTCGCTTCACGCGAACGCAGGCGAAACGATTGCACTCGTGGGTGCCACCGGCGCGGGCAAGTCGACGGCGCTTGCGATCCTGCATCGCGCCTTCGATCCGCAGAAGGGCGTAGTCAAAATCGACGGCGTGGATATCCGCGACTACACGCTGGTGTCGCTGCGCAGGAACATCGGCGTCGTGTTTCAGGAGGCGCTATTGTTCGACCGCCCGATCGAAGAAAACCTCAGGGTCGGTAAGCCTGACGCGACACAAGCCGAAGTCGACGACGCGCTGCGCCGTGCGCAAGCGAAGCAGTTCATCGACCGCCTGCCGGAAGGCCTGAAGTCGAATGTCGGCGAGCGCGGCCGTTCGCTATCGGGCGGCGAGCGTCAGCGGCTCGCGATTGCCCGCGCGCTCCTGAAGAATCCGCCGATCCTCGTGCTCGACGAAGCGACCAGCGCACTCGATGCGGGCACGGAAGTTCTGGTGCAGCAGGCGCTGGAAGAGGTGATGAAAGGCCGCACCACCTTCGTGATTGCGCATCGCTTAGCTACCATCCGCAATGCCGACCGCATCCTCGTCTTTCACGAAGGCAAGATCGTCGAGAGCGGTACTTTCGACGAACTGGTCGCCAAGAACGGGCGCTTCGCGCAACTCGCGAAGGCGCAATTCATGGTCAACGAGCAGAATCAGCCGCAGGCGGCCAAATAGTCAGCGAAGTCTCTCAAGAATGGAGACGTAATTCGCGACCGCGGCCCCGCCCATGTTGAAGATGCCGCCGAGCGTTGCGTCCTTGATCTGCATCTCGTTCGCTTCGCCACGCAGCTGCATTGCTGTCATCGCGTGCATGGAAACGCCGGTTGCGCCAATCGGGTGGCCCTTGGCCTTGAGGCCGCCGGAGGGGTTGACCGGCAGCTTGCCGGTCTTTTGCGTAATGCCTTCCGCGATCACACGCGCGCCTTGACCGGGCTTCGCAAGACCCATCGCTTCATATTCGATTAATTCGGCAACCGTGAAGCAGTCGTGCGTCTCGACAAAGGAAAGATCGTAGATGTTGAGGCCCGCTTCCGTGAGCGCGCGTTTCCATGCCTCGCCGCAACCTTCGAATAGAATGATGTCGCGCTTACTCATCGGCAGGAAGTCCTGCACATGCGCTGTCGAGCGAAACGCAATAGCGGGCTTGCCGAGCTTGAGGGCGGTCTCGGAGTCGGTGAGTACGATCGCCGCCGCGCCATCCGAGACGAGCGAGCAGTCGGTGCGCTTCAGAGGACCGGCGACGAAAGGATTCTTCTCGCTCTCGTTGCGGCAGAACTCGAAACCGAAATCCTTGCGCATCTGCGCATAAGGGTTGACGACGCCGTTCTTGTGGTTCTTCGCGGCGATCATGGCGAGCGCATCCGACTGGTCGCCGAAGCGCTGAAAATAGTTTCCGGCGATCTTGCCGAACACGCCGGCAAAACCCATCGGGGTGTCGCCGTCTTCCGGCAAATACGAAGCGCCAAGGAGAATCTTGCCGACCTCGGCGCCGGAAACTTTCGTCATCTGCTCGACGCCGACGACGAGCACGATCCGGGCGCTTCCCGCCTTGATCGACTTCAAACCTTGGTGAACGGCGGCTGAGCCGGTCGCACAGGCATTTTCCACGCGGGTCGCCTGTTTGAAGCGCAGCGCCGGGGCGGTCTGCAGGACCAGCGAGGCGGTAAAATTCTGCGGGGTGAAGCCGCCGTTGTAGTGCCCGAGCACGACTTCATCGACGTCTTTCGCCTCGATTCCGGCATCGGCGAGCGCTTCTCCGGCAACCTTCACGACGAGGCTCTCGACGCTTTCGGCGTCCAGTTTTCCGAACGGGGTGTGGGCGATGCCGACGATGCAGGCGGTCATGGGAACTCCGGGGCCATATTTCGCGCTTTTTCGGACTATAGGCCCATCGCCGCGGCGCGGTGAATACTTTGCCTGACACTTCAATCGGCGTTAGGAATGAGTCTGAAATGACCTTCGAGGGCTATCCGGCCTTGCTCTCAGGCCTTTCAAAACGAGAATAACTTTCGATGTTTGCAGGTAGCGGCTTTCGGCCGTTTCTATTGGGGCTTTTCGCCAGCGCCGCGCTCGCCGTTCCTGCGGCCGCCGGGCCCTATGTGCTGATCGAAGCGGACAGCGGCAAGGTCATTCTCGAGCAGGATGCGGGCAAGCCCTGGCATCCGGCGTCCGTGACCAAATTGATGACGACCTACGTCGCCTTCAAGGCGATCCGCGACGGCAAGCTGCATCCTTTTTCGCTTCTCAAGATTTCGCAGTTCGCAGCCTCCACTTTACCTTCGAAGGCGGGTTTTCCCGCGGGCCAGACGGTCACGCTCGATAACGCAATAAAGCTTTTGATGGTGAAATCCGCGAACGACATGGCGGTCGTCATCGCGGAAGGCGTTTCGGGCACACAGGATGCGTTCGTCTTCGAGATGAACGCGGCCGCGCAGTCGCTCGGTATGAGTGCAACGCGCTTCAAGAATCCGCATGGGCTTCCGGACGACGAGCAGGTCACGACCGCGCGCGACATGGCAATTCTGGCGCTGGCTCTCTTCAAAGACTTTCCGGAACACGAAATGTATTTCCGGATTCCCTCGCTTCAGCTCGGCAAGCATACGCTCCGCAATTACAACCGGCTGATCGACCGCTATCCGGGCGCCGACGGTATGAAGACCGGCTTTATCTGCGCTTCGGGGTTCAATCTCGTGGCTTCCGCGCATCGCGGCAACAAGCGCCTGATCGCGGTCGTGCTCGGTTCGCATAACGCGATCGCACGCTCCGAACAGGCGGCGATGCTGTTCGAGCGCGGTTTCCAGAGCGGGGCGGCGCTCGACACACTGCTTGGCGGCGCAAAAAGCGTGTCCGCGATTACCAATCTCGCGCAGGACCCCACGAGCATCTGGGAACAGATGTGCGGCAAGAATCGCAACCGCCGTGTTGCGATGTCGGACTCCGGCGACGAACTCGACGAAGACGATGTCGAAACGCCGGAAGACGCGCTGCGTGCGCTGAAGCTCAACCGCGCCGCGCTGATGAGCGAATTGCCGCCGTCGATGAAGCCGATCCGGGTACACACCGGACCGGCGCGCGACGAACGCGGGCGGCCGATTGCGGTTGCCTTTGTGAACGGGCGCATGGAAATCGTCACGCCGGGCCATAACCTTGCGAAATCGAATTCCGCTTTCGCGCCGCTGCCGGCAGGCTTCGGGCCGCAGGAAGACGCGAAGCCCGAGAGGCCGCTGCGATTGCCGAAAGTCGCGCCCAATCCGCAGAAGCGGCCGGATTCGGAATCGTGAGCGATCAGCCCGCGAGATCGGCGGGACCTATCGAGCCGATACCGCTCAATGTCTTCACCGGCTTTCTCGGTGCTGGCAAAACCACGCTGCTCAATCGTCTCTTGAAAGACCCGGCGCTTTCGGATGCCGCCGTGCTCGTGAACGAGGTCGGCGATATCGGCATCGACCACAATCTCTACGAGATCGTGGAGGAAGGCGTGATCCTGCTCGCGAGCGGCTGCCTGTGCTGCTCGGTGCGCGGCGATCTCGTCAACTCGCTCGAGAATCTGTTGCGCGCACGCGACAACAATCGCTGCAAGCCTTTCAACCGCGTGGTGATCGAAACCACCGGCATCGCCGATCCGGCCTCCGTTATTCACATCATCATGACGCAGCCTTATCTCACGCTGCGCTACCGGCTCGACGGCGTCGTCACGCTGGTCGATGCCGTGAACGGCATGAAGACGCTCGACAACCACGAAGAAGCGGTGAAGCAGGCGGCGATGGCCGACCGCATCGTGATCACGAAGACGGATTTGCCGGAGGGTGCTGCGCAGCTCCCCGCGCTTCGTGAGCGGCTGAAGAGTCTGAATCCATCCGCGACCTTACTCGAAGGCAAGGCGCGCGCTGAAGAATTGCTCAATGCGGGGCTATACGACCCGGAGCGGAAAATCCCCGATGTATCGCGTTGGCTGCGCGAGGAAGCGGTGATTGCCGCGGAAGAAGACGCGCATACGCATCATCACCAAGGGCACGGCCATCATCATCATCACAATCACGATCAGGCGTCGCGCCACGACGCCTCGATCAAGAGCTTCAGTATCGCGACCGACAAGCCGGTTCCGCTGAATACGCTCGAGATGTTCCTCGATCTCATGCGCTCCGCCCACGGCGACAAACTGCTCCGCATGAAGGGCATCGTGCAGCTTGCCGACGACCCGGATCGTCCGGTCGTGTTCCATGTTGTGCAGCATCTGATGCATCCGCCTGCGCGGCTCGAAGCCTGGCCCGACGCCGACCGCAGAAGCCGTATGGTCTGCATCACCAAGGACCTCCCGCCCGAAACGGTGCGTAAAATGTTCGATGCGTTTCTGGGCGTTCCGCAGGTCGATATGCCTGATAAGGCGGCGCTGACCGATAACCCGTTAGCCCTCGGAAACCGTTAGGTCTTTTTCCCTCTTCGCACTTGCCCACTTCCGGCAACCTGTCGGAAGCTGACGTTACGGAAAGGCGCTGTGAAGTGCGTGGCCGTAAGGGGAAGAAAATGGGTCTCATTCAAGAGTTCAAATATCTGCGCGGCGCGCTTTCGACGCTGCGCATGACGACACCGATCGCGAAAAATCCGAAGCGCATCTTTCCGTGGGTGGTCGAAGACCTCGCCGGGAAGTTCGGCGACAAGGAAGCGCTGATCTCGGATCGCGAGCGTTTCACCTATCGCGAGCTCGACGCGCGTGCGAACCAGTATGCGCGCTGGGCGCGGGCGCAGGGCGTCGGCAAGGGCGATGTCGTCTGCCTCCTGATGCTGAACCGGCCCGAATATGTCGTGATCTGGCTTGGCATTCTGCGCGCGGGTGGGGTCGTCGCGTTGCTCAACACCAATCTCACCGGCACGCCGCTCGCTCATTCGATCTCGATTGTCGCGCCCAAGCACGTCATTGTGGATACGCGGCTCCTGAATTCCTTCAACGGCGCGAAGGTGCAAATCTCCGGCACGCCGAAAGTCTGGGTGCATGGCGAGTCGAACGAATACGATCGCATCGAGCCCGCGGTTGCGGCGATGGACAAATCTTCCATTCCTGCCGCCGACCGGCCTGATCTCGATATCAACGACCGCGCGCTCTTTATCTATACGAGCGGCACGACCGGGCTGCCGAAAGCCGCGAATATCAATCACTATCGTCTGATGTTGGCTGCGAACGGCTTTGCCGGCGCGATCGGCACCAAGCCTTCCGATCGCATGTATGACTGCCTGCCGATGTATCACTCGAATGGCGGCATGGTCGCGACGGGTGCCACGCTGATCGGCGGCGGTACCGTCATCATCCGCGAGAAGTTTTCGGCGCGCGAATTCTGGGACGATTGCGTCAAGTGGAAGTGCACGGCCTTCATTTATATCGGCGAGCTATGCCGCTATCTCGTCACTGCACCGCCGAACGACAACGAGAAGAGGCATTCGATCCGCGTCTGTTGCGGCAACGGCATGCGGCCGGATGTGTGGCCGGTGTTCCAGGAGCGCTTCAGGATTCCGCGCGTGCTGGAGTTTTACGCGGCGACGGAAGGAAATGTCGCGAGCTTCAACTTCGACGGCACGCCCGGCGCGGTCGGCAGGCTGCCTTCCTATCTCGCGCACCGCTTCCCGACGCGCATCGTGAAATTCGATGTCGAGGCCGAGCAGCCGGTGCGCGACAAGCAAGGCTTCTGCATCGTCTGCGAGCCGGGCGAGGTCGGCGAGGCGATCGGTCAGATTCTGAACGACCCGAGCAAACCCACGAGCCGTTTCGAGGGTTACGCCGATCCGGAAGCGACGAAGAAGAAAATTCTCTACGATGTCTTCGAGAAGGGCGACGCTTGGTTCCGTACCGGCGATCTCCTGCGGCAGGACAACAAGGGTTATTTCTATTTCATCGACCGCATCGGCGACACCTTCCGCTGGAAGGGCGAGAACGTCTCGACCAACGAGGTTGCAGAGGCCTTCACGGTGTTCCCCGGTGTGCAGGAAGCGACGGTCTATGGCGTGCCCGTCAAAGGCTATGACGGCAAGGCCGGCATGATCGCGGTCGTCTCGAACGGCCATCTCGATCTCGCCGCCTTGCGCGCGCATGTCGCGAAATCGCTGCCCGAATATGCGCGGCCGATCTTTATTCGTCTGAAGCGGGAACTCGATGTCACCGGCACGTTTAAACAACGCAAGGTCGATCTCGTGAAGGAAGGCTTCGACCCTTCGGCGGTGAAGGACGAAGTCTACTTCAACGATCCGCAACAGGGCGCGTATGTTCCGCTGGACGCCGGGCTCTACGAGAAAATCCAGGCGAAGGCATACAGACTCTAAATGGCAGTAGCGCGACCGGAGGAAATTTTTCTGTTCTGGAAGGACGCGGGGCCGGACAAATGGTTCAAGCCCGATCCCGCGTTCGACGAACAGATCCGCGCGCGATTTCTGGAAACCTACGAAGCCGGCATGCACGGCGAACTCGAACACTGGGAGCGTTCGGCCTATGGCTCGCTCGCGCTGGTGCTTCTGTTCGATCAGTTTCCGCGCAACATGTTTCGCGGCTCGCCGAAGGCTTTTGCGTCGGACGAAAAGGCAAAACAGATTGCGGATCGCGCCATCGCGGAAGGCCGCGACAAGGCGGTCGATCCGGAAGTGCATACGTTCTTCTATATGCCCTACATGCACTCCGAAGCGCTCTCCGATCAGCAGCGCTGCGTGGCGCTGATGGAAGCCGGCGGCAAGCAAGAGAACATTAAGTATGCCGAGATCCACCGCGACGCGATTGCGCGCTTCGGGCGTTTCCCGCACCGGAACGAGATATTGGGGCGCAAATCCACGCCTGAGGAAATTGCGTATCTGCAAGGCGGCGGCTTCAAGGGCTGACGCCACGCGCATTTCCTGAAGGGTTTCTTAACGGCACTCTGATACTTGTTCCTAAAATGCGGGCGAAAGTCCGGGACAGGAAGATTGGCGTGTTGATTGCCAATCACGATCGGCCTGAACAGCGCAATCTGCGCGCGATCGCGCGCGGGCTGATTGCGCGCGCCATCGGTCTGTTCACGGGTACCAGCGATCACTCGGTCGCGCGGCGTGGCGCGGCGACCGCCTTCGTCATTCGCGTGGCGGGCGCGGCGGTCGCGTTCCTCTCGCAGATCATTCTCGCGCGCTGGATGGGCCGCTACGAATTCGGCATCTATGTCTATGTCTGGACGTGGCTGTTGCTGCTCGGCAGTCTCGTGCCGCTTGGCCTGTGCACGGCGGCGCAACGCTTCATTCCGGAATATCAGACGCAAGGCGATTTCGCGCGGCTGCGTGGCTACATCTTCGCGAGCCGCTGGCTTGTGGTCGCGATCGCAACAGCGGTCGCAGGCGTGACGATCGCGGTTCTCTTCGCCTTCCAAAAGCATCTCGACAATCACTATGTCGTGCCGCTCGTGCTGATGTGCGCATGCTTGCCGATGCATGCACTCAGCGCCGCGCAGGACGGTATCTCGCGATCCTATAACTGGATCGATATGGCGCTGGCGCCCGGCTACATCGTGCGCCCGCTCGTAATCCTCGCGTTCATGGCGGGCTTTCATTACGCGGGCATGCCGAACACCGCGCTCTATGCGATGGCCTCCACCGTGTTCGCTTATTGGTTAGTTACCGTCGCGCAATTGGTGATGATGGGCTTCCGCCTTCGCAAGAAAGTCCCGGCTGGCCCCCGCAAATACGAAACGAAATTCTGGCTTACGACCGCGTTTCCGATCTTTCTGGTCGAGAGCTTCTATTTCCTTTTGACCTACACCGACATTCTCGTGCTCGAGATTTTCGTCGAGCCCGACGAGGTCGCGGTCTATTACGCGGCGACGAAAATTCTGGCGCTGGTCGCCTTCGTCTATTTCGCGGTAGCGGCTGCAACCGCGCATCGCTTTGCGGAGTACCACGTCGCGGACGAGCGCGAAAAACTCGAGCGCTTTCTCGCCGACTCGATCAAGTGGACGTTCTGGCCGTCGCTCGCGGGCACGCTCGGCCTGCTCGTGATCGGCAAATTCCTGCTAGCACTATTCGGCGAGGGCTTCGATTCCGGCTATGGGCTTCTGTTTGTGCTCGCAATCGGCTTACTCGCGCGCGCGGGCGTCGGCCCGGTTGAGCGGCTCTTGAACATGGTCGGCGAGCAGAAATCCTGCGCGCTGATCTATGCCGGCGCCTTCGTCGTCAATCTGTCGCTCTGCTTCATCCTGATCCCGCACCTGAAGCTCTATGGCGCGGCAATCGCGATCTCTGCCGCGATGATTTTCGAATCGCTGATGCTGTTCTTCGTGACCAAGCGCAAGCTCGATCTGCACGTCTTCGTCTGGAGGAAACCAGCCTAACTTCTTCATGGCCGGGCTCGTCCCGGCCATTCACGCCTTGTTTCCTGAAGGGTTGTTAAGACGTGGATGCCCGGCACAAGGCCGGGCATGACGACAAATTTTATTCAGGCTTGCTCCCGCAGCAAGCGGCGGATCACTTTCCCGGTCGTCGTCATCGGCATCGAATCCACGAAGGCGACTTCGCGCGGATATTCATGCGCGGCGAGCTGTGTCTTCACGAAATTCTGGATTTCGGAGGCGAGCGTTTCCGACGCCGCATGACCGGGCTTGAGCTGCACGAATGCTTTCACGATTTCGGTGCGGATCGGGTCCGGCTTGCCGACGACCGCCGCGAGCGCCACCGCCGGATGGCGGATGAGACAATCCTCGATTTCGCCGGGGCCGATGCGATAGCCCGATGACGTAATCACGTCGTCGTCGCGGCCGACGAAAAAGAAATAGCCCTCAGTGTCCATGATCCCTTGATCGCCGGTGAGCATCCAGTCGCCGATAAACTTCTCGCGCGTGGCCTCTTCGCGTTTCCAATATCCGAGGAACATCACCGGGTTCGGTCGCTTCACCGCGATCTGCCCAAGTTCGTCCGGCTTGCAGACCGAACCATCCTCGCGAATGACTGCGACTTCGTGGCCGGGAATCGCTTTGCCGATTGCGCCGGGTTTCGACACGCCGAGCATATGGCAGGAGCCGAGTACGAGATTGCATTCGGTCTGGCCGTAAAACTCGTTGATGATGAGGCCGAAGGCTTCCTTGCCCCAATCGTAAGTTTCGGCGCCCAAGGACTCGCCGCCGGAGCCGAGCGTGCGCAGTTTGAGATCGTGCCGCCCGCGCGGGCTTTTTGCCGAACGCAGCATGCGCAGCGCCGTCGGCGGAATAAAGACATTGCGAATGTTGTGCTTCGCCATCAGCGCGTAGGCTTCTTCCGGATCGAATTTGTCGAACTTGCGCGATACCACCGGCACGCCGTGATGCAGCGAAGGCAGCAACACATCGAGAAGCCCGCCGGCCCAGGCCCAGTCGGCGGGCGTCCAGAACAGATCGCCGGGCTGCGGGAAAAAATCGTGCGGCATTTCCACGCCCGGCAGATGCCCGAGCACGACGCGATGACCGTGCAGCGCGCCCTTCGGCTGACCGGTCGTGCCTGACGTGTAGATCATCAAACCCGGATCGTCGGGCGAGGTATCGGCCGGTGTGAACGATGAAGACGCCTTGGAAACGAGCGTGCTGAAATCTTCGACGCTGTCGCTTGCGCCTTCGATGGAGATCACGAGTTTCAGCTCGGGCGCTTCGCTGCGAATTTCTTTTACTTTTGCGGCACCTTGCGCGTTGGTGATCACGGCCTTCGCGCCGGAATTTTGCAGGCGATAGGAAATCGCTTCCGGTCCGAACACGATGGCGACGGGGAGCGCGACCGCGCCGAGCTTGTAGATCGCGGCATGACAGGCAGCGACTTCCGGCGCCTGCGGCATGTAGATGATCACGCGGTCGCCGCGCTCGATGCCCTTCGCGCGCAAAACATTCGCGAGGCGATTGGAAGTTTCAGAAAGCCAGCGGAACGAGAACGTCTCGCTGCGGCCGTCGGGGTGAACGTGCACGATTGCGGCCCGCTCAGGGT
This sequence comes from Xanthobacteraceae bacterium, assembly GCA_019752575.1. GTDB lineage: Bacteria > Pseudomonadota > Alphaproteobacteria > Rhizobiales > Xanthobacteraceae. The sequence continues at coordinate 49,300 of JAIELW010000003.1, read as the reverse complement.
CTTTGGCCGCCCATTTGTCGGAGATATCGACGCCGATGTTGTAGCGGTCAGGAATCTGCCAGCGGAAATTCCGCGTCAATTCGTCAAAGCTTGAGGCCTTGGGCAGCATTACGCTTCTCCGGACTTTCCGGAGGTTGTAGCGCTACTTGTCCGGCTCCGCGAGTACGAGCGCCCAGAACACTTTGTATTTGGAATTCGGCGCGTAGGCGGTTGCGATCCCGATCTTGGTCGCGCCGGAGAGCAGCATGTTTTTATTGTGCGAAGGCGAGTCGCGCCAGCCGGAGAAAGCTTCCGCGAGCGTGTGGTAGCCCGCGCCGATATTTTCGGCGGCGCCCTTCGCGTTGAAGCCGGAGGCGGCAAGACGGCGGTTGAAATTTTTTCCGCCCGGATCGTGCGTCACCTGATTGCGTTGCGCCATGGCTTTCGCCTGCGCCTCCGCCATCTCGACCAGCCGCACGTCGATCTCGACCGGCGGCAGGCCGTTTCTGCGGCGATAATCGGATAGGAGTGACGCCGCCGCGTTCACGTTCAACTGGGCCTCGGCGCGCGCGAGGTTGTCGTAGAACGCAGGCTGCTGCGGCGCTTGCGTCGTCGCCGTGCATCCGGCGAGCGCCAGAAATCCGAGTACGGTACAGATATCCATGAGTCCCCGCCGCATGAGTCGTCCGTCGTAGCCCGGAAAAGTTTAACGCTTGCTTGCCGGCGCTTCCGCCGGATGGGAACTCTGGCCCGACGCGGCTGCCGGGCCGCTGTCCGTCTTCTGCAAAAGATTTTTGGCCGACGGATCGACGATCCGCATGTCCTGCTGCGGGAACGGAATCTCGATCTTGTTCTCGCGGAAGGATCTCAGGATTGCGAAGTGCAGATCGCTCGACGTCGATAACCTGAAATTCGCGGAATTGACAATGCAGCGAAGTTCCAACTCGAGCGCGCTGTCGCCAAATCGCATGAAGAAGACGGCCGGCTCCGGCTCTTTCAATACGCGCGGATGACGCTTCGCCTCCGCGAGCAAGATGTCCCGCACCTTCTCCGTATCCGAATCGTAGGACACGCCGACCTTCACGGCGATGCGCGCGACCTCGTCCTTATGCGTCCAGTTCGTCACCGCGCTCGTGATCAACTCGGAGTTGGGAATGATGACGCTTGCGCGGTCGAAGGTCTCGACCTCGGTCGACCGCACGCTGATGCGCCGCACGATGCCTTCATTGCCCTTCACGTTGACCATGTCGCCGACCTTCACCGGCCGCTCGGTGAGAAGAATGAGACCGGACACGAAGTTCGAGACGATCGCCTGAAGACCGAAGCCGATACCGACCGAGAGTGCGCCGGCAACGAGCGCGATGTTTTCAAGGTTCAGTCCGAGCCGGCCGAGCGCGAGCGAGATCGCCGCGATCACGCCGATATAGCCCGCAATCGTGGCGATCGAGTTCTTGAGGCTTTGATCGAGCCGCGTTCTCGGCAGTACCGTGTTGGACAGCCAGCGCTGTAGAATGCGCGACAGGTAAACGCCGATCAACAGTACCATGATCGCGGCGCCGATGTCGTAGAGCGAGACGCGCAGTTTTCCGAACTCGATCCCGAACGAAGCGCGGTCGAAGCTCGCCGCGAGGTCGGTGAGCGAGGTGCCCCAGTTTCCGACGATCAGGAACAGCGCGACGATGAATAGGAGTACGCGCGCCGCGCCCGCGAAGAGCGCCGCTGCAAGTTCGAGGCTTTGCGTGCGGATGCCGAGCGTGGACGCAAAAGAGCGGCCGCGCTGCGTGTGTGCCTGCAGACCCTCGTCGAAATAGGCGTTGATCAGTTGCAGGATGACGTAGGCGCTCGCGATCACGATGGCGGCGTGGATCAGGCGGCTTGTGAGGAAGGAAGCGAGCCAGATATAACCGGTAAGTACACTTCCCAAGATCACGGCGGCGATGATCCACAGCACCAGCCGCATCCAGTTCGGTGCGGGGTCTTCCTTGCCTTCCTCGACCGCCTGCCGTGTCTTCAGGAGCGCGCGGATAATGATGACAGCGATCAGTCCCGCCATCAGCGCGCTTGTCGCCGTGATCATGACACGTGGTGCGCCGAGACTGCGGTGAACGATGTTCAGCGAGGCGCCGATGGCCGCGATCAGAAGGCCGTAGGTCGCGTAGCTGTAAAAGCGGATGGCGGTTTCGTCGCTGATGTTCAGCACGCGGCGCGGCAGGTCGCCAGGCCGCAGAAGGGCGCCGGCGAGCGCCCGGCCGGTCGCATAGAGCGTTACCGCGGCGAGGATGCCGAGTGCGGATTGGTGCGCGCGTTCGATCAGGAAATCGAACGACGAAAGAATTTCGATGACGACATAGAAGGCGAGCGGCAGCGCAACCGCGCCGAGGATCGAGTCGCGAAGCGCCGCCTTCGCGCGGCGCAGCCGCGGCAGCGGCACATCCTTCGGGTAGTCGCCGGTCTGCGTGAAGTAGCGGGTGAGCCAGCGCTGCGCGAAGAAAATTCCGAATACCGCGACCATGCATAGAAGAAACGCGACAAGCGCGCTCTGCACGACGCCGGGATAGCTAGAGACGGTGTTCAGCCAATCGCGCGAAGAGGTAACGGCTGCGCGAAACTCGCCGGGGATCGCCTGCAAGGCACCGAGCCAGAGCTTCGGATCGAGAATGCTCATCGAGCGCTCGAACAGGCGGTCAGCGATCCGTGCGCGGCGGATTTCCTCGATGCGGCCCGCGAGCTGGTCGCCGCGCGTCGCCAGCACGCGCGACTGCTTCAAGAGACCGTCGATCTCCGCATGCTGAGCGCCGAACTGCTTGCGCTGGTCGGCAACGCTCTGCGCTTCCGATGGTGCATCCTTCGCGGGTGCGGGTCCGAGCGCCTTGGCGCGCGTTTCGATTTCGGCGAGCCGCGGCTCGAGGCGCTCGATGATCTGGCCGATTTCGTTTCGCAAGGGCTCGATGGCGTCGCGGAGCCTGGTCAGCTCCGAGCGGCGGCTCTGCGCGGTAATGCCCGTTTCGACATATTCGAAGACCGAGCCGATGGTCTGCAAGCGCGAGCGGATTTCCTCGTTGCTCTGCTGATTCTGCGCGAGCGCGGGCTGCGCGAGGAAGGCGGCCGCGCCGATCAGCGCGAAAATGAGTCTGCGTAGGGTCAAGATCATTCCATTCGCCGCGGGCAATTTTGGGATTTCGTCACGCTAGCCATGAACAACGGATGTGGCCGGAATAGGAATTGGCGGTCCCGGCAGGAATCGAACCTGCGACCTTCGGTTTAGGAAACCGCTGCTCTATCCGGCTGAGCTACGGGACCTCAAGTGCGGGGCCCGGTCTAACACAGCGGGAGAGGGCTTTGCAGCGCTTTCAGCCTGCCGCAGGATCATGTTGCGATGGGTGTCCCCGGTTTCCGCCTTTTCCTCGGTGTCTTGCTCGTAATGTCTACCGTCTTGCCTGTGGCAGCGGAGGGGCCGGCGTTGTGCGGCGGCAAGCCGGAGGCCGTCCGAATCGCGGAGGTGCCGGAGGGAGCTTCGCTGAAGCTCGCCGACGGCCGCGTGATACGGCTCGTAAGTGTGATCGGGCCGCTGCCGATCGATGGTGACGAGAACGCGGTTACGCGCGCGAAGGAAACGCTTGCGGAAGTCGCAGGCGGGAAAGAAGCGACGCTGTTCGTTTCTTCGGATGAAAAAGATCGCTACGGCAGAATTTCCGTGCGGGCAGTGCTGGTCGGCGGAAAAACCTGGCTGGAGGCGGAAATGGTATTGCGCGGGATCGTGCGTGTGCTTCCATCCGCGAATGACAAATGCGTGAAGGCATTGTTGCAATTCGAAACGAAGGCGCGAAACGCGAAGGCGGGTCTCTGGAAAGAAGCGAAGTTCGAAGTCTTCGATGCGGAAAGTATCGCAGCGCTGCTTGCGGCCGAGGGCCGCTTTGTCGTCGTCGAAGGCATGATCCGCCGCGTCGGCGAGCAGCGCGGCCGCGTTTATCTCGATTTCGGCCGGCGCTTCACGGAAGATTTCACGGTGGTCGTGCCGGATAGCATTCGTAAAAGCCTGACGGCACAGGGTTCCGATCCGAAAAGCTGGCGTGGCAAGCGCGTTCGCGTTAGAGGTATTTTGTTCTCCTGGGGCGGCCCTGCCATAGAAGTTAACCTCACGCAGGCCATCGAACTCTTGGATTGAGATATCCCGCAGCGCCAATGATGGTAGAGCTCGCGAAGCAGTTGAAGCGATTCCGTGCCGTTTTCAGCGGCGCCGTGCTTTCGCTCGCGCTCGCGTCCTGCTCGACAATCAATCTCGATAGCTGGACGCAAGGCAAACCGCAGGAGTCCGACCCGATCGCGGAATCCCTGCCGCCCGCCCAGCGCAAGGAACACGAGCGGCTGGTTTCGACCTACGGCGGGGTCTACCGCGCGCCCGCGCTGCAGGCGCTGATCGAGCAGACGATCACCCGTCTGGAGGCGGCTTCCGAAAAGCCCGAGTTGAAATATCGCGTGACGATCCTGAACTCGCCCGCGATCAACGCTTTCGCTTTGCCTGGCGGCTCGCTCTACGTCACGCGCGGACTGATCTCGCTTGCGAACGACACTTCGGAGCTCGCTTCGGTGCTTTCGCACGAGATGGCGCATGTTGTCGCGCGGCACGCTGCGATCCGCGAGGACCAGATCCGCGCCGCGGTGCTGAACAGCCGCGCAATCTCCGAAACCCTGAGTGACCCGCAGCTCGGCGCGCTGGCGCTCGCGCAGTCGCGGCTTACGATCGCGCGGTTCTCACAGGGGCAGGAGCTGGAGGCCGATGCGGTCGGTGTCGGCATCGCCTCGCGCGCCGGTTACGATCCTTACGGCGCGTGGCGTTTTCTTACCTCGATGAACCGCTTTGCACAGCTTCGCGCCGCTACGCTCGGCGGAAATCAGCCGAAGGACATGGAGTTCCTCTCGAGTCATCCCGGCACGCCCGCGCGCATCACGATCGCGGTCGCGAACGCGAAGCAGTTCGTTAATCCTCGCGCGACCGAGCGCGACCGCGAGGCGTTCCTGCGCGCGCTCGACGGCGTGACCTATGGCGACGATCCGAAGGAAGGCTTCGTGCGCGGTCGCCTGTTCCTGCATCCCAACCTGGGCTTCGCCTTCACCGCGCCCGAGGGGTTCGCGCTTGAAAACACGCCGCAGGCTGTGCTGGGTGCGACCCAGAACGGCCGCGAGGCGCTGCGCCTCGATGCGGTGCGCGTCGAGCAGTCGCAGACGCTGCCCGATTATATCTCGAAGGGCTGGGTCGAAGGCATTGATCCGGCCACGATCGAGACATTCCAGATCAACGGCTTCGAGGCGGCGACGGCGGTCGCGCGCGGTGAGCAATGGGCGTTCCGGCTCTATGCCATCCGCTTCGGCAGCGACGTCTACCGCATCGCGTTCGCGGCGCGCGAACTCTCGCCGCCGCTCGAAGCGGCATTCCGCGCGGCCGCATCGAGCTTCCGCCGCGTCACCGCGGAGGAAGCGCAGGCGATCAAGCCTCTGAAGATCAGGCTCTATCGTGTCGTCGCGGGGGATACGCCGGAGCGGCTCGCTTCGCGCTCGGCTTTCTCGGACCGCAATCTCGAGCGCTTTCTGGTGTTGAACGGATTGCAGCGCGGCGCGCGCCTCACGCCCGGCGATGTCGTGAAGATCGTTACCGAATAGGACAAACAAAAAGGCCCGGATCGTTCCGGGCCTTTTCGTATTTCAGTTTCGATCTTTTCAGGCAGCGGCTTCCTGCTCGTCCGCTCCTTCGGCTTTCGCCTTGTTGCGCGTCGGCGCCTTCATGAGCTGCGCTTCGATCATCTTCGCGGCTTCGGTTTCGGTCACGTCTTCGACCGCCGAAAGCTCGCGGACCATACGGTCGAGCGCGGCTTCGTAAAGCTGGCGCTCCGAATAGGACTGTTCCGGCTGGCTCTCGGAGCGGAAGAGGTCGCGCACGACCTCGGCGATTTGGATGAGATCGCCCGAATTGATCTTCGCTTCGTATTCCTGCGCGCGGCGCGACCACATGGTGCGCTTGATGCGGGCCTTGCCCTTCAAAGTTTCCAACGCGCGCTTGACGATGTCCGGACCCGCGAGCTTGCGCATGCCGACCGACGCCGCTTTCGACGTTGGAACGCGCAGCGTCATCTTGTCCTTGGCGAAGGAGATGACGAAGAGCTCGAGCTTGTAGCCCGCAACTTCCTGTTCCTCGATGCGGACGATCTGACCGACGCCATGAGCCGGATAAACGATGAACTCGTTGGTCTTGAAACCCTGGCGGGTCTGGGTCTTCTTGGGGGTGGTCATTTCTGGCTTCTGCTCCTGCGCCGGTATACCGGCATTACGCGACACCTGGTTCCGTCAGACGCCAGTTGAACCCTCGCGGCGATGCTACTTCTGCGCGCCCTACGAAGGGTAAGGCGTGTGAAAACAGCTTCTACGCTTGGATTCGGGTCGGGCGGCTCCTCGGAGCGCCCTATATATTGCGATCAAAACGGGCGACTGTGGGAAATATAGCACATTTTCCCAAAAAATCAATGGTTTGCCGCGGTGCGAGCAAGATTGCAGGCCGGACATGGTTATCGTGCGGCGGGAAGCGGGTCAGTCGCCCTTACCTGGCTTGGCGGAGAAATGCTGCTCCTTGCCCTCCACGTCTTCCCAGTCTTTGGCGTCCGCCGGCGGGTCGCGCTTGATCGTGATGTTCGGCCACTGTTTCGCGTATTCGGCGTTGAGTGCGATCCACTTCTCTAGCCCTGGAACAGTGTCCGGTTTGATGGCATCGACCGGGCATTCCGGCTCGCAAACGCCGCAATCGATGCACTCGTCTGGGTGAATCACGAGCATGTTCTCGCCTTCGTAGAAGCAGTCCACCGGACAGACTTCGACGCAGTCCATGAATTTGCAGCGGATGCATTTGTCGTTGACGATGTAGGTCATGATCGGCTCGGGTTATCAGCGAGCTGCGGAGTAGCGCAGGGGTCCGGATTTGCCAAGCGCAGCGCCGCCGGTCAGTTCCGTGCGGTTAAACTCTCATATGTGTCTTTCGCCGCGCCTGCGTCAGCCCGGCGCGGCAAAATGCCGGTCACTTTCAGAATGCGGACGCGTGCCGGTAGCGCGATTGTCAGCACGTCACCTTGCTTGATCGTTCGCGCGGGCTGCTCCGCTCGTTCGCCGTTCACGCGAACATAGCCTTCGGCAACCAGGTTCGCCGCGATCGAGCGCGTCTTTACGATCCGCGCATGCCAGATCCAGCGGTCGAGACGCTGGGAAGCGCCGGCCGCCGCCTTCAACTACCGTCCTTCTTGTCGGACAGGAGCTTTTCTTTGAGCGCCAGGAGCGAAGCGAACGGCGAGTTCGGATCGATCGGCTTTTCTTTCCGCTCGGGCCGCGGCTTGAAATTCGCGTTGTCGCGCTTGCCGCGATCCTTGCCCCTGTCCTTGCCCCTGTCCTTGCCCCTGTCCTTGCCGCGCTTGTCACGGCGTTCGTGACGCGGGCGCTCTTTGGCGGCCGCATTGTCCGCCGAAGAGTCGGCGGGCTTCGCTTCTTCCTTGCGCGGCGGCCGCTTTCGCTCCGGCTTGCGATCGGTGCGCGGGCGGCCCGGACGCCAGACTTCGATCATCGGCGTTTCGGCTGTAACGGAGCCGGGCGCAGGCGGAGTTGCTTCCGGCACCGGCTGAAGCTCCGGGCCGGTCACGATGGAGTGGACTTCGAGCATGGCGGGGTCGGTCGCGATCGTTTCAGGAGGCGAAGCGGTTTCTTTGACCGGCTCGACGGCAGCCTCGTTTGGCGGTGTGCTTTCGGCCGCAGCAGCTTGCGTTTTGGTTTCTTCCGGTTTCGCTTCCACCGGCGCGGGGCGGCGATCCATGCGATAGCCGAGCGCCTTCAGGATCGATGCGAAGTCTTCGCCGGCGCAGCCGACCAGCGACGTCATGCCGACGGCAACGGTGAAGCCGAAGCCGTCGATCGCGCCTTGCGGCTTCTCGCCGGGGGCGCCTGGCTTCCAGCCGATGGCGGGGCGAATGAGATCGGCAAGCCGCTCCAGAATATCGACGCGCACCGCACGCGTTCCGGCGACGCGATAGCCGGCCGCGCGATAGAGCGATTTCTGGATTTCCTTGTCGTTCGGAATCGACGTGCGGCCTGAAGCTGCGAGCGCCGGCAATTCGCTCATGCCCTTTTGCGAGAGGCCGCCGTGCTTCAGCGCCCACAACAGCAGCGCGAGCTGGCGCGGCGCAGGCTTCAAGAGCGCCGGAATATAGATGTGATAAGCGCCGAAGCGAACGCCATATTTGCGCAACTGGCCGCGCGCCTCCTGATCGAGCCCCTTCACTTCGTCGGCGACGTTCACGCGATCCAGCACGCCGAGGGACTCGACCAACTGGAACGCAACGCCGCGCGCCATGCCGGTCACGTCTTCGGCCTTTTGAAGCGCATTCAACGGCCCGAGCAGCTTTTCAATGTGAGCGTCGAGCCACTTCTCGATGCGCGCCGCGACCTTGTCGCGCGGGGCACCCGTGAGTTGCTCGTCTGCGATCAATTGCGCACGAGGCTTCAGTGCGACGTCGCCGGCTACGAGACGCGCGACCGGCTCACCGTTCCAGCGCACGAGGCCATCGTTCGCGAGCACGATCTTGTCGTCGCCCGCCTTGTCGAGATCGTCTGCGCGCTTCTCGATTTCGCCCGCGAGCGCCTTCTGCGCTGCGGCTCGAAGGGCCTTTGCGTCGGGCCCGCCGCCGGAAGCGTCGGCTGCGAATTCGAAGCCCTGCAAGCGTCCGATGACGTGACCTTCAACGATCACCTCACCGCTTTCCTTGATTTCAGTCTCCAAGCGCGTGTTCTCTCTTAGGCGCCGCATCAGCACGCTGGTGCGGCGGTCAACGAAGCGTTGGGTAAGGCGCTCATGCAACGCGTCGGAGAGACGATCTTCGACCGCGCGCGTGATGCCTTGCCAGTGTTCCGGATCGCGTAACCAGTCGGGACGGTTTGCCGCGAAGGTCCAGGTTCGCACTTGCGCGATGCGGTTCGAAAGCGTGTCGATGTCGCCTTCGGGCCTATCGGCGAGGGCCACCTGTTCGGCGATCCAATCGGCGGGGATGCTACCCTCCCGCATCAAAAATCCATAGAGGGTCAGTACGAGTTCGGAATGCGCTGCGGGTGCGACTTTCCGATAGTCAGGAATCTGACACACAGCCCACAACTTCCGGATTGCGTCGGGCGTGGTCGCGAGATCCGCGATTTCAGGGTCACGCGACGCGCGTTCGAGCACGTGCAGATCGTCTGCAAGCGGCGCGCGGGTCAAGCCCGCTTCGCCCGGGATGACGGACAGGCTCGCGTCAAGCGCACGCAGCGATGAAAAATCCAGATCGTGGTTGCGCCATTGCAACACTTTCACCGGCTCGAAGGTGTGCGTTTCCAGCCGTTCGACGAGTTCTGGCTCGAAGGGCGCGCAGCGCCCGGTCGTTCCGAAAGTGCCGTCGCGCTGCGCGCGGCCTGCGCGGCCCGCGATCTGCGCCATTTCGGCGGCCGAGAGCTGGCGGAACTGATAGCCGTCGAACTTTCTGTCCGAAGCGAAGGCGACGTGATCAACGTCGAGGTTTAATCCCATGCCGATCGCGTCGGTCGCGACGAGATAATCGACGTCACCGGACTGAAATATTTCGACCTGCGCATTTCGAGTGCGCGGCGAGAGCGCGCCGAGCACGACCGCGGCGCCGCCCGACTGGCGGCGGATCAGTTCGGCAATCGCGTAAACCTCGTCGGCGGAGAACGCGACGATTGCCGAGCGGCGTGGCAGCCGCGTGAGTTTTTTCTCACCCGCGAAGGTCAACATCGAGAGGCGCGGGCGCTGGATCACGTCAAGGCCCGGAAGAAGTTTCGTGAGAATCCCGCGCACGGTCGCGGCGCCCAGGAGCCAGGTTTCCTCGCGCCCGCGCAGGTTCAGAACGCGGTCGGTAAAGAGATGCCCGCGTTCGAAATCGGCGGCGAGTTGCACTTCGTCTACCGCGACAAACGCGACATCCAGATTCTTGGGCATCGCTTCGACGGTCGAGACCCAGTAGCGCGGGTTGTTTGGACGGATTTTTTCTTCGCCCGTAATCAGCGCGACATTCTCCGCGCCCACGCGCGCGACACAGCGCTGATAAACCTCGCGCGCCAAGAGCCGCAGCGGCAGGCCGATCAGCCCGCTCGAATGCGCGAGCATGCGGTCGATCGCGAGATGCGTCTTGCCGGTATTCGTGGGTCCGAGCACGGCAGTGACGCCGCGCCCGCGGCGCGAGGGATCGGCAAAGCTCTTTGGGGATGTCTTCAGCAAGCGATTTGTGCCGTTTCGTTACAAGTTGAACTAGATTTTCCGGATTCCGTTAAGGAATGGAACACGCTCCGAACGAATCGCGCCCGAATCGCTGACCGGCCTGGTTTTCCCGCTGCGTTCACGCCGCATGTGGTTCTCCCGACGCCGTCTGCCACTAATTTGCGGTCTATCTTTCGTCTCCCGCGTCATTCGTGCGCGCCAGAAGTTAATTTCGGCGCGATCATGAGCGCGATTCAGTCATGAGTCTCATGCACTTGCAGTGTCCTCTTTCGTGACAACTTCAATTCGAATTGTCTTCATCCGGTAAGAATCGGAACGAGTCTCGAACGAATCGCGTCCGAATCGCTTCTCGGAACGGTTTCGAGATTCGTTCTCACCATATTTCGTGTGCGGCAGGCGACTGGATACGAAATAGCCGATGCGAAGACCAGGCGCCGCTGCGAAGACGCGAAAACCCGTTAACAGGCGCGAATCGCACGATCAGCGCGACTGCGTCGCGCGGAAACGGGTCGCCTCGACGATGAAATTGCCGATCGGGCTCGAGATCGAAGCCTTGATCGGCGCGAGTATACGCGCGCCTGAAACCGGCGCGAGCCAGACGAACATGTCGCGGTTTTCCGCCATCTGCCGGATCGCCGCTCCGTCGGCGTGATGTCCAGCCACCGGAACATAGCGCGCCTGACATACGAGCACCGGTCCTTGATACCCGTCAGTTGTTATCGTTTCGGTTCGGCGAAAAGAGAGCACGATGTTGAAGCGGTAGCGCCCGTCGAAAATCGGCAGCGTCCGGTTGCAGGACTCGGCGCTGAGGATGTCGCCTTTCGACACGAGGGCCAACATGGCGCTCATAGGATCGACTACGTTGGTTCGCGTTTCATTCGTTATCGGCACGCGTTTTTTGTCGGGATCTTGTTGGGGTGGATCGATCGAGTATTCCTTTGCAAAGCCGTTCACGACGCTCAAATCGATTTTTTGTTCGCGCCGGCTGGTATTCAAGCGGCCGGAAAAAGTACTTGAGATCACGCGATTGGCCTGGAATGTGCCGTGCACGTTCGCGGAGCCGTTGCCCTTCGAAATAAGCCGAATGAAGCCGGTGGTCTTCGCGCTGCCCGATGCGACGAAGCCCGCTTCGCTCAATTCAATGTTAACGGAAGCGCGGCCGACTGGAATGCCTGTGAGATATACCGAGTAGGCAGCGTCCAACCGGGTCGTCTGCGCGGCTGCATAAGTAGCACTCGCGGCCAAAAGCAGGGCGGTAGCGGGGACAACGATGCGGCGCATCTTTGATGACCTTTCCGTTCCTGTGTCAGGCGGACGGATTTAGCCAAATCGTATCCAGTAGAATCAGGCGGAATAGAGCCTTAGCGCGACTGCGTCGCGCGGAAGCGGGTCGCTTCGACGACCATGGTGCCGACGCCGGTCGAAATCGAAACCTTGATCGGCACGAGCACGCGCGTGCCTGCGACCGGCGCGAGCCACACGAAGAGTTCGCGATTGTTCGCGAGTTGCTGCACCTGCGGGCGATCCGTGCGGTGGCCCGCGATCGGTACGTAACGCGCCTGACAGACGAGCACCGGGCCCTGATAGCCGTCGGTTTTTTTCGGCGCCTGTTCCGTGCGCAGATAGGAGAGCACGACGTCATAGCGAAAGCGCGCATCGAAAATCGGAAGTGTGCGGTTGCAGGAGTCCGGATTCAGCACGTCGCCGGCGGCGGAGACCAGCATTAAGCCCGCGCTTAAGGGATCGACGACATTGGTGCGGGCGGCTTGCGTGATCGGCACGCGGTTGCGGTCGAGGTCGTGCGGCGGCGGGAGTACGGAGAATTCCTTCGCAAATCCGTTCTCCACCACGATGTCGATCTTCTCGTTGCGCTCGGTCGAATTCGACTGCATCGAATAGAGGCTCGAGATCACGCGATTCTGGACGAAGGTGCCGCGCACGATCGATGTGCCTTCGCCCTTCGAGATCATGCGCACAAGGCCAGTGAACTTTGCGCTGCCGGCCGCTGCGAAGCCCGCGTCGTTCAGATCGAGAATGACCGCGCCCTGGCCGATCGGGATGCCGGTCAGGTGAACCGAATAGGCGGCGTCCAGCCGGGTGGTCTGGGCAAGCGCGCCGGTAATGCTCGCGGTCAGAAACAGAAGGGCGACGGAAGCTACCAGGCGGCGCATGAAGGGCGTTCTTTCCGTTCTTGGGCCCGGCGGGCCGATTCAGTGGCGGGAATCATAGCAAATCCTCTGAACCGCTGCGGATTCCAAGAGTTCCGCGCTATCGCTCCGTGGGGATAGTTTTAGTCTTAACTGTGGCCCGTAGATCGGCTTCGAGCTGCTTCCGGCCTTCGCTTGACGCCCTTGGCACCCCTCACTATGGAGATGCCTCGCTTTTTACCCCTGTAGGCGGCGGCGGGCATGAAACCCGGCCGGTTCGCCTTTCGACTGCAAGGATTTAGACGATGTCTCGTCGCTGCGAACTGACCGGCAAGGGCGTTCTCGTGGGCCACAAGGTCAGCCACTCCAACATCAAGACCAAGCGCCGCTTCCTGCCGAATCTCGTGAACGTCACGATGCAGAGCGAAACGCTGAAGCAGGACGTGCGGCTCCGTGTCAGCACCAATGCGCTGAAGTCGGTCGATCACAATGGCGGCCTCGACAACTTTCTGATGAAGGCCCGCGACGGGAATCTTTCGTCGCGCGCGCTGCTTCTGAAAAAGAAGATCAAAAAGGCGCTCGCGAGCTAAGTTTCGCGAGATAGCGTTCAGAAACCCGCCAGTAACGTAACGGCGGTTTTTTATTGCGGCCAGACGAAGCGCAAAAGAACAGTGCGCTGGAAATAGTTGAAGTTATTGTCGGAGAGCAGCGTCAGCAGGATCTGGCCCGTGGCGTTCCTTGTAATGCTGAGCGCTTCCATGTTGTCGATGTCGAAATTGGAATCAGCCTCTAACAGCACTTTGCCGTCCACGAGCGCTCCCGGTTTGATCTCGGCGAGCGGGATCGCGCGGATGCGCAGATGGATGCCGGTGAGGAAGCGAAAATAGCGCTCGACAACGACGAGGTGACCGTTCGGCGAGATGGCGACATCGCTGATCTCGAATGAGCCGATGCGCTTGATCGAGAATGCGCCCGGCGACTGACCGCCGATAATGAAGGCAATGATATTGCCTTTCTCGTCGAGGCCGAGCTCCGAGACCGCAATCAGGCTGCCTCCAAGCGGCATTTCCCTCGGCACGAAAGCGAGCGCTTCAAGCCCTTGGTTGAAGGGCAGCCTGCGCACGCCGCTTGGGACTTGAATCGGAATCCCGCGCGCGAGCAGACCGTCGGCGATCCGGTAGCGCAGAATCTGGTTTGCGCGCTCGATGCCGACATAGAAGTATTCGCCGTCCGAGGTCAGCGCTTCGGTGTCGAACCATTTGCGCGCGGCGAGCGTGCGGCCGTCGGGCCCGCGCATCGGCGCCATCTCTGCGTTCTCGATGCCGGTCACGCGGTCGCCGTCGCGTTTGAATTTTCCGCGCAGCCAGTGACCGCGGTCGGAATGAGCGGTGAAAGTCTCGCCGTCTGCCGCGATGTGCAGCCCGGAGAACCCGCCGAAATGCTTGTGCGTGGACTGCAGCACGAGGCCGCCGACGAATTCGAGTGCGCCGAAACGCTTGTTCTGTGCGTTACGGCGGTCGAAGGCCGTGATCTCGCGCGCCTGAATTTCGATCTGCTCGGGCGCGTTCTTGTCCTGCGCATGCGATGACGCGCTGAGCACGAGCGCACCGAAAATCGCGATGACGCCGAAATGGATCAGGCGCATCTAGTGCAAACGGCGCCTGTTGCGCGACGGCGCAGCCGCGGCTTTTTCTTCGAACAGTTCCGCAAGCTTTTCGGTCATGGCACCGCCGAGCTCTTCTGCGTCAACGATGGTAACCGCTCGGCGGTAATAGCGCGTGACGTCATGGCCGATGCCGATCGCGATCAATTCGACCGGCGAGCGGGTTTCGATCTCTTCGATGATCCAGCGCAGATGGCGCTCGAGGTAATTGCCGGGGTTTACCGAAAGCGTGGAGTCGTCCACCGGAGCGCCGTCGGAGATCATCATCAGAATTTTCCGCTGCTCTGGTCGCGCGAGCAGGCGCTTATGCGCCCAATCGAGCGCTTCGCCGTCGATGTTCTCTTTCAATAGGCCCTCGCGCATCATCAGGCCGAGGTTCTTGCGCGCACGGCGCCACGGCGCGTCGGCGGACTTGTAGATGATGTGCCGCAGATCGTTGAGGCGGCCCGGCGACTGCGGCTTGTTCGCAGCCAACCACGCTTCGCGCGACTGCCCGCCCTTCCATGCGCGCGTGGTGAAGCCGAGGATTTCGACTTTGACGCCGCAGCGCTCGAGCGTGCGCGCGAGAATGTCGGCGCAGGTCGCCGCCACCGTGATCGGGCGGCCGCGCATCGAGCCGGAGTTGTCGAGCAGCAAAGTCACGACGGTGTCGCGGAAATCGGTGTCGCGCTCGTTCTTGAAGGACAGCGGCTGGAACGGGTCGGTGACGACGCGCGAGAGCCGCGCCGGATCGAGCATGCCTTCCTCAAGATCGAATTCCCAGGCGCGGTTTTGCTGCGCCATCAGGCGGCGTTGCAGGCGGTTCGCGAGCCGCGCGACCACGCCCTGCAAATGCTGGATCTGCTTATCGAGATAAGAGCGCAGCCTGGAGAGTTCTTCGGCGTCGCAGAGTTCTTCCGCGCCGACGGTCTCGTCGAATTTGTTCGTATAGGCGCGATAGTCGGGACCGCGCGGTTCGTTGGAAAGCGGATGCTTCGGCCGCCACGGCTCGCCGGCTTCGTCGCTGTCGCCCTGATCCATGTCGTCGGGACGCTCGGCAGGCGGCGCATCTTCGGATTCAGCGGCATTGTCCGGCTGCTCGTCGGCGGAAAGCTCGGCGTTTTCCTCGGCGGACTGATCGCTCGCGTCCTGTTCGGCCGGGCCCTGATCGTTCGAGCTATCGTCCTGACCGGCGCCGTCTTCCTCGTCCTGATCGTCCTCGTCCTGTTCGTTCGAGCGGTCCTCGCCCATGTCGAGCGAGGCGAGGAGGTCGTGGATCGCTTCGGCAAAGCCGCGCTGGTCGTGGATTTCCTCGGCGAGCCGGTTGAGGTCGCGGTCCGCGCGCTTCTCGATGAAGTCCCGCCATAGATCGACGACCTTCCTCGCAGCGGCCGGCGGCTTCTGCCCGGTTAGGCGCTCGCGCACGAGCATGGCAATCGCGTCTTCGAGCGGCGCGTCGGCGCGATCGGTAATCTCTTCGTACTGGCCGCGGTGGTAGCGGTCTTCGAGCATCGCTGTCAGATTCTGCGCGACGCCTGACATCCTCTGCGCGCCGATCGCCTCGACGCGCGCCTGCTCGACCGCCTCGAAGACGGAACGTGCGTTCTCGCCTTGCGGCAGCATTTTTTTATGAATCTGCGGATTGTGCATGGCGAGCCGGAGCGCCATCGAATCCGCGTGCCCGCGCAGGATCGCGGCGTCGGCCTTGGTCATGCGGCGCGGCGGATCGGGCAGCCGCGCCCGCTCCGGATTCACGGTGGGCTTTTCCGCCGCGTAAGTCACTTCGAGTTCGGGTTTGCCCGCGATCGCGCGCAAGGTTGTTGCGACCGCGCGCTTGAAGGGCTCGGTCGGGCTTTCGGTGCTCTTTCCCTTCGGGGGCGTCGACATGCTCGACTTACGTCACGACAGCGCGACGTTCACCGTGGACTCGGGGAGGTCTTTTCCGAAGCTGCGCTGGTAGAACTCTGCGACGACCGGCCGCTCGAGTTCGTCGCACTTATTGACGAAGGTCAGGCGCAGCGCAAAGCCGATGTCACCGAAAATCTGTGCGTTCTCGGCCCAGGTAATCACGGTGCGCGGGCTCATCACGGTCGAGAGATCGCCGTTGATGAACGCCTGCCGGGTGAGATCGGCGACGCGGACCATCTTCGAAACGACGTCACGGCCTTCGGACGTGCGGTAGTGGTGCGCTTTCGAAAGCACAATCTCCACCTCCTTGTCGTGCGGGAGGTAGTTGAGCGTGGTGACGATCGACCAGCGGTCCATCTGGCCCTGGTTGATCTGCTGCGTGCCGTGATAAAGGCCGGTGGTGTCGCCGAGGCCGACCGTGTTCGCCGTCGCAAAGAGACGGAATGCCGGATGCGGGCGGATCACCTTGTTCTGGTCGAGCAACGTCAGGCGGCCCGACACTTCGAGTACGCGCTGGATCACGAACATTACGTCCGGACGGCCGGCATCGTATTCGTCGAAGACGAGCGCCACGTTACGCTGAAGCGCCCATGGCAGAATGCCGTCGCGGAATTCGGTCACCTGCTGGCCGTTCTGCAAGACGATCGCGTCCTTGCCGACGAGATCGATGCGGCTGATGTGGCTGTCCAGGTTCACGCGCACACAGGGCCAGTTCAGGCGAGCCGCAACCTGCTCGATATGCGTCGACTTGCCGGTGCCGTGGTAGCCAGAGATGAGCACGCGGCGGTTATGCGCAAAGCCTGCAAGGATCGCGAGCGTGGTTTCACGGTCGAAGACGTAGTCCGGGTCGGTGTCCGGGACATGCGCTTCGGGCTCCGAATAAGCCGGAACCTCGAGGGTGCTCTCAATTCCGAAAACCTGCCGGACCGAGACCTTCATATCCGGGAGCGGGGCCAGTTCAGTGTTCGCAGTCATGCTTTTTCTCGCCGAAAGGCGGCTATTGCCTTGCAAAGATAGGGCCGAATTAGGAGTTCCGGACGGCTTCCGGGTCGCCGTACAAGGCTTAGCAGAAACCCTGGGCCTTTAGGTAGTTGTAGGCCTGCACCACTGCCCTGAAGCGGTCTTCGCTGGACCGGTCGCCCCCGTTGGCGTCGGGATGGTGGCGTTTTACGAGTTCCTTGTAGCGGGCCTTCAGGACCTCGGCGGTGGCGTCGATATCGAGACCAAGGGTATCGAAGGCCTTGCGCTCGGCATTCCGGATCATGCGGCTCTCGGGGGCCGCAGCCTTCTGCTCGAAGGCGCCGGCGGCGCTGCCGAAGATGCGGAAGGGGTCCGACCAGCTCTGGCTGGCAAAGCCGGGGTTGTTGCCGGCCTTGCCGCGTTTCTTCTCGCCGCCGTTCTGGCCCATTTTCCAGGTCGGCCGGTGCCCGGTCAGCGCGTCCTTCTGGTACTGCTGGACGGCGTCGTCCTTCATGCCCGAGAAATAATTGTAGTTCGCGTTGTATTCGCGGACGTGATCGATGCAGTAATTCCAGTACTCGCCCTCACGGTCGCGGCCCTTCGGCGCCTTATGCGCACCGGGCTCCTTACAGGCATGCCAATCGCAGGCAGGGCTCTCCGCTTTGAGCTTCTGCTTCTTATTCCGCTCGATCGGCTTGACGCGGATCTTGTCGAAAAGGGGCGAGTCGAACTTCATGGGTCGAGTATATGGCGATTGCGATGCCGCCGCACAAGCAATGAACCTGAACGGTAACCGCGAGTTGTTGTCCTAGCGTTGACGGAATGACCTTAGCGCTTTATGCGGCGCGGCCATGACCAAACCGGACAAGACCATAGACCGTATTCGCGACCGTTTGACGGCGGCATTGAAGCCGGAAGCGATCGAGGTGATCGATGAAAGCGGGCAACATGTCGGTCATGCTGGCGCGATCCCGGGCAAGGTCACGCATGTTCGCGTGATCGTGACGGCGGAAGCGTTTCAGGGCAAGGGCCGCCTCGACCGTCATCGTATGGTCAACGATTTGCTCAATCACGAAATGAGCGCGGGCTTGCATGCGCTCGCCATCGTGCCGAAGGCGCCGGGCGAATAACTATTCCGCGAGCGCGCCGTTTAACACTTCGCGCACGTCCTTCGTATCGACATTCTTCGCAATGAACGCCTTGCCGATGCCCTTGGCGAGAATGAAGACGAGCTTGCCGCGCACGACTTTCTTGTCCTGCGCCATCAGCGACAACAATCCGTCCGGTCCGGGGAGCGAGCCGGGGACTTGCGAGAGCCGCACCGGCAGTCCGGCATTTTCAAGATGCTTGATGACACGCGTGACATCCGTGGGTTTGCAGAGCTTGAGCTTCGCGGAAAGCTTGAATGCGAGCACCATGCCGAGCGCGACACCTTCGCCGTGCAGCAATCGATCCGAGTAACCGGTTGCGGCTTCGAGTGCGTGACCGAAGGTGTGGCCGAGATTGAGTAGCGCGCGTTCACCGGTTTCGCGCTCGTCGCGGCCGACGATCGCGGCTTTTGCCTTGCAGCTTGTCGCGACGGCTTTGGCGCGCGCAGCGCCGCCTGCGAACACTTCGCGCCAGTTTTTTTCGAGCCACTCGAAAAACTTTGCGTCGTTGATGAGGCCGTATTTCGCGACTTCCGCATAGCCTGCGCGGAATTC
The DNA here is from genome assembly GCA_019752575.1 of Xanthobacteraceae bacterium. Classification (GTDB taxonomy): domain Bacteria; phylum Pseudomonadota; class Alphaproteobacteria; order Rhizobiales; family Xanthobacteraceae. The sequence continues at coordinate 30,670 of JAIELW010000003.1, read as the reverse complement.
GCGCGCGGGCAGCGTGTCGAGCGTTTTCAGATCGGCGAGCACGAGCGTGGGCTGATGAAACGCGCCGATCAGGTTCTTGCCCTGCGGCGAGTTGATGCCGGTCTTGCCGCCCACGGAGGAGTCCACTTGCGCGAGCAGGGTCGTCGGAATCTGCGCGAAATCGACGCCGCGGCGCACGACCGAAGCCGCGAACCCGGCAAGATCGCCGATCACGCCGCCGCCGAGCGCGACCACGAGATCGCCGCGTTCGATGCGCGATTGCAGAATCGCTTCTGCGACGGTTTCGAGATTGCTGTAGTTCTTGGTGCCTTCGCCCGCGGACAAGAGCACGCTGCGATAGGAAATCTTCGCTGCTTCGAGCGAACGCTCGAGCGTCGCGAGATGGTGATGCGCGACGTTGCCGTCGGTGACGATAGCGACCGCGGTGCCGGGCTTGAGCTTCGCGATGCGCCTGCCAGCATCTGCGAGAAGATTCTCGCCGATGACGATGTCATAGCTGCGCTTGCCGAGCTTGACCCTTACGATTTCGGTTTTGGTTTTCTTCGCAGCGGGCATGTCAGGTTGCGCGTTCTGTGAGCGACGTATCCAGCAAATTCACGATGGCCTCAACCACTTCCTCATGCGGCACCTCGCAGGAGGTAATGATGAGGTCGGCTTCGGCATAGGTCGCTTCGCGCGCCGACAGCAGGTTGCGCAGCGTGCCCTCCGGGTCGGCGTTCTGGAGGAGTGGCCGGTTACTTTTGCGTTTCACGCGCCTGAGTAAAGTCTCGACGTCGGCTTTCAGCCAGATCGAGACGCCTTTCTCCTTGATGCGCATGCGGGTGTCCGCGTTCACGAACGCACCGCCGCCGGTTGCGATCACCTGCGGTCCGCCTTCGAGCAAACGCGCGATCACTTTCTGCTCGCCCTTGCGGAATTCCGCTTCCCCCTTGGTCTGAAAGAGTTCCGGGATAGTCATGTTGGCGGCGCGCTCGATTTCGGCATCGGCATCCGCAAAATCGAGTCCAAGCCTTTGCCCGAGCCTGCGGCCAATCGAGCTTTTGCCCGAACCCGGCATCCCCACGAGCACGATCGAGCGCGTACCGAGACGCGCGCGGAACGCGTCGGCTTCGGGGTGCAGCGCAATCGGCGGCGGTGAGGGCATAGTCATCTTCCTGTAGCATCAGATATGGCGGTTCCCTCGTTGCCTGTAAAATGTCTTCGGACTGCCGCCCGCGATTCGGAAATTCGGAAGATGCCGACGCTCTTTCGCCTGTTGACCGTTCTCGCAACCATTGCCGTAGCCGGCTATGGCGCGGCCTGGCTGCTTGCCAATTATCTTGAGCCGCAGCCGCGCACGATCACGATTACCGTGCCCCAGGATCGCTTCGGAAAATGAGCGCGAAAGCGAAAGCTGCCAAAGGCGATCTTCGCGCGCTCTTTCTCGACATGATCGCTAGCGAGCGCAATGCGAGCAGGAATACCCTCGACGCTTACGGGCGCGATCTCGACGACTACGCGAAATTTCTCGCGGGCAAAAACAGCGATTTCACGAAAGCGAATACGCAGACGATCCGCGACTATCTTTCGGCGCTCGCCAGGTGCGAACTCGCGAGCACTTCGGTCGCGCGAAAACTGTCCGCCATCCGGCAACTGCATCGCTTTCTTTATACTGAAGGTCTGCGCGGCGACGATCCCTCAGCCGTGCTCGAAGGTCCTCGACGCGGAAGATCGCTGCCGAAGATCATGATGGTTGCAGAGGTGACGAAGCTGCTCGTGACCGCGCACGAAATGGCTGCGCAAGGTGGCGATACAAAAGAGGAGAAGGCACGCCGCCTGCGCGCGCTGCGGCTCGCCGCGCTCCTCGAACTGCTCTACGCCTCAGGCATGCGCATTTCCGAATTGATTGCCTTGCCCGTATCGGCTGCGAGCACGAAAAGCGATGCGATCATCGTGCGAGGTAAAGGTAACAAGGAACGCCTCGTGCCTATTGGTAATGCTGCAAAGCGCGCGATGAAGGCTTATCTCGATATGCTCCGCGACAAGGAGAGGACATCGCAACAGCGCTGGCTGTTTCCGTCCTTCGGCGAGAGCGGGCATGTGACGCGGCAGCATGTCGCGCGGGAGTTGAAACAGCTCGCAGCAAGCGCCGGAATTTCTCCGGGAAAGATCAGCCCGCATGTATTGCGCCATGCGTTCGCAAGCCACCTGCTCGCGAACGGCGCCGATCTGCGCGTGGTGCAGGCGCTATTGGGTCACGCCGATATTTCGACCACGCAGATTTACACCCACGTGCTCGACGAACGCCTCAAGAACATGGTGCGCGATCTGCACCCGCTGGCCGAGAAATAGCGTTCATTCCGCGGCGTAACTTGACTTGGACGGGGTCGGCATGCAGCTTCCGCCCGATTTCTAGGGGCTTGTAGGCCTCGAACGCCTTGAGCCGTGATGAGAACGTATCTCGATTTCGAAAAACCCGTTGCCGAACTCGAAGCCAAGATCGAGGAACTGCGCGCTGTAGCCGCTTCCGGCGAAGCGGTTTCGATCGCGGAAGATGTCGCGCGACTGGAGGCGAAGTCGGAACTTGTGCTTTCCGAACTCTACGAGAATCTCACGCCCTGGCAGAAGACGCAGGTCGCGCGGCATCCGCAACGGCCGCATTTTTCCGATTACATCGAAAAGCTGTTCGAGGAATTCACGCCGCTCGCCGGCGACCGCAAGTTCGGCGACGACCAGGCGATCCTCGGCGGTTTCGCGCGCTTCGCGGGATCGAGCGTCTGCGTGATCGGTCATGAAAAAGGTTCGACCACCGAAGCGCGTATCCACCACAATTTCGGCATGGCGCGGCCGGAAGGTTATCGCAAAGCAGTCCGCCTCATGGAGCTTGCTGGCCGTTTCGAAGTGCCGGTCGTGACGCTCGTCGATACCGCAGGCGCCTATCCTGGCATCGACGCCGAAGAACGCGGGCAGGCCGAAGCGATCGCGCGCTCGACCGATGCGGGATTGGCACTTGGCGTCCCCAACGTTTCCGTCATCATCGGCGAGGGCGGCTCCGGCGGCGCGATCGCGATTGCGACCGCGAACAAAGTCTTGATGCTGGAGCACTCGATCTACAGCGTGATCTCGCCCGAAGGTGCGGCCTCGATTTTGTGGCGCGACACCACGAAGGCCCAGGAAGCGGCGACCAACATGAAGATTACGGCCCAGGATTTGCTTAGATTTGGGGTCGTAGACGAGATCATCGCGGAGCCGGCAGGCGGCGCCCATCGCCATCCGGAGGCCACGATTTCGGCAACAGGTAAGGCTATTCAGGCCGCGTTAGCGGGGTTCAATGGCCTTTCAGCTGAGCAAATCCGGAAACACCGGGCTGACAAATTCCTGGCCATTGGCCGGAATCTCTGATTTTTCAGTCACTTGTGCGCGGGCGCATTTACGCTCTGCGGGAACCGCGGTTGCGGTAACGAGCCGTCAAGGGTAACGCATTAGGCAATGGGGACCGATGATTTTCCGCGCAATTTCGGGAGTTTTTCGTTGAACTTGCGCCGTCTGAGAGCAGCAATACGTTTGGCGGCGGCGACAGCCGTCTGCGCGTTGGTGCTTGCCGGATGCAGCGCCGAAAACTTCATGTTCGGTCCCGACGGCAACAAGAAGCACCTGCGCCCGATCTCGCCGCAGACCATGGCGCTCATGCAGGAAAAGGGGATGACGAAGGAGTCGCCCATTTTGCTTCGGATCTACAAGGAAGAGTCGGAGTTAGAGATCTGGAAGAAGACGACAGCCGGCAACTACGAACTCTTGAAGAAATTTCCGATCTGCAAATGGTCCGGGGAACTTGGGCCGAAGGTAAAGCAGGGCGACCGGCAGGCGCCGGAAGGTTTCTATTCGATCCGTCCTGAATTGATGAACCCACATTCGAGCTACCACCTCTCTTTCGATCTCGGCTTCCCGAACGAATTCGACCGCGCGCATAAACGTACCGGTGCGCATCTGATGGTGCACGGCGATTGCTCGTCATCCGGCTGCTACGCCATGACGGATGAGCAGATCGCGGAAATTTTCGCGCTGGCGCGCGAGGCGTTCGACGGCGGCCAGCTTGCCTTCCAGGTGCAGGCATTCCCGTTCCGTATGACCAGCGCGAACCTCGCGCGTCATCGTAATAATCCGAACGTGCCGTTCTGGCGCATGCTGAAAGAGGGTAGCGACCATTTCGAAGTGACGCGGCAGGAGCCGAAGATCGATGTCTGCGCGCGGCGCTATATTTACAACGCGGTGCCGAACGATCCGATGAAGCCGTTCGATCCATCGAAGCCGTGCCCGGCTTATCATCTGCAGCCGGAAATCGCCCAGATGATCCAGCAGCGGCAGAACTCAGACCAGAACGACATCAGCACGCTTCTCACGCGCAATATGCCCGCGGCGCCGGTTCGCACGAATAACGACGGGGGCTCCAATCCGACGTTCGCAGGCCGCGTCCCGCTGAGCTCGGTGCAGGCGCAGCAGCAGGCGGCGGATGACGACGAAGACGAAACGCCGCGTCCGGCGGCGAAGAAGCTGCAGAAGAAGCAGTCGAAACAGCAGGCGAAGAAGAAGGCGCCGGAACAGCAAGCGCAGCCGCAGTCGCAGACGACGCAACAGCAACCGCCGGCCGCGAGCACGTTCACGCAGCAGCGTCCGGTCGAGAACCGCGTCAATTCTTTCACGCGCTAAACGCTGGCAAGTTAGAAATAAAAAAGCGCCGCGGCCGATCTCGGGTTTACCCGAGATCGGAATATCAGATGACCAAGTCGGCTATAGCCGACTTGGTTTGTGGCGCTTTTTTTAGTCCGTGAGCTCTTTTTAAGCGAAGCGGCCGTGGCAGTTCTTGAACTTCTTGCCGGAGCCGCAGGGGCAGGGTTCGTTGCGGCCGACTTTGCCCCAGTCTTTCGGGTTCTGCGATGTGCGGTCGCCCTTCGGCTGCTGGCCTGAAGTGAGTCGCGCGGGCTGGGCGAGTTCGTCCTCGCCGGTATCCGGATTGATGTGGCTCGCCTGCATTTCCGGAAGCTGCTGTTCCGGCGGACGTTCCATGATTTCGATGTTCAGCAACTGTGCCGACACCGCCTGGCGGAGCCGCGCGAGCAGCGCCTCGAACAGCGAGAAGGCTTCGGACTTGTATTCGTTCAGGGGATCGCGCTGCGCGAAGCCGCGCAGGCCGACCACTTGCCGCAGATGCTCGAGCATCACGAGATGTTCGCGCCACAGATGGTCGAGCGTCTGCATCAGCACAGACTTCTCGACATAACGCATCAGCTCGGCGCCGTATTTCGCGACCTTGCCGGCCATGACTTCATCGGCTGCGCGAATGATGCGCTCCTTCACCTCGTCGTCGGCGATGCCTTCTTCCTTGGCCCAGTCCTGAACCGGCAGTTTAAGGCCGAGACCTTCGGCAACTTCGCGCTCGAGGCCTTCGGTGTCCCACTGTTCGGCGTAAGCATTCGGCGGGATGTGGCGCGTGACTATCTCGTCGATCACGGCGTGACGCATGTCAGCGATCGTCTCGGAGACGTCGGTCTCGCGCATCAGGTCGATGCGCTGCTCGAAGATCACTTTGCGCTGGTCGTTCGAAACGTCGTCGTACTTGAGCAGATTCTTGCGGATGTCGAAGTTGCGCGCTTCGACCTTCTGCTGCGCTTTTTCGAGCGCCTTGTTGATCCAGGGATGGACGATGGCCTCGCCTTCCTCCAAGCCGAGTTTCTGGAGCATGCCGCCCAGGTTGCTCGAGCCGAAGATGCGCATGAGATCGTCTTCGAGCGAAAGATAGAATTTCGAACGGCCGGGGTCGCCCTGACGGCCGGAGCGGCCGCGAAGCTGGTTGTCGATGCGGCGGCTTTCGTGGCGCTCGGTGCCGATCACGTAGAGACCGCCCGCGCCTAGCGCGACCTGTTTCAGCTTCGCGATATCGTCCTTGATCTTCTGCTCCGCCTGCTTGCGCTGCTCGCCCGGCTCCATGTCGCCGAGTTCCTGCTTGATGCGCATATCGGCGTTGCCGCCGAGCTGAATGTCGGTGCCGCGGCCGGCCATGTTGGTCGCGATCGTCACAGCGCCGGGGATGCCGGCTTGCGCGATGATCTGCGCTTCCTGTTCGTGATACCGCGCGTTCAGCACCGCGAAGACTTTTTCCTTCGAAGACTTCTGATCGCCGTCATAGAGCGGGCGGAAGGCGTCGGCATCGGTGAATTCTTTCTGCTTGAAGCCCTTGGCTTTGAGGGCCGCTGCGAGCTGTTCGGACTTCTCGATCGAAGTGGTGCCGACCAGGATCGGCTGGCCGCGGGTCTTGCAGTCTTTGATGGTGCCGATGATCGCTTTATATTTCTCGTCCGCGGTCCGGTAGACTTCGTCGTGTTCGTCGGCGCGATCGACGGGAAGGTTGGTCGGCACTTCGACGACTTCGAGCTTGTAGATGTCGGCGAATTCGTCGGCTTCGGTCGAGGCGGTGCCGGTCATGCCCGCGAGCTTTTCGTAGAGACGGAAATAATTCTGGAAGGTGATCGAGGCGAGTGTCTGGTTTTCTGGCTGGATCTTGACGTGTTCTTTGGCCTCCAACGCTTGATGCAGACCTTCCGAATAGCGGCGGCCCGGCATCATGCGGCCGGTGAATTCGTCGATGATCACTACTTCGTCGTCCTTCACGATGTAGTCCTTGTCGCGAGTGAAAAGCTTGTGCGCGCGAAGACCCTGATTGACGTGATGGACGACAGAGACGTTCTCGATGTCGTAAAGCGAGTCGGCCTTCAAGAGCTTCGCATCGCGGAGCATCTGCTCCATGCGCTCCATGCCGGTCTCAGTGAGTGAAACCGCGCGCTGCTTTTCGTCGAGTTCGTAGTCTTCGGGTGTGAGCTTCGGCAGATAGCTGTCGATGGTGTTGTAGAATTCCGAGCGGTCGTCGAGCGGGCCGGAAATGATGAGTGGCGTGCGCGCTTCGTCGACTAGGATGGAGTCGACTTCGTCGACGATCGCGTAGAAATGCGGACGCTGCACCATCTGCGGCAGCTCGTATTTCATGTTATCGCGCAGATAATCGAAGCCGAGCTCGTTGTTGGTGCCGTAGGTGACGTCGCAGGCATAGGCTTCCTGCCGCTCCTTGTCGTCGATGCCGTGCACGATGACGCCGACGCTGAGGCCGAGGAATTTATAGATCTGGCCCATCCACTCGGAGTCGCGCTTGGCGAGGTAGTCGTTGACGGTGACGACATGCACGCCCTTGCCAGCGAGCGCATTGAGATAAACCGGAAGCGTTGCAACGAGCGTCTTGCCTTCGCCGGTTTTCATCTCGGCGATCGAGCCTTCGTGCAGCACCATGCCGCCGACCAACTGCACATCGAAATGGCGCTGGCCGAGCGTGCGCTTCGCGGCCTCGCGAACAGTAGCGAAAGCGGGAACGAGCAGATCGTCGAGCGGCGTGCCGTCTGCGACCTGTTTTCTGAATTCTTCAGTGCGCGCGCGAAGCTGATCGTCGGTGAGTTTTTCAACTTCGGCTTCGATCGCATTGATGGCATTCACGCGGGGCTGATAGCCCTTGATGCGCCGGTCGTTGGCGGAGCCGAAAAACTTGCGGGCGAGCGAGCCGATCATCGAAAAAGCATTCCTTAAAGTGCTCGCGCGAGACGGCCTTTAGGCCGTGAGGCACGAGCGGTCTATTGCACTACCACCGGGGCGCTGGATCACGATGCCGCGAGGCTTTTTCATGATCGAAGGGATTGGCGGAGAAATATGAACGGGTCCCAGCAATGTCAATTGGAGGGGGCGGTCGCAGGCGGGCTAAAGCCTTGCCAGGGCATCGTACTTCCGTCACTTTCGGCCCGCCTTAGTTCGAAAAAGGGCGCTTTCATCTCCTCCGATGGCCCCTTAAACGAAGTAACCTGAATTTCGATCCCGGTCTGGCCAGCCAAATCCGATGGCGGCGGCCGCCTTTTTTGAGGTTTTCGATGAAACGCAGCCTGTCGCTATTCTCGCTCACGCTTGCGCTCACTCTGGGCGTTGTGCTGACCATCGGTGCGCCGCATCTGGCGAGCGCCCAAAAGAAGGACGATCCCGTTCTTGCGCGCGTTAACGGCGTTGAGATCCGCCAGAGCGATCTCGATATTGCCGAGGCCGACGTTGGGCCGAGCCTGCAGGTCGCGGAGCCTGCCGCTCGCAAAGAAGCGCTTTTGGCCTATCTGATCGACCTCACCGCGCTTGCGCAGGCGGCGAGCGCCAAGAAGCTCGAAGCAGCGCCGGATTTCGCCGCACGGATGGCCTACGCCAAGAACAAGGTGCTGATGGAAGCGCTGTTGAGCGACGTCTCGAAGACCGCATCGACCGAAGCGGAAATGAAGAAGCTCTATGACGAGTCGGTCGCAAAAACGCAGCCGGAAGAAGAAGTCCGCGCGCGGCACATTCTGCTCAAGACCGAAGCCGAAGCGAACGACGTGATCGCGAAGCTCAAAGGCGGCGCCGATTTCGAAAAGCTCGCACGCGAAATCTCGACCGATCCGTCGGCCAAGACGAATGGCGGCGATCTCGAATATTTCACCAAGGGCCAGATGGTCGCGGAGTTTTCCGAAGCCGCGTTCAAGCTGAACAAGGGTCAGATTTCGGCGCCGGTGAAGACGCAGTTCGGCTTTCACGTCATCAAGGTCGAGGACAAGCGCAAGAAGCCGGTCCCGAAGTATGAAGAAGTGAAGGAGCAGGTGCAGGCCTTCGTGGTCCGCAAGGCGCAGGCTGAACTCGTCATGAAGACACGCGCCGACGCTAAGATCGAGAACCTCTTGAAGAAGGACGCGCCGACGCCGCCTCCTGCCAAGGCCGATCCGAAGAAGAAGTAATTTTTTCTGTCTTCAATTCTTGTTATGGCCGGGCGACCCGAGTGGTTTCCCGGCCATAATGTTATAAAGGGTCCGAAGAGGACAAAGATGAGCACGACCGTTTCCCCGCTTGCCCCGAAAAGCTTCATCGACCCGCCCGCGATCGAGGGCGTGCGTCTCGCCACCGGCTCGGCGGGGATCAAATATCAAAATCGAACGGACGTTCTGCTTGCGGCTTTCGACAAGGGCACTGTGGTCGCAGGTGTGTTCACACGCTCGAAATGCCCCTCCGCGCCGGTCGAGTGGTGCCGGAAGCAGATGAAGCGCGGCAGCGCCGCTGGTCTTGTCGTGAATTCCGGCAACGCCAACGCATTCACCGGCAAGAACGGCAAGGATCAGGTCCGCTTCACGACCGAACTGGCCGCCAAAGCCATCGGCTGCAAATCGGCGGATGTTTTCATCGCCTCGACCGGTGTGATTGGCGAGCCGCTGGACGCGAAGAAATTCGACGGCGTCTTGGAAAGCGTCGTTGCGAAAGCGCAGCCCGGTCATTTCCTCGACGCCGCGCACGCGATCATGACGACCGATACGTTTCCGAAAACGGCGACCGCAAGTGCGAAGCTCGGCAAGGCGACGGTCACGATCTGCGGTATCGCCAAAGGCGCCGGCATGATCGCGCCGGATATGGCGACGATGCTTTCTTTCATCTTCACCGACGCGCCGATTGCGCCGAAGGTTTTGCAGAAACTTTTGAGCGAAGGCGTCGAGGATACCTTCAACGCCGTCACAATCGACGGCGATACTTCGACATCGGACACTCTCTTACTATTTGCGACCGGCACGGCGGCAAAACGCGGGGCGCCGAAAATCAAGAAGGCGAAAGACCCCGCGCTCAGGGAATTCCGCAAGGCGCTGCAAAGCGTGCTGGCGAATCTGTCCGAGCAGGTCGCGCGCGACGGAGAAGGCGCGCGCAAGCTCGTCGAGATCACCATCGAAGGCGCGAAGTCGAAGCAGTCTGCGCGCAGGATCGCGATGTCGATTGCGAATTCGCCGCTTGTGAAAACGGCAATCGCCGGCGAGGATGCGAACTGGGGCCGCGTAGTGATGGCGGTCGGCAAAGCCGGCGAGCCCGCGGACCGCGACAAGCTTTCGATCTGGTTCAACGGCATCCGTGTCGCGCACAAGGGCGCGCGCGATCCGTCCTATGACGAGAAGGTCGTGTCGGAAGCGATGAAGAAGCCGGAGATTTCGCTGAAAGTTGCACTCGGTTTGGGCAAAGGCTGCGACCGCGTGCTGACCTGCGACCTCACCAAAGAGTATGTCGCAATCAACGGCGATTACCGGAGCTAGCCTTTATTTTAAGTATTCGTTGACCGTGCTCCTTAACGTCAATTTGCGGATTTTCGGGTGAAACTCTTAATTGTCGCTGCTTGTGCGCTGATCGACGCCGACAACCGGGTGCTGATCGCAAAGCGTCCTGCCAACAAAGACATGGCGGGGCTTTGGGAATTTCCCGGCGGCAAGGTCGATCCGGGCGAGCGGCCGGAGGTGACTCTCATCCGGGAGTTGAAGGAGGAACTGGGTATCGACGTGCAGGAGGCGTGTCTCGCGCCGCTGACTTTCGCAAGTCACACCTATCCGCAATTCCAGTTGCTGATGCCGCTGTGGGTCTGCCGGAGATGGGAAGGCGAAGTGGAAGCGCTCGAGGGGCAAGAGCTCGCCTGGGTCAGACCGAACCGGCTTCGCGACTATCCGATACCGCCCGCGGACGAGCCCTTGATCCCGCATCTGATCGAATTGCTCTCGATCCCCGGCTAAAAGGCAGGAGCCTGAAATGACCAAAGAATTGCTCAAGACCGTCCGCGCCTTCGCACGTAACGAGAACGGTGCGACCGCGATCGAATATGCGCTGATCGCCGGCGGCATTTCGATCGTGATTCTGGCCGCGGTAATCTCGGTCGGCGACACGGTGCGCGACGACCTGTTCGGCAAGGTCGCGACTGCGCTCGGCGCGGGCAGCTAATTCTTCTTCGGGCCGGCTTTCTCGCCGGCAGGAAACTCGACGGCGCGGAGCGCATCGGCGAGCCGCGCCTTCGCGCTTCCGGGTTTCAAAGGCTGCTGCTGGCTTTCATGCGGCGCCCATCCTAACAGCCACTGGATCTCGAAGGTCGCGCGGACGCGGCCGTCTTTGTCCGCGTAGCGTTCGCGGTAGATGTCGGCCGCGCGAAAGAGCGTTGCGCGGCTGAGCGGTTTCCTGCTGCGTTCGATCAACGTGTTCGTTGCGCCCATGCGGCGCAGATCGCGCATCAATTCGAGGGCGCTGGCGTAGCGAACGGTGACGCGATCCACGTCGGTGACGGGAAGCGCCAGACCTGCGCGCTGCAAAAGACCGCCGAGCGTTCTGACTTCGACAAAGGGTGAGACGCGAGGGGAAATGCCGCCCGAAATTTCACTTTCGGCGGAGGCCAGCGCATCGCGCAACTCTGTTAGCGTATCGCCGCCGATCATCGCCGCGAGCAACAGGCCATCCGGTTTCAGTACACGCTTGATCTGCGCGAGCACGCCGGGAAGATCGTTCAGCCACTGCATGGAAAGCAGCGTAATCGCGAGATCGTAGGTTGAGGACGTGCCGCCGACGACCTCGGTCGTGTCCTCGATATTCAGGATATCGACGGCTTCGATCTGGCCGGAGGCGAGCAATCGCCTCTTTAAGGCTTCTGCATCCGGCGTTTCGATCAGCGCCGCACGAGAAAATTTGCGTGTGACCGTGCCGAGCCGCGCGAATAATTCTTCCGCCGCCCGTTCAAGCAGGAATTTCTCCGCGCCTTTTTTCGCCGCGCGGCGTTGCCGTTCGCGCAAAAGTTCGCGGTCGAAAATGGTGTGCGGCGCGATCAAGAGCGGAATACCTTCGTTCTCAGGCAAAGTGGCATCGCGGGAAATTCGGCGCTAGTGTGGTGGTTCGCAGGTCCGTATTTCCCGCGATGCCGCTTGCCGCAAGGACTTTTCAGCCAATCGCGGCCGCCGCGCAATTCTTCGCGGCGGGCGGCCGTGCGCTCGTGCAGACCGTGTTGCCGCCGACTTGCCTTGCCTGCCGCAAACCCGCTGGCGCTAGCGGCGGACTTTGCCCGAAGTGCTGGCAGGGCGCCGGGTTCATCGAGCGGCCTTATTGCGAGCGGCTCGGTACGCCATTTTCCTACGACAGCGGCGGGCCGCTGATCTCGCCTGCCGCCTTTGCCGCTCCGCCGGCCTTCGACCGTGCACGCTCTGCGATGCGCTTTTCCGATGTCGCACGCGATCTCGTGCATCTTCTGAAATATGGTGACCGGCTCGATCTTGTGAAGCCGTTCGCAAAATGGATGACGCGCGCGGGCGGCGAGATTTTGTGCGAAGCGGATGCGCTCGTGCCGGTGCCGTCGCACTGGACGCGCCTGTTTCAACGGCGTTTCAACCAATCCGCGGAGCTTGCGCGCGCGATTTCGAGGCAATCAAAGGTCGCCGTAATCGACGATGTGCTGGCGCGCGTGCGCGCGACACCGCCGCAAGTCGGTCTTGCGCGCGATGAGCGCGCCAAGAACGTACATGGCGCGTTCTCGATAGAGAAAGCCGCCCGCCCGAAAGTGAAGGGCAAACGGATCGTTCTCGTTGACGATGTGTTGACCACGGGAGCGACGGCAAATGCTTGTGCGCGCGTACTCCGCCGCGCTGGCGCTTCGCGGGTCGACGTGTTGACTTTGGCGCGGGTTGTCGATCCGGTCTGAAACCCGATATTATGCCTCTCCATGAGCGAGGAGGTTCCAGTGACCGGAACGCAAACGAAATTCAAGGCCGCCATGGTGCAGATGCGCACCACGCTGTCGGTCGAGAAGAACATCGAGGCGGCGAGCAAGCTCATCCGTGAAGCGAAGGGTCTGGGCGCGGACTATATCCAGACGCCCGAGATGACCAATATCATGGAGCAGGGCCGCGACGGTCTGTTTGCGCGTCTCAAGGAAGAAGAACGTGACGATGCGCTCGCCGCGTTCCGGCAGCTTGCACGCGATCTGAAAACCTACCTTCACATTGGCTCGCTCGCGATCAAAGCGTCGCAAGACAAGGCCGCGAACCGCGGCTTCCTGATCGACCGCGAAGGCGAGATCGTCGCGCACTACGACAAGATTCATCTCTTCGACGTGCAGCTTGCGGGCGGCGAGAGCTATCGTGAGTCGAACACGTACAAGCCGGGCGAGATCGCGGTGACCGCCGACCTGCCCTGGGGCCGTCTCGGCATGACAATTTGCTACGACCTGCGCTTCCCTTCGCTCTATCGCGCCCTCGCCGGCGCGGGCGCGCATTTCCTCGCCATTCCCGCGGCCTTCACCAAGCAAACCGGCGAGGCGCACTGGCACGTGCTTCAGCGTGCGCGTGCGATCGAAACCGGTTCGTTTGTCTTCGCCGCGGCACAGGGCGGCCGGCACGAGGACGGCCGCGATACCTTCGGTCACAGCCTGATCGTCGATCCGTGGGGCCGGATACTCGCCGAGGGCGGTATAGACCCGCAGGTCGTGATCGCAGAGATCGACGTCGAGGAAGTGACGAAAGTGCGTGCGCGTATTCCGTCGCTTGAGCACGGCCGCCGTTTCGAGGTCGCCGGGACCGCGCAGGAGCGCGGGCATCTGCACTTGGTCGGTAAAGCATCGTGATCCGCTACGATCTGCATTGCGAAGCCGGGCACGGTTTCGAAAGCTGGTTCCGCTCGTCGGGGGATTACGACGTGCAGCGGAAACGGAAGCTTGTCGAATGTCCGGTCTGCGGCTCGCATGACATCGAGAAGCAGATCATGGCGCCGCGTCTGAAACGCACCGACAAGGCTCCGCGCGCGAAGCAGAGCGAAGAGAAGGCGCCGGTCGCGATGATGTCGCCGCAGGAAGCCGAGTTCCGCCAGAAGCTCAAGGAGCTTCGCGATCATGTCACGAAGAACGCGGAAAACGTCGGCGAGAAATTCCCCGAGCTCGCCCGCCAGATGCATAACGAAGAAATCGAGCGCCGCTCGATCTATGGCGAGGCATCTGCGGAAGAAGTGAAGTCGTTGCTAGACGATGAGGTGGACATCCACCCGCTGCCGTTGCTCCCGGACGAGCGGAACTAGGCAGGCTTCTTCGCCGCGATCATATAATTGACGTCGGTATCCAAGCCGCGCCGCCACTCGCCGGTGAGCGGATTGAAGATGATGCCGCCGCGGTCGAGCTCGCTCAGGCCGTTGGCTGCGAACTCCTCGCGCATCTCTTCCGGCGTCACAAACTTATCCCAGGTATGCGTGCCGACCGGCAGCCAGCGCAGGATGTATTCGGCGCCGACGATGGCGAGCGCGAAGCTTTTCATGGTGCGGTTAATGGTGGTCACGGCCATGAAGCCGCCGGACTTCACCATTTCGCCCGCGCGCTTCACGAACAGCGACAGATCGGCGACGTGCTCGACGACTTCGGATGCGATCACGATGTCGAATTTCTCGCCGGCGTCCGCGAGCGCTTCGGCGGTCGCCGCGCGATAGTCGATGGCGAGGCCCGACTGCTCAGCGTGCAGCTTCGCGACTTCGATATTCTCTGCGGCCGGATCAATGCCGACGACATTGCCGCCGAGTCGTGCGAGCGGTTCAGCAAGAACTCCGCCTCCGCAGCCGATGTCGAGAATACGAAGACCGCTCAGGCAATCGAGCTTGCGCGGGCTTCGGTCAAACAGATCGCAGGCGAGGTCCCTGATGAAAGCAATGCGCACCGGGTTCAGCGCATGCAGCGGGCGCATCTTGCCGTTCGGCGCCCACCATTCTTTCGCCATGGCAGCAAAGCGTGCGACCTCGGCCGGGTCGATCGTGCTTTCGTGCGGTTTACGCTGCGCCTCGGCCATGGAGAAATTCCAACAAACCCGGCGATTTCCGCCGTTGCCGGGGGTCGCCTCGGCCTGTATCTATACGCGCCTTTTTCCGCCGGGGCGAAGGTTTTGCCCCGGCGTTTCGTTAACCGCGAGTGAGCGATGGCCCGTCTGGTCATGAAATTCGGCGGCACTTCGGTCGCCGACATCGAGCGCATCCGCAACGTCGCGCGGCATGTGAAACGCGAGGTCGATGCCGGCCATGAGGTCGCAGTCGTCGTCTCCGCGATGTCGGGCAAGACGAATGAGCTGGTGGCGTGGTGCCGCGACGCATCGCCGATGCACGACGCGCGCGAGTACGACGCTGTCGTGGCCTCAGGTGAGCAGGTGACGTCAGGTCTGCTCGCGATCGTATTGCAAGGCATGGGCATCACCGCGCGCTCGTGGCAGGGCTGGCAATTGCCGCTCTACACCGACGGCACGCACGCCTCCGCGCGCATCAAGGGTCTCAACGGTGAGGAACTCATCAAGCGCTTCAAGGAGCGCAAGGAAGTCGCGGTGATCGCCGGCTTCCAGGGCATCAATCAGGAAACCGGCCGTATCTCCACGCTCGGCCGTGGCGGCTCGGATACGAGCGCGGTTGCAGTGGCGGCCGCCGTCCATGCGGATCGCTGCGACATCTATACCGACGTCGATGGCGTCTATACGACCGATCCGCGCATTGTGCCGAAGGCGCAGCGCCTAGAAGCGGTCGCGTTTGAGGAAATGCTCGAGATGGCGTCCTTGGGCGCCAAGGTTTTGCAGGTCCGTTCGGTCGAACTTGCGATGACACAGAAAGTACGTTTGTTCGTGCGCTCGAGTTTCGATGCGCCCGACGCGCCGCAGGTGGACAACAAGGGTCGTCCGCCGGGCACGTTGATCTGCGACGAGGAGGAGATCGTGGAAAATCAGATCGTCACCGGCATCGCTTTCTCGAAGGACGAGGCGCAGATCGCGTTACGCGAAGTCGCGGATAAGCCCGGCGTCGCCGCGGCGATCTTCGGTCCGCTCGCGGCAGCGCACATCAACGTCGATATGATCGTGCAGAACGTCTCCGCCGACGGCAAGAAGACCGACATCACCTTCACGGTGCCGGTCGCCGAATTCGCGAAAGCGAAGGCTACGATCGAAAAGGCGAAGAGCAAGATCGGCTTCGCCTCGATGGAAGGCTATTCCGACGTCGTGAAGGTTTCGGTGATCGGTGTCGGCATGCGCAGCCATGCCGGCGTCGCGGCCACCGCCTTCCGCTCGCTCGCGGAGAAGGGCATCAATATCCGCGTGATTTCGACCTCCGAAATCAAGATCTCGATCCTGATCGATGCCGCCTATACCGAACTTGCGGTCCGGACTTTGCATTCGGTATACGGACTCGACGGCTAGTGCCGCCGTCGCCAATAGCCTTCGCGTTTCCTTAGCGTTTCTCAGAACCCAAGCGCGCGCGGCGCTTGGACAAAGGGCAGGGCCTATGCGTGGCTCACTCGGCGGTCCGCGCGTTTTGCTGAGACGTCTCCGCGAGACCATGGCGGAGCAGATCAGCGCGCAGGAGCGTCTCGACAAGATCGTCGTCTTGATCGCCGCCAACATGGTGGCGGAGGTTTGCTCTGTCTACGTGCTGCGCGTGGACGGGACGTTAGAGCTTTACGCGACCGAAGGCCTGAACCGCGAAGCCGTCCACTTGACCGTTCTGAACGCGGGCGAGGGTCTTGTCGGCCTGGTCGCCAAAGAAGCCGAGCCCTTAAATCTTCCGAACGCGCAGAACCATCCGGCCTTCTCCTACAAGCCGGAGACGGGCGAAGAAATCTACAATTCGTTCCTCGGCGTGCCGATCCTGCGCGCGGGCAATACGCTCGGCGTTCTCGTCGTACAGAACCGCGCACGGCGTACCTACTCCGAAGAGGAAGTCGAAGCGTTGCAGACGACCGCGATGGTCGCCGCCGAAATGATCGCCTCTGGCGAGCTGACCGCGATCGCAACGCCTGGCCACGAGCCCGCTGCACGCCGACCGCTGCAAATGAATGGCCTCGCGCTTGCCGAAGGCATCGGCCTAGGCCGCGTGGTGCTGCATGAGCCGCGGATTCATGTGACCAACGTGATCGCGGACGACGTGAAGGCGGAGCTTGCGCGTCTTGACGGCGCGGTCGAAACGCTGCGCTCCTCGATCGACGTCATGTTGGAAGACGAGGGCATGGCGCGCGCAGGCGAGCACCGCGACGTACTCGAGGCCTACCGCATGTTCGCGCAAGACCGCGGCTGGATGAAAAAACTCCAGGAAGCGGTGCAAACAGGGATCACAGCGGAAGCCGCGGTTGAGCGCGTGCAGTCCGATACCCGCGCGCGCATGTTGCGCCAGACCGATCCCTACATCCGCGAGCGGCTGCACGATCTCGACGATCTCGCGAACCGGCTCATGCGCGAACTGACCGGCGCCGACCCGGAAGCGCGCACCAGCAATCTTCCCGACAACGCGATCCTTGTCGCGCGCAACATGAGCCCGGCCGCGCTTCTCGATTACGACCGCACGCGGCTCCGGGGCATCGTGCTCGAAGAAGGCGCGCCGACGAGCCATGTCGCGATCGTCGCCCGCGCGCTCGGCGTGCCGACGGTCGGGCAGATCGCGAACGCAACCGCGCTCTCGGATCAGGGCGACGCCATCATCGTCGACGGCGAAACCGGCGAGGTGCAGCTTCGCCCGCCCGCCGATCTCGAACGCGCCTATGTCGAGAAGGTGAAGCTGCGTGCGCGGAGACAGGCGCAATACGCGGCGCTGCGCGACCGCGAGGCGGTCACGAAAGACGGCGTGAAGATCGATTTGCTTATGAACGCGGGTCTGCTCGTCGATCTGCCGCATCTCGCGGAAGCGGGTGCGGACGGCATCGGACTGTTTCGCACCGAATTGCAGTTCATGATCGCGGCGGCGCTGCCGCGCACGAGCGAGCAATACACGCTCTATCGCTCGGTGATGGACGCGGCGAAGGATAAGCCCGTCACCTTCCGCACACTCGACATCGGCGGCGACAAAGTGCTGCCGTATCTGCGTTCGGTCGAGGAAGAGAATCCCGCGCTCGGCTGGCGCGCGATCCGGCTTTCGCTAGACCGTCCCGGTCTCCTGCGCGCACAGATCCGCGCGCTCTTGCGTGCCGCCGCGGGTCGCGAGCTGCGCATCATGTTTCCAATGGTCGCGGTGGTTTCCGAGTTCGATAACGCGCGCGCTTTAGTCGAGCGCGAGCTCACCTACTTGCGCCGGCACGGCCATCGCCTTCCGAATCAGGTGATGGTCGGTGCGATGCTGGAAGTGCCGTCGCTTCTCTTTGCGCTAGACGATATTCTGGAGCGCGCGGATTTTCTTTCGGTCGGCTCGAACGATCTGGTGCAGTTTCTGTTCGCGGCCGACCGCGGCAATGCGCAGGTCGCAAACCGTTTCGACCCGCTTTCGCCCCCAGGTCTGCGCGTTTTGAAGATGATCGCGGACACCTGCAAGAGGCACGGTAAGCCTTTCACGCTTTGCGGCGAGCTCGCCGCTAAGCCTTTGGAAGCGATGGCGCTGATTGCGCTCGGCTTCCGCTCGCTTTCGCTCTCGCCCGCGATGATCGGGCCGGTGAAGGCGATGGTGCTTGCGGCCAACGTGGGCGAGGCCGAAAAAGCCATTCAACCGCTCTTGAAAGGCGGCGCTTCCGGCCGCGAAAAGCTGCGCGCCTTCGCCGTTGAAGCCGGCATTCCGGTTTAAGGGAACGTCATGTTGCCCGCCCAGCGTCTCGACGCGTTGATCGCTCGTCATGCCGAGCTCGAAGCCGAGCTTTCCAGAGGCGCGGGCGGTGACAATTTCGTGAAGCTCTCGCGCGAACATGCCGAGCTTTCTCCGGTGATCGAGGATGTGAAAGCGCTCAAGCAGGCGCAGGACGATCTCGCGGGCGCCGAGCAATTGCTTGCCGGTAATGATGCCGAGATGGCGCGGTTAGCCGCCGATGAGAAGCGTGAGCTCGAAGCGAGGATCGCAGAACTGGAGAAAACGCTTCGTCTTGCATTGATCCCGAAAGACGAAGCGGATGCACGCGACGCAATTCTCGAAGTGCGTGCCGGCACCGGCGGCGACGAGGCTTCGCTGTTCGCGGGCGATCTGTTCCGCATGTACGAGCGCTACGCGGGCCTGCAGGGCTGGAAAGTTGAAGTGCTTTCCCTGAGCGAGGGCGCGGCCGGCGGGTACAAGGAAATCATCGCGGCAATCCGGGGCAAGGGCGCGTTTGCGCGGCTGAAATTCGAATCCGGTGTGCATCGTGTGCAGCGCGTGCCGGATACCGAAGCCTCAGGCCGCATCCATACGTCGGCGGCAACCGTCGCGGTGCTGCCGGAAGCCGAGGACGTCGATATCGAAATCAACGAGGCTGATCTGAAAACCGATGTGTTCCGTGCTTCCGGCGCGGGCGGCCAGCATGTGAACAAGACCGAGTCCGCAGTGCGCATCACGCATCTCCCCACCGGCATCGTGGTCGCGGTGCAGGACGAGCGCTCGCAGCACAAGAACCGTGCCCGCGCCATGGCATTGCTTCGTACCAAGCTCTACGACATGGAACGGCAGCGCGTGGATTCCGCGCGCGCCTCCGAACGCAAGAGCAAGGTCGGCTCGGGCGATCGCTCCGAGCGCATCCGCACTTATAATTTCCCGCAGGCGCGCGTCACCGATCACCGCATCAATCTCACGCTGCACAAGCTGCCGCAAATCATGGAAGGCATTGTGCTTGGCGAAATCGTCGATGCCTTGATCGCCGAACACCAGGCGGCGTTGCTTGCCGACGAAGAAAGCAAGCTCTCGGCATGAGTGCCGCGCCGGAGCGCCGTATCACCTACGGCGAACTGCGGCATGGAGCCGTTCAGTTGCTGCGAGAAGCAAATATCGAAAGCGCTGAAACCGATGCGCGGCTTCTTCTACTTCATGTGGCGAAGTTCGACGCGGCAAAACTGATTTCGGCGGAGAGTGAAGCGGCGGACGAAGACCTGGTCGAGGTCTACGGCCGCCTGCTTTTGCGCAGGATTTCCGGAGTTCCGGTTTCCCGCATCGTCGGCGAGAAGGAATTCTGGAGCCTTCGCTTCGCGCTCGGCGCGGACACGCTCGTGCCTCGTCCCGAAACCGAAGCGATCGTTGAAGCGGCACTTGCAGAGATCGCCGACAAGCAAGCTCCGCTGCGGATTCTCGACCTCGGCACTGGAACGGGCGCGATCCTCGCCGCACTGCTTTCCGAACTGCCGAATGCGACAGGTGTGGCTGTCGATAAGAGTGAGGCGGCGCTTTGCGTTGCGCGCGGAAACCTGCGCAACCTTTCGCTCGGGCCTCGCGTTTCCTATCTGTGTGCAGACTGGACGGATGCGATCGGTGGAACTTTCGACCTGATCGTTTCCAACCCGCCTTACATAGCTACCGACGAGTTGGCCTTATTGTCGCCTGAAGTACGCGATCATGATCCGCGGCTCGCGCTCGACGGAGGTCAGGACGGCCTCGCGGCTTACAGAGCGATCGTTAACCAGCTTTGCGAGTGCTTGGCCGCGGAAGGCAAAGCGGTTCTGGAATTAGGACAAGGACAGGAAGCAGAGGTTGGTGCGCTGGTCCGCGCAACCGGGAAACTTGAGGTCGCGGGCAGCGCCCGCAAAGACCTCGCGGGCATCCCCCGCGCACTCATTATCCACGTCAAAAGGTGAGGCAAAAATAGCGCTTGGAAGGCACCGCAAGACGCACTAGTGTCTTCCCAGATTCGATCCGGGACCGCTTCGGAAGCAAGGGCTTCTTGAGGCAACGCAGGCCAGATGGGCCGCAAGAACCGGATCCGACGCATCAGCAAACGAAGCGCGAGACGAATGGTTCTTCCGCGCGAAGCCGAGGTCGAAACATCCGCGTTTTAAGCGCGAGATTTCCGGTCGAATGACCAAAACCAACATAGCTTGGCGTCACGTCACGTCCGGCAACATGTCCGGTTTGTCTTTGAACAAACCGCGAGAGACGGATTGACCGTCGCGAAAAGAGAGAAAGTTTCCGATGAGAAACGGACAGCAGCATCACAACCACAATCATAAGCGCATGCGCGGCCGCAATCGCCGTGGCGGCGGCGGACATAATCCGCTCACCCGCGTTTATGAATCGAACGGTCCTGATGTGAAGATCCGCGGTACCGCGCATCACATCGCCGAGAAATATTTGCAGTTGGCCCGTGACGCGCAATCCGGTGGCGATCCGGTTTCCGCCGAAAGCTACCTTCAGCACGCGGAGCACTATTTCCGTCTGATCGCTGCTGCGCAGCAGCAGATGGCACAGAACAATCCGAACTATCAGCAGCAGCCAATCCAGCGTAGCGATCAGGAATCCGGTGACGAGGAAGAAGGCGACGACGCCGAGGGCGGCGATCAGCGCTTCCAGAGTCCAGCAGGCTTCCAGGGCGAAGCGCCGCAGCAGCAGCAGAATACGCCGCGTCCGCAGCCGCAGAACATGCCGCAGCCGAACATTCCGGATAACGGATTGCCGGCTTTCATCACCGGCGGCGCGCCGCAGCAAGGTGGCAGCGAAAACGAGCAGGGCGGCAACCGCTTCAATCGCAATCGCGGCCGTAACCGTTTCAACAATCGCCCGCGCAATGAAGGCGGCGACAATCGCGAACAGGGCAGCCAGCCGCAGACGGCCGAGCCCGCGCCCGCAAAAGACCCGGCGGAATAATCAGCCGAGAATTTCGGCCTTGTCGCCTTCCGCGATTTTTCCGGCGGTGACGGCGCGCGCATAAATTCCGAGATCGGTTTCGCCGGTCTTGCGCCAGATCGCTTCGGGAATATCGATGTCGCGCTCGGCGGTTGAAGGGTTTACTTCGGTCGCGGCGCAGCGCACCACGCGCTTCGTGATTTTCATATCCACGCCGCCCACGCGGATCGTCTTCCCGATCAATTCGAATTCCGACCACGGCTTCCAGCCGGTGAGGTAGATGTTCGCACGGAAGCGCAGCGGATGGACTTCTTTTTTGATGGTCGCGGCGAGGTCCTCGACCGTTTCGAGATTGACGATGTGCGCGACCTTTGCGGCGACATCGGAAAAGCTGTGACCCGGAGCTTCGAGAACTTTCACCGGCCCGCGCGTTTCACCGCGCATGAAATCCTGGAAGAAGTATTCGATTGCCGAGCGACCTGCTTCGGTCTTCAGGCTCGCCTCGACCATCGGCACGCCGTCCTTCATGACGGCGAGGATGCCGCTTGCGTCGTCGTATAGCGTTTCGAGTGCCGCCAGCTTCGCGTTCCGCATCAGGCATAAAAACTTGATCTTGGGCTGCCAGCTCGGCACCGCCGGGTCGAAACCGGACCGGCCGTTTTCGATCGCAAACGCCCGGTCGGCCGGGAAGGTTGCGTCGGGTTCAAGCAATACGCTTTTCAGCTTCTCGCCGGAGAGGCCTTTGACGGGATAGCGATAGAGGGAAACGATACGGGCGGGGTCGGACATGGGGCGCATATCTCCAGAACCGCCTGGTCCCGGCAAGCGTTAAGCACGCGGAGTTTTTCACTTTTGGGGTCTTTTCGGCACAGCCGATAGTCCCCATCTGTCCATGCGGATGCCGCGTCCGGGCCTTGAAGGACGAGAGGCGGCAGGCCGAAGGAGAAAGCCTATGAATTTCGAGAAATACACCGAGCGCGCGCGGGGCTTCGTGCAATCGGCCCAGTCGCTGGCGTTGCGCGAGGGTCACCAGCATTTTTCGCCCGAGCATCTCCTGAAGGTGTTGCTCGACGACCCCGAGGGTCTCGCCGCCAGTCTGATCGACCGCGCCGGCGGCAGTTCGCGCGATATTCTGGCGGCTGTCGAAGTCGCGCTCGGCAAAATGCCGAAGGTGCAGGGCTCTGGCGCGGGGCAGATCTATCTGACGCCGCAGCTCGCGCGCGTATTTGACGCCGCCGAGAAGGCTGCGGAAAAAGCGGGCGATAATTTCGTCACCGTCGAGCGGCTGTTGCTTGCACTCACGATCGAAAAGGATTCCGAAGCAGGCAAGATGCTCGCGCGCGGCGGGCTCACGCCGCAGAATCTGAACTCCGCCATCGAGCAGCTTCGCAAGGGCCGCACCGCGGACTCGGCTTCCGCAGAGAACGCCTATGATGCGCTCAAGCGCTACGCGCGCGACATCACCGAAGCGGCGAAAACCGGCAAGCTCGATCCTGTAATCGGCCGCGAGGAAGAAATCCGCCGCACGATCCAGGTGCTGTCGCGCCGCACGAAGAACAATCCCGTGCTGATCGGCGAGCCCGGCGTCGGCAAGACCGCGATCGTCGAAGGTCTCGCGCTTCGCATCGTCAATGGTGACGTGCCGGAGAGCCTGAAAGACAAGAAGTTGCTCGCGCTCGATCTCGGCGCGTTGATCGCAGGCGCGAAGTATCGCGGCGAATTTGAGGAGCGCCTGAAGGGCGTGCTTCAGGAAGTGACCGCTGCGAATGGCGAGATCATTCTTTTCATCGATGAGATGCATACGCTGGTCGGCGCCGGCAAGGCCGACGGCGCAATGGATGCGTCGAACTTGCTGAAGCCCGCGCTCGCACGCGGTGAACTGCATTGCGTCGGCGCGACCACGCTCGACGAGTATCGCAAGCATGTCGAGAAGGACGCGGCACTCGCGCGGCGTTTCCAGCCGGTGTTCGTCGGCGAGCCTACGGTGGAAGACACCGTCTCGATTCTGCGCGGTATTAAGGAGAAATACGAACTCCACCACGGCGTTCGTATTCTCGACAGCGCACTGGTTGCGGCGGCTTCGCTTTCGAACCGCTATATCACCGACCGCTTCCTGCCGGACAAGGCGATTGACCTTGTCGACGAGGCAGCGGCGCGCCTGCGCATGCAGGTCGACAGCAAGCCTGAAGAATTGGACGAAGTGGATCGCCGCCTGATCCAGCTCAAGATCGAGCAGGAAGCACTCAAGAAAGAAACCGATACGGCGTCCAAGGACCGGCTGAAGAAGTTAGAGAAGGAACTGGCTTCGCTCGAAGAGCAGTCGGCGTCGCTCACTTCGCGCTGGCAGAGCGAGAAGGAAAAGCTCGGCTCGGCGCAGAAGATCAAGGCCGATCTCGAGAGCTCGCGGAACGAACTCGCGATTGCGCAGCGCAAGGGCGAATACCAGCGCGCGGGCGAGCTGACCTATTCGATCATTCCGGGACTCGAGAAAAAACTCGCGGAAGTCGAAGAGGACAGCCGTAGCGCGATGGTGGAAGAGGCGGTGACGCCGAACCATGTCGCGCAGGTGGTTTCGCGCTGGACCGGCGTGCCGGTGGACCGGATGCTCGAAGGCGAGCGTGAAAAACTTCTGCGTATGGAAGACGAGATCGCAAAGCGTGTCGTCGGCCAGGCCGAAGCCGTGCATGCGGTTTCGACCGCCGTGCGCCGTGCACGAGCGGGCTTGCAGGATCCGAACCGGCCGATCGGCTCATTCATGTTCTTGGGCCCTACTGGTGTCGGCAAAACCGAGCTTACGAAAGCGCTCGCACGTTTTCTGTTCGACGACGAGAATGCGCTCCAGCGCATCGATATGTCTGAGTACATGGAGAAGCATTCGGTTTCTCGCCTGATCGGCGCGCCTCCGGGCTATGTCGGCTATGAGGAAGGCGGCACACTCACTGAAGCGGTGCGCCGCCGGCCCTATCAGGTGATCCTGTTCGACGAGATCGAAAAGGCGCACCCGGATGTGTTCAACGTGCTCCTGCAGGTGCTCGATGAAGGCCGTCTAACCGATGGGCAGGGCCGCACAGTCGATTTTCGCAACTCGCTGATCGTGATGACATCCAATCTCGGCGCTGAATATCTAGTTGCGCTCGGCGAGAAAGACGACGTCGACAGCGTGCGCGAACAGGTGATGGCGGTCGTGCGTTCGAGCTTCCGTCCGGAATTTTTGAACCGGGTGGACGAGATCATTCTCTTCCACCGGCTCAAGAAGGAGCAGATGGGCGCAATCGTCGATATCCAGATTGCGCGTCTCCAGAAGTTGCTCGACGAGCACAAGATCGAAATCGAACTGAAGCCCGAAGCGCGGGCACTGCTCGCGGAGAAGGGCTACGATCCTGCCTTCGGCGCACGTCCCTTAAAGCGCGCGATCCAAAAGATGCTGCAGGATCCGCTCGCGGAGAAGTTGCTTGGCGGCGGGATCAAGGACGGCTCCAAGATCAAAGTCGGCGCCGCTGCCGACCGCCTGATCTTCGAGACTGCGGGCAAGAGCACGATCGGCCGCGCGGCCTGAGGCAGATAAAAACGGCCGGGAAAATTTCCCGGCCGTTTTTCATTCTGGATACGAGTCCGATTAGCGAAGGAATTCGCCTTTGACGTCGTCGATGTGACGAAGCAGCTGCTTGTCCTGATCGCCCGGGCCGCCGCCGAAGACATAGAACAGGTTCTTGTCCGGCAGGCAGCGAATGCCGACCTGGAAATTCCCGAAGTCGCCATAAACCGTGTAGCCGATCGCTTCGATGCGCTTGAAGCGCAGGCGGTCGAAGGTCGTCTGTCCCCGCGAGAGGCAACGCTCCAGCGAAAGGTTCATGTCGCCCCATGCGCTGGCAATCGAAGGCTGTTGCGCCTGCGCGTTCGTGGCACCCAATACCGTAACCGCGATAGCGCAGGCTGCGGCATACGCTTTAAACTTCATGGCCGTTCTCCATTCCTCGATCCATTAAGCCTAACGAATTCGCGTTGTTCTGCGAAGCCCATGGATAGGCCGCCTAACGAAAATGTGTGCTGCCCGAAGGCCGCGGCTGGAGCAGCATAGGCACGATTTTAAGCGATTCAGGACATCGATGCGGAACTGGTTGTAGGTTCGCTCATTCGCCCGGGACTTTGGAGCTTTTTCATGCGCCGCTTTATTCTGCCGTTTCTGGTCGCTGTTTTCGGCTTTTCGGGTCCGGCCGCCGCGCAAACCGGCGATGCCATCCTCATTCTCGACGCTTCCGGCTCGATGTGGGGCCAGGTTGACGGGCAGACGAAGATTTCGATCGCACGAAAAGCCGTCGACTCAATCCTGTCACGTTGGAAAAGCACGGACCGCCTCGGCCTCATGGCTTACGGCCACCGCACCAAGGGCGACTGCCGTGACATTGAACTGGTCGTGCCGGTAGGCGGTTTCGACCCTGAAAAAATTCGCGCAGCGGTGAAGGGACTGAATCCGAAGGGCAAGACGCCGATGGCGGATTCCTTGCGCGCTGCGGCACAAGCGCTGCGCTCGACCGAAAACAAGGCCACCGTCATTCTGGTTTCCGACGGCATCGAGACCTGCTCGCCCGATCCCTGCGCGGTTGCGGCTGAACTGAAGAAGGCCGGCGTGAATTTCACCGCGCATGTGATCGGCTTCGACATCGCCGATCCTACGGCGAAGAACCAGCTCCAGTGCATCGCGCGGGCGACCGGCGGCGTCTATCTCGACGCGCGCAACGCTTCCGGCCTCGAAGATGCGCTCGGCAAGGCGGTTCAGGCGGCACAGGGCACGAAGGTTGAAAGCCAGGCGCCGGCGAAGCCCGAGCCCGATCCGCTTAAGGACAAAAATTTCCGCGGCATCGCGCGACTCGCAGCGGGCGCCGATCCGATCTCCGATACGAAGTCCGATATCGGCTGGACCTTCCACAAATCGAACCGGGGCGAGAAGGGCGATTACGTAGCGACAGTCTATGGCGCGCCGGCCGCCGACGCGATCGAGCCGGGCGACTACATCGTGGTCGTCACCTATGGTCAGGTCGAGCGTCGCTTTCCGTTCAAGGTCGAGAAGGACAAGGTTTCCACGCTCGATGTGGTGCTCGATGCCGGTTACGTGACGAGCGACGGCTCGGTCGAAGGTGCCGGCAAGGTAGACGGCGTTGCCTGGGAAGTATTCAACGAGAAGGGCGGCTATGTCGCGACCGACTACGACGCGGTGCCGAAGTTCATTCTCGCGGCGGGTAATTACAAACTCGTGCTCACGAAAGGTGCGTCGAAAACGGAGAAGGCTTTTTCCATCGCTGCCGGCGACTCGATCAACGTCTCGATGACGCTCGATGTTGGCAAGCTCGCGGTCAGCGCCGTTTATGCGCCGAACGGGCCGAAGGTGGAGCAGGGCATCGCCGTCGAAATCCGCCGCCCGGCGAAAAGCGATACCGAACAGCCGGTATGGATCGCGACCAACTACGAGCCGATATCGCAATTCGATCTGCCCGCGGGGCGCTACGAGGTCGTGGTCAGCGTCGGTTACGCGAAGCGCGTGTTTCAGGCGGAAGTTAAGTCAGGCGACATTACGCGCGTGAACTTCAATCTCGACGCGGGCGTCGCGGGCATTGTGGTGCCGGACGGAAGCACGATCGAGATTTTCGCCACCGAGCGCGACATCAACAACCAGCGTGTCTGGATCGGCACGCATTACGACTCGGAGAAGAGCGTCGCGTTGAATGCCGGCAACTATACCGTGATCGTCGCGACCAAAGGCGGCAAGAAGTCGGAACACGCGATCAGCGTGGTGCCGGGCAAGCGCGTCGAAGTATCGGTGAAGTAGTTAGCGGGCCGACTGAACCATCCGGTTCGGCGTTCCCTGCGCGAGAATGCCGTTGATGCGCTCGCGTTCGCGCTCGAAAGCGCGCAGGAAGTTATCTTCGAGTACGCGGCCCTGCGGCAGCTTGATGCGCATCGGGTCGACGTAGTTGCCGTTGATCGCGACTTCGTAGTGCAAATGCGGGCCGGTGGAGAGACCGGTATTGCCGACATAGCCGATGATCTGGCCCTGGCGGACCTTGGTGCCTTCCTGGATGCCGCGCGCGAAACCGGACAAATGCGAATAGGTCGTGACGTAGCCGTTCAAGTGCTGAATCTCGATGCGGCGGCCGTATCCCGAACTCCAGTCGGCGTGAATGATGGTGCCGTTGCCGGCCGAGAAGATCGGCGCGCCGGTGTCGTCGGCCCAGTCGACGCCCGAATGCATGCGCGAATAGCCGAGGATCGGATGGCGGCGGATGCCGAAGCCTGAGCGGAATATGCCACCCGCAAGCGGCTTGCGCATCAGGAACTTCTTCGCGCTCTTTCCGGTCTCGTCATAGAAATCGATGATGCCGTCGTCGGTGGTGTGGAACCGGTAGTAACGGCGCGGCGTTTCGCCGGTGAGATTGAGCGAGGCGAATTGTACTTCGCCTTTCATGTCGCTCTCGTCTTCAGCGTAGAGAATGTCGAAGGCGTCGCCTGACTTCACGGGGCGCTGCAGATCGACGTCGAAGGAATAGACCTTGATCAGCGCTTCGATGATGTGCGTCGGGACGTTGTTCCTGAGCGCGGTTTCATAGATCGCCGTATAGAGTCGCATCTTGCCGTCGTTTTCATCGTCCTCGCCGGTACTTTCCTTCGCCATCTGCATGTCGCGCGGCTCGGCGACGGAAACGTAGCGGCCCATATCGGAAAGCGCGACGGTGCCTTCATGCGCGATATCGTTGAAGATCGAGACGCGCAAAGGCTGAATGCCTCCGGTCGGCGCGGGCGTCATCAGCACACGGATACGCAGGCCTTCCTTCAGGTTGCCATCGCGGCCGCGATTGAACGCGATAATCAGCGCGCGCGTCGGCTCGGCCTGCGCGCCGAGCTCTTTGAGGATTGCCGCGAGCGTGTCGCCTTTCTTGGCAACGACGGTCTTCTCGGTCCAGTCGTTGCCGCCCTTGGTTTCGGCCGTGGTCTTCTGCACGACCATCATGTTTTCGGCGACAGCCTGCAGCGGCTCGAGAATGTTTCGGATGTTTCCGTCGGTCGCATAGGAAAGCGCGGTACCGAGCGTGAAGCCCTGCACGGGGACCGCCGGCGCCGCGGGGTTTGCGGTCATCTCCAGATGCTGGCGCACGCGGATCAATACGTCGTCGAGACGGGCGGAGCCTGCGATGCGCGTACTGGCGGGCATGTTCGAGAGGTCGCGCATCACGATCGACAATTCGCCAGTCGGTTCGATATCGGGATTTTCCGCAGCCTGATCGTCTTCGCCCATGAGTTTTACGGGATTGAAAGCCGGAATGTTTGCCGAGACCGCGGAAGGCGCGAGCGCAAGGGTGGTGGCAACGCGCACGAACGGGCGAACCCGCACGATTTCGCGCTCACCGACGCGCAGGGTGGTCGATACGCGCAGGACCTGGCGTGCAAGCACGTTCTCGGAGAGCACGTTGATGCGGTCGCCCTTGCGGTTCGGATTGATCGCGCGCTCGTTTGCGGTCTTGGTCTGCGTGCGGACGACTTCGGGAGCGGCGGCGAAACGATAATCGCCGTCGAGCGCGGCATAGACTGCACCACCCATGAGACCCCCGCCGGCTACGGCAGTGATGACAGTGGCAGCTAACCAGCGTACCGACACGGCGCGACGGTCGATCGGCTCCTCGTCATGGCCATCGATGCCAAGAGGAGGCTCGTTACCGAGATCGATTTCGGCGGCAAAAGGCTCATGCCCGTCGCCGGCCGCTCGTCGGTTGTCCACGCTGTGTCTTGCTCCCCTCGCGCGGGCCTAGGGTGTCTCTCTCCTGGTCCCGGCACCGGTCTTGGCATTGAAGACGGCTTGAATTTCTGATGCGACAACATCTTAACGCGCATCAATCTTTCAAACACCCCACCATCATGGCACCAAGATGACGACCCGTCCGTGCCATAACGAATTAGCCTTAAATTGCGTGGGGTTAGAGGGTGACTGGTTGCGACTCAAAATCCCGTTTTCCCCTGCCAAACGTTCTTGACACTAACGTAAAGCGGCGCATATAACCCCGCTCAACGGAACGCCGCCGCCTCGGTGCGACTGCGCTTCCGGTCAAGCTTCAACTCGACCTCGGTCGCTTCCGGCCTGTCCGGAAGAGAGGCTTTTGACGGCCCTTTTTTCGGCGAAAGCCGGGGCGAGGGTGGGATTTCGGTCCCGCGCTGTTTGAAATTGTGGAACGGAAGAAAGAGAAACGTAGGCGGCGGAGTCCTTGCGGACGGCTCGCTCTTGCGGGTGAAAACTCGTGGGTGCGGACGTCATAAGAGACTTCGGCGGAAACTACGTTTCGATATCAAGCCAATCCAATCGCGAAAGCGATTGTTTGTGCTTGGGACTCGTCAAAAGTAGTGACCAAATGAAAAGCCGATCAAGATCTCATTCAACTTGAGAGTTTGATCCTGGCTCAGAGCGAACGCTGGCGGCAGGCTTAACACATGCAAGTCGAGCGCCGTAGCAATACGGAGCGGCAGACGGGTGAGTAACACGTGGGAACGTGCCTTCTGGTTCGGAATAACTCAGGGAAACTTGAGCTAATACCGGATAAGCCCTTCGGGGGAAAGATTTATCGCCGGAAGATCGGCCCGCGTAAGATTAGCTTGTTGGTGAGGTAACGGCTCACCAAGGCTACGATCTTTAGCTGGTCTGAGAGGATGATCAGCCACATTGGGACTGAGACACGGCCCAAACTCCTACGGGAGGCAGCAGTGGGGAATATTGGACAATGGGCGCAAGCCTGATCCAGCCATGCCGCGTGAGTGATGAAGGCCTTAGGGTTGTAAAGCTCTTTTAGCGGAGACGATAATGACGGTATCCGCAGAAAAAGCCCCGGCCAACTTCGTGCCAGCAGCCGCGGTAATACGAAGGGGGCTAGCGTTGCTCGGAATCACTGGGCGTAAAGCGCACGTAGGTGGGTCGTTAAGTCGGGGGTGAAATCCCGGAGCTCAACTCCGGAACTGCCTTCGATACTGGCGACCTTCGAGTCCGGGAGAGGTGAGTGGAACTGCGAGTGTAGAGGTGAAATTCGTAGATATTCGCAAGAACACCAGTGGCGAAGGCGGCTCACTGGCCCGGTACTGACGCTGAGGTGCGAAAGCGTGGGGAGCAAACAGGATTAGATACCCTGGTAGTCCACGCCGTAAACGATGGATGCTAGCCGTCGGCAAGCTTGCTTGTCGGTGGCGCAGCTAACGCATTAAGCATCCCGCCTGGGGAGTACGGCCGCAAGGTTAAAACTCAAAGGAATTGACGGGGGCCCGCACAAGCGGTGGAGCATGTGGT
>JAIELW010000010.1 GCA_019752575.1 Xanthobacteraceae bacterium | reverse complement strand
GCCCGGAAGAAGAAAGCGAAACCGGCGCGCAAGCGTGCCGCGAAGCGCCGCAAGGCGCTCGCACAACAATCGCAGACAAATTGGCAGATCGGTGCCGGCGTGCTCGCCCTCGCGGTCATGATCGGCGCCGCGATTTACGCGGTGAGCATCAACGATAGCGCACGCACAAGCGTCGCCAACTTCGTCGAGAATTTTGAAGTGCCGCAATTGCCCTCGTTGACGAATTCGTCGTCATCGGGCGCCACCGAAAGCGCTCCCAGGCGATAAGTAGTTTATCGCAGGGACAAGAAAGAGCCGTTCGCGAAATAAAAAGCGGATGGCTCTTTCCTATTTGGCCCACCATTTCTCCGGGATCATGCGCGGGCCCGAAGCCTGCTCGATCACGTGTGCCAGCGCGAACAGATCTTCTTCGCCGAACGGCTTGCCGATGAGTTGAAGCCCGAGCGGCAATCCGTTGTGGTCGCGCCCCGCGGGAACGGAAATGCCGGGCAGTCCCGCCATATTCACCGTCACCGTGAAAATGTCGTTGAGATACATCTCGACCGGATCGCCGGTGCCCTTCTCGCCGATGCCGAACGCGCCGGACGGCGTCGCCGGCGTGAGGATCGCATCGACGCCCTGCTTCCACGCCTCGTCGAAATCGCGTTTGATCAGCGTGCGCACCTTCTGCGCGCGGAGATAATAGGCGTCATAGTAACCCGCGGAGAGCACGTAGGTGCCGATCATAATGCGGCGGCGCACTTCTTTGCCGAAACCGGCCGCGCGCGTCTGCTGGTACATATCGACGATATCTTTGCCGGGAACGCGCAGGCCGTAACGCACGCCGTCATAGCGGGCGAGATTCGACGAGGCTTCCGCGGGTGCCACGATGTAATAGGCGGGCAGCGCATATTTCGTATGCGGCAGCGAGATATCGACGATCTCCGCGCCCGCCGCTTTCAGCCATTCACGGCCCTTCTCCCACGGCTCGTCGATCTCGGCGGGCATCCCCTCGACGCGGTACTCTTTCGGAATACCGATCTTCATGCCTTTGACGCTTTTGCCGACCGCTTTTTCGTAATCCGGCACCGGCTTGTCGGCGGAAGTGGAATCCTTCGGATCGTGTCCCGCCATCGAGCGCAAGAGGATCGCGGTATCGCGCACGGTGCGCGCGAACGGTCCCGCCTGATCGAGCGAAGACGCGAATGCGACGATGCCCCAGCGCGAGCAGCGGCCATAGGTCGGCTTGATGCCGACGATGCCGGTGAAAGCCGCCGGCTGGCGGATCGAGCCGCCGGTGTCGGTGCCGGTTGCCCCCAAGCAGAGATTTGCCGCGACCGCCGCCGCCGAGCCGCCCGAGGAGCCGCCCGGCACGAGCGGCTTGTTGTCGCCCTTGCGCCGCCACGGCGACAGCACAGGCCCTAGCGCGGAGGTTTCGTTCGACGATCCCATCGCGAATTCGTCGTTGTTCAATTTGCCGAGCATCACCGCGCCGTCGCGCCAGAGCTGCGAGGTCACGGTGGATTCGTATTGCGGGACGAAGTTCTCGAGGATTTTCGAACAGGCGGTCGTGCGCACGCCGTTGGTCGCGAACAGATCCTTGACCCCGAGCGGAATGCCTTCCAGCGGCCCGCCCTCGCCCTTGGCGAGCTTCGCGTCGGACGCCGCCGCCATTTTCTGCGCGTGCTCCGGCGTTTCCAGAACATAGGCGTTCAGCACGCGCGCCTTTTCCATCTCGGCGAGATGCGCAGCCGCGAGTTCTTTCGCGGAAATCTTCTTGGCGCGGAGTTGATCGCGCGCTTCCGCGAGCGTGAGCGAGGTTAGATCAGCCATTCGCAAACCTGTTCCCTCTCCCCTCGGGGGAGAGGGTTAGGGTGAGGGGGTACTGAGATAAATTGGAAACGAAGAACCCCCTCACCCGATCACGCTTCGCGTGATCGACCTCTCCCCATCGGGGAGAGGTGAAGAAGGAAGCGACCTTCATTCGACCACCTTCGGAACCTGGAAGAAGCCGTCGTCGGAGGCCGGCGCGTTCGCGAGCACGCGCTTCGCGTAGTCGCCGTCGCTGACCACGTCGTCGCGCATCTTGAGCTTCATGTCCTCGACGCTCGCGGTCGGCTCGACGCCGTCCACGTTCACCTCGTTCAACTGCTCGACGAAGGCGAGCATGTTGTTGATCTCGCCGCGCAGGTGCTCGATCTCGTTGTCGGCGACGGCGATCCGCGCCAAATGCGCGATCCGCCGCACGGTCGCGGCATCGACGGACATGGAAGACTCCGTAGGGAAATCTGAGCGCGGGCTATAGCAGAGGGCGTTTCAGGGCCGCAACCGGCCTACATCGCCTGCCCCATGCCGCGGATCCGGCCCGCCAGCATCTGCATGATGTACTGGGCGAAGTGCGGCACCTCGTCCACCATGAAGCGGAATTTGCGGGCATCCAGCTCGGTCAGCTCGCAATTCTGTTTCACGCGCGCGGTCGAGGAGCGCGCCCGGCCGTCGATCATCGACATGTAGCCGATCGCGCCGTTCGGCTCGACGACCTCGATCACCTTGTCGCCGATCACCATCTCGACGACGCCGGACTGCACGACATACATCACCTCGCCACTGTCGCCTTTGTTGAACACCGTGCTGCCCGCGGTGAAAGCGACGCTCTTTCCGGTGCCGCGCGCCATCTGGCGCATGTCGTATTCGCTGCTCATGGCCTGCCCTTGCCGTAACCGTATGTGACGGATTTTTGACAAGTGCCGCTGTCATTATCAAGACCGATTAGACGTCAAACGGCTTGCCTTTTTCGGGCACCAGCACCTTCGTGTCTGCGCCCTTCATCTCGGCGACGAACTTGTCCGGTGTCTGGTCGATGATCGGGAACGAACCGTAATGGCACGGGATCGCGGTCTTCAGCCCCTTGAAGAAGCGCTTCATCGCCATCCCGGCGATCTTCCCGCCCATCGTGAAGCGGTCGCCGACCGGCACCATCGCCACCCGCGGCTGGTGGATTTCGTTGATCAGCGCCATGTCCGAGAAAATGTCGGTGTCGCCGATGTGATAAACCGTCGGCTCGCCAGGTGCCTTCACGATCAGGCCGCCCGGATTTCCCATTACCGCAAACTGCCCATCTTCGATCATCGTCGAGGAGTGATCGGCGCGCACCAGCGTGACGGTGAAGCCGCCTTGGTCGGTCGTGCCGCCGATGTTCATGGGGTCGAATTTTTTCACGCCTTTGCCGTTCAGCCACATGCAGATTTCGAAGTGGCTGACGACCGGAATATCGAGTTCTTTGGCGATGCCGGCGCTGTCGCCGATGTGGTCGGAATGGCCGTGCGTAAGCAGGATATGAGTGGCGCCCTTCACGGCTTCTTTCTTGTCGCTGACGAAGGCAGGGTTGCCGGTGAAGAACGGGTCGATCAGAACCGCCTTGCCGCCGAAATCGAGCCGGAATGCCGAGTGGCCGAACCAGGTAACGCGCATCGCTTCCTCCACATTTTGTACGGGTTAATAACGGCTGCCTCGTATTAGTTTGTTTGTCATTCCGGGTTTGCGAGCATAGCTCGCGCCCCGGAATGACAGAAGTTGGAATCGGGCAAATTGACTGGGACGACAAACCGCGCCCAGTCGTGCTAACGGCCACCCCGACATGCCCGCCCGCCTCTGCGAAATCGACGAGCTGCCCGGCCTGCTCGCGCCCAATGCGCGGCTGATCGGCGTCGATCTCGGCGAAAAGACCATCGGGCTTGCGCTCTCCGATGTGAACCGCACCATCGCCTCGCCGCTGGAGACGCTGCCGCGCGGCAAGTTCAAAACGGATTCCGAAAAGCTCCTCGCTCTGGTGACGAAGTTCGATGTAGGCGGGCTCGTCATCGGGCTGCCGAAGAACATGGACGGCTCCGAAGGGCCGCGCGCGCAATCGGCGCGCGCCTTTGTGCGCAATCTTTCGCCGCTTATCGATCTCGCAATCGTGTTCTGGGATGAACGGCTTTCGACCGCGGCGGTCGAACGCACACTGATCGAAGCCGACACTTCGCGCCGCCGCCGCGACGAAGTCGTGGACAAGGTCGCCGCCGCTTACATTCTGCAAGGCGCACTCGACCGCCTCGGCTATGGAAAAATTCCCTCTCCCCGCGGGGGAGAGGGTTAGGGTGAGGGGAACTGTGCAAGCGATGAAATTCAGAACCCCCTCACCCGCATCAGCAAAAATAAATTTTGCTGATGCGACCTCTCCCCGGTGGGGAGAGGTGAAGAGAACGTAGACGGTCGGATCATGATCGCCGTCTTCAACGCACTCGTCCCGGTCTTTCTGCTGGTTGCACTTGGTGTATTCCTCAAGCGCACGCTCTTGAAGAGCGAGAACGCGTGGGATTCGCTCGAAGACCTCACTTACTACGTCCTCTTCCCCGCGCTCTTGTTTCTCGCGACCGCGACCGCCGATCTCTCCAAGGTGCCGATCTGGGGAGTCTTCGCGGCCCTTGTGACAGCCATTCTCGCAAGCGCGCTGCTGCTGATCGTATTGCGCGTGCCGATGCAGCACGCCTTCGGCTGGTCGGGACCCGCCTTCACTTCCGTATTTCAGGGCGGCGTGCGCTGGAATACCTATATCGCGGTCGGCGTCGCATCGGCGCTGCTCGGTGAATCAGGGCTCGCCATCGCCGCCGTCGCGCTCGCGAGCATGATCCCGCTGATTAATGTGCTGAGTGTCGTGGTGCTCGCGCGCTACGCGCCGAACTCGCCGGCAAAAGTGAAGCACGTTCTCATTCACCTCCTCCGTAATCCGTTCATCTGGGCTTGCGGACTCGGCATTGCGGTCAACGCGGCCGGCCTGCCGCTGCCGAAAGTCTTCACCGGCTTCATGAACGTGCTCGGCCAGGCGTCATTGCCGCTCGGCCTGATGATCGTCGGCGCCGGCCTCGATCTGAAGACGGTCGCGAAGATCGATGCCGCGGTACTTGTCGCGGTCGGCGTCAAGATGCTGCTGCTACCCGCCATCGCCATCAGCACCGGTTATTTCGCGGGCGTGGGCTGGCCTGCGCTTGCCGTTATCGCCATTGCCTCATCGGTGCCATCCGCGCCGAACGGCTACATGCTTGCGCGCCAGATGGGCGGCGACGCGCCGATGCTCGCGCGTATTCTCACGATCCAGATTTTCGTGGCGCTGGTTTCGATCCCTGCGGCGCTCTTTGTCGCGGCCGCTCTCGGCCGCTAAAAGAAAACGGCGGGCTTTCGCCCGCCGCGTTCTCGTGTGATCGGGAAACCGATCGAATTAGCACCAGGCCCAGTAACCCTGACCATGATGCGGTCCGGTCTGTACCCAGCAACGCTGACGGGGCTGCTCGTAGTAGCCATGGGGCTGCTCGTAGTAGCCACGGTTATTCTGCGCAGCAGCGGCAGCTGCGGCGGCACCGAAGATGCCGAGCGCAACGGCCGGGCCGACCCAGCGGTTATGATGACGATGATAGTGTACATCGACGGTGTTCTGACCGACGACGCCCTTGAGGTTGGTCGCCGAAGCAGCCGGCGCGGCGTAAGCGGTGTTGATTTCGCTCGCGGCAGCCGAGAGGAGAACGGCGGCAACGAGCGCCAGCACGAACTTGTAAAATTTGAACGTTTTCATGGTCTGATAGCCTCGCTGATTACGCGCTTCAAGTGCGCGCTCGGGTGGAATTTTGCTTCTAAGGCATGAACCTCGCCTGAATGGACTGCGGCGTTCCTGCGGCAGGATATTACAAAAAGCCTTTCCCCGCAAAGGGATGACCGGAGCTTAGGGCAAGCTCCGGTCACGTTCGCGTTATTTGCCTACCTAGTCGGCCGGGTAGTCCCAGCTATTGGGCTGATTGCCGATCGAAGGCGAGTAATAATAGCCATAGGCCGGACCGTAATAACCGTACGGGTCATTGTAGTAGCCGCGGTTCGAAAACTCAGCGCCGGCGGCGACGCCCAGGCCGAACGCGCCAAGGCCGATCGCAAGATTGCGATTGCGGTGACGACGCCACTGCACCGTTTCTGTTGCGGCAGGGGCCACGGTCTTCAGGGATTCAACATTGGAGCCGAGCGGAGCTGCGGACGCTGAAAGCGAGGACGCGCCAGCGAGCAGCGCGACGGCGGCGCTCGAAGTAAGAGCAAAGCGGGTGATATTGGACATGATTTCAAGCCTCATCCTGGCCGCTTGGCGCGAATGATCGAGGAATCGCAAAGCGGCTGGTGGAACAAAAACTTCCGATGGGGTCAGCTCAGGCTACCCGCTGGAAGCAACGGTCGATCAAGCGCTCAACGCTTTGTCCCGGCATCGGGTTCCCGAAGTTCCGGAACGCCAGCCCGCCGAGCCGCCGCTCGGCGAAGGTCTCTGCGATCTGCGGAGGCGCGCATTTGGCGAGCGCTCCTGCGGCTGCGAGCAACGCAAGGATTTCGGCCGTCCGCCGCGCCAGCGCTTCGCGGTCGGGCGAGGTGAAACCCGTCTTCACGATTTCGAGCGCTTTCGCGGTATTCGGCAGATCGCGCGTCGACTTTTCGAGCGACGCGAGCACGCGCTGCATCGCCTCCGGCTCGCGTGCGGCGCCGCGCAGAAGATCGAGCGCCATCACGTTGCCCGAACCCTCCCAGATCGCGTTCAACGGCGACTCCCGGAACAAGCGAGCGAGCGGCCCCTCTTCCACGTAACCGTTGCCGCCGAGGCACTCCAGCGATTCGTAGACGAAACCGGGCGTCGTCTTGCAGACCCACATCTTTGCAGCGGGCGTGAGGATGCGCGCGAACGCCGCTTCGTCCGGATCGCTTTCGGATTTGTCGAACGCGCTTGCGATACGAAGCGAAAGCGCGAGCGCGCCTTCGCGCTCTAGTGCGAGATCAGCGAGCACCATCTGCATCAGCGGTTGATCCACGAGCTTTTTCTGAAACACGGTGCGATAGCGTGTGTGATGAACCGCGTGTCGCAACGCGCCCTGCATGATGCCGAGCGAACCCGTGACGCAGTCGAGGCGCGTGAGCTGCACCATGCCGATGATCGTCTTCACGCCCTCGCCTTCCGGCCCGCAGCGCTGCGCGTAAGCGCCCTCGAATTCGACTTCGCTCGAGGCATTCGAGCGGTTGCCGAGTTTCTCTTTCAGCCGCATCAGGCGAAGCGCGTTCGGCGTGCCATCGGGCTTGTGGCGCGGCACCAGGAAACACGTGAGCCCGCCCTTCGCCTGCGCGAGCACCAGGAACGCGTCGCACATCGGCGCGGAGAAAAACCATTTGTGACCGATGAGGCGATAGCCGTCGCCATCCGGCTCGGCCCGCGTCGTGTTCTGCCGCACGTCGGTGCCGCCCTGCTTCTCGGTCATGCCCATGCCGAACGTGACGCCGCGCTTCTCGCCCGGCGGGATGAAGCGCGGGTCGTATTCGCGCGAACGGATGCGCGGCAACCATTCTTTTGCGAGTGACGGCTCCGCACCGAGCGCGCCGGTCGCGGCATGGGTCATGGTGACCGGGCACAGATGCCCCTGCTCGACTTCGCTCGCAAGATAGTGGCGCACCGAGCGCGCGACATGCTCGCCCGGCACGAAAGAGCCGTCTGCGGCCCAGACCGAGGAGTGCACGCCTGCCTTGATGCTCTCTTCCATGAAGCGGTGATAGGCCGGATGGAATTCGACCACGTCTGCGCGGTGCCCCTGCCGGTCGTGGGTGCGTAACTTCGGCGTGTATTCGTTGGCGAGCCGCGCGAGTTCCGCCATTTCCGCCCGCCCGAACGCCGCTCCGAATTCGCGCAGCGAACCCGCCGATTTCCCGGCGCCGAACGCCTCGATCGCCTCGGCGAGCGCCGCATCGCTGGAATAGAGGTTGATGTCGCCCATCGGCGGCGACTGGTTGAAGACCTCATGGGTTGCGAAAGGTGACGTTACGGACATGGCGTTTTCGGTTCTAGTGGAGCGTTAATCTAACATGGCAATCGCCGCTTGCGATGCGCGCGCGATGGGTCTATGCGGTGGCCTTTAATGACAACTCGCGGTCCTTCCAGTTTCGCGCTCGCGCAACGGCATTTGCTGGGCATCGAAGGGCTTTCCGCTTCCGGCATCACCGGCCTGCTCGATCTCGCCGAGGAATTCGTCGATCTGAACCGCCAGGTCCAGAAGAAGCGCACGACGCTCTCCGGCCGCACCCAGATCAACCTCTTCTTCGAAGCCTCGACCCGGACGCAAAGTTCGTTCGAACTTGCCGGCAAGCGCCTCGGCGCCGACGTCATGAATATGTCGATCGCGTCCTCCTCGATCCGCAAGGGCGAGACGCTCTTGGACACGGCGCTTACGCTGAACGCCATGCACCCCGACATGATCGTGGTGCGCCATGGAGCATCCGGCGCGGTGGAACTTTTGTCGCAGAAGGTCGAATGTTCCGTCATCAACGCCGGCGACGGCGCGCATGAGCATCCGACGCAGGCGCTCTTGGACGCGCTCACGATCCGCCGCAACAAGGGCCGCCTCGAACAACTCACCGTTGCGATCTGCGGCGACATTGCGCACTCGCGCGTCGCGCGTTCGAACATCATCTTGCTCAATACGATGGGCGCGCGCGTGCGCGTGGTCGCGCCCTCGACGCTGCTGCCTTCCGGCATTGAGCGTATGGGCGTCGAAGTCCATCGCGACATGCGCGAGGGCCTGCGCGACGCCGACATCGTGATGATGCTTAGGCTCCAGCGCGAGCGCATGGCGGGATCATTGATCCCTTCTTCCCGCGAATATTTCCACTATTACGGCCTCGATCCCGCGAAGCTGAAATTCGCAAAACCCGACGCGCTCGTCATGCACCCCGGCCCGATGAACCGCGGCGTCGAAATCGAATCTTCGGTCGCCGATGGCGCGCAGTCGCTGATCCGCGAACAGGTCGAGATGGGGGTCGCGGTGCGGATGGCGGTGTTAGAGGCGCTCGCACGGAATTTGCCGAATGCTTAAGACAAACCTCAGCCTCTTCTTCACCTCTCCCCTCGGGGGAGAGGTCGGCGCGAACGCGCCGGGTGAGGGGGTACTGTGCAAATTGTTATCTCAGGACCCCCTCACCCCAACCCTCTCCCCGTTGGGGAGAGGGAGAGAAATATGATCGTCCGCAACGAAAATCGCCCGCTGTTGCTCGCGAATGCCCGCGTGATCGACCCGTCGCGCGATCTCGATAAGCCGGGCGATGTCTTGATCGCCGACGGCGTGATCAAGGAAGCCGGCAAGAACATCCGCGCCTCCGGCGCGCCGGAAGGCACCGAGATCGTCGATGTGAACGGCCAGGTGATTGCGCCGGGCCTGATCGACATGCGCGCCTTCATCGGCGAGCCCGGCGCCGAGCATCGCGAGACGTTAGCTACCGCAAGCCATGCGGCAGCCGCGGGCGGCGTCACCACCATCATCTGCCAGCCCGAAACCGACCCGCCGATCGACGATCCGGCAACGGTGGACTTCGTGCTGCGCCGCGCGCGCGACAACGCCGTCGTCCACATTCATCCGATGGCGGCGCTGACCAAAGGTCTCGAAGGCAACGAGATGACCGAGATCGGTCTCTTGAAAGCCGCGGGCGCGGTCGCCTTCACCGAAGGCGCGAAAAGCGTGATGAACGCCAACGTCTTCCGCCGTGCGCTTACTTATGCGCGCGACTTCGATGCGCTGATCGTGCACCACACCGAAGAGCAGAACCTCACCGGCTCCGGCGTGATGAATGCCGGCGAATTCGCCTCGCGGCTCGGCCTCTCCGGCATTCCGAAAGCCGCCGAGACCATCATGCTGGAGCGCGACATTCGCCTCGTCGAAATCACCGGCGGCCGTTATCACGCCGCTTCGATCACCTGTCAGGACTCGCTCGACGTGCTCAAGCGCGCGAAAGATCGCGGCCTGAAGGTGACGGCGTCCGCCTCGATCAATCATCTCGCGCTCAACGAAAACGACATCGGCTCCTACCGCACCTTCCTGAAGCTGCGTCCGCCGTTGCGCGCGGAAGTTGATCGCGCGGCGCTCGCGGCGGCAGTCGCCGAGGGTCTGATCGATGTCATCATGTCGGACCACGATCCGCAGGACGTCGAAGTGAAGCGGCTGCCCTTCGCGGAAGCGGCTTTCGGCGCGATCGGGTTGGAGACGATGCTCCCGGTCGGCCTTCGCCTCGTGCATGACGGTTCGCTGACGCTCTCCGCGCTGATCCGCGCGATGTCCACGCGGCCTGCCGAACTCCTCGAACTCCCCGGCGGCACGCTGCGGCCGAATTCTCCCGCCGACATTGTCGTGTTCGATCCCGACGTGCCCTGGGTGCTCGACCGCGACACACTGAAGTCGCGCTGCACCAACACCGCTTTCGACGAGGCGAAGCTCACGGGCCGCGCGACGCGCACCATCGTTGCCGGCCGCACCGTCTACGAATACGTTTGAACGTGTCACTGCAGTCATACTTGACCACCTCTCCCCATTGGGGAGAGGTCGGCGAGCAAAGCTCGCCGGGTGAGGGGGTTCTGTGCCAAAATTGATTTCAGATCCCCCTCACCCCGACCCTCTCCCCCATGGGGAGAGGGAGAATTAATTCGATCACATGTCCCAGATCACCTACGTCGTCGACTTCGCGCTCGGCTATTTGCTCGGTTCGATTCCGTTCGGCCTGTTGCTCACGAAATACGCGGGCCTCGGCGACGTGCGCAAAATCGGCTCCGGCAATATCGGTGCGACCAACGTACTGCGTACCGGCAACAAAGTGCTCGCCGCCGCAACACTCCTCTGCGACATGCTGAAAGGCACCGCCGCCGTGCTGCTCGCCGCGCGCTTCGGCAACGAGACCGCAACCGGCATCGGCGCGGTGCTCGCCGGCGTCGGCGCCATCATCGGCCACATGTATCCGGTGTGGCTCAGGTTCAAAGGCGGCAAAGGCGTCGCCACATTCCTCGGCGTGCTACTCGGCATCGCCTGGCAGGCCGCGGTCGGCGCAGCACTCGTCTGGATCGCGGTCGCGGTCGCTTCGCGTTACTCGTCGCTCGCCGCGCTAATTGCGACGGCGGCAAGCCCGGTCATTCTCTATTTTCTCGGCTACCCGCCGGTCGCCGCGTTTTTTCTGATCCTAGCGATTCTGGTCTGG
This sequence comes from Xanthobacteraceae bacterium, assembly GCA_019752575.1. GTDB lineage: Bacteria > Pseudomonadota > Alphaproteobacteria > Rhizobiales > Xanthobacteraceae. The sequence continues at coordinate 114,494 of JAIELW010000010.1, read as the reverse complement.
TGGAAGCACAGCGAGAACATTTCGCGCCTGCTCGCCGGCAACGAGTCGAAGATCGGCGCGAAGAAGAAAGCGTGAGGAGCTAGCTCCGCTTGTCTTGTCATGCCCGCGCTTGTCGCGGGCATCTCGCTTAGGAAGGCACTGCGCCCCTGATCGAGATCGCACCAGAACTCGGGCTTGCCCGAGTTCTGAATTAAAAAATACCCAAGTCGGGTAAACCCGACTTGGGTGACAAGCCCGGCGATGACGGAGTTATTTTTAATCCTCTTCCGCCGCGTCCCACCGCGATCTCGTCATGTGGTCCTGCACCGCCATGCCGATATGCAGCGCGACCACGACCAGCATCCCAAACGCCGCGTAGGCGTGCGACTCGAACAGGAAGTCCGCCCAGCCCGCCCCTTCCGGCCAGATCGCCGGCAGCGACAGTCCGAAGAAAATCTGCCGCGCGCCGTAATCCGAAATGCCGGCCCAGCCCAGGAGCGGCACGACGATGAGAAGCGCATACAAAAGCCAGTGAATATAAGGCCGCCGGTAATGCTCCGGATTCCATGAGCGATCGGGAAACGTGACGCGATAGAGCAAGCGTCCGAGCACCAGCACCACGATCAGCGCGCCAACCGCCTTGTGCAGCGTGAAGATGAAATCCATCGCCGCGCCGCTGCCGAGTTGCTTCATGGTGATTCCGCTCACGACCATCAAGATGATCAGCGCAGCCGTCACCCAATGAAATATTTTTGCGGCGAGCCTGTATGGCCGCACGGCGGGGTTTGAATTCACCGGCTCGCTATGAGTCTCGGTTTCAGCCGCCATGCTCATGCTGCGATCTCCTCGCTGCTCGCGACGAAGCGGTCTACCGACGCGCGCAGATCGCGCGACTGCTGACCGAGCTCAGCGGAGACCTCGGTGACGAGGCGCGCGGCACGCTTCGCATCGCCGATCAGACCCGCGACATGCTGGAAAGTTTCGGCAAGCCCGCGCACGTCTTCCGCGGTTCGCGCGGTATTCGACGTGATTGCCTGCGAGCTCGAATGCTGCTCGCGGATCGAAGCCGAGATCGTGGCGGCCCCGCTATCGACCTGCTCCACGGAGCTCACGAGCTTGCTCACGCGCTCGGCGATGCGCATGGAGGAATCGGTAATTCCGTTCAGGCCCTCGCGGATTTCCTCGGTCGCCTGCGCGGTCTTGGTCGCAAGCGATTTCACTTCCGACGCGACGACGGCAAAACCCCGGCCGGCCTCGCCCGCGCGCGCGGCCTCGATGGTCGCATTGAGCGCCAAGAGGTTGGTCTGGCTCGCGACATCCTGGATCAGCGCGATCACGGTTTCGATGGTGCGCGCGGATTCGGTCAGTGCGCGGGCATCTTCGCTCGCCGCCCGCACCAGTTCGCGCGCGGACGCCGTGACCCGCGACGTGCGCTCGGTCTCGGCGACTACATTGGTCATTGTGTTTGCAATCCCGTCGATGGATGAGGCCACGACATCGACATGCTCGGATACGCGCTGCGTGGAATCGGCGCTCGCTGCCGCGTGCTCGTCGGCATTCGAGGAGATCGCGAGCAGCTCTTTGGAAGCCACCGACATTTGGCCCGCGTGTTCCTCGAGCCTGCGCACGATCTCGTCGATGCGCGTCTGGAATGCGAGGCTCTCGCGCTTGAGGTTTTCCTGCCGCGACAGGCGATCCGAAAGTTTGTCTTTCTCGAGCCGCGACAGTTCCTCCTCGCGTTTCACCAGCGCGAAGTGATTGACGAGCGAGCGGGCGAGCGCGCCGACTTCGTCGCGCCGCAACGCTTCGTTCGACAGCGACTGCGAGAACTTCCGTCCCCTGCGCAACACGACCGCCATGCGGCTAAGCGGTTTCACCAGCCAGCGAAATTCGAGAAACAGAATCTGTCCGATCACGAACATCGAAAGCAGCACGATCAGGATTTTGTTCTTGCGATCCTGCGAGATCATCGTAGCCAGCGCTTCCTGGCTCGAAACGACCCGCGCGACCAGTTGCTTCTCGATCTCCGAGCGGCGCTCGATGAGCGCCTGAAGCGCTTTAGGCCGCTCCGGATGATTGATCGCGAGCAATGCGAGCTTCGAGGCGATGTCCGTCATCTCCGCCGCAGCCTTCGTGATCTCCTCATTTTTCATGAAACTACGAATTTCAGCGAGAGCGATCAGCACGCTTTTGCTTGCGCTTTCCGGCTCCATGCCGCGCGCGAGCATCGTATAGGCATTGTAGGACGCGTTATGTGCCTTCAGCGCCGAAGACGTGCTCGCAATCTCGTCGGAGAAGCCGGACATACGGACCGTCTGGATGATTTCGACGGTCGCATAGAGCGAAAACAGAAATCCGAGCATCCCCGCCCAGATGGCCATTCGCTGCCCAACCTGGGCGCGGAAGGAGCGCGGAAACATCCCCGTAGACCTTTGGCTGCAATGACCGCGAAGGTATCGGGATCATGGTTAACAATTCCTTCCGGAAGCGGCGCCGCTTACTTGCGATTGCGCCATCGTTGTCTTGCGCGGCGAAATCGCGGATCGTTGTTTCCCATGAGAAACGGCGACCCCTTCCGCCTGACGGAAGACCAACGGATCGACTGGCTCCGTCTGATCCGCGCCGAGAACGTCGGCCCGCGCACATTCCGGATTCTCGTGAATCAGTTCGGCGGCGCCGGTCCTGCCGTCCGCCTCCTTCCGGAACTTGCCCGCCGGGGCGGCCGTTCGATCCTGAACATTCCGGCGCGCGAAGAAGCCGAGCGCGAGATGAAGGAAGCCGCGCGCGTGGGCGTCCGCTACGTTGCGCTCGGCGAAGCGGACTATCCGAAATTGCTTCGCGAGATCGACGATCCGCCGCCGCTGCTCGCCATTCGCGGCAACGCCGAAGTCTTTGCACGGCCCGCGATAGCGATAGTCGGTGCGCGCAACGCTTCCATGGCGGGGATGCGCTATGCGGCCCAGCTCGCCCGCGAATTCGGCGAGGCAGGCTTCGTTGTTATCTCCGGACTAGCCCGCGGCATCGACTCCGCCGCGCATCGCGCTTCGCTTACGACGGGCACGGTCGCCGTTCTCGCCGGCGGACACGCAAAGCCCTACCCCGCCGAGAACGAGAAACTGCTCGAAGCGACCCTCGAACAGGGCGCTGCCGTTAGCGAGATGCCGCATCGCTGGGAACCGCGGGCGCGCGATTTCCCGCGGCGTAATCGCCTGATTTCGGGTCTGGCAGCAGGCGTTGTCGTCGTCGAAGCAGCCGAGCGATCCGGCTCGCTCATCACCGCGCGCCTTGCCGGCGAACAGGGCCGCGAGGTTTTTGCCGTCCCCGGCTCGCCAGCCGATCCGCGCGCGGGCGGCACCAACCGGCTGATCAAGCAAGGGGCGACGCTCGTCACTTCCGCCGCCGATGTGATTGAAAGTCTCAAGCCGATGCTCGGCATGAGCCGGCCGGTTATAGCGCGCGAGCCGAAAATCGTAGTCCCCGAACAAGCGAATTCCACCGGCGATGAACTCCGCGCACGCGTGGCTTCGCTTCTTGGAAGCACGCCGGTCGCGCTCGACGATCTCGTCCGCGAGTCGAAAGCGAAGACTGCGGACGTGCAAGTTGCACTCCTGGAACTGGAACTCGCCGGCCGCATCGAGCGCCACGGCGGCGGGATGATCTCGCTGATCTGACGCAAGCCGATTCGGTCCCTTTGTCCCAAAAAGGTCGAGTTCCGCCGTCTGCTTGCATCTGCGGTCGTCCGCACCATCTCAAAGGCGCGAAACGGCCCGCGTCGCTGCTTTCGCGGTCCCATGGGCTCGAATCTGCCCGGAAAAGCGTCATAAACAGCCCTTAACGGCTTAAATCACGGTTGCCGGTTAGGCCGCCTTAATCACTCCGCTTTATGCGGGCGATTTGACTATGCCAGCCGATCTCACCATGTTCCCGCCGCCGCGCGGGGCCGCGGGGCCGCTTTTCCCTCGTTCGCGAGAAAGTTTCGGACGCTGAATGAACGTCGTCATTGTCGAATCGCCCGCAAAGGCGAAGACGATCAACAAATATCTCGGGCCCGGCTACGAGGTACTCGCTTCCTATGGGCATGTACGCGATCTGCCACCGAAAGACGGCTCGGTCGCTCCCGACGACGACTTCAAGATGATCTGGCAGGTGGACGGCAAGGCGCAGAAGCGCCTGGCCGAGATAGCGGCCGCCGTGAAAGGCGCCGACCGCCTGATCCTCGCCACCGACCCTGACCGCGAAGGCGAAGCGATTTCCTGGCACGTGCTCGAAGTGCTGAAAGAAAAGCGCGCGCTCAAAGACCAGAAGATCGACCGCGTGGTCTTCAACGCGATCACCAAGGCCGCCGTGCAGGAAGCGATGGCGCATCCGCGCGAGATCGATCACTCGCTCGTTGACGCTTACCTCGCCCGCCGCGCGCTCGACTATCTGGTCGGCTTCACGCTCTCGCCTGTGCTCTGGCGCAAGCTGCCCGGCGCGCGTTCCGCCGGCCGCGTGCAGTCGGTGGCGCTGCGCCTGGTCTGCGATCGCGAACGCGAAATCGAAGCCTTCAAGCCGCAGGAATACTGGTCGGTGGCGGCGATGCTCGCGACCCCGCGCGGCGACGCGTTCGAAGCGCGTCTGGTCGGCGCGGACGGCAAGAAGATCCAGCGCCTCGATGTCGGCTCGGAGAAAGAAGCGCGCGATTTCGAGAAGGCGCTGAACGCAGCGAACTTCAAGGTCGCTTCGGTCGAAGCCAAACCCGCCAAGCGCAATCCCTATCCGCCGTTCACGACTTCGACGCTGCAGCAGGAAGCGAGCCGCAAATTAGGCTTCGCGCCTTCGCACACCATGCGCCTCGCGCAGCGCCTCTACGAAGGCATCGAACTCGACGGCGAGACCACCGGCCTCATTACTTATATGCGTACCGACGGCATCGATCTTGCGCAGGAAGCGATCACGCAGGCGCGCGATGTCATCTCGTCGGACTACGGCAAGAATTACCTTCCGGACAGCCCGCGCATCTACAAGAACAAATCGAAGAGCGCGCAGGAAGCGCACGAAGCGATCCGCCCGACCGATCTCCGCCGCCATCCGAAAGACATGGCGCGCAAACTCGACGCGGATCAGTCGAAACTCTACGAGTTGATCTGGACGCGCACCCTCGCCTGCCAGATGGAAAGCGCGGAGCTGGAGCGCACCACGGTCGAAATCGACGCGAACGTGAACGGCGGGCCCTACAAGCTCGTAAACTTACGCGCGACCGGCACGGTCGTAAAATTCGACGGCTTCCTCACGCTCTACAACGAAAGCCGCGACGACGACTTCGAGGACGAAGACGCGCGCCGCCTGCCCGCGATGAGCCAGGGCGAAGCGCTCAAGAAAAACGAACTCAAGATCGACCAGCATTTCACCGAGCCGCCGCCGCGCTTCTCGGAAGCCTCGCTCGTGAAGCGCATGGAAGAGCTCGGCATCGGCCGCCCCTCCACTTACGCGTCGATCCTTCAGGTGCTGCGCGACCGCGGCTACACGCGGCTCGACAAGAAGCGCATCATTCCCGAGGACAAGGGCCGCATTGTCGTCGCCTTCCTCGAATCCTACTTCCCGCGCTACGTCGAATACGATTTCACCGCCGATCTCGAAGGCAAGCTCGACGAAATCGCGAACCACGAACTCGACTGGAAGAAAGTACTCCGCGAGTTCTGGACCGGCTTCACCGGCGCGGTCGCGGAAACCAAAGACCTTCGCATCTCCGAAGTCATCGACGTGCTCGATGCGTTGCTGAACGAACATAACTTCCCGCTGAAGGCCGACGGCTCCGATCCGCGCGCCTGCCCGCAATGCGGCACCGGCCGCCTTGGCCTGAAGGTCGGCAAGTTCGGCGCCTTCATCGGCTGCTCGAATTATCCGGAGTGCCGCTTCACCCGGGCGCTGACCGCGCCGGGCGAAGGTGAATTGTCGGCGACCAAGGAGCTCGGCGAAGATCCCGAGACCAGGAAGATGGTCACGCTGCGCTCGGGCCGCTTCGGTCCCTATATTCAGCTCGGCGAAGCCGAAGACACCGGCGAAAAGACCAAGGGCGGCAAGCCTGTTCTGACAAAACCGAAACGCGCGAGCATTCCGAAGAATTTCGATCCGCACGAACTCGACTTCGATACCGCGCTTAGTCTGCTCCAGCTTCCGCGCGAAGTCGGCAAGCATCCCGAAAGCGGCGAGCCAATCGTCGCGGGCTACGGCCGCTTCGGTCCCTATGTGAAGCATCAGGACACCTACGCGAGCCTTTCGGACGGCGACGAAGTGCTGACCGTCGGGCTTAATCGCGCAGTGACATTGATCGCGGAGAAGCTCGCGCGCGGTCCGGGCCGCGGACGGCGCGGCAAGCCCGCGGGCCGCGTGCTTGGCGAGCATCCGGCGCTCGGCGGGCCCGTCACGGCGCATGACGGCCGCTACGGGCCTTACGTCTCGCACAACAAGGTCAATGCGACGCTCCCCTCCACGTCCGACCCCGCGACCGTCTCGCTCGAAGAAGCGGTAACGCTGATCGAGGCGCGCGCGGGCAAAGGCGGCAAGAAGCCCGCGAAGCCGAAAAAGGAAAAGAAGGCGAAAGAAACCAACGGCAGCGGCGAAGACGCCGGGAAGCCGAAGAAGAAAGCCGCGCCGCGCAAGAAGGCCGCCGCGAAGAAAAAAGAAAACGGCGCGGACGAGCCGGCGAAGACGGAAGAGTAGTCTGTTTTATGTCGTCCCCGCGAAGGCGGGGACCCATAACCACCAACCAACCCTCATCCTGAGGAGCGCTCCGTCAGAAGCGCGTCTCGAAGGATGAGGCCTCATGGTTCGAGACGCGGCCCTTCGGTCCGCTCCTCACCATGAGGGTCATTTTTTCCGGCACTTCGTGCCGCCCCGGAAAGACAATGGAACGCAAAGCGGGGAAATTCACTTTTCCCGAAATCGGATTTTCGTTTTCGACTCAATCCCTTCCGCGAATCCGCGAAAAACTTTATCCCCACTACTTCCCTCGCGCTTAAATTCCCTGTCGCCGTTTCCGTTCGAGGGCGCGCTCATGAGGCGTCTTGAGATTGCGGGAAGCGGCCGGCGCCTCCGACCGTGGTTCGCAGCCACGATCCGGGGCGGCGCGGGGCACCGCCCGGCGAGACTATGCTCGCCTGCCGGGAGCACGGCTGACGGAGAAGCATCTGCTCGCAGATGCTTCACGAAAAGCGCGGCCCGCGCCGTTAGGAAAACGCCGATACTGGAGCGCTGCGAGGCGATGCGCACTCTTCACAAAAGAGTGCGAAAGAACGAATTTGGCGCGTCGCGGCGCTCCAGACCCTCGAATTTTTCGGAGGACGTTTTGGCGTGCGTGCTGTTGAACCAGCGTATTACTTCGTCATCGCCGGGCTTGTCCGGACAACTCTTTTTTCGTCATCGCCCCGGCATTCCATCCTTCGTCATGGCCGGGCTTGACCTTCCATTCGTCATCGCCGGGCTTGTCCCGGCGATCTCGATTCATCAAACTTTGTGCATGCGTGAGTATTATCTATACATACTCGCAAGCAGACCGGGTGGCGCCATTTATGTAGGCGTGACAAATAATCTGCCTCGCCGGTTGCATGAACATCGGCGTGGCGTCGCTGATAGCTTTACGAAACGATACGGAATTCATCGTCTCGTTCACTTCGAGGCTTACTCTACCGCATACGCTGCAATTCAACGCGAGAAAAACATCAAGCACTGGCCGCGTTCTTGGAAAGCTAACTTGATCAAATCAACAAACCCAACTTGGAACGATCTATCCAAGGATATGTTCTGAGAACTATTCATCGAGATGGCCGGGCCAAGCCCGGCCATGACAACAAGGCTCCCTTGACCAAAAAACCCAAAAAGAAATTCAAAGACCCCAAACCCCACGGCGCACTGCCGTCGCGGGCGGAAATAGTCGCCTTCATTTCCGAGCGGGGCGGCGATGTGTCGAAGCGCGACATCATCCGCGCCTTCCGCCTCGACAACGCTGGTAAAGCCGATCTGAGATCGCTCCTGCGCGACCTGAAAGATGACGGCGAACTCAAGGGCCGCCGCCAGAAGGTGAATGTTGCAGGCGAAGTCGCCGGCACCGTGATGGCAAGCATCGTCGCGCGCGACAGCGGCGGCGATCTTCTCGCCGAGCCGCTCGACTGGGACGAAGCCGACTTCGGCGCGGCCCCGCGCATTCGCCTGAACTTCGGAAGAAAACCGTCCGGCGGCCCCGCCCCCGGCATCGGCGACCGCGTACTTCTGCGCACACAGAAGACGCATGACGACGAAGACGCGCCCTATACCGGCCGCGTCATCAAGCTGCTCGAGAAAGCGCAGAAGCAGCTTCTCGGCATCTACCGCAAATTCGCGCAAGGCGGCGGGCGTCTCGTCCCGGTCGATAAGAAGTCGCTCGGCCGCGAAATCGCAATCCCAACCGGCATGGAAAACGGCGCGGAAGACGGCGACCTCGTCACCGCCGATCCGTTGCCGCAGCGCGCGTTCGGCTTGGCGACCGCGAAAGTGCGCGAGCGGCTCGGCTCGATCAAATCCGAGAAGGCCGTCAGCCTGATCGCGATTCATGCGCACGGCATTCCGAATAACTTCCCGAACGCGGTGATCGCGGCAGCGGATGCCGCCCGCCCCGCCACAGTCGAAGGCCGTGAAGACTGGCGCGATCTCGCGCTCGTCACCATCGACCCGGCGGATGCGAAAGATCACGACGACGCCGTTCACGCGAACCCCGACGACAATCCGGAAAACCGCGGCGGCTTCGTGCTGACTGTCGCGATCGCCGACGTCGCGCATTATGTGACGCCGGATTCCGCGCTCGACCGCGAAGCGCTCTTGCGCGGCAACTCGGTCTATTTCCCGGATCGCGTCGTGCCGATGCTCCCCGAACGCATTTCGAACGATCTCTGCTCGCTGCGCCCGAACGAAGACCGCGCCGCGATGGCGGTGCGTATGTGGATCGATGCCAACGGCCGAAAAAAGCGCCACTCCTTCCACCGCATCCTCATGCGTTCGCAGGCGAAGCTGTCTTATGTGCAGGCGCAGGCCGCGATCGACGGCAGGCCCGACGACACGACGCAGCCGCTCTTGAAAAATGTGCTGGAACCGCTCTGGGCCGCTTATCGCGCACTCGCGAAAGCGCGCGACGCCCGCGAACCGCTGGCGCTCGACATTCCCGAACGCAAACTAATCCTGAATCCGGACGGCACGCTGAACCGCGTAACGCAGCCGGAGCGTCTCGACGCGCATAAGCTCATCGAAGAATTCATGATCCTTGCGAACGTCGCTGCCGCCGAAACCGCGGAAGCCAAGCGCACGCCGATCGTCTACCGCGTACATGACGGGCCTTCGCTGGAGAAGGCCGCGGCGCTCCGCGATTTCCTGCACTCCATCGGCATGATGCTGCCGAAGACCGATCAACTCCGCCCTGCTCTCTTCAACAACGTGCTCGCGCGCGTGAAAGACACCGAGCACGAGCGACTCGTGAACGAAGTCGTGCTGCGCTCGCAGGCACAGGCGGAATACTCCGCGAACAACTACGGCCACTTCGGCCTGACGCTGCGCCGCTATGCGCACTTCACCTCGCCGATCCGCCGTTATGCGGACCTGATCGTGCACCGCTCGCTGATCCGCGCGCTCAATCTCGGCAATGACGGCCTGGCGAATGGATTGACACCGGAAGCCCTTGAAGAAATCGCCGCGCGCATTTCCGCCGCCGAGCGCCGCGCGATGGCCGCCGAGCGCGAGACGGTCGATCGCCTGATCGCGCATTATATGGCCGACCGCGTCGGCGCACATTTCCGGGGCGTCGTCGCGGGCGTGACGCGGGCGGGCATTTTCGTGAAGTTGGACGAGATCGGCGCCGACGGCTTCGTGCCGGCCCGCACCATCGGCAACGAATTCTTCGCCTATCACGAAGCGCTGCAGGCTTTGGTCGGCGACCGCAGCGGCGAAGCCTACCGGCTTGGCGACATTGTAGAAGTAAAGCTCGTGGAAGCCGTTCCGGTCGCCGGCGCGCTCCGCTTCGAGCTGCTCTCGGAAGGCCGTTACGACCTGAAGACCAGCCGGAAAACGCGTAGCGACGGCCAGTATGGCCCGCGCGGCAGACATGCGTCTGCGGAGCGGCAAAACGCCCCGAAGCGTGGCAAATACGGCCGCCCGCTGGCACATAAGGGCGGCAATCGCGGCAAAGGCAGCGCACAGGGAAAAGGCAAGAAGCGATGAGCGAGAAGCGCAACTTAAACCAAGCGGTGAAACGCGGTTTTCTCGGCCGCTGCCCGCATTGCGGCGAGGGAAAACTTTTCCGCAAGTTCCTGAAAGTCGCGGACGAGTGCGCCGTCTGCCGCGAGGAACTGCGCCACCAGCGCGCGGACGACGCGCCCGCTTATCTCGTGATCCTGATCGTCGGCCACATCGTCGTGCCGCTCGCCCTGCTCGTCGAAAAACTCTACCAGCCGCCGCACTGGCTCGCCTTCTCGATCTGGCTGCCGCTGACGCTGATCCTCTCGCTCGCGCTCCTGCAACCGCTCAAGGGCGTGGTCGTCGGCTGGCAATGGGTACAGCGCATGCACGGCTTCGACCCGAACCACGAAGATGAAATCGCGGCAATGAAAGACGCGCGATGAACGACACCGCGAAGCAGCTTTCCGAGCGCGAACGCGTCAAGCTCGGACCCGGCACTGGTGTTTCGATGAAGCCGAAGGACGCGGCGACGCTGATCCTGATCGATCGCGCGGGTAAGCAACCGCGCGTGCTCATGGGCAAGCGCCATCACGGCCATAAATTCATGCCGGGCAAGTACGTGTTTCCCGGCGGGCGCCTCGATGCCGCAGACCGCGCGATCAAACCGATCGACGATCTCCGCGCCGATTGCGCGCGCCGTCTCGGCCAGCATGTCGTAAAATGGACCGAAGGCCGCGGCCGCGCGCTCGCGCTCGCTTCCATCCGCGAGACCGCGGAAGAGACCGGCCTTCTGATCGGAAAGGAAGACGCGAACGGCGTGACATCGAAAGCGGATGCCTGGTCGCCCTTCGTCTCGAAGAATATCCGCCCTTCGCTCTCGGCACTGACGTTCGTCGCCCGCGCGATCACGCCACCGAAGCGGCCGAAGCGCTTCGACACCCGCTTCTTCCTCGCGGACCGTCAGAGCATCGGCGCGGAGATTTCGGGCATCGTCGGACCGGATACCGAACTCGTCTCGCTCGACTGGCTCACCTTCGACGACGCGCAACAGGTCGAGCTGCCGAACATCACCAAGGTGGTGCTCAAAGATATCGCCGAGCGGCTGAAAACCGGCGAAATCGCCCGGCCCGCGCCGTTCTATTTCTACCGCAGCGGCGGTTTTCAGCGGAAGCTGTTAGACTGAATGTCGTGACCAAGGGCGAAGCGGAAAAGGCAATTCGGCAGCTTTGCCATCAATGGCGAAGAACAGAGGGCCTTTCCCATACCCCGGTGACCGATCTCAATTTCTCCGCCTTCTACGACTGGCTTGCACGAAATCACGGCGCCCAACTGGAATTTAAGACCACTTCAGACGTTAGATACAATGTTCAGATGTGGTTCGACCGGGAGTTCCGGCGAACGTAGGCGGTGGCGAGTTTCAATCGGGACTTGCCCCGGTGCCTTCCTTGACTTCTGGGCATTGGCCGCTAGGTTGCCGCCAAATTCGGGCCCAAGAGACTATTAAAAGCCCCCTTTTTCAGGACATTTGCAATGGCCAAGGCAGTCACTCTCAAGATCAAGCTCGTCTCGACCGCCGACACCGGCTACTACTACGTGACGACGAAGAACTCGCGCACGCAGACCGAAAAGATGGTCAAGAAGAAATACGACCCGGTCGCAAAGAAGCACGTCGAGTTCAAGGAAGCCAAGATCAAGTAAGCGGCTTCCGATTTCGAAATAGAAAGAAGGCGCCCTCTAGGGGCGCCTTTTTCAGTTTTTGGAGCCTTGAAGAATTAGGTGGCCGGCAGGCAAAGAAAGAGGAGGCCTCTACTCTCGTACCTGCCGGCCGAACCCCACGGACCCAGGAGATGCGGCGGACCTGAGCATTCCGTAGGGTTAGCTGGCAGTAAAAACGTAGTTTGAACGTAGCGCGGGCCACGCCGAAGGCAACGATGAATCAAAGGCTTGGGCGGCGAATCGCGCGGTTACCTAAAAGGATAACCTTACCGGGGAACCCCGTTAAGCGCGGAAGCTCTGCTATCGCTCAGGCAGCGTCGGCGACGACGCGGTTCCGCCCGTCGCGCTTGGCGCGATAAAGCGCCTCGTCCGCACGCTTCAGGATCATGGCCGCGGTATCTTCCGGGGTCGAGCGCGCGGCAATGCCGATCGAAATCGTGACTTCGATCTGTTCCTCGCCCTTGTGGATTGCAAAAAGATCGCCCGCAACCCGGCGGCGGATGCGCTCGGCGACCATGGTCGCAACGCCGATATCGGTGTCGGGCATCACCACCACGAATTCCTCGCCGCCGTAGCGGCAGGCGAGATCGATGCCGCGAATGCAGGCGCGCAGGCGATCGGAGAAGTCGCGCAGCACGTCGTCGCCGGCGTCGTGGCCATAGCCATCGTTGATCGCCTTGAAGTAGTCGATGTCGAGCAACAGCACCGAAAGCGATTTTCCGCGGGCGGCGGAGCGGTCCACCAGTGTGCCGACATGGCTTTCCATGTAGCGGCGATTGTAGAGACCGGTGAGCGCGTCGGTAACCGCGAGCTCCATCGAGGTCTGCACGCTGTCGCGGAGCCGCTCGGTATAGCGCTTGCGCTTGATCTGGCTGCGCACGCGCGCGACCAGTTCGTTCTTGTCGATGGGCCGGACGATGTAATCGTTCGCGCCGAGATCGAGACCGCGCAGCAGCCGTGACTGATCGCCCGGCTCGGTGGTCAGCAGGATCGGTAGATGCCGGGTACGTTCGAGCGAGCGCGCTTGTCCGCACAGGCGCAGCGCGTCGAATTCCGAGAGATCGAGATTTAAAAGCAACATGTCGTAGCCGCCTTCGGCGAGACGAAACAGCGCTTCCTGCGGATTGCTTTCGACATCGACGGTGTGCTGGCCGACAAGCGCATCGTGCAAACGCTCCGACGACGACTGGCGATCATCGACGATCAGGATTTTGCCGCCCTCGCCCGTTTCGCTGACGGTTTCGGCGGGATCGGCGGTGACGCCGATCTCGTGCGAGGTGACCGCGCGCATGCGCAGCTCATCGACTACCATTTTGAGTCGCGAAAGCGAACGCACACGCGTAATCAGCGCGAGGTCGTTCACGGGCTTAGTGAGGAAATCGTCGGCACCCGCCTCGAGACCGCGCACGCGGTCGGACGGCTGATCGAGCGCCGTGACCATGACGATCGGAATGTGGAGCGTCGCAGGCGAACTTTTGAGCCGCCGCGCGGTCTCGAAACCGTCCATACCCGGCATCATCACGTCGAGGAGGATGATGTCGCACAGGCCCCGCTCGGCGATGTCGATCGCCTCGGGGCCGGAGGTCGCGGTCACGACTTCGAAATACTCGGCCGAGAGCCGCACCTCCATGAGTTTGAGGTTGGCGCGGACGTCGTCGACGATCAGAACGCGGGCACTCATTTCGGCTCAATCCTTCGCGAAATGGCGCACGGTTTCGAGAAACTTGGAAACGGAGATCGGCTTCGAGAGGTAAGCCTCGCAACCGCCTTCGCGGATACGTTCTTCGTCGCCCTTCATCGCAAACGCGGTAACCGCGACGACCGGGATCGAACGAAGCTCCTCGTCCTCTTTGAGCCACTTCGTAACTTCGAGGCCCGAGACTTCGGGAAGCTGGATGTCCATGATGATGAGGTCGGGCTTGTGCTTGCGCGCGAGATCCAGCGCCTCGATCCCGTTGCGGGTTTCGATGGTCTGGTAGCCGTGCGCTTCAAGCAGATCGTGAAAGAGCTTCATGTTGAGCTCGTTGTCTTCCACGATCAGGACAGTCTTCGCCATCCTGTCACTTCCCCGTCCACGCGGCAGGCCATTCTGGCCTGCCTCAAACTTACTTCCCCGAATCGCTTGCTGACGTTCGATGATCGCGCAAACCGTCTGCAAACTCGATCAATGCCGCTCAGGCTAGCCGAAAGGTCAGGCTTTCGGCGCCGTTCGACATCCGGATGCTTCTTCCGGCATCCTAGTTCGACGGTAAAAGCTAATCGTTACGGAAGTGAAAATGGTTCTGGGACGCGGAAAATCATCCTTAACGAAACAGGAAGCCGAGATGATCGGTGTCGCGGGCCTAAGCTACCTCGCGGCGGAACCCGAACGAATCGGCCGCTTTCTGGCGGTCACTGGACTTGGGCCCGAGAACGTGCGTGCGGCCGCCCGCGACCCCTCGTTCCTGCCGGCACTACTTGATTATCTTCTCGCCAACGAAAAAGACCTCCTGGCCTTCGCCGAGGAAATGAACCTCGACCCCGCGCGGGTGCGCGCCGCGCGCGAGCTGCTCGCGCCGCCCGTTGTGCTCTAGCGTTTCGCCGGAGCCACTGCGCAAGGTTTCTGCGGTAGCAATTGGACGCTCTGGAGTTTGCCCTTCAACGCAAAGTTTCCGTAGTTGAGCCTGAGCGCGCTGGAGATGCCGTTCTCGTAGAGATCGAACGCAAGCGTATAGGCAGGAAACCGATCGCTGCTGCCGACTTCGAAATAGCTCGTCGTGACCGGATAGCGTTTTAGCGAAGCCAGCGCCGGAGAGAGCGGCGGCGTCTTCTCGTCGTGCATGATGCCCGCCCCGATCACGGTCAGTGTCTGGTAGATTTTTCGGCCGTCCGGCGAGCCGTCGTAGATATCCGCGGACAATAGTTTCTCTCCGCGCTCGGCGGCGGCGAGCATCGCGCGCGTATGTTGGGTCGGCAGATAGATCTTAGCCGGCAGCGTGAAGTTCGCTGGCTTCGGCTTTGTCACACGCACGGCGAGCACGTCGTTCTTCTGCCGCATCACCGTTCCTGTCACGTCTTCGCGGATTTCCTGATTGACGTAGTTCTGCGTCTTGAAGCGGTAGCTCGTGGACGTAGCATTCTCCCAGCTTTCGTTGCGGAGATCGCTCACCGTCTCCTGCCCTTCGCCGGTATCGAGCGAAGTCACCTGCCGGAGCAGGATCGTATAGCCCTCGCAATCGCTCCCGGTGAGTTGAAACGCGATCCGGCCGCGCGCCTTATCGACCTGCGTGCCTGGTTTTTCGGCGTCCAGCATCAGATCGTAAACCGCCCGGTGCGGCATCAGGGGCGACGCCGAAGCTACGACAGTCGAGGCGACGAAGAACGCGGCAAAAGCAGGAATTCGGCGAAGCATTCATTTCTCCGGTACGGCTTGCACGTCGCAGACCGATCCGCCAAGACTAAGGCGGAACGCTAGAGGAAGCGCAAAGGAAAGCACATGGCTAGCGAAATCGAACTGCGATTGCAAAAGCTCGGCATCGAGCTGCCCAAACCCGCCGCTCCGGTCGCAAACTATGTCGGCGCGGTCGTAGCAGGAAATCTGCTGGTCGTTTCCGGGCAGCTTCCGATCGGGCCGAATGGCGTCACGATCAAGGGCAAGCTCGGCGTGAATGTCTCGGAAGCGCAGGGCAAGGACGCCGCGCGCCTCTGCGCGATCAATATTCTCGCGCAGGCGAAGGCCGCGCTCGGCGACCTTTCGCGCATCAAACGCTGCATCCGGCTCGGCGGCTTCGTGAACGCGGTGCCGGACTATCAGACCATTCCGCAGGTGATCAACGGCGCCTCGGATCTGATGGTCGAAGCGCTCGGTGATGCCGGCAAACATGCGCGCTACGCCATCGGCGTTGCGCAACTTCCGCTCGACGCACCGGTCGAAGTCGAAGCCATGTTCGAGATTACCTGAATGGCGCTCGACTGGTTGACCGCGCGGCCGGTTGCGCATCGCGGTCTGCACGGAAACGGCGCTGCCGAGAACTCGTTATCCGCGGCGGCGGCGGCGCTCGCGGCCGATTACGCGATCGAGGTCGATCTGCAATTGAGCAAGGACGGCGAAGTGATCGTCTTTCACGACGAAACGCTGGACCGGATGACGGCCGAGAAAGGCGATGTTGTCGCGCGCACCACCGCCGAATTGAAAGTAATCAGGCTCAAAGACACTGGCGATACGATCCCTACCCTTGCCGAGTTGCTCGCGCTGGTAGGCGGCAGGGTCCCTTTGGTACTCGAACTGAAAAGTCCCTGGAACGGCGACACTCAGCTCGCGCGCAAGGTGGCCGACCGACTCGCCGGTTACGAGGGCCCGGTTGCCGTTATGTCGTTCGATCCGGATCTCGTTGCGGCGCTTAAGGACCATGCGCCTGGCCTGCCGCGCGGAATTGTCGCCGAGCGTAGGTACATTCATCCGTACTGGAATTTTCTGACCGCTAACAAAAAGCGCTACCTCGGTCTGCTGCTGCATCTTCTGCGCACCAAGCCGCACTTCGTAGCCTATGCGCAGTTCGACACGCCCGCGATCGCGCCGCTGATCGCGCGCAATATCTTCGGCATGCCGCTCTTGAGCTGGACCGTGCGGACGGAGAAGGAGCGCACGCACGTCTCGCGCTGGGTCGATCAGATCATTTTCGAACATATCAGGCCCTAACTAGTGGAGCAGATTTGACATTCGCGCGTCCTTTGCGGCTAGCGCTTCCGCGAATGTCAAATCTAAAGCTCCACTAGAACCCTATAATTGCTAGTGGTCCTTTGATTTTCACGTTCGCGCTCGGACTAGCGGGGACGGAACGCGAACGTGAAAATCGGACCACTAGTCGCCCTTGAGCCGCCGCACGGATCGGCGACAATGGGGCAATGGCTGAATCCCCCAAATTTCAGGTGCGCGTAGAGGCGTCGATCGCGAACATCGACGCGCGCATTTGGGATTCCTGCGCCAAGGGGAAAGCCGCGTTTCCGGAATCGAAATGCGAAACACCTGAATCGTTTTCTCAAGCACTTGAATCAAAACTTGAAGACGGATTTTCCGACTCCGATAACCCCTTCGTTTTGCACGACTTTCTCGCCTCGCTCGAAATGTCGAAATCGGTCGGCGGCAGGTCGGGATGGCTACCGCAACATCTCGTCGTCGAGGGCGAGCGTGGCGAAATTTACGCCGCCGCGCCCTGCTATCTGAAAGCGCATAGCCAGGGCGAATACTTTTTCGATCACGGCTGGGCGGACGCCTATGAGCGCGCGGGTGGCAGCTACTATCCGAAGCTGCAAGTCGCGGTGCCCTTCACGCCGGTTACCGGCCCTCGCCTGCTCGTCAAAGCCGGCCCGCATGCGGAAGCCGCGCGAAACGCGCTGGTCGCCGGCATGGTCGAGCTTTGCAAGATGCGAAAGGCTTCTTCGGTGCACGTCACCTTCGCGCCAAAGAGCGAATGGAATTTTCTCACCTCGGCCGGGATGCTCGCCCGCACCGACCGCCAGTTTCATTGGCACAATCAGGGCTACAAGAATTTCGACGACTTCCTGAACGCGCTGTCATCGAACAAGCGTAAAACCATCCGCCGCGAGCGGCGCGAGGCGCTGGAAAGCGGCGTCGAAATCGTGCGCCTCACCGGCTCCGGCCTAACCGAATCCGTCTGGGATTCGTTTTTCGGCTTCTACATGGACACCGGCTCGCGCAAATGGGGGCGGCCTTACCTCACGCGCGAGTTCTTCTCGCTGGTCAGCGGGAAAATGGCCGGCCGGATTTTGCTCATCATGGCGAAGCGGAACGGCAACCCCATCGCAGGCGCGCTGAACTTTTTGGGCGCGCGCACGATCTATGGCCGCAACTGGGGCGCGATCGAGCATCACCCCTTTCTGCATTTCGAGGTCTGCTACTATCAGGCGATAGAATATGCGATCGAGCATGGGCTGAAATCGGTCGAAGCCGGGGCTCAAGGCGAACACAAACTCCTGCGCGGCTATGTGCCGGTGCCAACCTACTCCGCGCATTACATTGCGAACCCGGCGCTACGTAGCGCGATCGGCGACTATCTCGAGCGCGAGCGCAAATATATCGAGGCCGAGCGCGAGCAGCTTGCTGAGGCAGCCCCCTATAAACGCGCGGCAACTTGACGAAGGCGATACCTGCTGCAATCTGAGAACGAAATCATGGGGCGGAAATCATGACCGAATACGACAATAACAATATCTTCGCGAAAATCCTGCGCGGCGAGCTTCCCGCACAGAAGGTCTACGAGGACGAGCATACCCTCGCCTTCCTCGACATCATGCCGCGCACGCCCGGCCACACACTGATCATTCCGAAGAAACCCGCACGCAATTTGCTCGACGTCGATCCCGAGTCGCTTTCGCATGTGATTAAGACCGCGAAGAAGATCGCGATTGCGGGAAAGAAGGCATTCAACGCCGACGGCGTGACCATGCAGCAGTTTAACGAGACCGCCGGCGGCCAGGTCGTGTTTCACCTGCATGTCCACATCATCCCACGCCACAAGAACGTACCGATGAAACCCGCGGCGAGCGTGATGGAGAAGCCCGAAGTCCTCGCCGAGCACGCTAAACTCTTGAAGGCGGCTTTAGCTTAGCGAAACAGAATAGCCCCACCGACGATCACGACTTCGGCGACAACCACCCCCGCGAGTACCGATTTCCGGATGAGGAAATAACCGGCCACGCCTGCGGCGATACTCGCAAGCCGGATCCAGAGCGGCACGCCCGCGAGATCGCCGGTCGGAAACAGCACGAGCCGCGCAATCACGCCTGCAAGCAGCGCGGTTGCTACCGCACGCACGAGGATCAGCGCTTCGCTGTCTTCATCGAGACGGCGCGAGAACAGAACGGCGGCGAAGCGAAATACGTCCGTCGGCAGGAAGCCCGCGAGGATCACGAGCAGATAAGTGTAGAGCATCGGATCGCTGAAGCTCATGTGCGCACCCTCTTCCAGCGTCCGATCGCATAAGCCGCACCGCCGCCGATAATCCCGATCCACAATAGATCGAGCGAGCCGCCGAATTGCGCAAACGCTGGCGTCAACGCGAGGCCGAGCAAGAGCGCCGACCAGTCGAAGACATCGCGCGCGTTGCGGATCAACTGCAAGAGAAATGAAATCGGCGTGAGGAACACGAGCCCGTTCGCGAGCGCCTGCGGCAGTGTGCCCGCCAAGAGATGGCCGATCACCGTCGTGACGACGCTGCCCCACAGGAAATAATTCGAGAGCCCGAGAAAGAACGGCATGCGCGCGTGAACCGGAAGCGCCGGCATGAGCCGGATGCTTTCGACCCACGCACTGACGGCGACGAAGTGCGAGGCGTAGAGCTGCGTGCCGAGACCGCTTTTTCCCCGGATCATCGGCATGATCGACGCGACGATCGGAAAGAAGCGCACCGACGAGAGCCCGACAGCAAGCGCGATCACCGGTGCTGGCGTCGCCGCTGCGAAGCCGCCGACGATGAGCAACTGCGCCGGCAGCGCCCAGACCAGAATGGTGGAGAGCAACGCCGCTCCTAACGGAAAGCCGACGTCGCGGATCAGGCCGCCAAAGCCGATGAAGCCTGCGAACAGCACAATCCCCTGTACCGACAACACGCCCGCGCGCACCCCGCGCCAGAACCAGACGCGCGGCGCTTCTTCAGGCGCCGTTGCGCCGGTTTTTGGGGAGTCGGACAAATGAAAAGATCGCGAGCGTTAGGATGCGCGAGCGACCATACAGAACGGCGCGCCTGTCACAAGCGCGCCGCACGCATTTCAGGATTGCCAAACTTCAGACGTTGACGAGCGGCTTGGGACCGGAATCGCCGGAACCGTCGTCCTTCTTCGGCTTGCGGGAACGCTTCGCGCTTTTTGCGACGTCCTCCTCGGGCTTCGGGGTGACCGGACCTTCCTGATACTCGAACCCGAGCACCGGCCTGCCCTCTTCCTCGCGGACGATCACCCGTACATGGCCGCCGTCCTTGAGTTTGCCGAACAGCACCTCGTCGGCGAGCGGCTTCTTGACGTTTTCCTGGATCACGCGGGCCATCGGCCGCGCGCCCATGAGTTCGTCGTAGCCCTTATCGATCAGCCAGCGCTTCGCTTCATCCGAAAGCGCGATGGTGACGCCGCGATCGGCAAGCTGTGCTTCGAGTTGCAGCACGAACTTCTCGACCACCTGACCGATGATCGCGGTCGAGAGATGCGAGAACGGAATGATCGCGTCGAGACGGTTGCGGAATTCCGGCGAGAACAGGCGATTGATCGCCTCGGCGTCGTCGCCTTCCCGCTTCGAGCGCGTGAAACCGAAGGCCGACTTCGCCATATCCTGCGCACCGGCATTGGTCGTCATGATGAGGATGACGTTGCGGAAGTTTACCGACTTGCCGTTGTGGTCGGTAAGCTTGCCGTGATCCATCACCTGCAGGAGCACGTTGAATAGATCCGGGTGCGCCTTTTCGATTTCGTCGAGCAGCACGACACAGTGCGGGTTCTGATCGACGCCATCGGTCAAGAGGCCGCCCTGATCGAAGCCGACATAGCCCGGAGGCGCGCCGATCAGACGCGAAACCGTGTGCCGCTCCATGTATTCCGACATGTCGAAGCGCAGCAACTGCACGCCAAGCGACTGCGCGAGTTGCTTCGCGACTTCGGTCTTGCCGACGCCGGTCGGGCCCGAGAACAGATAAGCGCCGATCGGCTTCTCCGGTTCGCGCAAGCCCGCGCGCGCGAGCTTGATCGCGGCGGTAAGCGCCGTAATCGCCGTGTCCTGCCCGAACACTACGTTTTTCAGGCCGGTCTCGAGATTGGAGAGAACGATCGCATCGTCCTTGGAAACCGTTTTCGGCGGCACGCGCGCCATGGTCGCGACCGTCGCCTCGATTTCCTTGATGCCGATGGTCTTCTTGCGCTTCGACTCCGCGAGCAGCATCTGCGCGGCACCCGACTCGTCGATCACGTCGATGGCCTTGTCCGGCAGCTTGCGGTCGTGGATGTAGCGCACGGAAAGATCGACCGCCGCCTTGATGGCGTCGCTGGTGTAGCGGAGCTTGTGATAGTCCTCGAAGTAAGGCTTCAGGCCCTTGAGAATTTCGATTGCGTCTTCCGGCGAGGGCTCGTTCACGTCGATCTTCTGGAAGCGGCGCACGAGCGCACGGTCCTTCTCGAAGTGCTGGCGGTATTCCTTGTAGGTCGTCGAGCCGATGCAGCGGATCGTGCCCGAGGCCAGCGCCGGCTTGAGCAGGTTCGAGGCATCCATTGCGCCGCCGGAAGTCGCACCGGCGCCGATCACGGTGTGAATTTCGTCGATGAACACGATCGCATTCGGATGCGCCTCGAGTTCCTTGATGACCTGCTTCAGGCGTTCCTCGAAATCGCCGCGATAGCGTGTGCCTGCGAGCAAAGAGCCCATGTCGAGCGAGAATACGGTGGCACCCTTGAGCACTTCCGGAACGTCTTCAGTGACGATGCGGCGCGCAAGTCCCTCCGCGATCGCGGTCTTGCCGACACCGGGATCGCCGACATAGAGCGGATTGTTCTTCTGGCGGCGGCAGAGCACCTGGATCGTGCGCGCGATTTCGCTGGCACGCCCGATCAAAGGATCGATCTTGCCATCCTTCGCCTTCTTGTTGAGGTTGACGCAATAGGCCTCGAGTGCGTCCGTCTTCTTCTTTGGCTCTTCGCCCGGCTTCGTGTCGGTCTCTTCCTCTGCGCCGCGCACCGGCTTGCTCTCGGAAACGCCGGGGCGCTTCGCGATGCCGTGGCTTATGTAATTGACCGCGTCGTAGCGCGTCATCTCCTGCTCCTGCAGAAAATAAGCGGCATGGCTCTCGCGCTCGGCGAAGATCGCGACCAGCACGTTCGCGCCCGTGACTTCTTCCCTGCCCGACGATTGTACGTGGATCACCGCGCGCTGGATCACGCGCTGGAAGCCGGCAGTCGGCTTGGAATCTTCGCCGGCTTCGACCACGAGGTTTTCGAGCTCGCCGTCGATGTATTCGACCAGATTGCGCTTGAG
Organism: Xanthobacteraceae bacterium; assembly: GCA_019752575.1. Classification (GTDB taxonomy): domain Bacteria; phylum Pseudomonadota; class Alphaproteobacteria; order Rhizobiales; family Xanthobacteraceae. Next base: position 92,611 of record JAIELW010000010.1, on the reverse strand, counting down.
CTTCTCGATATCGACATTGCAGGCGCGCATGACCGCTGCGGCGTCCTGATCGTCGAGTAGCGCCAGCAGCAAATGCTCCAGCGTCGCATACTCGTGGTGACGCTCGTTCGCTTGCGCGAGCGCGCGATGCAGGGAATTTTCCAGGCTGCGCGAGAAAGTCGGCATCGGGTCCTTAACTATCCGGGTGATTCACCGGTTCCATAAGCGGAAAGTCTGCCGGTGCTTGGGCGGGATGTCCACTATCTAGGCTGCTCGAAGCAGGATACAATAGGTTCAGATAGGGGCGATTTTCCGCCCGCTGCCGTGCGCGGCGGGCTTATCGTGCGCCTACTTCTTTTCCATGACGCACTGAAGCGGATGCTGATGCTTCCGCGCGAAATCCATCACCTGCGTCACCTTCGTTTCGGCGACTTCATAAGTGAAAATGCCGCACTCCCCGACGCCGTTCTGGTGAACGTGGAGCATGATGCGGGTCGCGTCCTCGCGCTGTTTGTTGAAGAAGCGCTCGAGCACGTGAACGACGAATTCCATCGGCGTGTAGTCGTCGTTGAGTAACAGCACGCGATAGAGGTTCGGCCGCTTCGTCTGCGTCTTGGTGCGCGTGATAACCGCGGTGCCCGGACCATCGTCCCGGCCGTTGCGCCGCTCATCGTCGCCCTTGGCCATTCTGAAGGCCAGGCCGCTAGCGGATTTGTCAAAAGCACCAATCACGACGTCGCGTTTCCGCAAAATAGTTCTCCGGCTGCACACGCGCCGGCTGCATATGGTTGAAAGGCCAGATTCTGGCTCGATCCGATCATATAGGGCGCGGTCCGCCGCCGCCAACGGCCTTTCTGTGACGGCGGAAGGCATTTCCTAACCAAAGATTGGAATTGCCCTGCATTTGAAAGAGCCAAATCCCTCATTTTTAAGGTCATTTAGAGGAGTTCCGGCGAAATCTGCCCCCGATTTATTTGGGGATCGCCTATGCGCTCGTTCCTTCTTGCCTGGAAGCAGTTCCTGTCTGGCTCGCGCTCGCGCGCGGGCAACGTCGCCATCATCTTCTCGCTCGCAATCGTGCCGATCATCGGCGGCATGGGCGCCGCGGTCGATTATTCGATGGCGAACGCCAACCGCGCCTCGATGCAGAAGGCACTCGACGCGACCGGGCTCGCGCTCGCGAAGCTGATGCCGCTCACCCAGACGCAACTCGATCAGAAAGGCTGGGAATTTTTCAGCGCCAGCATCGGCAAGCTCAAGGTGAGCATGCCGCAGTCCGGCCTCGTTATCACGACACCGGTCACGGGCAAAATTAATCTGGTCGCAACCGGTCAATACACGCCGCAGATTTCCGGCTTCATGGGCGTCCAGACCTTCCCGGTCGCCGTGAATACCGATGTGCAGTGGGGCATGAAGAAGCTCGAACTCGCGCTCGCGCTCGATAACACCGGTTCGATGGACTGGAGCAACAAGATGACGGAGCTGAAGAAGGCCGCGAAGAGCCTGATCGCCACGCTGCAGAAGACCGCGCAAACCCCCGGCGACGTGAAGATTTCGATCATCCCCTTCCACAAGGAAACGCGTGTCGATACTTCCATATTCACTTACGTCAGTACCTGGATCAAATGGGAGGACTGGGAGAACGATAACCAAACCTGCACTGGGGGAAAAAAGAAACAAGTTTGCGTTCCCCAGCCCCGCACAAATTGGAACGGCTGTTTTATGGATCGCGATCAGCCCAATGACGCGAGTGATGCGGCGCCGACCACGAGTGCGACCCGCTTCCCGGCCAAGCAGTGCAGCTATTCCCTCGCGACCATGTTGCCGCTTACCTATGACTGGACGGCGCTCAACAACAAGATCGACGCGATGGAGCCGGACGGCAACACCAACGTTTCGATCGGATTGCAATGGGCCTGGCACTCGCTCACAACGGGCGAACCGTTCACGCAAGCCGCGGCGCCCGCGAACGACCTCAGCAAATACATCATTCTGATGACCGACGGTGAGAACACGCAGAACCGCTGGACCTCGAACTCAAGCAGCATCGACGCGCGAACCGCTGCAACTTGCACCGCGGTCAAGGCCGCCGGCATCAAGATCTATACGATCCGTGTGATCGACGGCGACGCCAACTTGCTCCGCAACTGCGCAAGCGACCCGTCGATGTACTTCGACGTGCAGAATGCGTCGCAACTGACCAGCGTCTTCAACTCAATCGGCGCCACCCTCGCGCAACTGCACCTCTCGCAGTAAGCGAAAGCAGGAAAAAGCGGGATCGCTACAATTTTAGCGGTCCCGTTTTGTTTTCGCTAACCCGCACTGCTGCCCGGAAGCGGTATTCGCACGTAAGCATCGACTTTAGAATATTCGCGCAAGGATAGGTTAAAATCCGGCGCTCACGGTCTCCCTAAAGCTTGGAGACCGTCATGAGCATTTTTCGCCGTTTCTGGTCAGGCAAGAAAGGCCGTTCGGGTAACGTCGCGATTATTTTTGCGATCGCGATCATACCGATCGTTGGCGGTATCGGCGCCGCCATCGACTACTCGATGGCCAACTCGAACCGGGCGTCGATGCAGAAGGCGCTGGACGCGACCGCGCTCGCGCTCGCCAAATTGATGCCCCTCACCCTGACCGAACTCGATACCAAAGGCTGGCAAATTTTCAGTGCAAGCATAGGCGCGATGAAGGTCAGCTTGCCGCAGTCGGGGCTTGTTATCACGACCCCGGCTACCGGCAAGATTCGCCTGACCGCAAACGGGCACTACACGCCGCAAATCTCGGGCCTCTTGGGCATTCAAACCTTTCCCGTCAGCGCTAACACCGAAGTCCAGTGGGGCTTGAAGAAGCTTGAACTCGCGCTCGCGCTCGATAACACCGGTTCGATGGCCGAGGACAACAAGATGACCGAGCTCAAGAAGGCATCGAAGAACCTTCTGACGACGCTCAAGAACGCGGCTAAAAATCCCGGCGACGTGAAGGTGGCGGTCATTCCCTTCAACACGCTCGTGAACACCGGCGAAAACACTTCCACTACTTGGATCAAGAAAGGCGACTGGGACAACAAGGAAGGCAATTGCAACCGGTCGGACCGCTGGGGCAACGAATACACGCCAAAGAGTGTCTGTAATGCCAACGGCGGCACCTGGACGCCGAAAACGTTCAACAACACCAACTTCAAGGGCTGCGTGGAAGACCGCGATAAGGACCCGAACCTGAACTACGATGCGCTCGACACAGCCCCGACGAATGCAGCGACTAGATTCCCTGCGCGGCGATGCACCTATGCCGTCGCACAACTCTTGCCGCTGACTTACGACTGGACCGTGCTCGAGGCAAAAATCGATCAGATGCAGCCGGCCGGCGCCACGAACGTCACCATCGGGCTGGTCTGGGCCTGGCACGCGCTCACGCCGGGGTTGCCGCTGACGCAAGCCGCCGCTCCGGCCACGGACCTGAGCAAGATCATCATTCTGATGACCGACGGTCTCAATACGCAGAACCGCTGGGACGGTACCGGATACAGCGCCTGCACGAGTTGCGCCGCACGCACCGCAGTCGCCTGCGCGAACGCCAAGGCTGCCGGAATAAAAATCTACACGATCCGTGTGATCGAAGGCGACGCCGATATCTTGCGCAATTGCGCCAGCGACCCGTCGATGTATTACGACGTCCAGAACGCGAGCCAGCTTTCCAGCGTCTTTAACGCGATCGGCGGTCAGCTCGCGAGCCTGCATCTGTCGCAGTAACGAGAATACGAAGCGGATCGTTCGAATTTTATCGAAATGGTTTTGCCTGTCCTAACCTAGGCCTCGTTCCAGCGCGCGGATTGGCGGTATCCGCGCCTTTCCGGAATTGACGCAAGACTCGGTTAAAGTTCCCCGGGCACGGTTGCCGCTGAAACCCGGAGACCGTCATGGGTATCTTTCGGCGCTTTTGGTCCAGCGAAGACGGCCGCAAAGGCAATGCCGCAATCCTGTTCGCGCTTTCACTCGTCCCGATCGTTGGCGCGACCGGCGCCGCCGTCGATTATTCGTTGGCAAATTCCGCCCGGGCATCGATGCAAAAGGCGCTCGATTCGACCGCCCTCGCCCTCGCCAAGCTGATGCCGCTCACGCAGGGGCAACTCGATACGCAAGGCTGGCAAATCTTTCAGGCAAGCCTCGGCACGATCGCGGTGCCGATGCAGCCAAGCGACCTCGTAATCACGACGCCCGGCACCGGCAAACTGGTTCTCAACGTTCAGGGACAGTATCAAACCCGGATCTCGAGCGTGATCGGCGTCAATAATTTTCCGGTTGGCGCGCGCGCCGAAGTCACCTGGGGCATCAAGAAGCTCGAAGTTGCGCTCGCGCTCGACAACACCGGCTCGATGTCCTCGAACAACAAGATGACCGAGCTGAAAAAGGCTTCGCACAATCTGCTGAACATTCTGGAAAAAGCCGCGAAGAATCCGGGCGATGTCAAAGTTTCGATCATCCCCTTCCATGTACAGACAAAAGTCGGTACGTCGCACTTGAACGCAAGCTGGCTGCGCTGGGACATCTGGGAGTCCGAGAACGGCAGCTGCAACAAATCCGGGTACAATTCGCAAAGCTCGTGCACAAACCAGAAAGTCTGCACCATCCCGCAATACACTTCGCAAAGCACGTGCCAGAACAACGGCGGCAGTTGGGTGAATGCGACCTGGACACCGGCGAATCGCAGCACGTGGACCGGCTGCGTCGAGGATCGCAACCAGAACTACGACGCGCTGGATACGGCTCCGACCACGACCGAAACCCGCTTCCCGGCGATCCAGTGCTCGTACAGTCTCGCGGAGATCATGCCGCTCACCTACACGTGGGCCGATCTGCACACGCGCATCGACGCGATGAATCCCGACGGCAATACGAACGTGACGATTGGGCTTGCCTGGGCGTGGCACTCGCTGACCCAGCAGGAGCCGATGACGCAGGCTGCGGCGCCGGCACCTGATCTGAGCAAGTACATCATCCTGCTTACCGACGGTGACAACACGCAAAACCGTTGGGGCGGTAACAGTGGCGGCGCAATCGACAACCGCACGGCCGCTGCCTGCACGAATGCGAAAGCCGCCGGTTTTCGGATTTATACGATTCGCGTGATCAACGGAAACGCGACGCTCCTGCGCAATTGCGCGACCGATCCGTCGATGTACTTCGACGTGGACAGCGCGAGCGAACTGGAATCGGTCTTCAACGCGATCGGCGGCCAGCTCGCGAGCCTCCACTTGTCGCAATAATTCACCGTAAGGCATCAGGCCAAACAAAAAAGCCCGGCATCGCTGCCGGGCTTTTCATTTTACGCTTTACGCAACGCTTACTTGAAGGTCGCGAATTTTCCGAACGAACTTTCGAACGGCTTGTACGCGTCCTTGGCGACATCCGTGTAGAGACCGCCGAGTTTGGTCGCTTCCGCGACGAAAGCCTCATAGGCGCTCTTGAAATAGGTGGTCTGCACTTCGATGGCCTTGTCGAGCGACTTGGCACCGAGGAGCTTTTCGAAGGCTGCCGAGCCTTCCTCGAACGACTTCTTCGAGTAGTCGGCCACTTCGACGGCGATTGCCTGCGCGCCCTTCTGGAACGACGCAAAGCTCTGCGCGGCCAGTTCGGCGTTGTCCTTGCTCAGCTTCTGAAACTCTTCGAATTTCTCGATCATGATAGTCCCCATATCGCGCCGCATCCGGGCGCATCCGTTTCCTAGACTTTTGGGCGATGCATTTGCGCGCCGCTCCATGCCTAAATAGTGCACTGCACAATAAAGTCAACCAAAATATTGCGCTGCAAAATCAGACGCTTTCCCTCAATAGGCCAGATTCCAAGGGCCTTTTTCGCGCTGCAAAGCGGAGTTTTACCCTTTCATAAGGCCCGATCCCTACCTTTAGAGGCTTCGGGCGCCCTCTTGAGAGGCGCCAGGTTGGGCAAATGCCGGATTGGGCCCACCGCCGGCATACGAAGGCACGGGACAGGCGTATGTGTTTTGCGTACTGGCGTACCCCGCAGGGGAAGCGGGCCGCCTTGGCAGTCGCCGTAACCCTCGTCGGCGCATTTCTCCTCATGAGCACGGCGGACGCCGAGGCGCGTTCGCGCAAGCGTTTGCGTCACGCGGGGGCATGGCAGGCGGGCTTTTCCGCCATCGTCATCGACGCCAAGACCGGCAAGATCCTTGATGAGGAGAATCCGGATGCGCTCCGGCACCCCGCTTCGCTCACCAAGATCATGACGCTCTATATGCTGTTCGAGCGTATCGAACAGGGCAAGCTCACGCTGAAATCGCGTCTGAAAGTTTCCGAATTCGCCTCCGAGCAACCGCCGTCGAAGCTAGGCGTGCAGGAAGGCCAGACCATCGAAGTGGAAGATGCAATCAAGGCGCTGGTCACGCGCTCCGCGAATGACGTCGCGGTCGTGATCGCGGAAGCGCTTGCCGAAGATCAGGACGCTTTCGCCGCGATGATGACGAAGAAGGCGCGCGCGCTCGGCATGACCAACACCGTATTCAAGAACGCGTCCGGCCTGCCCGACCGCGAGCAGGTTACGACCGCACGCGACATGGCGACGCTCGGGCGCGCGATTCAGGATCGCTTTCCGTCGCTCTATCGTTTCTTCTCGACGCAGAGCTTTTATTACAAGGGCCGTGTGGTTGCGAACCACAATCGCCTGCTTGGGCGCGTGCCGGGCGTAGACGGCATCAAGACCGGTTACACCATCGCTTCCGGCTTCAATCTCGTAACCAGCATCCGCCACAAGAACCGTCACGTCGTGGCTGTCGTTCTGGGCGGCCGCACGGGCGCGTTGCGCGATCAGTACATGCGCGAATTGATCGCCGACAATCTCGATGACGCCCATTCCGGCCCACGCACGTCGCCGCTCGTGGCGGAAGCCCCTCCGCCGCCAGTAAAGACCGCGAAGGCGCCGGCGCCGAAGGATCAGAAGGAACAGAAACAGCGCGTCGTCCGTGCCCCGCAGCCGAAGCAGCAGCCGGTCGTTGTCGCAGGTTCGAATGAGCCGATCCGTCCGATCCCTGTCAAAACCTTGCCTGTAAACGCCGAAGGCAAGGTCATGGAACAGAAGACCGCGCAAGCCAGCGCGTTCTCCTTCTCGAATTTCAGCGCAGCGAATGTCGTGGCCGTGCCGATGACACCGCACGCAGGTCGGCAGCCCGTCATCGTCGCCGAGGCGACGACGCCGCAGTTGCCCGCGCAGGCGCAAGCCCCTAGCCCCATGCCGGTAACCGGCGCGCTCGCGTTCAACGAGGCCAAACCGCATCCGCTCGCAGAAACGCCGCAACTTCGGGCGCAGCCGCAGGTTCAGAACCCGTCACGCGAACTTTCCGAAACCGAAGAACTCGAACTCGAAGCCCAAGCAATCGCTGCCGAGCGCAAGGAAGACCAGTTGATGCCGGTCGCTCCGAAAAACGCACCGCGCCGTCATCAGGTAGCTTCCACGAACAGCATTCCGGCGCCGGTAACGCAGGTTGCAGGCCCGGGCAGCGACGAAGAAGGCGATCCGCTGCCACCGTCGGCGAAAACCGGCTGGTCCATTCAGATCGGCGCCTTTCCGAACGTAAAGGCCGCTAAAGAGCGCCTTCACGACGTAAAAGGGTCTGCTACCGCTTTGCTCGCCAAGCTCACGCCCTACACCGAAAAGGTGTCGAAAGATTCCACTAATCTTTTTAGAGCAAAGTTCGCCGGCTTTAAGTCTGAATGGCACGCGCGGCGTACCTGCCAGACCCTGCTGCGAAGCAACGTCGATTGTATCGTAGCCAAGAACTGACCGGAGCAAATCCGGCGGCGGGATGCGTCACTGACGAAGCGTATGTGTTGCGTGGAGTTTAGTGATGGCGGCGGAGAAGAGTTTCCTTGGCCTCGTTGACGCGGGCGGCCAGGTACGTAGACCCCCCTTGGTCGGGGTGCAGTTTCTTCATGAGACTACGGTGGGCGCGCCTGATTTCCGCATCGGTAGCGCCCGCTTCAAGCCCCAGGATCTGATGCGCCTCTTCTTCGGTCATCGGGCCATGGCGCGGCGGCTCTCGGCTCCCCGTACCCGCGTCTTCCTCGACGTTTTCACGCCAACCGGGCGTCCGGCGGTCGAGATAAGCTTCGAGTAGTGCACGGCTCTCGGCGTCGAATTCGTCGCGCAGGTTCAGTAGCGTCGGCGGATCGAGCGCATCCAGTGGCACGTTCTCGTATTTGCCCTTGAGCACCCGGCCGCGCATTTCGCCGCTGTCGTGATCCAATTCCATCTCCAGGAATTGCGCACGCACACGCGACACCTGCCCGGTCGAGCGTTGCGTGCGGCTGGTCCAGCTTGCTGGCACTGCGATCCATCCCAGCAAACCCGCGCCGAAAAAGCCGAGCGGAACGGCAAACAAGAATTGTCCTCTGAGCGCGAGGAGTGCAGCCAGCAGAAGCGAACCAATGCCGCCGATCGTCTGCAAGGCTTTCGCGAGCTTCTTCGGATCGCTGGACGCAATCATCCGCGCGCCGAATAGAAGCATCAGCAATATCGCAAGGCCGATTAGAAGAGTCGGAATTCCCATCAGCGCATCTGCTCGATCAGTTTGACGGCGCCCTTGCCGCCGCGCTTGGAGAGATCGCTAAGCGCCTTATGGCCGCCAGCCGCGTAAGCGGCGGCGGCGCGCAGCAATTCGCGAAGCTGCGAGGCAGCGCCCGCGGCGAATGGGCACCACGCGCCTTTGGTCAGCCGCGCCATTTCTCGGAACGCATTTTCGGCAACCGGGTCGCCGCCTTCTTGAAACATGAAGGCCGGGATTCCGAGAAGTCCCAGTTCGCCCGCAAGCGCGCAAAGATCGTCGACCGGCTCTTCCATCGCGTCGCCGACATAGACGAGCGCATCGATCTTCGCGGTCTTGCTCTCGGCCCGCACATGCTCGAGCACGCGGCCGATCTGCGTATGCCCGCCCTGACAGGAAATGCTTGCCATGACTTCGCCGAGCCGCGCCGGGTCGGAATTCCACTTCGAGGCGCGGCACTCGCGAAGCCCGCGGAAATAGATCAACTGCACGTCGAGCCCGCCGATCGCGCCCGCTTCCTCGAACATCTCCGCCTGCAGCTTGCAGGCGAGATCCCAGGTCGGCTGGCGGCTCATGGTGGCGTCTAACGCAAATGCGAGCCTTCCGCGCCTGCCGTCGGTGCGCGGGCCGGCTGCCTTGGCTTTCGCGAGAAAGGCGTCGATTTCGCCACGCGCAGAAGTGCGTTCGGGCGATCTAGTTTCAAAGGCAGTCGGTGTTTTGTCCTTGGTACCGGCCATACCCTATTAGATCGGGTGTTTCGGGCGTAGGTGCAACTGGCCGGTTGCCGCGTCAATCCGCGAAGAAATCGGCGCCTTCGAGCGGCTCTTTCGAGGCGCGGAACCACTCCGCCCGCGCATTCGCACGCCGCCTGCCGCGTTCGTTGATCGGGAGAAGCAGCGCGTCGAGCAGCGCCAACACTTCGTGCCGGACGGCAAGGTGAGACATGTTTGGCACTAATCCGAGCGTGCGTTCGTCGAGTTTGTCGAGCGCGGTCAACCCGCGCAGGAACAGTTCGCGATATACCACGCGCTCGCCGAAACCGTTTGCCAGCCTGAAATTCAGACGACGCGAGAGATCGCTCAGGCCTTCGACGAGGTTGCGTCCGTTGCGCGTGTCCAACTGGCCGACGCGGTTGCGCATCACGAGCCAGTCGGTTTCGTCCTGGCCGACCATGCGCCGCTGACGCCGCGCTTCGCGCACAACCTCGGCGTAATGGCTGGTTGCGGTTACCTCGAAACTCTCCGCATCGATCCGGCCAAGCACATCCATATCGACGAAGCTGTCGTTCAACGGCGTGATCAGCGTGTCGGCCATCGCGTGCGCAAGCCGCATCAGATAGCTGTCGGTAGCGGGCGTATCGACGACGACAAAATCGTTGTGCTGCTCGACGGCGGAAATCGCCGCCGCGAAGCGCGCGAATTCTTCCGCTTCGTTCTCGTCAATGCTTCTGCCGCTCGCTCGGGCGACGGAATGCAATCCCGGCACTTGCAGATCGAGCTTCGACTTCTTCGACCAGGCGCGGCGGTTCTCGATATAGCGGCTGAGGCTGAGCTGGCGGCTGTCGATGTCGATGGCGGCAACCTTCTGGCCCGCCTCAAGAAGCGCGACGATCACGTGCATCGCGGTGGTGGTCTTGCCGGAGCCGCCCTTTTCGTTGGCGAGCACGATGATATGCGCTGTTTTCGCCGTAACCGGCGCAGCGCCGAACTCCGATACTCGCCCTTCTACGCCCATGACCGCCCGTAACGCGGTGACTTCCCACCGGGCGCATCCTCCGCTTTGCCTGCTGAGCCGGTCAAGCAAATTGAGGGGTAAGCCGCACGGTTGGCGCGCATTGCAGCATTTTGCTATTTTTCCGGCACAGGTTCGCAAGCGCGGGAGGCGCAGGAAATGGCCAAAGCCGCAAAAAAGACGCGGCCCCGCGTGGTGAAAACCGTCAAAGCGCTTCGCGAAACGCTTGCCGACTGGAAAAAGCGGAAAGCCGACATAGCGCTCGTGCCCACTATGGGCGCGTTACATGCCGGTCATATTTCGTTGGTGGCGCTGGCGAAAAAATCCGCGAAGAAAGTCGTGGTTTCGATTTTCGTGAACCCAACGCAGTTCGGCCCGAACGAGGACTTCTCGCGCTACCCGCGCACATTCGACGCCGACATGGACAAGCTCGCGGACGCAGGCGCCGATTTAGTTTTCATGCCGGATGCAAAGGAAATGTATCCGGAAGATTTCTCGACCATGTTGAAACCGACTGGGCCCGCTTCCGTCGGCCTAGACGACAAATTCCGGCCCGGACATTTCGATGGTGTCGCGACGGTTGTTGCGAAGCTGTTCACGAGCGTAATGCCGGATGTCGCGATCTTCGGCGAGAAGGATTACCAGCAGCTTCAGGTCATCAAAACGATGGCGCGAGACCTGCATTTGCCGGTGAAGGTCGTCGGCGCGCCGGTCGTTCGCGAGAAGGACGGCCTCGCCCTCTCTTCACGGAATGTATATCTGTCGCCGCCGGAGCGCACCGCTGCGCCCGTGCTGCATCAAGTCTTGAAGGAATCCGCAAAGGCAATCGCTGCGGGCGAACCGGTCGAAGCGGTACTCAGCCGCGGCCGCGCCAAGATCATGGCTGCAAACTTCAAGCTCGACTATCTGGAAGCCCGCGACGCTAACTCGCTCGCAAAACCCGATGCACAACGAAAAGCGAAACTACGCCTGCTCGTGGCGGCAAAGATCGGCAAGACACGGTTGATCGATAACGTCGCGGTTTGATTAAGTATTCGGCGGTGAAACTGCAAAGAAGCCGAAATAGATCGCCGCGAAAGCGATCACCACAAGCGCAATGCCGATGATGAGCACCCAGAGCATGTGGCCGCGGTTTTCTGCCTGACGGGCCTTGTTCGTCGGCAGTGTCACAGGATCGCGCATGTTCGCGACGTTCTTTTCCGGCTGTTCGTAATCTGCGCTGGCGCGTTGAGCCATAACCTTGCTCCCATTCTTTTCCGTGAAGAAAACCCGGGAGTACCGGTTTTGTTTCAGAACAGACCGAGTTCGTGCAATTCGCGGCGCATTTCCTCAGGAATAGCCGCCGCACCCTTCGCTCCTTTCGCGAGATCGATCGGGGCTTCATTCGTTTTCAGATAGCGCCAGCCCTGGAATGCGCTGCGCGGTTTCGGCAGCACTGGAACAAGTTTCGGTTCCATGACGATCCGGCAACGCTTGATGCCTTCTTTGTCCGTGAACGGACGCAGATCGATCAGCTTCTGGCGGCATGAGACGACACCCTTGATGACCCAGTAGAGCGAACCGCCATCGAGCAGCGCCTCTTTCTGCGTCGGCATCATGCGCGTGGTGTGGATATGCTCGAGCGGTTCTTTCTTCTTTTTCTTCTGGGCCATGCGCTCCTTGACCCATTCGTCGAGCTCGCGAATGGAATCGACGCCCACGCAGAGCTTGATGAGATGCAGTGTCATTTTACGAAGCCTTGGCTTCGGACTTCCCGGCTTTGATCAGAATCAGCTGCGCGCCTTCGCTGACCTGATCGCCGGCAGCGACCGAAAGCTCGGCTACCACGCCGTCGGTTGCGGCATCGAGCGCATGCTCCATCTTCATAGCTTCCAGCACCATGAGCCGCTGGCCTTTTGCGACCTTGTCGCCTTTCGCGACTGAAACGCTCAAAACTTTGCCGTGCATAGGCGCTGCGATGGCACCGTTACCCGCCGCGCGGCCGAGATCGGCGTTTGAAGATTCCGCGAGTTTCACGCTGGTCTGCCTGCCGCCGCGAATTGCGATCAACATTTCGCCCGCTTCGACGAATTCGCTGGCCTGCGCGGCGGCACCGTTCGCCGTCGCATGCAGCGAATTTCCGTTCTGCCGCACACGCGCGACAACACGCGCGCCATTCACAAACACTGATACAGGGATATCTCGCGCACTGCCGAAGTCGTAGCCGTCCTGTGCATTCCACGGCGAGCACCGTGCGGACGGCGAAAGGCGTCTCACCGCTTCAACTTGCTTCGCCTGCTCTCGGCGCATCAGTTCTTCGATCGCAAAAGCCGCCGCCGCAAAGTCGGTATCCCCGGCTTTGGTCAGTGCTTCGAGATTTCGCTCGATATAGCCGGTATCGACCGTGCCAGCACGCATTTCCGCGCTGTCTGCAAGCGCGTGAAGAAATTCGACGTTGCTGCGCGGGCCGGAAACAACGGTGCCACCCAGCGCGTCGGACAAGCGATCGAACGCCTGCTCGCGCGTGGCGCCATAGGCAATGAGCTTCGCAATCATCGGATCGTAGAACGGCGTCACTTCCCCGCCCTGCTCGACCCCGCTATCGACGCGGATGCCGTTACCGCCCGGAAAGCGAAGCGCGGACAGTTTTCCAGTGGAAGGCAGGAAGCCGCGCGCGGCATCTTCAGCGTAGATGCGCGCTTCGACGGCATGGCCATGCAGTCTGATCTTGTCCTGCGTAAGCGGCAGCTTCTCGCCTGCCGCAACCAGAAACTGCCAGTGCACGAGATCGGTGCCGGTAATGAGTTCGCTCACCGGATGCTCGACCTGAAGGCGCGTATTCATTTCGAGAAACCAGATCGCGTCCGCGCGCAGACCCTTGGAGCCGTCGGCGAGAAACTCCACCGTGCCCGCACCGACGTAATTCACCGCGCGCGCGGCCTCGATTGCGGCCTTCGTGACGTGCGAGCGCACGTCTTCCGGCATGCCGGGCGCCGGTGCTTCCTCGATCACTTTCTGATGGCGGCGCTGCGCGGAGCAATCGCGTTCGAAGAGATGAACAATGTTGCCGTGGGTGTCAGCGAAAACCTGCACCTCGATATGGCGCGGGCTTGCGACATATTTTTCGATCAGCACATCCGGATTGCCGAAAGCGGACTCCGCTTCGCGCTTCGCCGCTTCCAGCGCGTTGTCGAAGTCGATCTGCTTATCGACGCGGCGCATGCCTTTGCCGCCGCCGCCGGCAGCCGCCTTGATCAGCACTGGATAGCCGGTCTCGTAAGCTTTCTGTTTGAGAAACTTCGCGTCCTGCTTGTCGCCGTGATAGCCGGGCAGCACTGGCACTTTGGCGGCCGTCATCAGCGCCTTCGCCTCGCCCTTCAAACCCATCGCTCGAATCGCAGATGGCGGCGGACCGACAAAGACGATGCCGGCTTTCGCGCAGGCTTCGGCAAATTCCGCGCGCTCGGAGAGAAAGCCGTAGCCGGGATGGATGCAGTCCGCTTTCGTTTGCTTCGCGACCTCGATGATCTTGTCGATAACGAGGTAGCTCTCGCGCGCAGGTGCGGGTCCGATAGCATGCGCCTCGTCCGCAAGCTTCACGTGCAGCGCATTCCTGTCCGCGCCGGAATAGACCGCGATCGTCCGCATTCCCATCGCTTTCGCGGTGCGGATCACGCGGCAGGCGATCTCGCCGCGGTTGGCAATCAGGACGGACTTCAGCGGAAAAGCGGCTTTGGCGTTCATTTTGGCCGCATAGTAACGCGGGCTGGCCGTGCCGCCAGCCCGTTCCTGACAATTCGATCAGTTGCGGCGAAAGATGCCCGGAAATGCCGGCTGCGTTTGCTGCGGTGGGGTCGGTGTTGCCGCTGGCGTATCGTCATCGTCATCGGCATCCGGCGCCGGATTCTGGTTGCCGCGCGCGGTTACGCGCGGAAGACCGCCGACCGGCTCCGGCGGACCCTTCTTTTTCGCCTGCGTTTGCGGCGGCTGCTTCTGCTGCGCGGGCGCTGCTTTCTGCTTGGCCGCGGGCGGTGTCTGCTGCTGATTCTGCGGCAACGAAACCGGCGTCGAGGACGGCTGCTCGTTCGTATTCGCCACCGGCGGTTGCTGCGACGGCTGTTGCGTCTGCTGGCGCTGCGGCAGAAGCGGCGGCGTGTTCGACATCTGGCCGGTCGGGGCGTTGATCCGTGTGAGCGTGTCCCACTCCGGAAGCCTGTCTTCTTCAGACTTCGCGCCGAGCGTGCGTAGCGGCGGCATCGCGTGCATTTCGCTGACGCTCATGCCGGGTCCGAGGCGAACCCAGCTTTCCTTGTACTTCGCAAGCAGCCCGTCGAACCTTCGGTTGCTCAGATTTGCTTTGACCTTGTCGACATCTTTCAGAATGCGAAAGCGCAGGCACGATTCCGGCAGGCATTTGTGCTCGGTCGCGAGAATATGCGCGACCAGACCGTAAGGATCGGCTTCCAGCGACCTGCGCAGATGATCGAAGCGGTCGAGGAACGCGGGCTCGCGCGCGGCATAGGCCGTCGCGTCGTAGAGGAGCGCGATGCGATCTGCCGTCACTCCGATCGCGGAAGCGATGCGCTGCGGTTCGGCGAAGATCGTTTTTTCGCAGGCTTCGTCGAGCGTCGGCAGCGCCGGGTTAAGACATCCGAGTACGGAACCGGGCTGGTTCGCCTGTGCGAGTATGGTCGCCGCGCGATCCTCGATCGCTTTGCGTTCGGCAAAGCGCGAATTGTCTTCGTACTGCTTCAGACCGAAATAGGCCGCCCCGCCCACGACTGCGACGAGGGTTAGCTGCGCAAGCGTCCCAAGGCCGCTTTCGCCGCGCGGGCGCATCATCAGGATCAGGAGCACGACGATACCGATACCGGCTGCGGCAAAGGCCCAGCCTGGCAGCGTCACCGTCACAGCGGAAACGAGATTATTGAGGTCCATTGTCCGATCTTACCGCATCTGCCGGACGGCCCGAAGGCCGCGAGCCCTTGGAAAATAATGGCAAATTCTCCCCCGCCAAGCACTTTTTCGTTAACGCCAGTGATCCAGCAGCCTGTGCCGGAGCGGCACAGAATTCGCCGCTCCACGAGGGTCAGATCGCGACCTGGGTTCCCACTTCCACGACCCGTTCTGAAGGAATCTGGAAGTAGTTGGTCGCATCGTCCGAACTGCGGGCGAGCGAGATGAAGAGCTTGTCCTGCCAATGGGGCATCAATGAGTTCTTGGCGGGCTTCAGCGTGCGGCGGGACAGGAAAAAGGACGTCGACATGATGTCGAAGGTCCACCCCGCCTTGCGGGCGATCGCGAGCGCCTTCGGGATGTTCGGGCTTTCCATAAAGCCGTAGCGGATACGCACGCGCGAGAAAGTTTTACTGACCGCCTCGAGTTCCACCCTCTCCTCCAGCGACACACGCGGCGTGTCGGCGGTAACAACCGTCAGGATCACGTTGTGCTCATGCAGCACTTTATAATGCTTCAAACTGTGGAGTAGCGCGGTCGGCGCGTTTTCCGGATCGCTCGTGAAAAATACGGCAGTACCGCTCACACGGTGAATTTCTTTCTTGTCGAGGTTCTTCACGAGCGCAACGAGGGGGACTTCCTGCCGCCGGGTTTTCTCGAAAAGCTGCCGCGAGCCGCGCCGCCAGGTCAGCGTGATCAGCAAAATAAAGATTGCGATCGACATCGGCGCCCAGCCGCCGTCATGGAATTTCAGAAGGTTCGAACCGAAGAACGCGATGTCGATGACCAGCAACGGGACGAGCAGCGCGAGCGACGCCGGCAGGCTCCATTTCCAGATGCGGCGGACGACGATATAGGCCATCAGCGTCGTCATCATCATCGTACCGGTAACCGCTATGCCGTAGGCAGTCGCGAGTGCGCTCGAAGAACGGAAAATACCGACAAGCAGCACGACGCCGATCAGCAGGAACCAGTTCACGCGCGAGACGTAGATCTGGCCGTAATGCGTCGCTGACGTGTGCTTCACTTCGAACCGCGGCAGAAGGCCGAGCTGGATCGCCTGCTGCGCGAGCGAATATGCGCCGGTGATCACCGCCTGACTCGCAATCACAGTCGCACAGGTCGCGAGAAACACCATCGGCAGAAGCGCCCACTGCGGATAGAGCAGATAGAACGGGCTGCTGATGGTCTTGTGGTCGGAAAGGACCAGCGCGCCCTGCCCGAGATAATTCAGAAGCAATGCCGGAAGCACGAACCACAGCCAAGCGGCCTGGATCGGACGCCGCCCGAAGTGGCCGAGGTCCGCGTAAAGCGCCTCGGCGCCTGTCACGACCAGCACGACCGCGCCGAGCGTGATTAACGCCATCCAGCCGTGGTTGAGCATGAACCAGATGCCGTAATGCGGACTGAAGGAAGCGAGCACGCCCGGATCGTCAAAGATGTGAATGAGGCCGCCGACCGCCATCGCCAGAAACCAGATCGACGTGATCGGGCCGAACAGTTTCGAAACGCTCGCAGTGCCGCGAAATTGCACCGCGAACAACATGATCAAAATGACGAGCGTGACCGGAACGACGTAGGCTTCGAGCTTTGGCGCTACGAGTTTCAAGCCTTCGACAGCTGACAACACCGACAACGCAGGCGTAATCATCGCATCGCCGTAAAACAGCGCCGAACCGATCAACCCGAACAAGAGAATTGTCGTGCTCGAGCGCCCGAGCGCGCGCTGCGCGAGCGCCATCAGGGCAAGCGTGCCGCCTTCGCCGCTGTTATCCGCGCGCAGGAGGAAAATCACATATTTGACGGTGACGACAAAGAGTAGCGCCCAGATGATGAGCGACAAGAGCCCGAACACGATGTTGCGATCGATCGGTCCCACGGCCTCCTGCGAGCCGGTCGCAGCCACAATCGCTTCGCGGAACGCGTAAAGCGGGCTCGTGCCGATATCGCCGTAAACGACACCGATGGACCCGATGACCAGGCCGATGAATCCCGCCTTCGTCACCGTGTGCCCGTTCGACTGCGACGAAGCCGCCGCAGGAACCGCGTCAGGATTGATCATGGACATTGGAAAGGTCGCTTTCGCGCTGCAATAGCCGAAACGGGCGGGCTTCTAACACCAACGGGTCCGGACCCGCCTATGCATTTTTAGCATGGTTTTGATCCCCTTTTGCATGACGGTTACAGACCTCGATTGCCGCAGGGAACTTTCAGGCGGGCCAGGGGGTTGTTGAGGCGACGAAACGGGAGGTTTCCGAGATGCGTTTTCTCCTTGGCATTATCGTTGGCGCTGCGCTGACCATCCTGACTGCCTATGTGGTCGATAACCGCGCCTCGGTCATTGGTGTAGAAACCACCACGACGACCCAGAAAATGGTGAACTGGGACATCGTTTCCCAAAACTGGCAGCAGTTCTCCGACCGTGTACGCGGCGAGTGGCGCCGCCTCACGACCAGTTGAACGGCCGAAGCGCACCCGATGCGCTAGAGTTTCTTTCCCCGCCCGGAATGGCGTTTCCCCCTCGCGCATTCCGGAAAATGCGAGAAGCCCGGCTCCCCCAGCCGGGCTTCTTCTTTTTCTTTGAAACCATGCGTAGGCAATCAGATCCACTGCTGCATCGCTTCGGAACTCGTCTTCGTGAGATGCACTTTCTCGTCGATGTGATCGACCCAGTCGACCGGGATGAAATGATGCGTGCCCTTCGCGGCCGGATCGTTCTTCGTCAGCTTGATCTGGTTCAAGCCTTCGAGGTGGTCGACCGTGCCGACATGCTTACCGTCGGACCCGAGCACTTCCATGTGCTCGACGATTTTGTCTTTGACCGCCATAACCTTCTCCTTCAAAAATTTAGGCGCCCTCCTGTCAGGAGAACGCCGCATGCGGCAAGGAGTTCGGAAAATTCAAACGACGCTTCGCGCGGCTTCTTCGGGAGAGCGTAGCGACAGTGGACGGCCGGATGACTCTTCCACGACAATGACCGCAAAATTTCCGCGCTGCGGCCGCGCGGCCCAGGCTAGCGCTTCGCAAAGCGCTGAAAAAGCACGGCTTTCGCTTGCGGCCGCGGCGAACGCCTCGGAAGTGACGGTTTTCAGCTCGGTGGATAGGACGCGATATGACATCGGAAGCCCAACGCGCGGGCATCCACGATGTTCCATTTTCGCTTGCCGCCAGAGTGAATTTCGCAGCAAACTCCCGTTCCAAGGCCCATAGCAAGGGCCAAGCATGAGGGAGACCCGTATGAGTATTTTCGGAAGCATCATGGCCGCGATCTTCGGCAAGAACGAAGTGAAGGCCGACGGTACGCCGGCGAACTCCAAACCGCTGCCGATGGTGGATGTTGAAGACATGATGGAAAAACTCGCGAAGGCGAGCGGCCGCCCGTCAAACTGGCGCGTCTCCATCGTCGACCTGATGACGCTGTTGAAGCTGGACTCGAGCCTCGGCGCGCGCCAGAAGCTCGCCAAGGAACTCGGCTACACCGGCAACGTGAACGACACCGCGCCGATGAACATCTGGCTGCACAAGCAGGTGATGACAAAGATCGCCGACGCCGGCGGCAAGATCCCGGGCGACATCAAAACCGCCTGATTTTTTATTGTATCGATCCGAGGCGGCCCCTTCGCGAGGGGCCGCTTCTTTTTTTATGGAACGCTTTGCCGCTTCCCAGCGTTATGGTTCGAATGACAGGGAGGCCGAGCATGTCGAATTTGAATCGAATGGACCGGGCTTCAGCCGAACGCCGCCGCGCGCTGCGCCGTGCCGAACGCGAAGACATGCTTCGCGTGATTGGCGACGACGAGCAAATGGCGACACCCGATTCAGCGGTAATCACGGCGAGTTCGAGGGACAACCACGATACGAGGCCGAATGACCCGCGCAGCGGCCTTTAAGAATGCAACCGCCGACAAGGCGATCCATCCCGTGCGCGTCGCGGGCAAAGACGCTATGCGCGACCCGCCGAAAGAATGGGATAAGCTCGACGAGATCAACGACGGATCCTTTCCCGCGAGCGACCCGCCATCCTTCACGACGCGCGGGGTCACACGAAAGGACGAGCGCGTCCTGAAGCGCGCCGCGCGGCGTTAGCCTCACAGGAAATTCATTACCGGACGCTTCGGCGCGAGGCGGAATCCGTTACCATGCAGGGCATGGATTTGCGGAGGGCGCCGTGCATCCGAAATACACCGACGTCAACTACACCTTGAAGTTCGGAAGGCAGAAGGTCGCCCGCGCGCGGCCATGCCGAGCGTCGAGGCGATACCGATAATAATTGTCACCCACGTCGCCACGACCCATACCCGCGGGCGTTTTTTGAGAAGATAAGCGATCCCCATCACAAGGCCGATCACGAACCAGAACAAGAGCATCGCGCCGAGCGCCAGGGATCAGCGGACCGGGCGAGAACGGCAGCGAGATCATCCGCTGCACGAAAGCGCCGACCAGCGTGATGGTCAGCGCAAGGACCAGTTATTAATCAGGCAATCCTCAAAAATCCGATCCGGACTTCAATTTCTCTGGGCTTTGAGAAAATCCGAAAACTTCGTGTTCTCGCCGGAAGCCGCCGCGAGATAAGCATCGAGCTGTCCGACATACTCGCTGGCAATGTTGTATCGTTCCGTGCTCATGGCCGTTACGAATGAGCCGACGTGCTTATACGCATACATCGCAATCATGGCGTCGAGATATTCCGGCGTCGGCTCGGTCTTCGTTCGCAGCTTGCGGCACAGCTTGTGCCTCGCAATCATTTCCTCCGCGAGCACGTTTCCGATCACAATACGAGCGTCTGCGGAAAGTTGCGCAAGCGTATCGACGTCATGCTCTTCACACTTCGCCGCTAGGCTCGCGAGATAATCCCGCCATACATCCGCGATCTTGCCGTTGTAGCGCTGGCGGATGTCCGGCAGCCAGTTCTCGTTGATATAGCCCGACTCGTTGCGAAATTCGGAGAGCATCTTGTCGAGTGCTTCCGTTTCGCGCTCTTCCGGCGTCTTTTTCTTGAGCCACGCAAACACTTGCTTACATCCTCTTCGCGACTTCTTCGCAGCCCCGCTACATCCGGAACACGCCGAACTTGGTTTCCGGGATTGGTGCGTTCAGCGCGGCCGCGAGCGCCAGCGACAGCACACGCCGCGTCTCCGAAGGCTGGATGATGCCGTCGTCCCAGAGCCGCGCGGTCGCGAAATAGGGATCGCCCTGCTCCTCGTACTGCTGAATGATCGGCGCCTTGAACGCGGCTTCTTCCTCCGCGCTCCATTTTTTGCCTTCGGCTTCGATATTGTCGCGCCGCACGGTGGCCAATACCGAGGCCGCCTGTTCCGCGCCCATGATCGATACGCGCGCATTCGGCCAGGTGAACAAAAAACGCGGGCTGAACGCGCGGCCGCACATGCCGTAGTTTCCGGCGCCATAGGAGCCGCCGATGATGAGCGTGAGCTTCGGCACCTGCGCGCAGGAAACGGCGGTAACTAACTTCGCACCGTCTTTCGCGATGCCGCGGCCCTCGTATTCGCGGCCGACCATGAAGCCGGTGATGTTCTGCAGGAACAAGAGCGGAATTTTACGCTGGCAGCACAGCTCCACGAAATGCGCGCCCTTCTGCGAGCTTTCGGAATAGAGAATGCCGTTATTCGCGACGATCCCGATCGGCATGCCGGAAAGATGCGCGAATCCGGTGACCAGCGTCGTGCCGTAGAGCGCCTTGAATTCCTCGAAGTGCGAGCCGTCCACGAGCCGCGCGATGATCTCCCGCACGTCGAATTGCTTGCGCTTGTCGGCCGGGATGACGCCGTCGAGTTCGCTGGTTGCGAACGCAGGCTCCTCGGCGTCGAGCAGTCCGACACCCGCTCCCGCTTCGCGCGGTAAAGTCGCGACGATGTTACGGACGATTTTGAGCGCGTGCTCGTCGTCGGCGGCGAGATGATCGGCGACGCCGGACTTGCGCGCATGCACGTCGCCACCGCCCAAATCCTCTGCCGACACGACTTCGCCGGTCGCAGCTTTGACGAGCGGCGGGCCGGCAAGAAAGATCGTGCCCTGGTTCTGCACGATCACGGTCTCGTCCGACATTGCCGGAACGTAAGCGCCGCCCGCGGTGCATGAGCCCATGACGCTCGCGATCTGCGGAATGCCGAGCGAAGAAAGCGTCGCCTGATTGTAAAATATTCTTCCGAAATGCTCGCGATCCGGAAACACATCCGGCCATTGCGGCAGGTTCGCGCCGCCGGAGTCGACGAGATAGATGCACGCCAGCCGGTTTTCGCGCGCGACTTCCTGTGCGCGCAGATGCTTTTTCACCGTCATCGGATAATAGGTGCCGCCTTTGATCGTGCTGTCGTTCGCGACAATCACGACCTCGCGGCCCGACACGCGGCCTATGCCGGTGATCATTCCGGCGCCGTGGATCGGCTCGCCATACATGCCGTTCGCAGCGAGTGGCGAAAGCTCGAGGAACGGCGCGCCGAGATCGAGGAGCCGCAGCACCCGCTCGCGGGGCAACAGTTTGCCGCGCGCGGTGTGGCGGGCGCGCGATTTTTCGTTGCCGCCGAGTGCGGCCTCCGTGCGGCGCGCTTTGAGTGCGTCGCAAAGCGCCGCCATCGCGCTCGCATTGGCTTTGAAGTCGGTGGAATGGGCGTCGAGCTTGGACTGGATTTTTGTCACTGGCGTATCCTTGGCGCGAAGGTGCCGCGACAAAGCAAGGAAGGCAACTCGATGCATGACATCCCTCCCCCTTGCGGGGAGGGAAACGAACCGCCGTCAGGCGGTTCGAGGGTGGGGGTTACGTCGATGCTGCACCCCACCCGGCCGCTCGCTATCGCTCGCGTCCACCCTCCCCGTCGAAGGGGAGGGATTTTTTTACATCGCGTCGTATTGCGCCTCCGCCCAGGGCTCTTTCAGCGCGGCTTCCTTCCAGCGCTCGAAGGACGCGAGATGATGGATCGCCTCGATATAGCCCTCGCAGGCCGCATCGAGCCGCACAGCGTATGTCCTGAGCCGGGTCGCGACCGGCGCGAACATGCAGTCGGCAGCCGAGAAAGCGCCGAACAGGAAGTCCCCCCTCGCCCCGAAGCGCGTGCGCGCATCGCGGAAGATCTCGCAAATGCGCCTGATGTCCGCCTGCACATCCTCGGCAATGCCGGCTTTCGGCGGCGCAGGAGTGCGCTTTAAGTTCATCGGCAGAGCCTTGCGCAGCGGCACGAAGCCCGAATGCATCTCGGCCGAGATCGAGCGTGCAAGCGCACGCGCGGCCGGATCTTTCGGCCAGAGGTCGAGCTGGGGAAACTTGTCGGCAAGCGTTTCTAGGATCGCAAGCGAATCCCAGATCGTATTTTCTCCGTCGAGCAGGATCGGCATTTTGCCGGCCGGCGAATAGCGCAAAATTTTCGGCTTCGATGCCGGATCGTAGATGTGAATAACCTCTTCCTCGAACGGAATGTCGTGCTCGGCAAGCGCAAGCCACGGCCGCAGCGACCAGGAGGAGTAATTCTTGTTGCCGAGGATGAGCTTGAGAGACATGCGGGTAGTTTAGAACAGAATTTTCTTTTTGGCATAGAAGTATCACTCATGGTGAGGAGCGATGCGAAGCATCGCGTCTCGAACCATGAGGCTCATCCTTCGAGACGGCGCTTCGCGCCTCCTCAGGATGAGGTGCAAAAAAACGCGCGGGGCGTTTGTCACCCCGCGCGTAATTGAAATGCAGGACCTCAGGCTTTGCCGCGGCCCGCGTCCACGCTCCACGGCCCGGCGCCGGCCGCCGAGAGATAGAGGAACGTGAAGCAGAACATGATCGCGAGCGTGCCCTGATTCAGAATCGGGAACATGTCGCGTCCCGCATGACCGAGGAAATAGGCAAATGCCATTTCGCCGGCGAGGATGAACGCTGCCGGCCGCGTAAACAGGCCGATCAACAGAAGCGCGCCGAGAACGAGTTCGAGAATGCCTGCGTAGCCGCTCGGCCAAGTGGTCAGCGTCACATCCTTGAACATCGGTACCACGGGGAATTTCAGAATCTTCGCGGTGCCGAATTGCAGGATACAGAGCGCCGAAACGATACGCAGAATGCTGAGCAGTTGCGCACGCCAAGGCTTCATAAAGTCTTCCATTGGGGAATCTCCAAAGACACTGAGGCGGATAGCTCGTATCAACTTTGGTCGTAGGTCAATATGGATGAGTGCAAACTTCGATTGGACAATTTGCGGCGCAACAATTGATGCACTGCGTCACTTCTTCTTCTCGTCTCGCTCGTCCATCTCGAACGGCCCGCCCTCTTTTTTCCATTTCGAGAAGCCGCCCTCGATATGCGCGACCGGCTTCAGGCCCATGCGCTGCGCGGTCTGCGCCGCGAGCGCGGAGCGCCAGGCGGCGGCGCAGAAGAACACGAACTTCTTGTCCTCCGCGAAAATGGGTTTGTGATACGGGCTCGAAGGATCAACCCAGAATTCGAGCATGCCGCGCGTGCAATGAAACGCGCCGGGAATGCGCCCTTCGCGGCGGATTTCGCGAATATCGCGAATATCGACGAGCACGGTGTCGTCGCGGCCGACGAGCGCAAAGGCTTCCTTCGTCGGAATAGTCTCGATCTCTTTCATCGCGTCGTCGACCATCTGCTTGTGGCCGAGCGTTATTTTTTGCGGCATGCGTGATTGCTCCTTGGCGACAAATTAGCTGTGGCGGTGTGAAACGCCAACTTAGTGTCGTCCCCGCGAAAGCGGGGACCCATAACCCCTGCATTCGAGATAAACTGCGACAGGGGTTATGGGTCCCGGCTCGCGCGGCTTCGCCGCTTGGCCGGGACGACGAAGGTTGAGACGCCGCTTTTCAAATGCCACCATTGGCGAAACCGGAATCGTTTGAATGTTCGGCCTCTCCAATCTCGACACGCTCGCCTTCTGCTGGTTCCTGCTTGCCTGGGGAATTCATGCGCTCGTGGTCGAGCGCTCGGAGTGGCGCAAGCGCAGCCTGAACTTCCGGATGGATCTGTCGCGGCAGGAATGGATGCGGCAAATGCTCGGGCGCGAGGTGCGCATCGTCGATACGCAGATCATGGCGTCACTGCATCAGGGCACGGCCTTCTTCGCCTCCACTTCCCTCTTCGCAATCGGTGGCACGCTTGCGTTGCTGCGCTCGACCGACGAGGTGATGGATATTTTCCGCGCGCTACCCTTTGCCGCGCAAACCACGCGCATCGTATTCGAAGTGAAAGTCGTCGGGCTTCTGGTGATCTTCGTCTATGCGTTCTTCAAATTCGCGTGGTCGTATCGCATGTTTAATTATGTAGCGATCCAGATCGGCGCGACCCCGCCTGCGAGACAGGCGAAAGCGAAATCCGCGCGCGATCATGTCGACCGCATCGCGCGCATGATTACAGTCGCCGGCCGCCATTTCAACCGCGGCCAGCGCGCGATCTTCTTCGCGCTGGCCTATCTCGGCTGGTTCGTAAACGGCTACGTATTCGCGACGGCGACCGCGGCCGTGCTGTTCGTGATCCTGATGCGCCAGTTCGGGCCGACGGCGCGGTGGTTGTTTAATGAGAATTAGACTCGTCATGGCCGGGCTTGGCCCGGCCATCCACGTCTTTACGGCGTCGATGAGTTGCTAAGGCGTGGATGCCCGGCACAAGGCCGGGCATGACGACATTTGTTACGTGTTACGCTACTTTTGTTTGTGGCACCGCGCCGGAGCGCTGCACCAAAAAATCGGCAACCTTCCCTGCCGTCGCGAGATCGAACAGCAGACGGCGATGGCCTAGTTTCTCGAGCGCAACCAGTTGCGCGCCGGGCCAGTGCGCGGCCCACTTCTCGCCGGTGACGAAGCGGACCATTGCGTCGTCTTTCGAGTGCACGATCAGCGCGGGAATATCGAGCGAAGCGATCCTCGGCAGCAATTCGATCTCTTCCGGGCGATAGCCGACGACACGCTTCAATTCCTCGAACAGCTTTTCCTTGCGCTCGTCGCTCATGCCGAAGCGCTTGGCGATCGCGTTCAGCATATAGGTCGGGCCGGTCGGCGCGGCGATGACAGCGACGCGCTCGACATCGAGCCAGCCTTGCGTGATCGCGAACGTCGCAGCGGCACCGCCGAGCGAATGACCCGCAACCGCGCGCACCGGGCCGAGCGCCTCGGCAACGCCCGCCACGGCCTGCGCCGCGAGCGGAATGGTAGACTGCGTGCCGCCGGATTTGCCGTGCGCCGGCAGATCGAAGGCGACAACCGCATGCCCGCGCTTCATAAGCGCCGCGATGATCGCATCGAAGCAGTGATGATCGTCTTCCCAGCCGTGCACGACGAGCACCGCGGGACCCTCGCCCCAGCGCCACGCCTGCACCCAGGTATCGGAAACGAGGCCGATGCCGCCGCCGACCGGAATACGCATCGATTCATCCGGCGGCGGAAGATCCGGCCGTTCGCGCGCAACGAGCAGCGGACGCTTGGGTTTAAGGAAGTTCTGCACGAAGCGCTTCTGAAAGCGCTCCGGTGCCACTCTTCCATACGTGCGCAGAAGAAACATGCGCAGCGCGTTGTTCAAATTCGGGATGCTGGAGCGTGCCATGACCTAGGCTCCTTTCAGCGGGGGATTTTTCAGAAGAGCTTCGAAAGCGCGCATCGTGTTCGCGCGCGCGGCGCCGTCGCCCATCAGGCGGACGCGCAGGAGATGCGAAAGCGCAAGACCGTCGATCGCAGCGGTCATCGCATTGGTATCCGCATTCGGAAGCGCGATGCCGACGAGCTTGCGGATGAAGTCGTAGAACTGCCCGTTATGCTTCGCTGCCTGCTCGCGCACCGGGCCCGGGACATCGTCAAATTCGAAATAGGCGGAAAGGATCGGACAGCCGCCGCGGCCCGAGCCGAGGCTCGGATGCTCGATCCAGTCGAGCCAGTTATTGAAGAAAAGCCCGAGCCGCTTCGGCTTATCCTTCTCCTCGCGGATCGGCGCGATGACGACTTCGGTGAAGCGTTCCGCCGCCCGCACCAGCACCTCAACCTGCAAGGCTTCCTTGGATTTGAAGTGAGCGAAGAGGCCGCTCTTCGACATGCCAAGCCGGTCCGCGAGCGGCCCGAGCGTGACAGCGCCGATGCCGCCCTCGCTCGCGAGCGCGGCCGCCTCATCCAGAATGCGGACGCGAGTGCGCCCGCCCTTGGTGGCGTCAGGGCCGAGAACTTCCCGGCCGTCTTCGGTCTGGAGGGTTTGACCCCGCTTGAGCGCTTTTACGATCACGATCAACGAATAGCACGACCGTTCGTTTTATTCAAGACAGGGCGACCATGAAAAACGGGCGGCACAATTGCCGCCCGCTTTCCTTTTCTATGGCCCTGTAAAGGCTCGGAAATCAGCCCTGCAAGCCCGCATAGACCGCAATGCCGACGACTGCGGCCAACGCCGCGCCGGTCCAGAGCGCAGTCTTCGTAAAGTTCTCGTTTTCCTGCTGTTCGAGCTTGTCTTTGTGATCCATGACGACCTCCGTATCGGGGGTGATACGGGGTTTAAACCCCGATCTTAGACGAAAGTTCTATGCCTTTCGTATAATACCTAGCGGTCCCATTCGGGCGCCCAGGACGGGCTGATCATCCGGCCGCCGGGCCGCGCAAGCCCCTGGATTTCGCTCATCTCGGCCGGCGAAAGCTCGAAGTCGAAAATCGCAGAGTTCTCGGACAACCGCTCGAGCTTGCTGGTGCGCGGGATAACGAGCACGCCCTGCTGTACGAGAAAGCGTAAGCAAACCTGCGCGGCTGACTTCTTGTGCGCCTTGCCGATCTTTGTCAGCACCGGTTCGTCGCCAGCTTTGCCGCGGACAATCGGCGAATAGGCGGTGACCGAAATTTCGTTCGCCTTGCACGCCGCGACCACCTTCGACTGATCGAGATAAGGATGCATCTCGACCTGATTGGTCGCTAACGGTTCGGTCGAATACTGCACCGCCTGGTCGATCAGCGCCGTCGTGAAATTCGAAATGCCGACATGTTTCGTCATGCCGTCGCGCTTCGCTTTGCACAGCGCGGCGATGGTCTGATCGAGCGGCACCGAAGAATTCGGCCAGTGAATCAGCAAGAGATCGATATAGTCGAGTTTGAGCTTTGCGAGACTTTCTCGCGTCGAGCGCAGGAGATCCGCGGGCGCAAGCTGCGTCCACCAGACTTTCGTGGTGACATGAACCTGATCGCGCGGCACGCCGGAACCGCGGATGCCCTCGCCGACTTCGCGCTCGTTCTCGTAAGCCTGCGCCGTATCGACGTGGCGATAGCCGAGCCGCAAAGCCTGCTCGACGATCCGCTTGCACACATCGCCGCGAATGTCCCAGGTGCCCAAACCAAGAAGCGGAATGTTTGCGCCGTTGGCGGGAGCGGTTTCTGTGAATGCCATCTTTCTACCTAGTCGTGCCTGCGAAGGCGAGAACCCGTTATAGTGTCGTCCTCGACGCCGCGAAGCGGCGATCGGAGACCCATAACCCCGGCGCTCGATGAAGTATGCAGTCTACATTCTTGCAAACAAGCGTCACGGCACTCTTTACATTGGCGTTACGAATGACGTCGCCAAACGATTGAGCGAACACCTAGTGGGTCACGGCTCAAAATTCGTTCGCGATTACAAAGTGAACACTCTTGTGCACGTCGAACTGTTCCAAGACTCACAAGATGCTATCGCGCGAGAAAAACAACTCAAGAAATGGAATCGCAACTGGAAAATAGCGTTGATTGAACGCAATAACCCAGATTGGCTGGATTTGAAGCCAGATCTAATCTGAGATGCAGGGATTATGGGTCCCCGCTTTCGCGGGGACGACAATTTAGATTCGCTACTTTTTCCGTGACGCCTCATACCGTGCTTTGGTTTCCTCATTCGGCGGATACAAACCGGGCAATTTTGCGCCTTTCAAGACTTCGTCCGCAGCCCAGGCTTCGAACGCTTCCTGTTCGACCGCTTCTTTCGCGACCGCCTCGACGAGTTTCTGCGGCACGCATACCGCGCCGTCGTTATCCGCCACGATCACGTCGCCCGGAAATACCGCGACACCGCCGCAGCCGATCGGCTCCTGCCAGTTCACGAAGGTGAGCCCCGCGACCGAAGGCGGCGCCGCCACCGCCGCGCACCAGAACGGAAAGCCCACGGCTTTCACACCATCGCCGTCGCGCACCGCGCCGTCGGTGACGAGGCCCGTCACCTTCTTCACTTTCATGCGCGCGACCAGAATGTCGCCGAAAATGCCGGCGCTGGTAATTCCCATCGCGTCGGCAACCGCGATCACGCCTTCCGGCATGTCTTCGATCGCGCCGCGGGTGGAGCGCGGGCTCGCCCAGCTTTCGGGCGTTGCAAGATCTTCGCGCGCCGGCACGAAGCGCAGCGTGAACGCCTCGCCGACGATGCGAGGCGTGCCCTCGATCAGCGGCTTCGGTCCGCGCATGAAGCTCTGCCGCACGCCCTTCTTCAGAAGAACGGTGGTGAGCGTCGCGGTCGAAATCTTTTCGAGGGTTTTCTTGAGATCGGCCGAAAGCGGCATTGCATTTCTCTTGCTTATATATTGAGGATACTCAGGAGATAGATCGCGCGGCGCGCGGTCTCCGTATTCATGCAGCTCGCGCTGGTCGGGATCGCGAGCGAGCCTTGAATAACGTCGGCGTAGAAATCGCATTGCAGTTTGCGCGCCTCAATCCATGCACGCTGCACATCGCGCAGTTGCGTTTTCAGTTTGCCTTCAAAGCTGCCTTGCAAACGGCGATAGGTCTCGTTCAGGATGTCATCCCAGACCAACTGCTCGCGGCGATAGCAATCCGCATGCCCATGCATGGACTGGCCTTCTGGCGTGTCTAAGCATTTGTCGGCGATAATGCCGATGCAAAGCTCGGCCCCTTCGTCCGATTCCTTTTCCTTGATGCAACTCTGAATCGCGCGCGAGTCTTCCGCGCGGAGTTTTTCCTGCACACCTGCAACACCACCGGATACAAAGAGCGCAATCAAAAGAACTGCGATTCTCATTTCCGCCCTCCCGCCTTGTATTTTTCGTAGCCGCTCGCCCGCAACTGGCAAGCAGGGCATGTGCCGCAACCATAGCCCCATTCGTGTTTATTTGCGCGGTCGCCCATGTAACAACTGTGCGTTTCCTCGATCACGATATCGGCGAGCGGCTTGCCGCCGATGCGGTCGGCAAGCTCGAACGTCGCCGCCTTGTCGATCCACATCAAGGGCGTGTGCAGAACAAAACGGCGATCCATGCCGAGACCGAGCGCGAGTTGCATGGCCTTGATGGTATCGTCGCGGCAATCCGGATAGCCGGAATAATCCGTCTCGCACATGCCGGCAACGATGTGTTTCAAGCCGCGCCGGTACGCGAGAGCGCCCGCGAATGCGAAGAAGATCAGATTGCGCCCTGGCACGAAGGTCGAAGGCAGCCCGCTCGCCGTCATTTCAATCTGCACATTGCGCGTGAGCGAGGTTTCGGAGATGGCGCCGAGCGAGTCGATATTGACGACGTGGTCCTCGCCGAGCCGTGTCTTCCATTTCGGATCGAGTGCCGCCAAGCGCTCGCGGATGCGGGGGCGGACGGTCATCTCGATGCCATGGCGCTGGCCATATTCGAAGCCGATGGTTTCGACGCGCGGGAAACGTGTCAGCGCCCAGGCGAGCGAAACGGTCGAGTCTTGCCCACCGGAAAAAAGAACCAGCGCGCCTTCGGGAGAGTCGTTCTCAGTCATGCGGGATGGATGAGTAGCACAAACAGTAGACGACGAAACAGATCAAAGTCTGATCAGCGAATGACTTGCACATCGATTCCAGTGGCGCAGCCAACCTTTTCCCAAACTTTATCCGTTGTGACAGCACGAACCGAGTCTCTTGCTGCCAGCGACAAGCAGGCTCGATCGCCGAGTGACAAACCGTAACTTTTTGTCTTGTCGATCAGGCTGCCGACCATCTCGGCCTGCGCTTCGTCAAATTCCAAAATTTTTATGTCCGCCATTTTGATTAATTCGATGACACGCGACTGCGAACCGCCGCGAGCAACCAACTTGGAAATAACTTCGGCATAATTCACGGCGGACATCGCCGCATCGGGCAACATCGCAGCAACCTTCTCGCGCCCCGGCTCGCCGTTTATGAAGGCGAGTAAGGCCGAAGAATCTAGAACGACGCCGGCCACGTCAGTCTTCCTCTGCCTCGCGGCGCCGGTCCGCAATCAATTCATCGGCGAGACTAACTCCTTCCGGGACGAACTCGCGCACCATAGCGTTTACGCGCGACATAACGGCAGTCGCGGTCAGAAGTTGGATCTCGCCGCTCTCGACGCGCGCAAACAACGTATCGCCTTCTCGCAAGCCCAATGCGTCACGAAATGCGGCGGGAATGACAACCCGGCCGTCTGGCCCAAGCCGCAATTTCGCTTGCGGTGAACCAAGGCTTGCCTGTTTGCCTTCGGATAGACCCTGCGCTCCGGACGTCCCCGCCTTTTTCGTTTTTGCGACAAGCACGTTGCGCGCGTGCTGGTATCGAATATCGAGCATCCGGGCGATATCGGCGGTCTTCACGCCAAGAGCTGCAAGCTCACGGATTTTCGCCGATTTCGAAATTTCCGCTTCGACGACCTTGCGGACAGAGGAAGATACCATGAAAACCTCCACAACTATCTAGTTATGGAGGTTTCGTATTACTTTGTCAAGTAATAATAGATACTGCCAAACAATTGTTACTTTGTCTTCTCGAACAGTTCCCGCCCGATCAGCATGCGGCGGATTTCGGACGTACCCGCGCCGATTTCGTAAAGCTTTGCGTCCCGAAGCAAGCGCCCCGTCGGAAACTCGTTGATATAGCCGTTACCGCCTAGGCACTGGATCGCATCAAGCGCGATCTTGGTTGCGTTTTCGGCGGCGAACAGGATCGCTCCGGCCGCATCCTCGCGCGTGGTCTCGCCGCGGTCGCAGGCGCGCGCGACCGAATACACATAGGCTTTGGCCGCGTTCATCGTCACATACATGTCGGCGAGCTTCGCCTGCATGATCTGAAACGTGCCGATCGGCTGGCCGAACTGCTTGCGCTCGTGGAGATACGGGATCACCGCGTCGATGCAGGCCTGCATGATGCCGGTCGATCCAGCCGCCAGCACCGCGCGCTCGTAATCGAGACCCGACATCAGCACGCGAACGCCTTCGTTCAGATCGCCGACGATGTTCTCCTCCGGCACCTCGCATTCCTGAAATACGAGTTCGCAGGTGTCGGAGCCGCGCATACCGAGCTTGTCGAGCTTCTGTGCGGTTGAAAAACCCTTCATCCCCTTCTCTATGAAGAAGGCCGAGATGCCGCGAGGTCCCGCATTCGGATCGGTCTTTGCATAGACCACAAGCGTGTCCGCTTCCGGTCCATTCGTGATCCACATCTTGTTGCCGTTGAGGATGTAGCGGTCGCCCTTCTTGTCGGCGCGCGTCTTCATGCCGACGACATCGGAGCCTGCGCCCGGCTCCGACATCGCAAGCGCGCCGACATGCTCGCCGGAAATCAGTTTCGGTAGATATTTCTTTTTCTGGTTGTCGTTCGCATTACGGCGGATCTGGTTCACGCACAGATTCGAATGTGCGCCATAGGAAAGACCGACCGACGCAGACGCGCGGCTGATTTCCTCCATAGCGACGCAATGCTCGAGATAGCCGAGGCCGGAACCGCCGAACTCCTCTTCGACCGTGATGCCGAGCAGACCGAGATCGCCGAGCTTGGGCCAAAGATCGCGCGGAAATTTATTCGTGGCGTCGATTTCGGCAGCACGCGGCGCGATTTCCTTCTGCGCGAAGGAAAGTGCAGTCTGCCGCAACATATCGGCGGTTTCGCCGAGCGCGAAATCCAGACCAAGTACGCGGTTCGGGATCATGGTTACGCTCCTTGCGAGGCCGACAAGGCAGCCTTCGCTTTCTCCAATACTTCTTTGGGAAATGCGCGCGACTTGTGCGCATCGCGGTCGAAACAAACGCCCAAGAGTTCACAGGTCGCCGCTACCTGTTCGCTCTCGCGATGAATCATCTCGTGGCGAAACCGAACTTTCTTCTCGGAAAGGTCGAGAATTCTGGTGCGGATTTCGATGACATCTCCTGGCATTAGTTCTTTTTTGTAGTTCAGGACCTGCTCGACCGCGGCAAGGCCCAGCGAACTACCGCGTAGCATCGAAGGCGAAATGCCGATGTTGAAAAAGAAGTTCCAGGTCGCGGCATCGAATTTTTGAACGTAGTAAGCGACGTTCAGGTGCCCCATGTGATCGGTCTCGCCGGGATAGACGACGCCGAAATGTGTGGTGACATGCACGCTCATGCGGCCGCTCCCTGCATCGTGCTTTTGCCTTCTAGGAACATCATGGTGGCCAGCATCCGGCCGATCTCGCTCTCGACGCCGTCTTTCACGGCGAAGACCGCGCTCTCGGCAATTGTGAGCGTGCGGCCCGGCCGGATCACGCGGCCACGCGCAACGAAGCGCTCGCCCGACGCCGGCGCCATCATGTTGTATTTGAACTCGACCGAGAGAATTCCCGCTTCCGGCGAGAGCAGCGTCGAAGAAGCGATGCCGCAGGAAGTGTCGGCAATCGAAGTAATCACCCCGCCGTGCAGAAAGACATTCTGCTGACAGAGATCGTCGCGATATGGCAATTCGAGATCGCAGACGCCGGGTGAGAGCACAGCGATGCGCGCGCCGATCATCCGCATGAAGCTCTGACGCTCGAAAATCTCGCGCGATTTCTTTTCCCACGCCGGATTGCGCGGCGTAAAGCGCGCAACGCCTGCGCACGGGCCTGCGCCCGCCATCGGCCTTCCTCCTTGCAAACCAAAGTTTCTTATCGTTTTGTCTCCATACGGTAGCGTATGGTATTTTGGACGTCAATCGGGTACAGGGAATCCATGCCGCAAACCGCCCGCGCCAAGAAGCTTCCGCGCCTCGACAGACGCGCCTGGATTGCCGCCGCGTTCGCGGAACTTGCGGCGCATGGCTGGGACGGTGTGCGCGTGGAACCGATGGCGGCAATGCTCGGCGTCACCAAAGGCAGCTTCTATTGGCACTTCGCTGATCGCGACGCGCTGTTCGCCGCGATGTTCATCCGTTGGGCCGAAGGCCGCGTGCGCGCAATTCGCAACGAGACGCAAGACGACGCCGACCCGCGCGCCCTGCTCTACCGGCTCATCGATCTCTATGCCCGCGGGCCGAACGCCCAAGGTCTCGCGATCGAGCTTTCGATCCGGGGTCTTGCCCGCTCCGATAGCCGCGCGGCCGATGCGGTTGCGATGGTCGACGGCGAGCGTCTCGCGCGCGTCTCAGCGCTATTCTCGAAGCTGGGTAGCAAAAGTTCGGAGAGCGAGGCGAAGGCGTTTCTCTTTTACGCGTTCGTGTTCGGACAAAGTCTGATCGCCGGCCGCCGCGATGCTTCGCTACGCTCCGCCGCTTCCGAACTAATCGTAGAGTAGCTTTAAGCGCGTTGACGCTCGGGCTGCGGCTTTTGCAGAAGCGCAGTGATCTCAGCCGGGCGCACCGGCTTCGAAAACAGATACCCCTGGATCTGCTGACAGCCAGCAGCGCGCACGAAGCGATGCTGCGCGCCCGTCTCGACGCCTTCCGCCGTGACGACAAGACCGAGCGCGCGGCCGAGGCGAGCGACGCACTCGACGATTGCAGCGGCATCTTCCTTCACGCCGAGGTTTTGCACGAAGCTCTGATCGATCTTGATCTTGTCGATCGGGAAGCTCCCGAGATAACCGAGCGACGAATAGCCGGTGCCGAAATCGTCGATCGCAAAGCGGATGCCGAATTCGCGCAGTTCCTGCAGATCGAACAGCACGTCGTCGTTGGCATTCAAGAGCATGCCTTCGGTGATTTCGATCTCTAAGCGGCGCGGATCGAAGCCGGTTTCCTCCACCACACGCTTCACGCGCTCGGCGAGGTTCGAGTGGCGGAAGTTCGACGGCGACATATTTACCGCGACCGAGATGTCCGGCCACTGCATCGCGTGCTCGCAAGCCTTGCGCAGCACCCATTCGTCGAGCTTCACGATCAGGCCGGATTTCTCGGCGACATGAATGAAGTCCGCTGGCGGCACTATGCCCCGCTCCGGGTGCTGCCAGCGCACCAGCGTTTCCACGCCTTCGAGGCGTTCGCCATCGGCCGAGTAAAGCGGCTGATAGAGCGTGAAGAACTCGTCGTGCCACATGGCGCGCTCGACATCGCGCTCGATGGCGCGCCGGCTCTGCAGCACGCTTTCGTCCGCCGGGTCGAAAATGCGGTAGCTGCCGCGTCCCTCGCCCTTCGCCTTGTAAAGCGCGATGTCCGCGCGGCGCAGCAGTTCTTCCGGTTCGCTGCCGTGTTCCGGTGCGAGCGAGACGCCCAGCGTAACACCAACGTGCAGCACGTGTTCGCCAGCGGTTACCGGTTGGCGCACGGTATCGATAATGCGCTCGGCAATCTTGCCAATCTCTTCCTTGCCGGCAATCTGCGCGAGCAGCGCAAACTCGTCGCCGCCGAAACGCACCGTCATACCTTTCGAGCCGAGAATGCCTTCGAGGCGTTCGCCGATTACCGCGAGCAATTCGTCGCCAACCGGGTGTCCGAGCGTGTCGTTGATGTCCTTGAAGCCGTCGAGATCGAGGAAGAACAATGCGAGCTTCTGCCCCGGCTCGAGCGCAGGGTTCTGCGCCTTCAGCGTCTCGACGAGGCGGAGCCGGTTCGCAAGACCCGTCAGCGGATCGCGGTACGCCATTTCAACGGCGCGTCGCTCGCTGACCGCGAGTTCCTGTGTGGATTGTCTCATCGTGCGAAGCACGATCAGGGTGACGAAGCCGAAAAAAAGTGTGATGACGCCGAGTGCCGGTGCAATGCGCTCGAGAATAGCCGTGCCGGGACGGCTGGCCTGCCAGTGCAACCAGACCGGCATCTCGCCAGCCTCCATCGGAATCGCAATACCGATTTCGTCGGCCGCAGCACTGGCCTTATCCGATACGCGCAAGGTTCCGACCGAAACGTCGCGCTGCAATTCCGCAAGCAAAGTCCGGTCGAAGAACGCGACCACCGAAACCACCGGCGGCAGCACGACACGCTTGTCGTGATGCGCAAAGACCGGAGCCTTCGCCATCGCCGCAACGACTGCGGGCTTGCCGTCGATATGGACGAATTCCGAACGATAGATCGATGCGGGCGGCGGCGCCGTCTCGCCTACGTCGCTTGCCATCAGCTTGTCGATCACGCCGACGATCTCGAAGTTCGAGCGCACGAGCTTCGCGAGCGCGCTTACCTTGGTATCAATCTGGATTCCGGTGCGCGGCACGAGCTTGCCGCCAAGCGAGGAGTAGATCGGTTTGCCGTGCGAATCGAAAAAATAGGATCGGTCGTAGCGGCCGGCCTGATAAAGCGGCGCGCCGAAATAGCGATGCAGCCAGCGCGCATGCACATCCGGGGAAAGATCGAAAACGGAATCGGGCGGTGCAATGCTGGCGAGATCGTTCTTGACCTTCGATTTCAGCACGAGCACGGCCGCCAGCATGAGATCGCGTTCGCGCGCGCTCGCATCCTCGTCGACGCGGCCCGCAACGAGCACGACGACGCCAAGCAACGCGGCCATCGCGGCTGCCACAAGCAGACCGACGACGGCGACGAGCTGGTCGCCGACCCAGCGTTTATCGAAGAGCTTCCCCATGACTCCCATGCGCTTTTTGGGAGAAACGCTAGGCCGCTGCTGCTTAATAGGGGGTCAGCGCGCAACGCAAAACGGTCTTACTGGTTAAGCGCAGGTTAAAGGGAACTTTATCCGAGCCGGAACCACCAGGTCGCGAAGCCGAGAAACGAGAAAAAGCTCAAAACATCCGTCGTCGTCGTCACGAACACAGCCGAAGCCACCGCCGGATCGTAACCCGTCCGCTGCAGCGCGAACGGAATGAGCATGCCCGCGAGACCCGCGCCGCACATGCTCAGGATCAAGGCCGCTGCGATGACCGCGCCCAGATGCGAGCTCGCGAACCAGAACCCCGCGGCTGCGCCAAGCAGAACAGCAATCGCAATACCGTTGAGAAATCCGACGCCAAGCTCGCGAAACGTGATGCGCGATGCGTTGCGTTCGGTGAGTTCACGAGTTGCAATCGCGCGCACCGTCACCGTCATGGCTTGTGTCGCGGCATTGCCGCCGAGCGAAGCCACGATCGGCATCAGCACGGCAAGCGCGACCATCTGCGAGATCGAGGTCGAGAACAGGCCGATGATCGCGGCGGAAGAAAATGCCATCACGAGGTTGAGGATCAGCCACGGCAGACGCGAACGCGCGGCATAGAAAACCGAGTCCGAGATTTCTTCGTCGCGCGCGACACCGCCTAGCGCCTTGATGTCTTCGGCCGCTTCTTCCTCGATGACGTCCACGACGTCGTCAAAGGTCAGCACGCCGACGAGCTTGCCGTCGTCATCGACAACGGGCGCCGACACGAGATTGTAT
The DNA here is from genome assembly GCA_019752575.1 of Xanthobacteraceae bacterium. Classification (GTDB taxonomy): domain Bacteria; phylum Pseudomonadota; class Alphaproteobacteria; order Rhizobiales; family Xanthobacteraceae. The sequence goes on along the minus strand of JAIELW010000010.1, from coordinate 55,991 downwards.
CGCTCGAAGGTGCGCGCCGCTTCTTCCTGGTCTGCAGTGGCCTGAATGACATGCCAATCGTCCGCCATGATGTCGGCGACTTTCACCGGACGCTGCGAGCGGAGCAGCTTGTCCAACGGCACCGCACCGACAAAGCGTTTATCTTCGTCGGTCACGAAGATCGCGTAGAAGTCGTCGGGCAGATCCGTGTCTTCACGCGCGTGGTCTATGGTCTGGCCGACGGTCCAGTCCGGAGGCACCGCGACGAAATTCGTCTGCATGCGCCGGCCCGCGGATTCTTCCGGATATTCGAGGCCGCGCGCGAGTTCCTGCCGCTCATCCTCCGGGAGTTGCTCGAGAATCTCGGCTTTGTCTGCTTCCGGAAGGTCCTCGAGGATTCGAACCGCGTCATCGGATTCGAGGTCACGGACGCCTTCCGCGACGATCTCGTTCGGCAGCTCTTCGAGAATCTCCTCACGGACGGTGTCGTCGACTTCGGTCAGCGCCGTGAAGTCGAAGTCGGCGCCTAGTAATTCGACGAGACGCGGGCGCAACTCCGTATCGAGCGCCTCGATCAGGTCGCCGAGGTCGGCTTCATGCAGGTCGCCCGCGAGTGCGCGGATCTGCGGCTGATCGGAGGCTTCGACCGCGCGCGTGATCGCTTCGAGAAAATCGGCGGAGACCTGCCCTTCCTCGTCGCGCAGCGGCAGCAGGAGATCGGCGTCGCGCGTGCCGGCGGGGCTTTCGGCCACGGGCATCTGGCGAATCTCCTTGTCGCGAGGAATGCAGGTATTTTCGTTCTAGGCAGCGTGTCCCGCTAACGCAAACGGCCCGCCTTGCGCGATTTGCCGCGCCGCGGGCCGTCTGAACGATCGAAGACTTGGTGCGGTCGAAAGGACTCGAACCTTCACGGTGTTACCCGCTACCACCTCAAGGTAGTGCGTCTACCAATTCCGCCACGACCGCGGGAACCAAGCCGCGAGGGGCTTAACAAATCGGCCCCGCGCCCTCAAGCCCGGCAGGCGATTTAGCGCAGTGTGGCCGGGCGCGGCAGCAGCCGGGTCACGGAAACGGCAATCGCGCTGCCCTCGACGATGACCGTACCCTTCGCGACCGGCATGTTATTGGCGAGAATCGTGACCTCGTCGTCCTCGGTCGCGGTCAGTTCGATGATGGCGCCACGGCCCATCCGGAGAAGCTGATGGATCGGAACCATGGATTCGCCCAGCATTACCGATATATCGCACTGAACGTCTTCGATCTTGGCCAAGGCAGAATCCCCCAGAAACCCCGGTAAAATCAGCACATCTATGGTTAGCGAATGGTAAACGCCGAAACCCGCCCCCAGCCTTCCGGTGTCTTCGGGGAAACGGCCGGGCTGGAGTGGCTCATTTCGGCTACCCCGGTCGGATACGCCGAGGCGGTGGCCGAGATGGAGGCGCGGACTGAAGCAATCGCGCGCAGAGATAAAGGCGAACTGATTTGGCTGCTCGAACACCCTGCCCTGATCACCGCCGGCACCAGCGCGGGCGAAGGCGAACTACTGGTTTCCGATCGCTTTCCGGTTTTCAAGGCCGGCCGAGGCGGGCGCTACACCTATCACGGTCCCGGTCAACGGGTCGGCTATGTGATGCTCGATCTGAAAGCGCGCGGCGGCGACGTGCGAAAGTTCGTACACGGTCTCGAGGAATGGCTGATCCGCACACTCGGCGCTTTTGGCGTGACGGCGGAACGGCGCGAGGGCCGTATTGGCGTCTGGGTCGCGCGGCCAGACAAAGGTGCGGGATACGAGGACAAGATCGCAGCACTCGGCATTCGCGTCCGCAAGGGCATCACTTTCCACGGCGTCAGCCTGAATGTTTCGCCGGACCTTTCGCATTTCTCGGCGATCATGCCCTGCGGGGTTTCCGAGCAACGTTACGGCGTGACGTCGCTTGCCGATCTCAGCATCAAGGCAAACATGGCCGACGTCAACGAAGTGCTTCGCGAAAAGTTTACAGAAGTGTTCGGCTAGACGGTCGGAAGTGCGGCGAATTTCTCGCCGGCAGGCCGCAGGTTCAGGGCCGCCGGATCGGCGTCACGCACATCGACCGATACGACACGGGAAGAAGGCGGGCCCTTGCGGCAGGCTTCGATCAAACCATCGACTTTGTGCTCATCGCCGAACACCACCGCTTCCACCGAACCGTCGCGGCGGTTTCGCACCCAGCCCCCCAGCCCGCGCATTCCCGCTTCGAGTTCCACGAGGGCGCGAAAGCCGACGCCCTGCACTAATCCTTTGATAGAAAGGTGCACGAGTTTTCTCATCTACGCCTTGCAATCACCGGGCCCTGCTTCGCAAGATAATCGACATAGCTGGCAGGAAGGTTCCAATCTTTCGCCGCGGCGACGATCTTTTCGACATATCCGGGCGGCGTCACACCCGATTTGTTGCCGCTCGCGAGATAGATCAACGCACGCAGCAGACGGTCGTTGTATTTGATCGGCAGTTGCACCGCGCGATAGAGCCCGCCCGCAATATCCTCGTAGCGGTCGAGTGCCGCGATCTCTTTGGGGCCGACTTTCCACAACACGCCGTGGACGAACGATCCCGGCCACGGGATTACCGTCGCGAAGCCGGACGCGGCGATCACATATTTATAGGAACGCAACGCGGCAACGCCGTAAGCCTCCGCCTGCGGACAAAGGCGCGCCATGTGCGCGCGATCCATATTCGAGCCGTAAGCGAAATAAAGCCGCGCGCTCACGCCGAAGGAAGCTGCTGCGGTTGTGCGGTATCCGGCGTGACGCTCGCGCGCGCAGCCGTCACGATGGAATAGATCACGACGACTAGCGAGAACAGCAGCGGCAAGCCGATGAACAGGAAGATCAAGAGCGAGATCAGGAAAATGTCGCCGGTGAACAGCGTGTTGATAAACAGCACCGCGAAGATCGTACCGATCAGCGAGACTTTCGGCTCCTTCGGATCGGCAGGTTCGGTGATATTCGCCGCCGAGGCCGAAACGAGATTGAGCATCAGTACGATCGCGGCGATGTAGATAAACGCAAGCACCGCTGCGACCGCCCATCCCCGGCCCGCATCGCGCAAACGCTTGGCGTGCGCGGCGAACCAGATCCACGTGAGCATCGCCTGCATGCCGAGATAAGGCCACGGCCCAGCGCGCTTGATGAAATCGCCTTCGACGATGGAACCCGCAATAATGTTGATGGCGTAGATCGCGATCGCGATAAGCGCGAAAGGCGGCTGCTTGATCGTCCCTTTTGGCGAGAAGAGCAGATCGAAGTAACTCATCGGGTCACGCGAATTCCAGGATGGTGGCGTCAACGGCAAGGCTATCGCCCGCCTTCACGGCGACCTTCTTCACGGTTGCGTCGCGCTCGGCGCGGATCACGTTTTCCATCTTCATCGCTTCGACGATGGCAAGCTGATCGCCCGCTTTGACTTCCTGACCTTCCTTCACCGCAATCGAAACGACAAGTCCCGGCATCGGACACTTCACGATCTTGCCGCTATCGCCGGTCTGCTTGATCGGCATCAGCTTCGCGGCCATCGCTTCGGTTTCGGTATAGACGTAGGCCGTTACCTGCGCGCCGCGGAAGGAGAGCCGGAAGCCGTTCGCTACCGGCCGCACCTGCACCGCCACGTTCTCCTTATCGACGGTGCCGGTCCACACACCGATGCCCGGCTTCCAGTCGGATTTCAGCTTCACGAAATTCGTGGTCTCGCCGTCGGCGAGGAAATTCACCTGAATATCTTCGCCGCTGCGAAAGACATCCAGCGGATATTCGGCGGCGTTCAGCCAGACCGCGCGGCGGCGGTCGCGCTGCACGACCCGGCCCATCATCTGCCCGGAGATGCGCCGCTTGCGCTCGCCCATCGTTAGATCGATTGCAGCGGCGACTGACGCGATCACGGTCGCAACGTCGCCGACCGGCGCAACACCCTTGAAGCCTTCCGGATATTCCTCGGCGATGAACCCGGTCGAAAGCGCGCCTTTGCGCCAGCGTTCGTGCTGCATGAGCGCGGCAAGGAACGGAATGTTATGGCCGACGCCGTCGACCACGAATTCGTCGAGCGCTTTGGCCTGTGCATTGATCGCTTCGATGCGCGTCGGCGCATGCGTGACCAGCTTCGCAATCATCGGGTCGTAGAACAGCGAAATCTCGCCGCCTTCATAGACGCCGGTGTCGTTGCGAACCGTCACCTCGCCCTGCTTGCTTTCCGCAGGCGGGCGATAGCGCGACAGACGGCCGATGGAAGGAAGGAAACCGCGATAGGGATCTTCGGCATAGATGCGGCTCTCGACCGCCCAGCCCTTGAGCTTCACGTCGCTCTGCTTGATGGCGAGCTTCTCGCCATAGGCGACGCGGATCATCTGCTCTACGAGGTCAATGCCGGTAATCAATTCGGTCACCGGATGCTCGACCTGCAGCCGCGTGTTCATCTCGAGGAAATAGAATGAGCGGTCCTGCCCTGCTACGAATTCGACGGTGCCCGCGGTGTCGTAATCGACCGCCTTTGCGAGTGCGACCGCCTGCTCGCCCATCTTCTTGCGCGTCGCTTCATCGAGTAGCGGCGACGGCGCTTCTTCGATGACCTTCTGGTTGCGGCGCTGAATCGAACATTCGCGCTCGCCGAGATAAATGACGTTGCCGTGCTTGTCGCCGAGCACCTGAATTTCGATGTGGCGCGGATTGACGATGAACTTTTCGATAAACACACGGTCGTCGCCGAAGGACGACTTCGCTTCCGATTTCGCGCGTGCGAAACCGTCGGCCACTTCTTCCTTCGAGTGAGCGATGCGCATGCCCTTGCCGCCGCCGCCGGCGGAAGCCTTGATCATCACCGGGTAGCCGATCTCGTCCGCGATCTTGGCGGCGTGCTTGGCGTCTTCGATCACGCCGAGGAAGCCCGGAACGGTCGAAACCTTGGCGGCAGCCGCGGCTTTTTTGGATTCGATCTTGTCGCCCATCGCTTCAATGGCGCGGACATTCGGCCCGATGAAGGTAATCTTCGCTTTCTTCAGCGCTTCGGCAAACGCCGCACGTTCGGAAAGAAAGCCGTAGCCGGGGTGAACGGCTTCCGCGCCGGTCTGCTTGCAGGCCTCGATGATCTTCTCGATGACGAGATAGGACTGCGCGGCCGGCGGCGGGCCGATATGAACGGCCTCGTCGGCCATCTCGACGTGGAGCGCATCTTTGTCCGCGTCGGAATAGACCGCGACGGTCGCAATTCCCATGCGCTTCGCGGTCTTGATGACCCGGCACGCGATCTCGCCGCGATTGGCGATGAGTATTTTCTTGAACATGCCCGGCCCGGACTGGCGCAAACCCGCTCTTGGTTTGCGGCGCAATATAACCTTTGTCAATCGGGCGTCATTTAACGGCCTCGGAAAAGAGCGCAACGGCTCCTGCGGTGCCCGCAACGGCAGCAATCGGCAGGCCGATCGCGAGCAGAAGATAGCCCGCAAACCTCGCTCCGCCCCGCGCCGAGCCGATCGCATACTTGAAAAGGTTGTTCATACCCACGGCGGCAAGGATGCCCAGGGCCGCCGCCATGGGCGAAAGATTGCCAAGGCGGCTCAGCGAAATCGTGGCCGCATCCACATCGGCCGCGCCTGAAATCATGGCCGTCGCAATGCCGCCGACGGGACCGAACCATGCCGCCGCGGCCTCGGTCGCGAATGTGATGACGCCAATCATCGCCGCGAGGATCAGCGTCTCGCGAAGCGAAAACGGATTTTTCAATGTGATTTTCGCATTGAACCGCCGGCCGCTCTCGGCGCGCGTTAGCAAGATCGCAATCAAAACGCCGGCAAGCGCGCCCGTGATCAGGGGTGCAGCCGCGAATACGGCCACCGCGCGATTGAGAAAGAAAATAAGGACAAGCGTTCGCGTGAGCGAAACCGCTGTCGCGATCGCAACACCGGCTGCGTGAAAGCGCTGACCGTTTTTGTCGGCAGCTGCACGCTGCCCGGCGGCAAGCGTTACCGCCGTTGACGAAACGAGACCGCCTGCCGCTGACGCGATGAGCGTCCCCTGCCGCGGCCCCATGATCTTCACAGCGATGTAACCGAAAAAAGAGACCGCCGCGAGGATCACTGCGAGCAGCCAAACCTGCCGCGGATTGATGCCGCCATAAAGTCCGTAATTCTGATCGGGGATGAACGGCAGCGCGAGAAACGTCATCGCAAGCAGGATCGTTGCGGCACGCAATTCCTGCCACGTTACCTTTTCCAATAGACCATGCAGCTGCTCGCGGGAAACCAGCATGATCATGACCGCAACGCCCGTCGCAGCCGCGATGTTTTGATTGCCGAGCAGCGTATAAACGCCGAGTGCGAAGGTCGCCATCGCTGCGACGACTGTCGTAAATCCAAAATTCTTGTCTTCGATATTCTCGCGCATGCGATACCACGCAAAGAGCAGCGAAAACGCCACGAAGACGCTTGAGACGACGATTGCGCTGGCGATTTTGTCTTCCAGCGTGCGCGCGATCAGACCAATAACGCCGCCGAGCAACCCGATCAGCGTGAAGGTGCGGATGCCCGCAGTACGCGTGCCGCCATGCGCCTTGCGCTCGCGCCAGCCGCGCTCGATACCGATCAACAGCCCAATCAACGTCGCCACGACCAGACGGCGAACGAGTTCGAATTCCTGAAAGAAATCGAGATCCAAATCGGTAGCTCCGGGGCCTGTCAGCCCCGCAGAACTACCACGATGGCAGCCTGAAAATCAGGCGGCGCGGTCGAACGAACCCCTGAGCGAAGGATCCGGTTCCGTGCCGTCGTCGATCAAGGTCAAGAGCGCGCGTTCGGCGGCCGTTGGCCGGCCGTCGCGCATGATGCGCGAGGAAAGCCAGGCGCAGCATTCGCCTGCAATGCCGTTGCCGGCATCGCGGCGCGGCTCGCGCGAAAGCGCTTCCTTGCGCGACGGCGTTTCGCGGCCGGAGGCGCTCAACAGATAATTCGTGATCGCGCGGAAAATCAGATCGTCGAAGGAAGCGTGATTGTCGCCGCCTGCGACCGCGTCGTGGAGGTCGAACAGCGCCTCGGCTTCGTCGGCAGATACCGGCGCGCCGGATTTGCCTGCACCCGCTTCGAGAATCCGTCGCAACAGCGCGACGTCGCGGGCTTCCATGACTCGCGAATAATGCGGGCGGCCCGCAACCGCAGGCCCCTCGCCCGTGATGACCTCGTGCCAGAGTTCGTGGATCGCAAAAGTCACGAGCTTCGCGGAAAGTTCCGAAGCCTGCTCGACTGTCCGCACCAGCGCTTCGACGCCGCCGCGGGTCGCAATACGCCCCGAAGGCGCGATTGCACGGATCAGCCAAGCGGCTTTTTCATCCGTAATGATACCGAGCGGTTCCGAGCGGCGCAGGAGATGGTCCGCAACCGCCTCTGCTATGAAGCCGCGCCATTCCGGCGCCGGATCGGAGAATTCGCGATCGAACGCGATCAGCGCCTCGGCCTCGTTCCGGCCGCAGACGCCTTCGGGATAAACCTCGCGCAGAAGCGAAACCACATCGGACGCGTCGATCCGCTTCGCCGCTTGCCGAAACCGCTCCATGACGACCCCAAAACGCTACGAAACACGGGGCAAGTCTCGGGCGTTTATGGTTTCCAAGAGTTTAATGAAGCGGGCTTGCAGCCGCTTAAAGTTGCGTCAAATGCGAGATAGCTGAACCGTGTTGCCCGAATGCGTCACCGCAATTCCCACTTGCAACACTTATGTCGAGTGGCGGCGCGGGCCATATGGGTGCAGACCAAAGCGGCAGGAGAAATGTCATGGCGAAAAGCGCCGGCATCCACCACATCACCAGCATCACCGGCGACGGCAAGAAGAACTTCGGCTTCTATACGAAGACGCTCGGCCTTCGCTTCGTGAAGCGAACCGTCAATTTCGACGATCCCAGCGCCTGGCACCTTTATTACGGCAACGAGACCGGCGCGCCCGGCTCGGCGCTCACGTTCTTTCTCTGGGACGGCGTAAGGCCCGGCCGTCAGGGCATGGGGCAAGCGGTCGAGGTCGCTTATGCCGTGCCGAAAGGCTCGCTCGGCTTCTGGAAAAAGCGTCTCGACAGTGAAGGGCTGCCTTCGGGCGAAGGCGAGCGCTTCGGCGACAAGTTGCTGTCTCTCGCAGACCTCGAAGGCATGAAGATCGAACTGGTCGAGACCGCGAGCGCTGCGAATGCGTCTGCCTGGGCGGATGGTCCTACTCCGGTCGAACACGCAATACGTGGCTTCTCAGGTATCACGCTCCGCCCCCACAGCGGCTCGCGGACGGCGGAAGTTTTACGCGACGCATTCGGTTATACCGACGGCGGCAAGGATGGCGAACGCCAGCGCTTTCTCGGAAGCGCGGACATCGGCGCGCATATCGACCTCGTGATCGAGAACGAGCAGCCGCGCGGCTCGCAAGGAGCCGCAACGCTTCATCACGTTGCCTTCCGAGCGAAAGACGACGCGGACGAAATGGAAATGACGAACAAGATCCGCAACGTGCTCTGCATCGACACCACCGAGCAGATTGACCGCATGTATTTCAAGTCGGTCTATTTCCGCGAGCCCGGCGGCATTCTGTTCGAGATCGCGACCGACAGCCCCGGCTTCACCTGGGACGAGCCCAAGGAGTCGCTCGGCACTTCGCTGAAGCTGCCGCCCTGGCACGAAAGGAACCGCGCGCAGATCCAGAAAGCACTGCCACCGCTGGAGTAAACATCGCCGCCCTAGCCTCAGCTACGGCGGCGATTGTATGGGACGCGGCTAACTCGCTGAGCGAATCCGAATTCACAACCGCCGAGTAAACGGCCTGACATTCGATGCTTCGATCAACTTGTCTGCCGTTGCAGGTTGATCGTCAGGCTTGGTTGATGTCATTGCGGCGAGGTCACCAAGCGTGACATCAGAAAGTTTCACTGTACGCAGCACGGCTTCCTTCAAATCATCGGACGCAGTAAAGCCCTGTTCAAGCAGCTTAGCTTTTAGCTCACTGCCGAACGCCAATTTGAACAAGTGCATCACATCCGACTTCGAAAGCTCTGCCTCAATGCGGTAGTCCCCCATGAGGCTCAGATTTCGCCCCCACGTGATACTCACGCCTCCATACGATTTAAAAATCTTCGGAGGCCGATTGTACGACACGGTGCGGTTCTGATCGTCGCTTAACTCAGCATCGACAAGCTCATGTCGGAGGATTTCCTTCCAGCCCATATCTCGGGCCCAACCGCGCACTGAAATATCCATCGCCCTCTCCGTTGCTAAGTATAATTCTCTAATAAATAAAAATTGTTGCCTGGGTCAATACTATACTTAGCTTATTTCCGTTTTTTATGCGTAAGCCATTGTTAAAAATAACAATTCCTGACAAAAATAATAAACGTCACTTTTACGTGTAACTTTATAATATCTATAAAAACTCTGTATTTTTATCTATATCCACGGAACCCCAGCGGCTTTCACTTGTTCAAGAGGCCAAGGGCCCGGACTTCACTTCGCTCAAGGAGACCCTGCCATGGCCGTTACCATTGGCGACAGAGCGCCGGATTTCGAGGCGCAGACCACCGAAGGCAAAATTAAATTTCACGACTGGATCGGCGACAAATGGGCGGTGCTGTTCTCGCACCCCAAGGACTTCACGCCGGTCTGCACCACCGAGCTTGGCCGCATGGCGAAGCTGAAATCCGAATTCGACAAACGTAATGCCAAGATCATCGGCCTCTCGGTCGATCCGGTGGATCGCCACGCCGACTGGGCGAAGGACATCGAAGAGACGCAAGGCGTGAAGCCGAATTTCCCGATGATCGGCGACACCGATCTTTCGATCTCGAAAGCCTGGGGCATGTTGCCTGCCGACGCAGGCAATTCGTTTGAGGGCCGCACGACTGCAAATAACCAGACCGTGCGCAACGTCTACATCATCGGCCCCGACAAGCAGATCAAACTCGTCATTTCCTACCCGATGACCACGGGCCGCAACTTCGACGAAGTGCTGCGCGTGCTCGACTCGCTCCAGCTCACCGCGAAACACAAGGTCGCAACGCCGGTGGACTGGAAGCACGGCGACGACGTCATCATCGCAGGCTCCGTTTCCGATGACGACGCGAAGAAGACCTACCCGCAGGGCTGGAAATCGCCGAAGCCTTACATTCGGATCGTGCCGCAGCCGCGCTAGGCGCATGGCGGCTGGCGACACAAAAAAGGGCGCGAGCTTCTGCTCGCGCCCTTTTCTCTTGTCGTCCCCGCCAACGGACCGCGCTTGCGTGCGTCCGATGACAGGCTCCGGCGGGGACCCATAACCACCTGCGCAAAATCTTTGACTCGGTGGATACGGGTCCCGGCTCGTGCTCGCTTACGCTCGCTTGGCCGGGACGACAACATTAGTTACGCCGCTGCTTTGTCGCCCTGCTTCTTGTTGTCGTTGTAATAGTAATTCGCGTTCTTACCGAGCACGAGGCGGCGCAGTACGCGCCGCACGCCTTCGCTCTTGCGCAACGGCGAGACCGTTGCCTGCACCGTGCGCATCATCGCAAGTTTCATTGCATCGAGCGCGGGATGCGCGTCGGGCGCTGCCTGCGGCAATCCCATGCCGCGCAGGAAAGAATTAAAGACATAAAGATCGTTGCGGCGGCGAACGGCCTTCGTCTTCCAGGTGATCGCGAGCGAAATCGAATGGCTGCCGGCCGTGCGGACCCAATGCGGCCATTGATACGGCACGAACACGCCGTCGCCCGGAAAGAGCTGGTGCTTCACGCCCTTCGCATCGAATTTCGGGTCGTATTTGATGTTGCGGTGCTTGGTCGCCGAAGCCTCTAATTCTTCGACCGACGCGATCGAGTGATCGCGATTGTCATAGACTGAGAAGAACTTCTCGCCATGGATCTGCACGAAGAAGTTGTCTTCCGCGTCGGTGTGGAACGGCGTCGTGGAATTCGGCGAGGAAACGAACAGGAAGCCCTGGATATCCTCGAAGCCCGCTTCGTCGAGCAAGTTATGCCCGCGCGCTTTGGCGACTGAAAGCAGCGCCTGTTCGAGAATATTGCGATAGGCCGGGTGCATATCGACACGCTTCAGTACCATCCAGGCACCGGCTGTCTCGATGCTTTTCACGACTTCTTCCGGCGGCAGGTCGATCGCCTGCACCCTTTTCGGGTCTTGGCCGATCTCGGCTTTACCTGAGCTGTATTCGATCTGATCGCGCGGCAGCTCGCGCACGAGCTTCACGATCTCCGGCAGCGTCAGCAGCGGATTACCGACAAGCTCATGCTTGATGCGGAACGGCAGGTTCGGAAATTCGTCGAACGCTTTTGCGTCTGTGAGTTGAACCATGCTCATGACGACTTCTCCTTGAAGGCGCGATAGCGGTGCAAAATCCAGCGCGCGCCTTCGCGCAAAGCGCGCCGCATGGAAATCAGGAAAGCGAAAAGCGCGGCGGTGTAGCCCGCGCGCAGCGGAACGAGCGTCTCGGAAAGAGCTAACCTGCCCTTCCAGATATGATTGATCATTGGATGATCGGCGGTTGCGGTAGAATCCACCGACGCAAGCGCCTTGTCGGCGCAATAGTGTTTCGTAAGCTCAAGCGTAAGCTGCACACCCGGCGAGCTTTTCGAAAGCCGCTCGTCATAGGCGGTTTTGAAGAAGTAGGCGCGCGGCCCGTGGCGGACCACGAGACCGGCAGCGATCATTTCCGCGCCGCGCGTCAGCGTTGCGACTTCGAACTTTCCTTGCGGCGCAAGCTTGCGTGCAGCTTCCTTGATGAAGCGCGAAAGCCCCTCCTGCGCGCCGAGCGCGGTGCCGTGCTTGCCTTTCCAGCCCGCAGCTTCGAGCTTCATGAATTGTTCGAGCGCGGTTTCGGTCTGCTGCGGAGAGATCGAAACCGAAAAGCGCACTTCGCCGTCGTCGGCGAGGCGGTTGCGCTGGCGGCGCAGTTCTTTCAGCTTCTTCGAGCCGAGCGCGTTTTGCAGCAGTGTCTCGGCGTCGGAGGTCGTATCAAGCAGCGCGCGATCTTCGCGATGGAGCACACGCGGCTTGCGGCTGTCCTTTGCGAGTGCTGCGCGAAATGCATCCGCCGCCGGTCCATCTGTCAGCACGGAAAACAACAGCGCCTGCGCACCCGCTTCCTGCGCAGCTTTCAATAAGCCAGTCGCGGCCTCGATAGCATAGTCTTTATCGAGCAGCGGGACGCTAAGCGGCGCATAGCCATGCCACGTCACGAGCACCTGCAGCGGCAGCTTGAGTGCGCGCCAGGTGGACGTGACCGGGAGAAATCCAATCAGCTTTTTCTTCGCCGGGCCGTCCCAGGCGAGCAGCGCCTGGATGTTGTCGTCGCCGGGCACATGCCTGGTCACCGCAAGCACCCATTCCGGCGAGTAAAAAGCGTTGGGCTCGATCGCGCGGGAGCAAAGGCTGGACCATGCCGCGAGCGGCACTGCCGTCAGCTCGACGAGCTGAATTGCACGCGCCTTGTCTTCGGCGCGCGCGCCGATCGCCTCGCGGGTCAGGCCGAAATGTGTATCAACCAAGGACAGCTTCCTGCGTGACATCCGGGAAGCTGCAAACGCGCGGCCAATCCTTCCGTACCGGAAAGAGCCGTCCTCGTTTGCTCGCGTCCCTGTTCTTTTTATTGGGACGCAGCCTAGCGTTGAGCGCTTAAAGAACCCTTCGGAGATAACGCGGAAAAGGATAAACCGCGCCGAGACCAACGCCCGCGCGGGGTCGCATGGTGAATCGGAAGTAAACAACAAACAGAAAATTATATTTGTCATGGCCGGGCTCGACCCGGCCATCTCGATTCTCAGAGCAATGCCTCCCTGATCGAGATCGCCGCGACAAGCGCGGCAATGACGGGGTGTGTGCGATTTCGCTCCGCTCGCTCGCGGAATGACGAGTGCTACTGACCGTAGCGTTCGGTGCGGATCGAGCCCGGTTCGACGGCGGCGCCGACCAGCGCTTCGCTCGCAACCGTTACGAACGGATTGGAGCCGCAGACATAAGTCCGCTTCAGCGGCGACGGTAACCGTTTCAAAATTTCTACAAGCATGGGTGTGTCGATACGGCGTCCGTAATCGCCTTCCCGTTTCGGCATCTCTCGCGTGATCGTGAGCACAAGCTTGAACGCGCCTTTCTTCTCGTCGAGCGCAAGCAACTCGTCGCGAAAGATCACGTCCTCCCACGACCGCGCCGAAAGCAGAAGCAGCATCGGCACATCCGACCTCGTATTCGCGTGATGCCGGATCATCGACATCAGCGGCGCGACCCCCGACCCCGCGCCCGCAAGCAGGATCGGACCGCTATCGCTCCCCTGCCAGATGAAATGTCCGCCAATGGGCCCGCGCAATTCGATCTCGTCGCCAACTTGCGCAGCTTCATGAAAGAACGGGGAGACTTCTCCGGTTTCCAGTTTCTCGATCGCAAGCTCAAGACTGCCAGAGTTTTCGGGCGCAGATGCAATCGAATAGGCGCGTTGAGCGCGGTAGCCATCCGGCGCCGTCAGCCGCACCTCGACGTGCTGCCCCGCGCGAAAAGAAAACAGTACCGACGGCGTGAAGAAGAAGCTCGTCACGGTCGGCGTGCGTTTCTGGATTTTATTGATCGTGACCTTTTGCCAGCGGATCGCAGGCGTGATCGGCGACTTACTTGCTTCAATCACCGGAGTAACGCTGCTCGCGCCACGGATCCCCGTACATGTGATAGCCGCGCTCCTCCCAGAAGCCGGCGGTGTCGCGCTCGGTGAACTGCAGCGCGTTGATCCACTTCGCCGACTTCCAGAAATAGAGATGCGGCACCAGAAGCCGCGCGGGTCCGCCGTGATCGGGCGTAATCGGCTTGCCTTCATAGAGTGTCGCGACCATCGCTTTGCCGCCGATTAGATCGGCGGTCGGAATGTTCGTGGAATAACCGTCGAAGGAATGCGCGAGCGCGAATTGTATCGGCTCATCGACGCCCGCTGCGGCGAGAATGTCGTCGATCATCACGCCCTGCCACGCGGTATTGAATTTCGACCATGTGGTAACGCAGTGAATGTCGCGCGTCATTTTCGATTGTGGTAGCTGATTGAACCCGTTCCAGCTCCATTTCGCGACCGGCCGTGGCCCATGCTTCAGCGTGAACGACCATGCCTCGGTCTTCACCTGCGGCGTGGGGCCCGCGGAAAGCACAGGAAAATCCGTCGTCAGCGCCTGCCCTGGCGGCAAGCGTTCGGCTTCGGTTTTCTCGCGTTGCTTTCCTGTAAACCCGCGCGTGACGGTCATTTGAATCGTCCCAACATTCACTTCGACTCTATCCGTCCCCACCCTGCGGAACAACTCACGCCGGTGTTGCCGCTTCCCGCGCTTTTGCATCGCTGCCATGAATCGCTACACTTCCTGCAACAAGAAAGTGGAGGAATGCGAAATGGACGTCCGCGCCGCGGTTGCCGTCGAAAAAGGGAAGCCGCTCGAAGTCACGACGGTTCAACTCGAAGGACCGAAAGTCGGCGAGGTGCTGGTCGAGATCAAGGCAACCGGTATCTGCCATACCGACGAATTCACGCTCTCGGGTGCGGACCCGGAAGGAATTTTCCCGTCGATCCTCGGTCATGAAGGCGCGGGCATTGTCGTCGGTGTCGGGCCGGGCGTGACGACGGTGAAGAAAGGCGATCACGTCATTCCGCTCTACACGCCGGAATGCCGCCAATGCCCCTCGTGTCTTTCGCGCAAGACCAATCTCTGCACCGCGATCCGCGCAACGCAAGGCCAAGGCCTGATGCCGGACGGCACGTCGCGCTTCTCGATCGGCGGCAAGAAGCTCTATCACTACATGGGCACGTCGACGTTCGCGAACTATACGGTGCTGCCCGAAATCGCGGTCGCGAAAATCCGCGAGGACGCGCCGTTCGATAAGGTCTGTTACATCGGCTGCGGCGTCACCACCGGTGTCGGCGCAGTGCTGAACACCGCGAAAGTAACGCCCGGTGCGAAGGCAATCGTCTTCGGTCTCGGCGGCATCGGACTGAACGTCATTCAGGGTTTGAAGTTGGCAAACGCCGACATGATCATCGGCGTCGATATCAATCCCGAACGAAAAGCCTGGGGCGAGAAATTCGGCATGACGCATTTCGTCAATGCAGCGGAAGCCGGCAAGGATCTCGTCCCTCAACTCGTCAACATGACAAAGACGCCGGCAGACCAGATCGGCGGCGCGGATTACACGTTCGATTGCACCGGCAATGTGAACGTCATGCGTCAGGCGCTGGAAGCCTGCCACCGCGGCTGGGGCGAAAGCATCGTGATCGGCGTGGCACCCGCAGGCGCGGAGATTTCGACGCGCCCGTTCCAACTCGTCACCGGCCGCGTCTGGAAAGGCACCGCATTCGGCGGTGCGAGAGGCCGCACCGATGTGCCGAAGATCGTGGATTGGTACATGGAAGGCAAAATCCAGATCGACCCGATGATCACGCACACGATGCCGCTTTCCGACATCAACAAGGGCTTCGACCTGATGCATGCGGGAAAATCCGTCCGCAGCGTCGTCTTGCTTTAAGCGAGGATTTCTTGGAACAGAGTTTCAAACACAAAGAGAAGCATTTCGCTTCTTATATCGGCATCGAGATCACAAAATACTCGCCCGATCTCGTTGAGGCGAAGCTGACCGCCACGGAGGAGTTATCGAACCGCGGCGGCTTCCTGCATGGCGGCGCGATCATGACGCTTGCCGATACGCTCGGCGGCGTCGGCACCACCGCGAATTTGCCGAAGGGCTATCGAACGCTTACCACCGAAAGCAAAACCAACTTTCTCTCGGCAATCCCGGTCGGCGAAACCGCGCGCGCGGAATGCGCGCCGGTTCATCGCGGCAAGACATTGATGGTCTGGCAGACGAAGATATTCCGGGAAGACGGCAAGCTGGCTGCGCTGATCACGCAAACGCAGCTTGTGATTGCGCCGAAGGAAGCGAAACCGGCCTAAACCGCGAGCCATTGATCTCGTTTCGGCAAGTTCCGGTACCGTTCTAGGCGCGGATTTTCGCCACTTCAGCCGCGAACGTGCGGACGCGCTCGCGAATACGCAGAGTCTGGCTCGTGACCGAAGCCGCGGAACCGTTCAACTGCGCTGCTGCCCGGTTCGCCCGCTCCGCGACCGCCTCGATCTGACCGACGGAAGCCGCCACTGCGCCGACACCTTCAGCAACCGAAGAAACATTGCCCGCGATCTCCCGCGCGGAAACCACCTGCTCTTCTACAGAGTCCGCGATCCGCGCGGAAAAGCGGTCGAGCTCGGTAATAACCGATGAAATCTGCTCGATTGCGGAGACGGATTTTCCGGTCGCTGACTGCATCGCCGCGATCCGTGTCGCGATATCCTGCGTTGCCTTGGCGGTCTGGGCGGCCAGTGCCTTGACTTCTTGAGCGACTACCGCAAATCCGCGGCCTGCGTCGCCCGCGCGTGCTGCCTCGATGGTCGCATTCAGCGCGAGCAGGTTTGTCTGCGCCGCAATAGCTGAAATCAGGCTTGTTACATTCCCGATCTCGTCCGCGACCCTGGCCATTTCGTCAATCGCGCCGGTCGTCGCCATCGCCTGGCTGACCGCTTCGCCTGCGAGCCGGGACGACGCCGATACGCTGGCGCCTACACCGGCAATCGTCTGCGCCAGCGAATCCCCTGCGTGCGCGACGGTCTTTACCTGAATCGAAGTTTCCTCGGAAATTGCAGCGACATTCGTCGATTGCATGGTCGCGTCCTCGGCGGTCGAGCCCAGGCCCTGTGCACTACCTTGCAACTCCTTTGCGGCGGCGTGCAGTGCTTCGATCGATTCCGCCATCTCGCGCTCGAAGCGATCGAGGAGATTGGTGAGCCTGTTGGCATGTGCCGAAGTATCGTCGAGCGCCTGCGCGCGGTCTGTTGCAATTTTTTGCAATTCATGCGCGGCACACTGTGCCTTCTCGCGCTCAACATGCGCTTCGGCAAAGGCAGTACGAATAATCAGACCGATCGCAATCAGCATCGCCGTCTCGACGATGACGACAAGCGCATGCACGCCGGTACGGAAAATATTGGAGCCGCCCGGATACACCGCCTCAGGCATCACGAAGTTCAGCCCGAGATGATGAAGCGCGATCAACGTTGCGCTTAGCAGCAGCACGCGCCAGTCGCAGAAACCGGACAGCATGCCAGCAACGCGAAATAGTAGAAGTGCATTTCCACTTGCCAGGGATGCCCGTCGAACAGGTACACCAGCAACGAAGTCTGCCCTACCAGCGTCACGGCGAGCGCGAAGGAAATCGCAGTAACCGGGCGATTGAGGAAGAACAGCATAACGGGAACCGCCGCGAAGCCGAGTGCTGCCAGCGAGACCAGCGCGCCGTCGCGCTCCAAGGCCCAGGCGATCATAACAAGGACAGGTACGTGCAGAGCCGACAGCGCCGTCAGTACGAGCGCTACCTTGCGCTGGAATGTCGAGAGGTCAGTCACTACAGCCGCTTTCCTGTTAACCGATCGAGGCAGGCGCCAAGCGCTCTCGGATCGGCGAGGAGCCATGCTCCTTTGGCACGCGCGCGAGAGATATATCCGTCGTCGTCCGGGGCAATGACGGCAATGAAGGAATAGCCGCCGAACCGCACAAATCGCCCGCCGATTTCGGCGGCGCGCGAAAGCGTTGTGCTCTCGTCGAGCCAAGGCGCGAACACGACGGCTACGGCTTGCGAAGGATCGCGCGGCTCGAAAGCGAGCTTCACGATCAGGACGAAGCCGAACAAAGCGGCTGCGGCGATAATCGCGCTATCCGCGACACGATTCTGGAGGAATCCAAACACTGAAGCATCGAGAACTTAATTTGAACCAATGGTCCAATAGATATGTCGGGTTAAAGACTCCTTTACCAAACGGGCGCGCATAGCGCCTATGCAACTCATGACGCCGGAACTGCAGGCTTCCAGTTCACGAGCAACACGCCCGCCGCGCAGAGCGCCATGCCTGCAATCGCCGCGAGTCCCAGTTGCTCGTTGAACAACGCCCACGACATGACGGCGGTCACTGCGGGGGTCAGGTAGAACAGCGAAGCGACGCGCGTCGCCGCCGAGCGCCGGATCATCAGATAGAGCAGCACGATCGCGGCACCGGAGAGCACGATCACGAGCCAAGCAATCGCGAAGATCAATTCGCCGGTCCAATTGACGACGCGCGTTTCCAGCGCAAACGCACCGGTCGCGGCAAACGCGCAGGCCGACGCATACTGGATCGGCATCGAAGACAGAAAATCGACCCCGCCACCGAAACGCTTCTGATAGAGCGTACCGACGGTGATCCCGACGAGCGAGCCGATAATCGCGCTCCAGCCCCACAGCGTCGTCCCGCCGGAGACTTTCGCCTGCACCACGAGCCACAGCCCGATCAGGCCGAGAATAAGCCCGCCCCATTGCAGCGCCGATACCCGTTCGCCGAGAAAGCGGTTCGCAAGCGTCGAAGTCAGCACCGGCTGAAGCCCGACGACGAGTGCTGCAATCCCCGCCGGCATCCCCTGCGCCATCGCGACACAGACGCCGGTCAGATACATGCCATGAACGAGCACGCCGCTGACGACGGAATGCGGAATCGCGCGCCTGCGCGGCAGTGGCGCACGCATCGCAAACGCGAGCAGCGTGATCGCGAGCGTCGCAAAGAATAGCCTGATCGCTACGAAGGTGAACGGTTCGGCATGCGGCAGCGCGAACTTGTTGCCGATGAAGCCCGTGCTCCAGAACAGCACGAACAGCGCGGGCGCTGCCTTGACGATCAGTTCGAGGGAACGGGAATGAGTTTCGGGCATTGGACGGGATTAAGAAGGCCGGCTCTTTTGCCAGTGCGTCCGCCCAAGATCAATGCACTTAACGAGCCGTTAAGGCATAAGGCGCAATATCGCGCGAAATGAGCCTACCTGAGCCGATCGATATGGACGAGCGCCGCCACACGCCGCGCCACCGCACCTTCCTGCAGGGGCGCGTGTTCTACAATAACCGCCGCCAAAGCGCGGATTGCATCATCCGCGAACTGACGGATGACGGCGCACGGCTGTCCTTCACCGATCCGGTTGCGCTGCCCCATGCGTTCGAACTGCACATTCCGAACCGCGATCAGACGCTGCGCGTCGAAACCGCTTGGAATCACGGCACCGATGTCGGCGTTAGCTTCGGCAAAGTCGAGCCGCATGGCGCCGCGACGCTTGCGCCAGCGGCCCACGCCGCCCTGCACGAGCAGACGCTTCTTGAGCGCATCGAGAAGCTCGAGAAAGAACTTGGCGCTCTCCGCCGCCGTATCTCCGAAATCGAATTGAAGAGCAGCTAGGCTACGTCCGGCTACGCTTTATCGTTTCCGATCCCCGACAACAGATAGCCGAGCAATGCGCCGATCAGCGCGCCGACCGCGCTCGGCTCAAGCACGCGCTCCAGACCCAGAATCAGAATCAGCGGCGCCAGTACCGCGATCGCAAGCAGCTGGATCGTCCGCAGACTGACCGGGGCCGAGCCCTGTTGCATGCGCTGATACATCACAGCGCCGATGGCGAGCGGAATCGTTAGCGCGGCGATGATTTCGATCCAGAACCGCGTGGCAAGCATAGTAGCATTCATGGAAGCCCTCCTGTCTAAGCCGGCAGACCGGCGATAGTATTCCCCACATACAAACGCGGCCCCTCCGCGCAATACGAAGGAACCGGAATGATCGACCTGTACACCTGGACAACGCCGAATGGCCGAAAAGTTTCCATCGCACTCGAAGAAATGGGGCTGCCTTATACGGTTCACCCGATCGATATCGGCAAGAAGGAGCAGTTCGCTCCCGGCTTCCTGAAAATCTCGCCGAACAATCGCATCCCGGCCATCGCGGACCGCGAGCAAGACTATCCTTTGTTCGAATCGGGTGCGATCCTGATGTATCTCGCCGAAAAAACCGGCCAGTTGATGCCCAAGGACCTTCCTTCGCGCTATCGCGTGATCGAGTGGCTGATGTGGCAGATGGGCGGCATCGGCCCGATGCTCGGCCAGGCGCACCACTTCCTGCATTTCAACCAGGGCAAGGCGCCCTATGCAGAGGAGCGCTACGGGGCGGAAGCCAAGCGTCTCTACAGCGTCCTGAATACCCGGCTCGAAGACCGTCAGTACGTCGCCGGCGACTACTCGATCGCGGACATCGCGATCTGGCCGTGGCTCGCGCGTTTCGAATGGCAGCGAATCGACATGAACGAATTTCCGAACGTGAAGCGCTGGTATCTCGAGATCGCGAAACGGCCGGCTGTCCTTAAGGGCTACCAGGTGCCGAAAGACGTGGGCCCGATCCCGATGCCGAAATGAACGCAAGCCGCATCGCTTCCCTCTGGCGTGGCGAGTTGCCGCTCGCCACCGTTTTCTGGGAGTACGCGATTGCGTGGGGCACGTTGATCAACCTGCTGTGCACAGGCGCGGCGCTGGTCGCCTTTCTGAACGGCGCGCCGGCGTGGCTCGGATTGCTGCTTCACTTCGCAGCGATCCCCCTGAACATATTGCTGGTCGTTTCAATCTGGCGCGCGGCAGAGCGGGAAAACGAAAAGCCGCTTGCGAAATTTGCGCCGATTGCAAGTTCGATCTGGTTCCTGCTCATGCTCGTCGTTTGAGCGGCGGCGGAACCTGATCGTCATATCATTGCCGCGTTGACCAGCCTACACTTCCGTTCGCGGGGGGCGATGGAGGAACAAATGGCCGTCAACCCTATTCCCGAAGGTTACAGCACCGTCTCCCCTTATATGATGGTGAAGGACGCCGATGCGTTTCTGAAATTCCTGAAGGACGCTTTCGGCGTAAAATCCACGATGGAGCCGATGCGGAACCCGTCCGGAAAAATCATGCACGCCGACGTGACGCTCGGCACATCGCACATCATGTTCGGCGAAGCGACCGACGAATATCCCGCGCAGCCCGTGAGCCTTTATCTCTACGTCGGAGATTGCGACAAGGTCTTTCAGCAGGCGCTCAAAGCCGGTGCGAAATCGCGCACCGAGCCGGAAGACCAGTTCTGGGGCGATCGCCACGGCTGTGTCACCGATAAATTCGGCAATAGCTGGTGGATCTCGACACATAAGAAAGACGTGTCGGAAGACGAGATCAAGAAGCTTGCAAAGGAAGCGATGGCGAAGGCAGCGTAGCCGTCTTGCCGTGCGGCATCACTTTCTGAACTTGAGTGTCATCGCTGACAGCGCGCCGAAGACAACGGCGGGCAAAAGCCAGTACCAGTCGCCGCGAACATTGTGCAGGTAGAAGAACAGAAACGTAAAGCAGATGAGCACCGCGAAGCGTATCCACTTCGCGGCGCTCATTGCCTTAACCCACCATTTTTGCGACTGCATAACTTAGTAGAAGCGCCCTTTCGCCATCCACGCGGCGAAGAACAGAATCAGCGCAAGTCCCGTCAGCTCCCAGTGAATGATCTTGCGCAACTTCTGGATCGTCGCAGGCGCGACATCGGGAACCTTTCCTTCGCGAACGCTCTTGCGCCACTTCAGGAATTCGACGGTCGGAATGATGGAGAGAATGCCGACCAGCACGAAGATACCGAACTTCGTGAGAAATGCGTGACTTGCCCAGTAATAGGCGAAGCCCTTCTCGAAAAAGAACACACGCAGAAAGCCCACGACGAGCAGCGCACCTGCAGTCGCTCCATAGATGCCATCGACTGCGAGCAGCCGCCGCGTATTCTCTATTGTCAGCGTCTGGCGCAACAGCACCATCTCAATGGATAGCGTCACGAAAAGCGCAACGAACAACAAGTGATGCAGGAATGCGAAAGTGACGGTCATCTGCCTCTCCGGATATGTAAGTCATGTAAGCGCGGAAAACGCCGGATTTAAAGCGCTTTCTTGTGCGCCCGATTCCCATGCTAGCTTCGCCGCCGTCTCGGGAGGACGCCAGATGCACGAAGGAAACCGTAGCGGCAGCAGGCTCGATGTGGGCGCCTGGCTATCGCTCACGCGCGCTGCGCGCATGATCCAACTCGATCATCCGCTGCAGAAGGGCATGCCGATCTACCCGACCCACCCGCCCTTTCACATCACGCTGAACAACCGTCACGGCGACATTCACCGCGGCTGCGGCATGTCCTCCTCCAACGAACTCATCATCACGAGCACGCATACATCCACGCATATCGACGCGCTCAGCCACGTCTCCGAGAACGGCATGCTGCACGGCGGCATCGATGCCGCCAAAGCGCAGCAAGGCACGGAATTATTCAAGGAGCATGGAGTCGAGACGATTCAACCGATTTTCCGGCGCGGCGTTCTCCTCGACATTGCACGCGCAAAGAAGGTGGACGTGCTGCAGCCTGCGGAAGAAATCACAGCGGCCGATCTCGAACTTGCCGCGAAAAAAGCGAACGCTACGATGAATGCCGGCGACATTATACTGCTCCGCACCGGATGGACGAGGCACTGGACGGATTCGCGGAAATATCTCGGCCTCGACAGCGCCGGTACGCCGGGCGTCGCCGCGGCGGGCGCCGAATGGCTCGCAGCAAAGAAACCGTTCGCGGTCGGCAACGACACCGCGGGGTTCGAGCAGATCGTGCAGACCAACATCACCATGGACGCGCACCGCATTCTGATCGCGCAGCACGGTATCCACATCATCGAGAATCTCGACCTCGAGGAGCTCGCGAATTGCGGGCGGGCGGATTTCGCGTTCGTTACTTTGCCCTTGCGGATCAAGGGCGCAACCGGCTCGCCGCTCAGGCCGGTGGCGCTGGTTTGAGCTGCCGGTTCAGAGGTTTCGCAGCGCAAGGATAAAAGCGACTGCCGCGAGCGCTTGCATGATGAAGGTCGAGAAGGCGAAGAAGATCCCGGCGACGATGCCACTGCCGAGTGCCGCGGCGATCGTGAGAGAATAGAGTAAATTCGACATCAGGCTGTCTCCTCTCTTCGTCATCACCGGGCCGCACCGGCCTTACTTCACTCGTCATGGCCGGGCTTGACCCGGCCATCCACGTCTTCACTCCCTCGAAGCACGCAAGGCGTGGATCACCGGGTACTGAAGTCGGATATATCCGACTTCAGCAAATATGAAATCTCAAGTCGGCTATAGCCGACTTGAGGCCCGGTGATGACGAACTAATTTATTGTCTATCCAAATCCGCCTTGAAGTACCGCTCGCCGGTACTCGCGGACGGCAGATAATAAGAGCCGAAGCGCAGCGCCACGACCGCGAGCGCAAGGATCAGGATCGCGCCGGCGGTGAGCAGCGTTTCCATCTCCGGGGCTTTGTGCGTGGTGACGACCACGACGACATGGCGCGTGACGGCGGTGATCGCGATATAAATCAGAAAGCGCACCGGCATGCGGTTGGTCTTAAAATAGATGCCGACCATCGCGCCGATCTCGAGATAGATGAAGAGAAGCAATAGATCCTCGATCGGGGCCTGCCCGCGTCCGACCATGGCCCAGAACGTCGCGACCGCGGCCCAAACGGTGGACGCGCCGATCGCGAACAGGCCGAGGAGATGAAAGCCCTCGACCAGAAGATTGCCGGAATGGTTCACGAAGCGGCGGACGCTGGCTTCGGCTTGGCGCTCGGTCAGGTGTGGTGATTTGTTTTTGGCCATGGTGTGCTCTCATCGAATCTCTTTCGAGAGGCTACGACGAGCGGCGGCGCGCGGTCATCTTGCGATGCATCTCAACTCGTCATGGCCGGGCTTGACCCGGCCATCCACGATAACTTCCGGCGTGTTTTTCTCGATGACACGATCAAATTTTCTTTGTCAGGGAATGCAGCGTGCGCATGTACGGCCGAAGGCAATACATTACCTCCGCGTGGAGGTGATAAAAGTAGGTGGCATAAGTTATAAATATGAGCGACTATTATTGCGTCCTTTGCACATCTCGTTGGAGACAACATGTTCAATCGAGCAATCATTTGCGCTATTTTTCTTTTGACTACGCCAGCATTAGCAGTGCCGCCGGAAGTAAATCTTTTAAGTCCTATTAAGCCGATAGGGAAAATTACCCCGCGTGTAAAAGGGACATACCTAGTATCAATTTCATGTGACACGAAAGGCAAGATTAGTCCGGCACAACTAGTACAGGACGATCCTTTCAAGCCTTGGAAAAAAATTCCGACTGTAAGTCAACTCGTTGTCTTGAGTCGCACGAACCCGGGATCATCCAGCGATGGTAGTACAAAGATTCCAAGTGCGGCCAAAGACGTTGTTGCCCTCGTCCAGCTGTATTCAGTTTCAAAAACAGAAAATAATGACTACCGCAATGTATGCGAACAGTATCATTTTATAAGCGGAACCGCTCCGGTGTATATTTCTAGCTTGCGGTCAGAATCTTTCGATTATGCTCCAACAATTTTTTCGAAAGTAGTTGGCGCGCTAGTAAACGTCGTTACGCCGGTATGGAGTTTGCTCGGCAATATTCCAGCGCTTGTAACGGCTGGACTTGTGGACTTTTCAAAAACACAAAAGGCGATGGATGACGTTGTCGCTAGCTTCAATCGAACGTTTATCTATCCCAATGTTCCGAGACCCCTAAATCAAGGCACTTATGAGATCGACAATCAGCACGTTCGCGTCACGATAAAAGTCGAAAGAATTGAATCCATTGTTCATCTTACGCACCCCAAACGCGATGAATTTCTGGAGCGATTTAGAGCAGGCTTAGATAACTCGAAGTTCGCTGCTGATAAATTTCAGGAGTCATGCGGCGAAATTTATAAAAATATGACTTCGTCTGGAGTTTCCAGGACCGCAGATACGCCTTATGCACTAATCTGGCTTGCGGCACTTAAACTTTCGAAAACCGACATGGTGAAGTGCCTAACGCTCGATGCTGCACTTCATGGACTAAAGCTACCAGATCTGTGGGACTACTTGCCCGGGCGTCAGTACAGCGAGGCTGATGTCCGTGAAAATGAACTAAAGAATCAACCGACGTTCGAGGTCGTGACACCAACAATGTACGACTTTAACGATAGTTATAACCAAGTCCGCCTTGCGAACGGCGTCTCTCAAGAAACCAAAATTACTAAGCTGAAGACCTTTTTTAGCCCGAAGTTCGAAATTATGGACAGAACAGAAAAAAGGATTTTCGCAAACGCACTCCAGAAAATGAAAACAGAGAATACCAAGGCGACCGATCTAGATTTTATCGAGAAATTGATCACTGATTCCTCATTGAACTTTGCACGATTTGGTTGCTGGCAGCCAGTTGCAAAAGGAAATGGAGAAGGCGTTGTATTTGCGAATACCGCATTCTTACTCTTCCGCGGAGAACCTGAGCAGCTAACCGTCAAGCCGAATGACGTGTTCTTGACCTTTATTCGCTTTGACGAGAATCGAAAGGTGACCCAGTTTCTAATCGAAGACGAGGCTGATTGGATCAAAGCAAGCCTAGGTGGTGGAAAGCAGTGCTATAAAATCACTGTAGCAGGTCAACAGTAACGTTCGCACCTCCTCACACCGGCAAATTGTCATGCTTCTTGCGCGGCTGCTCGACCTGCTTCGTCTTCAGCATGGCGAGCGCGCGCGCAATGCGGCGGCGGGTCTCACACGGCTCGATTACTGCGCGCGATTTCCTGCCAACATTCCCGCGACGCTCAAATCCTCGTCGAGTTCCGGCCAATGGATACCCATAGGCATGATTTCGTAATTCTCACGCGCCTGCGCGGAGGCCGCTTTCAAGCGCGGGTACCAGTCGAGCGGCGTCGAAATTTTGCGGCCGTCGGCGAGCGTGACGACAAGCTCCGCCGCCGTGAAAACCACGGTTTTCACACGCAGATCGCCGACCTCAATTTCCAAAGTGCTCATGCCATGCCTTCAGAAGCATTTCGCGGTTCTTCCGCAACTCCGCCAGAATACTCGTAATCTCGTGCGCCGGAAACCCGGCGTTTGCGGCCATGGAAAGGTCGTGAAGCCAGACCTTTAACTCCATGTCCTCTGCGCGGACATGAACATGGGCGGGCTCATTGCCCTCGTTCGAATAAAAGAACGCCCGATACGGGCCCCAGCGCAGAACGGTCGGCACTGTCTCACACCGGCAAATTGTCGTGCTTCTTGCGCGGCTGCTCGACCTGCTTCGTCTTCAGCATGGCGAGCGCGCGGGAAATCCTCCGGCGCGTTTCGTGCGGCTCGATCACCTCGTCGATATAGCCGCGCTCGGCCGCGACGAACGGCGATAGAAAGCGCTGCTCATATTCCCTGGTGCGCTCGGCGATCACCGCCGGGTCCTTGTCCGCGCGGAAGATGATCTCGACCGCCCCCTTCGCGCCCATCACCGCGATCTGCGCCGTCGGCCAGGCATAGTTCACGTCGCCGCCGATGTGCTTCGACGCCATCACGTCATAGGCGCCGCCGAAGGCCTTGCGCGTAATCACGGTGACGAGCGGCACGGTCGCCTGCGAATAGGCGAACAGGAGCTTCGCGCCATGCTTGATGAGGCCGCCATATTCTTGCGCCGTGCCCGGCAGGAACCCCGGCACGTCGACTAACGTCACGATCGGAATGTTGAAGGCGTCGCAGAAGCGCACGAAGCGCGCGGCTTTTCTTGATGCGTCAGAATCTAGAACACCGGCGAGCACCATCGGCTGGTTCGCGACGAAGCCGACCGTCCTCCCCTCCACGCGCGCAAAGCCGGTGACGATGTTCTTCGCGAACGACTCTTGAATCTCGAAGAAGTCCGCCTCGTCGGCGAGCTTCATGATGAGTTCTTTGATGTCGTAAGGCTTGTTCGGATTTTCCGGGACGAGACTGTCGAGCGAAGGCTCGATGCGCTCGGCGTCGTCCGCGCTCGGCCATTCCGGCACGCCCGCCTCATAGGACGAAGGCAGAAAGTCGATCAGCCGGCGCATCTGCAAGAGACACTCGACATCGTTTTCGAACGCGCCGTCGGCGACCGAGGAGCGCGTCGTGTGCACGCGCGCGCCGCCGAGCTCTTCCGCGGTGACTGTCTCGTTGGTGACGGTTTTGACGACCTCCGGGCCGGTCACGAACATGTAGCTCGTGTCTTTGACCATGAAGATGAAGTCGGTCATCGCGGGCGAGTAAACGTCGCCGCCCGCGCACGGCCCCATGATGACGGAAATCTGCGGAATAACTCCCGAGGCAATCACGTTGCGGCGGAAAACTTCGCCATAGCCGCCGAGCGCGGCGACGCCTTCCTGAATGCGCGCGCCGCCCGCGTCGAAGAGGCCGATGATCGGCGCGCGGGTTTTCAGCGCGAGATCCTGGATCTTCGTGATCTTCTGCGCGTGCGCCTCCGAGAGCGAGCCGCCGAACACGGTGAAGTCTTTGGCGAAAACGAAGACCTGCCGCCCGTTCACCGTGCCCCAGCCGGTGACGACGCCGTCGCCCGGCACCTTCTGCTTTTCCATCCCAAAGTCGTTGCAGCGGTGCTGGACGAAGGTGTCGAATTCCTCGAACGAGCCTTTATCGAGCAGGAGGCCGATGCGCTCTCTGGCCGTTAATTTGCCGCGCTGGTGCTGCGCGACGATGCGTGTCTGCCCGCCGCCGAGCTTGGCTTCGGCCCTCCGGGCTTCCAGCGCTTCGAGAATTTCTTTCATCGGATAGAGCCCCTCGATTGTTGGAGGAAAGGTAGCACAACTGTTGTCGTCCCGGCCAAGCGAACGAAGTGAGCGCGAGCCGGGACCCATAACCCCGGTGGTCGAGACTCTTGAATGCTGGGGTTATGGGTCCCCGCTTTCGCGGGGACGACAAGAAAGCCGCATGGCGATTCGCGGCGGCTTCGCTATCCTGCCCCAAGCCCGGGGAGAAACGGGCAGCTGGGGAAGAATATGAAGGTCTGCATTTACGGCGCCGGCGCCATCGGCGGCTATGTTGGCGTGCTGATGAAGCTCGCGGGCGCGGATGTCTCGCTGATCGCGCGCGGCGCGCATCTCGAGGCGATCAAGGCGAACGGGCTGACGCTGAAGATTGGCGGCGAGACCAAGAACGCCAGGATCAAGGCGACCCACGACCCCGCAGAGCTGCCGCCGCAGGATTACGTGATCTGCGCGCTGAAAGCGCATCAGGCCTGGGAAGTCGCGGACAAGCTGGCGCTCCTGTTCGGGCCTGAGACCGCGGTCGTCACCATGCAGAACGGCCTGCCGTGGTGGTACTTCTATGGCTTCGAAGGCCAGTACGCGAACCGCAGGATCGAATCGGTCGATCCGGGAGACCGGCAGTGGCAGGCGATTACGCCGGAGCGCGTGATCGGCTGTACGGTCTATCCGGCCGCCGAGATCGAAAGCCCCGGCGTGATCAAGCATATCGACGGCGACAAGTTCGGGCTCGGCGAGCCGACGCGCAAGGTCACCGAGCGCGTGCAGAAGCTCTCCGACATGATGACCAAGGCCGGGCTGAAAGCGCCGATCATTCCCGAGATCAGAAATGACATCTGGCTCAAGCTCTGGGGAAACTTGTGCTTCAACCCGATCTCGGCGCTGACCAAAGCGACGCTCGACGTGGTCGCGACCGATCCCGGTACGCGCGAGCTCTCGCGCAACATGATGCTGGAAGCGGAGAAGATCGGACGGCGCATCGGCGTGCATTTCCGCGTCGATGTCGACCGCCGCATCAATGGCGCCGCGCGCGTCGGCGCGCACCGGACTTCGATGCTGCAGGACGTCGATAAAGGACGGCCGATCGAGTTGGATGCGCTGCTCACTTCCGTGCAGGAACTGGGGCGGCTCGCGGAAGTCGAAACCCCGCACATCGATGCGGTGCTTGCGCTCACACAACAAATGGGCCGCGTCGCCGGGATTTACCCGACCTTCCCGGAAGAAAAGGGCTCCGATCAGGACGAGCGGGTCGACTGAGTGCTGAATTGAGTGGCGGCCACACGTCGCCTACTCTTTGCGCATGAGCAATCTCGACGTGAGCGCACCCCGACATTCACTTGGCGAAGACATCTTCGCTATTCTTGTCGGCACGCTGTTCATCTCATTCGGCATCGTGCTGTTCAAGAAGGCGGGTCTGCTCACCGGCGGCACCTCGGGGGTAGCGTTCCTCGCTTATTATTTGGCCGCGATCCCCTTTGGCGTCGCTTTCTTCGTGATCAACCTGCCCTTCTATATTCTCGCGCTGATGCGTATGGGCTGGCGCTTCACGGTAAAGACCTTCTGTGCTGTCGCGCTGGTCTCGGTGATGTCCGAGACGCACGCCTACTTCATCGAAATTGGAAAATTGCAGCCCTTCTACGCAGGCGTCGTTGGCGGCTTGATGCTCGGCATGGGCTTCATCGTCCTCTTCCGGCACCAGGCGAGTCTCGGCGGCATCAATATTCTCGCGCTTTATCTCCAGGACAAATACGGCATCCGCGCCGGAAAATTCCAAATGGGAATCGATCTTGCGGTACTTATCGTTTCGCTGCTCGCGGTCGAATGGCGCCTCGTTCTCGCCTCTATCGTCGGCGCGTTGGCCATGAATGCCGTTATCTGGATTAATCATCGCCAGGACCGTTATGTGGCCTGGTCCGCGGCCTAGAAATCTTTCCCGCCCGTCATTGAACCGTCACAAAGCGCGCCTATATAGCGCTTATCGGACTTCGAAGAGCGAAGCCCCTTCACCACGGATGTACTGGGAAGCGGGATTTAGCGACGACGCGAAGACCGGTTGGCCCGCCCGGCAGGAATGCCCGGCGGGTTTCGCTTTTTCAATCCTGTACTCCTTCTCCCTCCTTACCCCAACTCGGATTTATCCGAGTTGGGCATTTTAGAAGTGCCGAAGTCGGGTAAACCCGGCTTCGGTTGGGGAGGGATGCGAACCTCGCGAAAGCGAGGTGAGCGGGTTGCGAGCGAAGCGAGGCAAAACAAAGAAAAATATGAACGCTGCACCCCACCCGGCTACTCGCTTACGCTCGCAGCCACCCTCCCCGTCAAGGGGAGGGAAATTTATTACTTCGGAAGCGCGCCGAGTTGAGAAAGCAGCGCCTTGGCAATCGAGACGCGCGCGTTCACATGCTTTTCCTCGTCCGGATCAAGGTTGAGCGCGAAGATGTAAGTCTCCTCCCCGCGCTCGACCCACCCCACGAACCAGCCGATCTTGTGCTCGCCCGAAGGAATCCACCCCGTTTTGCCGCGCAGCGTGGCGCTGTTGATCTTCTCGAGGAACATGATGTCTTTCACGATCTCGACATTCTTCGGATGCACCGGCAATTTGCCGATATAGAAGCGCTCCAGAAACTCGACCTGCTGCAGCGCGGAGATGCGTAAGCGTCCGCTCAGCCAGAACGAATCTTCGTTGCCGCCGATGTCGCGATTGCCGTTTGAACGCTTTCGTGAGATCGTCGCGCATAACGATCTGCCGCTCTGGCATTTGCGCGAGCGCGGGCGTGACTGCGATCAGGGCGAGAAAATAAAAAACGAGCTTCATTTCACATATTTCGGAAATGCGCGCGGCAAAATTCCAGCGCTTCCTTTTGTGCATCCTCTTTGATCGCCGCGCGCAGGTGCCAGGCATAGGCAAAGGCCTCGCGCATCCCGCGATCGTGAATAGCGACGGCAAGCGCGCCTTCGCCTTGTGCGGGCACCGCGAACGCGCAGGATAAGGTGAGTGCAATAAACAGCCGTTTCATCGTCTCACTTGTCGCAATCTGCTTCCGCGACGGCACAGGAGATTCCACCGACTTTGCAGCGTCCGATTGCGCGCGATCGCGCCGTCTTGTCGTCCTTAGCGAGCGCCCAACCAGCCCACTGCCCCTTGCTGTCGAGTGCCACCGCAACGCAACTCTTCTTGAAAGATTCGACAATCTTGCAGCGCGCCGGAAGGATTTTGATCTTTTTCTCTTTCGCGTCTTCTTGATTCTTCTTTACCGCCTCCTGACACACCGCCAGCGCTTCCTTCCGCGCGTCTTCCGGATTTCCGGCGCCGACACGGAAGCCGTAAGAGAAACCTTTGCTGAGGCCGTCGTCGGGAATCGCGACCGCGAGCGCCCCTTCTCCGCGAGCAGCCGCAACAAACGCGGCGATCAGAATCGTGGAAGCGAGCAGGACTCTTTCCATACTTTTCCTGGAATCAATCAACGGTCGCAATCGGTATCGAAAGTCTTGCAATTCTTCGCGCCTTCGCCGCACTTATTGAGCGCGCTCGCAATTGCAGCCTCGCGGCTGTCCTCGACGATCGCGAGCGCGCCTTCAGCCCGCGCCGCGGAAGTCAGAGAAAGCGCAAACACGCCGGCAACAATTACAGTTTTCAACATGCAATCACCTCAGGCCGGCTTCGCAAGCGCATTCTTGTTAAATTGCCAGATCGCAATCGCAATCCCGAGCGCGGAAACGCCGCCCAAGAGGATCGCATCCGGCACAAGCGCGATCGCGCCGATGGCTACCGCGATCACTCCGAACCCGATCAGAACGTTGAAGGCGAGCGAGCCGGTCGATTTCACGGACAAGCGCTTGAGCTTGTCGGTTTCCGCCTGCGTGATTTCCCCGTCCTCAAGCAGCTGCGAATGATCGAGTACGACCTTCATGGAATCCCCCCGGCTATGCCCCACGGTTTCATAGCATGACGAATGGAGCCGGGGTATCGTCGCCCTTCACAACCCCGTGGTGCACAAAGGAAACCCGTATGAAAACGCATGCCCCGGCCGTGGCCGGACTGCCGCGTCTATTGTTGATGGCGGAGGGCCTCGCACTCTTCGCCATCTGCATCTTCGCCTATTGGAAGCTCGGGGTGACGTGGTGGCTGTTCGCGATCCTTATTCTTGCACCCGATGCCACCATGATCGGTTATCTCGCCGGCCCGCGGCTGGGCGCGAACCTGTACAACGCAGCGCATATTACCGTGTTACCGCTGCTGCTCGGCTTCGCGGGCTTCTACACGGGTTCGGTCGTTGCGATGGCGCTAGCCGTGATCTGGCTTGCGCATATCGGCATGGACCGCATGCTCGGCTTCGGCCTGAAATACGAAACCGGTTTCGGGGACACGCATTTAGGGCCGATCGGGAAGAAGAGTTGAAACATCTCGCTCGCTACTCCCTCTCCGCGTTGTGGTGAGGGGCTACTGAAGTAATAATTGAATCCGAGCCCCCTCACCCGCTCGCTTCGCTCGCGACCTCTCTCCGGCGGGGAGAGGTTAAAATTATGAAGCACGCAATAACGCCAGCATCTTCGCGGCGGCGGAAAATTCCGCGTGCCGCGTGGCGAGCCGCCGCTGCGCTTCCGCGTCCTCGCCCCACTGGCTGATATTCCACTGCTCGTCGACATGGGCTGCATTCCATGCCTCGTCGCCGGTGAGCGCGCCGCTCGCTAACGCAAGCGCGATCAGTGCGGAGCCGCCGATATTCGTAGCGCTCGCGGCGGCTGCGAGCGCAAAAGGATTTTTGAGTTTTTCCGCGGCTTCTCTCACGGCGGCGAGCGCACTATCCGGCTGCCGCACATGAATGACGCCTTCCGCCAGTGCAAAGCGCGCGTTTAGCGTTGCGGCGGCCCAGTCGAGCAACGGATTCCAGCGCTCGTTCTGCAACGCGACGAGGCCTTCGGGCCCGTCAGCGCGATAGAATACAAGATCGCTCGCAGCATACTGCACGATTTCGTCGATTACCGGTTGCGGCGCGCTTGCAATCGCGTCGATGGCGAGGTTGGCGAGCCGCGTCAGCGGTAACCGCACTGGATCGATCTCGCCTTCGATCGCGTTCCATTCGGCGGCAACCGCGGAAGCAAGCAGCTCGTTCGGTAAAACGAGCGCATTGCGCGCGGGCGTCTTCGCGGATTTGCCGTCGAGCAGCACGGCAAAAGCGCCGCCCGCCTCCCCAACGCTCGCCTCCTCATAGAAGCGCTTCGGCAGCGGCGCGCGCATCGCCGCCTGCGCACGGCGCATCGGATTATTGTCTTCGCTCATTCTTCCGGCGCGTCCACGATGGGATCGAAAGCCTTGGCGTCAAGTCCGAGGAGATTCCACGACTGCTGCATATGCTGCGGCAACGGCGCGGACACATCGATCACGCCCTCGCCCTTCGGATGCGGGATCACGAGGCGGCGCGCGAGAAGATGCAGCCGGTTCTGCATGCCGCCCGGCAACTCCCAGTTCTCGATCGAAAAATATTTCGGATCGCCGACGATAGGATGGCCGATGTGCGAAGTATGCGCGCGAAGCTGGTGTGTGCGGCCGGTCACGGGTTTCAGCGAAATCCACGCGAGCTTGTGCGCGGCATGATCGACAACCGCGTAATAGGTTACGGCGTGGCTCGCTTCGTCTTCGCCATGCTTTGCGACGCGCATCAACTCGCCGCCCTCGCCTGCGCCTTTCGCGAGATAAGTCGAAATTCTGCCCTGTCGCGGCTTCGGTACGCCCGCAACCAGCGCCCAATAAATCTTGCGCGCGGAGCGCGAGCGGAAGGTTTTGGCGAGCGTCGCCGCCGCCAACCGCGTCTTCGCGACCAACAGAATTCCGCAGGTATCTTTGTCGATGCGGTGCACAAGCCGCGGTTTCTGTCCGTCCTTGCCGCGCAAGGCTTCCAGCATACCGTCGATATGCCGCGTCGTGCCGGAGCCGCCCTGCACCGCAAGCCCGAACGGCTTGTTCAGCACCAGCACCTCGCGGTCTTCATATAATGTGATCGACTTCAGGAATGCGGCGTCGGACTTCGCATCGCCCATCTTCGAGGGCGGCTTGACATGCGCGCCACGTGAAGGCCCTGCGCCGTCACCGTCCTTCTCTTCCTTGCCGCTTCGCGTGAGCGGCGGCACCCGCACGGCCATGCCCAGTTCAAGGCGCGTACTGGTTTTCGCGCGCCCGCCGTCCACGCGCACCTGACCCGTGCGCAGCAACTTCTGCAAATGGGCAAAGGAAAGATCGGGGAAATTCGTCTTGAACCAGCGGTCGAGACGCATTCCTTCTTCGCCGGATTTTACCTTGCGGGTCTGTACCGGCATCGCTTCACGCGAACGAGCGCATGAGCCAGAGACCCGCGAAGATCGCGAGCAGAGAAAGTCCGACCGAACCGGCGACGTACCAGATTGCGGCCATGATCTCGCCGCGCTCGAACAGAAGCGCGAAGTCGAGCGAGAATGCCGAGAAGGTCGTGAAGCCGCCCAGAATTCCGGTGGTCAGGAACAGCCGCAGCGATTGCGACGCCGCATCGTTGCGGAATGCGAACCACGCCGCTGCGACACCGATCAAGAATGAGCCGATGACGTTGATGGCAAACGTACTCCACGGGAAATCGGTACCGAGCAGCCGCGCGGCGCCGATGTTCATGCCGTGGCGCAATCCGGCGCCGATGCCGCCGCCGGCGATTACGAGAAAAAGTGCATACATATGAGTCGCTAGAGTCGCTTGGCTGGAATTTAGCCGGAACCTAATCCCCGCGCGCCGCGTTAGCAATGTCGGGAACCCATACATATCCGCGAAGGAATGACGCAACATGCGAAAGCGCTTCGCTTTTCTGCCGCCGGTCTTTGCGCTCCTCCTGAGTGCTGCAGGCGTGCAGGCTCAGTCCACGGGCGCCACAGCGCCGCCCTCCACCGCCACGACCGTGGCGCCGAAGATTTCCGCCGAGCAGGAAAACCGCATCAGGGACTCGGTGAAGAACGCCAAAGTCGATCACGTGGCGAAGCTCGCGATCCCGCTCACGGTCGGCGCCGAGGTCCCGCGCAACCTTCACTTTTATCCGATGCCAAAGGAAGTCGCTGAAATCGCTCCCGAATATGGCGGCTATTTCTACGTCGTGGCGGCGGAGAAAATCGTGGTGATCGATCCCTTAAGTTACCGGATCGTCGCGATTTTGCCGGTTTGAGGGAAAACCATCCCTTCTTGGAACCCGGCGTTAAGCGCCAGCGTTTATGTCTCTGGAGCGGCAACCAGCACCGAAGGAGGCGATCATGCGGCATATTCTAATGACGGTGACCGTGCTTACGGTGTTCACGTTCGGGATGAGCGCCTCGATGGCGCAGATCAAGCAGCAGGATCCGGGCACGATCAAAGTGACGCCGACGCAGCAATCTTCGCCGCAGATTCAGACGCAGCCGGCGCCGATCCCGAATCTCAATACCTCGAAGAACCCCTACGAGCAGAAGCGCTATATGGAAACGCCGGTGCAGCCGAAGAAGTAATCACTTCTTCGTTTCGCGCAGCTTCGCCCAGTATTCCATCCGCTTCTTGATCTCGCGCTCGAAGCCCCGCTCGACCGGATGATAAAACTCCTGACGGCCGAGCTTCTCCGGGAAATAATTCTGGCCTGAGAACGCGCCCTCGGCGTCGTGATCGTATTCGTAGCCTTCCGAATAGCCCTCTTCCTTCATGAGCTTCGTCGGCGCATTGAGAATGTGTTTCGGCGGCACCAGCGAACCCGCTTCCTTCGCGGTTCGCATTGCGGCGCCATAAGCGCGATAGGCCGCGTTCGATTTCGGCGCGCACGCGAGATAGATCACCGCCTGGGCGATCGCGAGTTCGCCTTCAGGACTGCCGAGAAAATCGTAAGCGTCCTTCGCGGCATTCGTGACCGCGAGCGCCTGCGGATCGGCGAGGCCGACGTCTTCCACCGCCATGCGCACCACGCGGCGCGCGATATAAAGCGGATTTTCCCCGGCATCCAGCATGCGCGCGAGATAATAGAGCGCGGCGTCCGCGTCCGAGCCGCGCACGCTCTTATGCAGCGCGGAGATCAGATTGTAATGGCCATCCTGGGATTTATCGTAGATCGGCGCGCGGCGCTGCACGATTTCCTGCAAGCGTTCGGAAGTGAAGGTTTCGCCCTTGCGGGCGGCGCGCCAGACTTCTTCGGCGAGTGTCAGCGAGGCACGGCCGTCGCCATCCGCCATGCGAATGAGGCTGAGTCGGGCCTCCTCGTCGAGCGGAAGTTTCTTTCCCTCGATTTCCTCGGCGCGCGACAGCAATTCCCCGATCGCTTCTTCGTCGAGCGACTTGAACACTAGCACGCGCGCACGCGAGAGCAGTGCCGCGTTCAGCTCGAAAGACGGGTTCTCGGTGGTCGCGCCGACCAGCGTGATCGTGCCGTCTTCCATCACCGGCAGGAAGGAATCCTGTTGCGCGCGGTTGAAGCGGTGGATTTCGTCCACGAATAAAAGCGTGCCCTTCCCCATCTCGCGCCGGGCGCGGGCGGCGTCGAAAAACTTTTTTAACTCCGCGACGCCGGAGAAGATCGCAGAGACCTGCTCGAAGTGCAGGTCGGTTTCGCTGGCGAGCAGCCGCGCGACCGTGGTCTTGCCGGTACCCGGCGGCCCCCAGAAAATCAGCGAGCCGAGCGAGCGCGATTCCAGCATTCGCGTCAGCGCGCCATCCGGGCCGATCAGCGCTTTCTGGCCGACAACCTCGGCGAGCGCACGCGGACGCAATTTATCGGCAAGCGGCCGCGGCGTGTCGTCCGCAAAACCCGCCGCCTCGAACAAGTTCGAGGAAGCGCTCGAAATGCGCTTCGTACTCATCCGCGCAGCACGACGTTGCGCTTCTGACCCCCGCGCGAGATCGTGACGCGCCACTCGCGCGCGTCCTGCCGCGCCGCCTTTTCAAGATCGGCGGTGCTTTCGATCTTGATACCGTTCACTTCAAGAATAATATCGCCGAGGCGCAGACCGACGCGATCGGCCATCGAACCGTTGGCGATATTCACGACGACGACGCCTTCGGCGGTCGCGGGATCGGCGCGCAGACGGTTTGCGATTTCCGAAGTGAAGTTCGAGACCCGCACGCCTTCGAACGGCGAGCGCGAGGAAATCTGGATTTCGTCCGCCTGCCGCTCGGGCGCGGCTTCGAGACGGATGGTAAGCGAAACGCTTTTGCCGTTTCTGTCCACGGTCAGCGTCGCCGTGCTGCCGATGGTTTTCAGCGCATAACGATAATTGAGCGCCGCCGGATCGTCGACCTGCACGCCGTCGACTTCGAGAATGACGTCGCCCGCACGCAGGCCCGCTTTCGCAGCGGGGCTGTTCGGCGTGATGCTCGCGACCAGCGCGCCTGCGGGGCGTTTCAGGTTAAGGCTCTCCGCGATCTCGGCGGTCACCGGCTGCAGCCGTGCGCCGAAATACGGACGCATCACGAGCTTGTTGCCAGCGAGCGCGGACGCGATCACGACCTTCACCATGTTGGTCGGAATTGCGAAACCGATGCCGTGCGAGCCGCCCGAGCGCGAGAAGATCGCGGTGTTGATGCCGACGAGACGGCCGTTGATATCGACCAGCGCGCCGCCGGAATTCCCCGGATTGATCGCGGCGTCGGTCTGGATGAAGAACTGGAAATCGGTGATGCCGACGCGCGTGCGCGCGGTCGCGGAAACGATACCCTGCGTCACGGTCTGGCCGACGCCGAACGGATCGCCGATCGCAAGCACGAGATCGCCAACCTCGACTTCGTCGGAGTCCGCGATTTCAATCGGCGCGAACTTTTCCTTGGTGCCCTGGATCCGCAGCACCGCGAGGTCGGAGCGCGGGTCGCGCAACACGACCTCGGCTGCGAATTCGCGGCGGTCGCCGAGCGCGATGCGGATTTCGTTCGCGCCTTCGATCACGTGATGGTTCGTAATCACGAGACCGGTCTCGTGCACGATGACGCCCGAGCCGAGCGAGCGCTGCACGCGCTCTATCGGCATGTCCTGCGAAGGCTGTCCGCCGAAGAACTTGCGGAAGAACTCGTCGTCCATGAACGGATTGTTCGGCCGCTGCGTCGTGCGCTTCAGCGCATAGACGTTGACGACCGCGGGCGCCGCTTTCTTCACGGTCGCCGAGAAACTCAGCGCAATCTCGGCGCGGCTCACGGGCACCTGCCGCTGCGCGTATGCGGCTTCGCCGGGCAGCGCCAAGGCGAGCAGCGTGGACAAGAAAACGCGGATCATCGTCATCGTCATTCCTTCGAACAGGGCTCGTGCGCAGCGAAAAATCGGCATTCACTCATATATATAGCAGAAGGACCCGGCATTGCCGGTCACATCCGCGTCTGCCAGCCGGAAGGCACGATCACCGCGCGTTGCGCGATATCGACCGTGATGCGGGGCGGATAACCTGCTTTCTCGGTCGAAAGCGGGTTGGGAATCGGGCTCGGCCCGGTGATATTCGTGATCGGCTCCGTTACGCGCGCACCCAGCGCCTGCGGCGTCGGCACGCCGACGCCGAGGACATCGACCTTCTGATCGCGCGTGCGCGTGACCGAGACTTCGGCGGAAATCGGGGCATAGGAAGCCGCCGAGCAGGAAAGCCGCAAAGGCTCGGTACCGCGCGGAACGCCGACCGCCGGTTTGGAAATGGAAACGAAGCCGAGCGACGAATTGCCGACGAAGACTTCGCATTGGGTGGTCGGCTGCGTGAAGACGAAGGTGACGATGTCGTCGCGCTCGGTGTCGAACGTCGTGCAGCCGGCGCAAATCAGCACCAGCCCCGCCGCCAGCGGTCCGAACAGACGCACCAACACCCGAAATCCCCTACCAGCTTCGACCCCGCCCGCAGCTTAGTGCCAATCGGGGCAAAAATCGGGAACCGCTGATGCGTCAAATGGTTAAGGCGCTCTGCGCAAAAACGCGCAAGAAAAATGCCCCGGCACAAGGCCGGGGCAGTCTAAGGGACCGTTGCAGGCTCAGCGCGGACCTGTGGTGAGTTCCTCGATATCGCGGCGCAGCCCGATCCAGCCCTCCGTCCGCAGGATGGGGACGCAGGACTTGAACGAGTCCCAGCAAACGGGATTCGAGCATTCGTAGAAGCGGGTTTCGGTTTGGGTGTCCGGCTTCTCGCAGACTGCGATCAGCCGCATCGCCTCGCCGCACTCCTCGCAATGCAGCGTCGGATAGATCGTGGAACCCATCAGAGCCTCCATTGGCGGGAGGAGAACCGGTTGCCGAACGGGGCGTTCCGGAGGAACTCCGCGAACGGTCCGGATGGTAAATGCTTCGTATTTGACGCAACTCGAAACAAAAACCCCGGCCACTTCTTCTTTGCGAAAGTCGGATAAATCCAACTTTCGAGGCCTGGGTTTTCGCATTTCGATTTCTGTCCGATCAGAGCGGCTTGATCGCGACCTTGCGGAATTTGATGACGCCGCTGCCGTGTTGAAGCGTGATCGGCCCTTCGCTAAACAGTCCGTTATGCAACTCGGACGACTTCTGTCCGTTGAGGGTGACCGTAATCAGCCGGCCCTTGGCGGTGATTTCCATCACGTTCCACTTGCCGCCGGCCTTTTGCATCGTGCCGATGACTTCAGCAAAATTCACGATGCCGCCGGTGCCGTAACTCGGGTCTTTGCGCTGATCGAAGATATTGGCTTCGTAGCAATTGCGGTCGGTGATCGCCTTCGGATCCTGACAGCGCAGGAAAATGCCGCTGTTTGCGTCGTCGCTCGACCAGAACTCGACGTAAATCTGGAAATCCTTGTACGGCTTCTTGCTGACGAGATGCGCGGCTTCCTTGCTCGTGCGCTTGTCGGCGACGATCGCGCCTTCTTCGACGCGCCAGTTGGTTTCGCCGACCTGATCCCAATCGCCGAGTGCCTTGCCGTCGAACAGAACGACCCAGCCCTCGCCGGTCTGCGCGGATGCAGGCGATGCCAACGCCACAACGGCGGCGAATGCGAACAAGAAACTGCGAATATACTTCATTGCTATTCCTCCCGGAAAATTGTTTGCGCCGCATCCGCGTTGTGCGGTGCGGTCTTCTTTTCGTAAGAAATGCTAGCTGCGTTTTCCGGCTTTGCGAAATTGTATTCGCGCGACGCGGCCTTTGCGGCTTCGCCCAAACAAAAAGCCCGGCGCGATGGCCGGGGTTTTGTAGTTTCGTTCGCTGTGAAATTACCAGCGGTAGTTCAGGCCGAGACGCGCGATATGAATGTCATGAGCATTCGTGAAAACGGTCCCGGAGAATGGATCGCTCTGGCCGAGATCGACGAACAGGTATTCGACTTTCCAAGACCAGTTGCGGCGAAGCATGGCCTCGATTCCTAAGCCTGCGGTCCAGCCGACTTCGGTCTGGGTGACATTGACGCCGACTGGGGCAAAGTAGTTCACGCCGCCGAAAGCGACGCCGCCCGTGCCATAGAACAGCCAGGTGCCCTGAGAGAAACCGACGCGTCCACGCACCGTACTCAGCCATCTTACCGTCGTTGTACAACCTGCCACAGAACAAGGAAGGAAACCCGTGCCCTTAATATCCGCCGCGGAAATGTCTGCCTCGATGCCGAAGACCCAGCGGCTGCCGGCTGCCTGCCAGTTGCGTCCCAGAGTAAGACCGCCGATCACACCGTCAGTATTGATGTCTACGAAGGCGCCACCAGGTGCAGCGGTCCAATCGGTTTGACCCCAGCCATAGCCGACGGTGCCACCGATATAGAAGCCGCTCCAATTGTATGTGGCGGGAGCCGCCTTGTAGACCGGACCCTTGACAGGCACGTCCGCCGCCTGCGCCGCCGCGGAAATTCCTACAGCCGCCACCGCAGCGAGTGCAATTCGCTTCAACATGAAATCTCCCAGCCCCGAAAACGGGGCGCCCGAAATCAAGGAAATAATACTCGGGAACCCAGCAGACCGACATGGACTTAAGGGAATACCCCCGAGAATCCACGGCTGAGTGGCAAATCGGACACAGCGCTTATCCGTTAAAAAAATAACTGTTTTCCGCTGGCCAAACAAAAACCCCGGCGCGATGGCCGGGGTTTTTATTTCTGCGGGTACGGAGTTTACCAGCGATAGTTCAAACCGAGTCGGACCGTGTGCAACGCGTTCAGATCGACCCGTGCGCCGGCGGCGCCCGTGACAGGCGTGCTCTCACTGCCGAGATCCATGAACAGGTATTCGAGCTTGACCGTCCACCTCGGATTGATCATGCGCTCGACGCCAGCGCCGACTGCGTAGCCGAAATGGGTGACCGTTCGAAACGTTGCCGGAGCAAAAAAGTCCGAAAGCTTCGCGTTCGCCCACGCACCGCCCGCCGTTACATAGAGGAGCGTTGGACCCATTACGTAGCCAAACCGTCCGCGGATCGTAACTAACGCTCTAATATCCGAGGCGAATATCGCGCCAGCATTCGTTAGCTGAAAACCGGTCGCTATTTTTGCTGCCGATACATCAACCTCGAAGCCATAGAGCTAGTTCGGAGCATATTGCCGATTGTAGCCAATCTGAAGACCGCCAAATCCGCCCGCGTTATCAACGAAACCGTTTTCCGCCGCGGTGACGATGTAATCGACGTTGCCCCATGCGTAACCGCCGTGAATGCCGCCGTAAAAGCCGGTCCAGTTGAAAACCGCAGGCGAGGCTTTGTAGACCGGGCCCTTGACCGGCTGGTCGGCAGCTTGCGCCGACACGGAAATTCCGAGTACGGCGACAGCCGCAATTGCGATTCGCTTGAACATTGAACCCCCCCCCGCCCATAGCAATTACGCCGGAGCCAGCGCTGAAATTATTGGCCAATATTGCCCTCAAGGTACCCCAGAACCGGCGGGCCATCCATCCACGCAGATTTCTCCTCCCAACAATTACAGTGGGCGTGGCGGAAAGAGCACAGATATAACTCATTGAAAATAAATAAAATTTTCTGCCTAAAAAAAACAAAAACCCCGGCGCGAAGGCCGGGGCTTTGAAAACTTGGGATATTGGGAGCGATTACGCCGGGACAGCCTGCTGCTGCTCGTCCTTCGGCTGAGTCTTCAGCCATGCTTCGTGACGGGTGAGATCTTCCTTGCCCTTCGCGCTCTCGTCGCGGTCCACGAACTCGATCACGGCCATCGGCGCCATGTCGCCATAGCGATGGCCCGCCTTGATGATGCGCAGATAGCCGCCGGCGCGCTCCTTGTAGCGCGGAGCGAGCACGTCGAAGAGTTTCTTCACGGCATCGCGGTCGCGCATCTCGGATACGGCCTGACGGCGCGCGTGCAGGCTGCCCTTCTTGCCGAGGGTCACGAGCTTCTCGACGATCGGACGGATGTCCTTCGCTTTGGGGAGCGTGGTGACGATCTGCTCGTGCGTGATGAGCGACGCCGCCATGTTGGCGAGCATCGCCTTCCGGTGTTCCGGGCGGCGGTTAAAGCGGCGATTGGTTTTACCGTGACGCATGACCGTTTTCCTTCTCGTCGTCCCGGACGCGCGGAACGCGCGAGCCGGGACCGTTCTCTATCTGGCCGATCCCGGTTCTGCGCCGCATCACTTCGTGCTGCGCCGCGCCCGGGATGACGCTGTCTCTCAGTAATGATCCTCGAAGCGCTTGGCGAGTTCTTCGATGTTCTCCGGCGGCCAGCCCTGCACTTCCATGCCGAGATGCAGGCCCATGGTCGCGAGCACTTCCTTGATTTCGTTCAGCGACTTGCGGCCGAAGTTCGGGGTGCGGAGCATTTCCGCTTCCGACTTCTGGATGAGGTCGCCGATATAGACGATGTTGTCGTTCTTCAGGCAGTTCGCCGAGCGGACCGAAAGCTCGAGTTCGTCCACCTTCTTGAGCATCGCCGGCGGGAACGGCAGTTCCTGCATCGGTGCTGCTTCCACCTCGCGGCGGGGCTCTTCGAAGTTCACGAAGATGTTGAGCTGGTCCTGGAGAATGCGCGCCGAATAGGCGAGCGCATCTTCCGGCGTGATCGAGCCGTTGGTTTCGATCGTGATCGTGAGCTTGTCGTAGTCGAGAATCTGGCCTTCGCGGGTGTTCTCGACGCGATACGAAACCTTGCGCACCGGAGAATAGAGGCTGTCGACCGGGATCAGGCCGATCGGTGAGTCTTCCGCGCGGTTGCGGTCGGACGGCACGTAGCCCTTGCCGGTGTTGACGGTGAATTCCATACGGATTTCGGCGCCGTCATCGAGCGTGCAGAGCACGAGATCGGGGTTCAGCACCTGCACGTCGCCGACGGTCTGGATGTCGCCGGCGGTGACGACGCCGGGACCGGTCTTCTTCACGACCATGCGCTTCGGGCCTTCGCCCTGCATCTTGATCGCGATGTCCTTGATGTTCAGCACGAGATCGGTGACGTCCTCGCGCACGCCGGGGATCGACGAGAACTCGTGGAGCACGCCGTCGATCTGCACCGAAGTGACGGCCGCGCCCTGCAGCGAGGAAAGCAGAATACGGCGCAGCGCATTGCCGAGCGTCAGACCGAAGCCGCGCTCCAGGGGCTCGGCAACCACGGTCGCAAAACGCTTGGGGTCCGAGCCGCCCTGCACGTTGAGCTTCTCGGGCTTGATCAACTCCTGCCAGTTTTTCTGGATCACAGTCGTCATTCTTCGCGTCCCTTCGTGCGGAGCCGCTGTGCCCCGCGACCGCGCAATGCGCGGCGATCCTATGAACCCGGCTCGCGCGAGCCGGACGAAACGAAACTTATACGCGCCGGCGCTTGCGCGGACGGCAACCGTTGTGCGGGATCGGTGTCACGTCGCGGATCGACGTCACGGTGAAGCCCGCGGCTTGCAGCGCACGAAGCGCCGACTCGCGGCCCGAACCGGGGCCGGAAACTTCCACTTC
This sequence comes from Xanthobacteraceae bacterium, assembly GCA_019752575.1. Lineage (GTDB taxonomy): Bacteria > Pseudomonadota > Alphaproteobacteria > Rhizobiales > Xanthobacteraceae. Next base: position 12,671 of record JAIELW010000010.1, on the reverse strand, counting down.
AAGCGTGCGCATGCCGTGCTCGGAAGCTTTGCGCGCCGCGTCTTCGGCCGCGACCTGCGCCGCATACGGCGTCGACTTGCGCGAGCCCTTGAAGCCCATGGTGCCCGACGACGACCAGGCAATCGTGTTGCCCTGCACGTCGGTGATGGTGATCATCGTGTTGTTGAACGAGGCTGCGACATGCGCGACGCCGGCCGCGATATTCTTGCGCTCGCGCTTGCGGACGACTTTTGCTGCTGCTTCTTTCGCCATGACGGACCTGTTTCTCTATTCTGTTGGCGCTTAGCGCGTGACCATCTTCTTGCCGGCGATTGCCTTGGCCGGGCCTTTGCGCGTGCGCGCGTTGGTATGCGTGCGCTGACCGCGGACCGGCAGGCCCTTGCGGTGACGCAGGCCGCGGTAGCAACCGAGGTCCTGCAAGCGCTTGATGTTGAGCGTGACTTCGCGGCGCAGATCGCCTTCGACGATGTAGTCGCGGTCGATCAATTCGCGCATCTGCAATACTTCCTGGTCGGTGAGCTGGTTGACGCGGCGCTCGGCCGGAATCTTCAACTCGTTCACGATCTTCTTCGCGCGGAGCTGACCGATGCCGTGAATGTATTGGAGCGCGATGATCACGCGCTTGCCGGTCGGAAGGTTGACGCCTGCGATACGGGCCACTTTTTCAGTCTCCGAGATGCGGGCGATCCGGCCCGAAATTGTTGTCGATACAGCAAAAAACGACGCCCAACCCCCCGGTCCGGTGGGTTTGGCATCGCCTCAGAAATAGCGACGGATGGCGGGTATGTAAGGAAGGGTGCATGTCAAGTCAACCGCGAAAACCCGCTTAAACAGCCGCTTTTCGGGCTTTCAGGCCCTCGTCGATAGCGTTTTCGACCGCCGGAATCGGAGCCATACCATCAACCTCCAGAAGGTCCCCTTTGGCCTTGTAATAGGCCGATAGCGGTGCGGTCTGGGACCGGTAGGCATCGAGCCGCTTTTTCAGGGCTTCCGGGTTGTCGTCGGCCCGGACAGCCTCCCCGCGAGCGGTCATTTCGGCGATCCGGGTCTCGATCCGCTTGAGCAACGCGGCCTCGTTCACCTTGAGTTCCACGACTGCGTCGAGCCGGATGCCCTTGCTGGCGAGCAGCTTGTCCAGCGCCCCGGCCTGGCCGACCGTGCGCGGAAACCCGTCGAGGATGAAGCCGTTTTTGACGTCCGGTTCTTTCAAGCGGTCGTCGATGATCGCGATCACGATCTCATCCGAGACGAGGTCGCCGCGCGCCATGATGTCTTTTGCCTTGAGGCCGACCGGCGTTCCCGCCTTCACCGCCGCGCGCAGCATGTCGCCCGTCGACAGACGGGTGATGCCGTGGCGCTCGATCAGGCGATCGCCCTGCGTACCCTTTCCTGCTCCGGGAGGTCCAAGCAGGACGAGCCTCATCGCCGCGCCCCGCGCAGCTTCGACTTCTTGATCAGGCCTTCATACTGGTGCGCGAGCAGATAGCCCTGCACCTGCGCGACCGTATCCATCGTCACCGAAACGACGATCAGGAGCGAGGTGCCGCCGAAATAGAACGGCACGGCTGCGTAAGCGACCAAAAATTCCGGCAGCAAGCAGACCAGCACGAGATAAGCCGCACCTACGACCGTGATGCGCGTCAGCACGTAGTCGATGTGCTTCGCGGTGTTCTCGCCTGGACGAATGCCCGGAATGAAACCGCCGTGCTTCTTCAGATTGTCCGCGGTCTCGACCGGGTTAAACACGATCGCGGTGTAGAAGAACGCGAAGAAGACGATCAAGAGCGCATAGAGCGCCATGTAGCCCGGACGGCCGTGACCGAGGACGGTGGTCAGCCATTGCAACCACTCCGGACCCGAGCCCGCGGTGAACTGCGCGACCGTGACCGGCACGAGCAACAGAGACGACGCGAAGATCGGCGGGATCACGCCCGACGAATTGAGCTTCAGCGGCAGATGCGAGCTTTGACCCTCGAACATCTTGTTGCCGACCTGGCGCTTCGGATATTGCACCAGGAGCCGTCGCTGCGCGCGCTCCATGAAAACGATGAACGTGATCGCGGCGACCGCGACGACGATGATGAGCAAGATCAGCGCGGTAGAGACCGCGCCGGTGCGGCCGAGATCGAGAAGACCTGCAAGCGCCGCCGGAAGCTCCGCGACGATGCCCGCGAAGATGATCAGCGAAATGCCGTTGCCGATGCCGCGCGCGGTGATCTGCTCGCCGAGCCACATCAGGAACACGGTGCCGCCGGTGAGCGTAATCACCGTCGAAATGCGGAAGAACCAGCCCGGCTCGGTGACGATGCCGCCGGAACCGCCTTCGAGGCCGACCGAGATGCCGTAAGCCTGCAGCATCGCCAGCACGACCGTCAGATAGCGGGTGTACTGGTTGATGACCTTGCGGCCCTGCTCGCCTTCCTTCTTCAGCGCCTCGAGCGTCGGAGAAACGGTGGTGAGCAGCTGGAGAATGATCGATGCCGAGATGTACGGCATGATGTTGAGCGCGAAGATCGCCATGCGCTCGACCGCGCCGCCGGAGAACATATTGAAAAGACCGAGGATGCCGCCGCGTGCCTGATTGAAGGCGTTGGTGAAGGCAATCGGATCTATGCCCGGCATCGGAATGAACGTACCGAGACGATAGACCAGGAGCGCACCCAGCGTGAACCAGATACGCTTCTTCAGGTCTTCCGCTTTCGCGAGCGCGCTGAAGTTCAGATTTGCCGCGAGTTGTTCGGCTGCCGACGCCATGTTCGCTCCGATCCGCCCCGACTGTTTCCCCTAAGAAAGCAGATCAGGCTTTCGCTTGGCCCGATTCTTTCTTCGGTTTTTTCTTCATCTTGGCCGGTTTTTCCTGATCGGCCTTCTTCACGACAAGCTGCTTCACGCTGCCGCCGAGCTTCTCGACCGCTGCGATCGCCGACTTGGTCGCGCCCGCAACTTCGAAGACGAGCTTCGTCTTCAGTTCGCCGCCGCCGAGAAGGCGCACGCCGTTACCGGCGCGGCGCAGCACGCCCGCTTTCGCGAGCGATTCCGCGGTCACGGTATCGCCATCCTTGATCAGCTTGGCATCGACCGCCTTCTGGACGCGGTCGAGATTCACTTCGTTGTATTTCACGGCGAAGATGTTGTTGAAGCCGCGTTTCGGCAGACGGCGATGCAGCGGCATCTGACCGCCTTCGCGGCCCTTGATGCGCACACCGGTGCGGGCCTTCTGACCCTTCACGCCGCGGCCGCCGGTCTTGCCCTTGCCGGAGCCGATGCCGCGGCCGATGCGCATGCGGTTCTTGCGCGCGCCTTCGTTGTCCGCGATCTGATTGAGTTTCATCTCTCTCGTCCTTCTTTCGTCATGGCCGGGCTTGTCCCGGCCATCCACGCCTTCCAGCGTGGAGAATTTGTAAGGCGTGGATGCCCGGCACGAGGCCGGGCATGACGCATTTTTATTTGCCTTCGACGATCCGCACCATGTGCGCGACCTTCGCGACCATGCCGCGCACCGCCGGCGTATCGACCAGCTCGCGCTTCTTGCCGCGCTTGTTGAGGCCAAGACCGATCAGGGTCTGTTCCTGCTTGCCCTCGCGGCGGATCGGGCTACCGAACTGCTCGACGGTGATTTTCTTACCGGCCATCGCCCTCTCCCTTAGCCTTCCGCCGACGCTTCGACATCGGTGTCGCGGCGGCGTGCCTGCAAGGCCGAAACCTTGATGCCGCGGCGGGCAGCGACCGAACGCGGGCTGTCCTGATTCTTCAGCGCATCGAAGGTCGCGCGAACCATGTTGTAGGGGTTCGACGAGCCGAACGATTTCGCGACGACATCCTGCACGCCGACGGTTTCGAATACCGCGCGCATCGGGCCGCCGGCAATGATGCCGGTACCGGCCGGCGCCGCGCGCAGCACGACCTTGCCAGCGCCGTGATGACCGTTGACGTCATGATGCAGCGTGCGGCCGTCGCGCAGGTTCACGCGGATCAGCGAGCGCTTGGCGGCATCGGTCGCCTTGCGGATCGCCTCCGGCACCTCGCGCGCCTTGCCGTGACCGAAGCCGACGCGGCCCTTCTGATCGCCGACGACGACGAGCGCGGCAAAGCCGAAGCGCTTACCGCCCTTCACGACCTTCGCGACGCGATTGATGTGGACGAGTTTGTCCACCAAACCGTCGCGCTCTTGGTCGCGATCGCGATCTTTGCCCCGGCCTCGTTTTTCGTCTCTTTCGCGTGCCATGATGCTGTCCTTAGAAACTCAATCCGCCTTCACGCGCCGCGTCGGCGAGTGCCTTGACGCGGCCGTGGAAGCGATAGCCGCCGCGGTCGAAGATGACTTCCTTCACGCCTTTCGCTTTCGCGCGTTCGGCGATCAGGCTGCCGACCGCTTTCGCGGCCTCGACGTTCGCGCCCGACTTCAGTTTGCCGCGCATATCCTTCTCGAGCGACGAAGCCGACGCAAGCGTTGCGCCCTTCGCGTCGTCGATGACCTGCGCATAGATATTCATGCCTGAGCGGTGAACCGACAGGCGCGGACGGCCGTAAGCCGACGCTTTCAACGACCGGCGCACGCTCGCTTTGCGGCGCTTGGTGCGGTCTGCAACTGTTGCCATCGTGGTTCCCCGTTACTTCTTCTTGCCTTCCTTGCGGAAGATGAATTCGCCTTCGTACTTCACACCCTTGCCCTTGTAGGGCTCGGGCTTGCGGTAGCCGCGGATTTCGGCTGCGACCTGACCGACTTTCTGCTTGTCGATGCCGGTGATCACGATCTCGGTCGGCTTCGGCGTCGCGACAGTGACGCCCGCCGGCACTTCGTAGACCACGTCGTGGCTGTAGCCGAGCGAGAGATTGAGGTTCTTGCCCTGCATCGCCGCGCGATAGCCGACGCCGTTGATTTCGAGTTTGCGCTCGAAGCCCTTGGTCACGCCGGTGACAAGATTGTTGACGAGCGAGCGGTAGAGACCCCAGGAGGCCGCATCCTGCTTTTCGCCGCCCTTCTTCTCGAAGGAAAGCTTGTTGCCGTCGAGCTTCGGCGCGACGTTGTCGTTCAGCACGACCGAAAGCTCGCCCTTCGGGCCTTTGACCTTGACGGTCTGGCCCGTGACGGTTGCTGTGACGCCGGACGGAATGGCGACGGGGCGTTTGCCGATTTTGGACATCTGATCCCGTTCCTTCCTCAGAACACCGTGCAGAGCACTTCGCCGCCGAGATTCTGCTCGCGGGCGCTGTGGTCGGCCATCACGCCCTTCGGCGTCGAAACGATTGCGATACCGAGGCCGTTGTTGATGCGCGGCAGCGCATCGACGGACGCATAAACGCGGCGGCCCGGCTTCGATACGCGCGCGATCTCGCGGATCGCGGGCTCGCCTTCGGCGTATTTCAGTTCGACGTCGAACTCGGTGCGGCCGTTGCCGAACTCGGTGGTCGAGTAGCCGCGGATGTAACCCTCGTCCTTGAGCACGTCGAGGACGCGCGCACGGAACGAGGAACCGGGGGTCGAAACGCGGTCACGCTTGCGCATCTGCGCGTTGCGGATGCGGGTCAGCATATCGCCGAGCGGATCGTGTAAAGCCATGGGCGATCCTCCCTTACCAGCTCGACTTCACGAGGCCGGGGATCAACCCCTTGGCGCCGTATTCGCGCAGCGCCAGACGCGACATCTTCAGCTTGCGATAGGTCGCGCGCGGACGGCCCGTCACTTCGCAACGGTTACGAATGCGCTCTTTCGCCGAATTGCGCGGCAGCTTCGAGAGTTTCAGCACCGCTTCGAAGCGCTCCTCGATGGACACTTTCTTGTCCATGACGATCGCCTTGAGTTTCGCGCGCTTCGCAGATGCGTTCTTCGTCATCTTGCGACGGCGGTTGTTCTTCTCGATTGAACTTTTCTTGGCCATTTCTGCTCCTAGTGTCCGCGTTTGAAGCCAGGCTTCACTGCCGGAAGGGAAAGTTCAGAGCCGCGAGCAAAGCACGCGCCTCATCGTCGCTTTTCGCCGTCGTGCAGACGGTGATGTCCATACCCCAGATCGATTCCGCTTTGTCGTAATCGATTTCCGGGAAAATGATGTGTTCCTTGATGCCGACCGTGTAGTTGCCGCGGCCGTCGAAGCTCTTCGGATTGAGGCCGCGGAAGTCGCGGACGCGAGGAAGAGCGACCGTCACGAGACGGTCGACGAATTCGTACATGCGGTCGCCGCGCAGGGTCACCTTCGCGCCGATGCCGATGTTTTCGCGCAGCTTGAAGTTCGCGATCGCCTTGCGCGACTTGGTAATGATCGCCTTCTGGCCGGCGATTGCGGTCAGGTCATTGGCGGCGGCAGTCACCTTCTTCTGGTCGCCGGCACCCTCGCCGACGCCCATGTTCAACACGACCTTGTCGAGCCGCGGCACGGCGAACGCGTTCGAGTAACCGAACTGCTCGACGAGCTTCGGACGAATGGTTTGTTCAAACGTCGTTTTCAGACGCGGGATGTAGCTTTTCTCAGCCATCGATCGTCTCTCCCGAGCGGCGCGCCACGCGCACCTTCTCGCCCTTTATTTCCTTGAAGCCGACGCGCGTCGCCTTCTTCGAATCCTTCGGATCGGCAAGTGCCAGATTCGAGATGTGAATCGGCGCTTCCTTCGAAATGATGCCGCCCTGGTTCTGCGGCGTCTGGCGCTGGTGACGGCGAACGACATTGATGCCGCGCACGAGCGCACGCGCTTCTGCCGGACGGACCTCGATCACCTCGCCGGACTTACCTTTGTCGCGGCCGGTAAGCACGATAACTTTGTCGCCCTTGCGGATCTTCGCCGACATCACAGCACCTCCGGGGCGAGCGAAATGATCTTCATGTGATTCTTGGCGCGCAGTTCGCGCGGCACCGGTCCGAAGATGCGCGTTCCGACCGGCTCCATCTGGTTGTTGATGAGCACGGCTGCGTTGCGGTCGAAGCGGATCACCGAACCGTCGGCGCGGCGCAGATCCTTGCGGATGCGCACGACCACGGCCTTCATCACTTCGCCCTTCTTCACGCGGCCGCGCGGGATCGCTTCCTTGATCGAGACGACGATGACGTCGCCGACCGTCGCGTATTTGCGCTTCGAGCCGCCCAGCACCTTGATGCACATGACACGGCGCGCGCCGGAATTGTCAGCGACGTCGAGGTTTGTTTGCATCTGAATCATAAAGGCACCTTTATTCTTCTTCGCCGCTTGCGCGGGATTATCTCTGTTTAGGCTTTCTCGTTTTCGATGACGATCCAGCGCTTCAGCTTGGAAATCGGCTTGTGCTCGGAAATCGAGACAATATCGCCGACCTTGTATTTGTTGGTCTCGTCATGCGCGTGGAATTTCTTCGAACGGCGCACGGTCTTCTTGAAAAGCGGGTGCGTGTAGCGGCGCTCGACCAGGACGACGACGGTTTTGTCCTGCTTGTCGCTGACGACGGTGCCCTGCAATACGCGCTTCGGCATCTTACTTGCCCTTCTTGGCGCCGGCGGCGCGTTTCTCGGTCGCGATCGTGGAGAGACGCGCGATATCGCGCCGCACCTGCCGCACCCGCGAGGTGTTTTCCAACTGGCCCGTCGCTTTCTGGAAGCGCAGGTTGAACTGTTCCTTCTTCAGCTCCGTGATCTTCTCGGTGAGCTGATCGGGGGTCATTTGACGAACGTCTTCGACTTTCATCTTTCTTCTCCCCTTACTGGATGCGCGCGACGAAGCGCGTCTTGATCGGAAGCTTGGCCGCCGCGAGGCGCAGCGCTTCGCGCGCGGTCGCTTCGTCGACGCCGTCGAGTTCGAACATGATGCGGCCCGGCTTGATGCGCGCCGCCCAGAATTCCGGTTGACCCTTGCCCTTACCCATGCGGACTTCGGTCGGCTTCTTCGAGATCGGAATGTCCGGGAACACGTTGATCCACACGCGGCCCGCACGCTTCATGTGGCGGGTCATCGCGCGGCGAGCGGCTTCGATCTGGCGCGCGGTGACGCGCTCCGGCTCGAGCGCCTTCAAGCCGTACTCGCCGAACGCGAGCATGGTCCCGCCCTTCGCGGTACCGCGGATGCGGCCCTTGAATTGCTTGCGGAATTTAGTGCGCTTGGGTTGCAGCATGTTCGTTACTCTTTATTCCCGTTAAGCGGCCTGCTCGCGGCGCGGGCGTCCGCTATCGCCGTCGGCAAGCTTCTTGTCCTGCGCCATGGGGTCGTGTTCGAGGATTTCGCCCTTGAAAATCCAGACCTTCACGCCGCAGGTACCGTAAGTCGTGAACGCGGTGCCGGTGCCGTAATCGACGTCGGCGCGGAGCGTATGCAGCGGCACGCGGCCTTCGCGATACCACTCCATGCGCGCGATTTCGTTACCGCCGAGACGGCCCGAGCAGTTGATGCGGATGCCTTCGGCACCGAGACGGATCGCGGACTGCACCGCGCGCTTCATGGCGCGGCGGAACGCGACGCGGCGCTCGAGCTGCTGCGCAATCGAGTCGGCGACGAGATGCGCGTCGATTTCCGGTTTACGGATTTCGAGAATGTTGATGATGACTTCCGAGTCCGTCATCTTCGAAATCTGCTTGCGCAGCTTGTCGATGTCCGCGCCCTTCTTGCCGATGACGACGCCGGGACGGCCAGAGTGGATCGTGACGCGGCACTTCTTGTGCGGGCGTTCGATCACGATGCGCGCGACCGCAGCCTGCTTGAGCTGCTTCATCAGGAAGTCGCGGATCTTGATATCCTCGTGCAGGAGCTTGCCGTATTCGCCTTTGCGGGCGAACCAGCGCGAGTCCCAGGTGCGGTTGATACCGAGCCGGAGGCCGGTCGGATTAACTTTCTGTCCCATCAGGCGCTCGCTTTCGCTTCTGCTTTGGGTTTCGATTTTTTCTTCGGAGCCTGCTCTTCAGTTTCGCGCACGACGATCGTGATCGAGGAGAACGGCTTTTCGATCGGCGACGAGCGGCCGCGGCCGCGCGACGTAAAGCGGTGCATGGTCAGCGCCTTGCCGATGTAGGCCTCGGAGACCACGAGATTGTCGACGTCGAGCTGATGGTTGTTTTCGGCATTCGCGATCGCGCTATCGAGGCACTTCTTCACATCCTTCGCGATGCGCTTCTTCGAGAAGGTGAGATCGGCAAGCGCGGACTGAACCTTCTTGCCGCGGATGAGACCCGCGACGAGGTCGAGCTTGCGCGGGCTTACGCGCAGATTGCGCGCGATGGCCTTCGCCTCGTTATCCTTCAAAACTCGTTTGCGTGATGGCTTGCCCATGACTTTTCTCGATTACGCCGTCGGCTTCTTGGCTTTTTTGTCGGCGGCCGTGTGGCCGGTGAAGGTGCGGGTCGGCGAGAACTCGCCGAACTTGTGGCCCACCATTTCTTCGGAGACGTAGACCGGCACGTGCTTCTGGCCGTTGTAAACGCCGAAGGTAAGTCCGACGAACTGCGGCAGGATCGTCGAGCGGCGGCTCCAGATCTTGATCACATCCGAACGTCCGGACGCGCGCGCGGCATCTGCCTTCTTCAGCAGATAGCCGTCGACGAAAGGACCTTTCCATACCGAACGGGTCATCGGTTACGCCTTCTTCTTCCGCGCGTGGCGGTTCGCAATGATGAACTTGTTGGTGCGCTTGTTCTTGCGCGTCTTCTTACCCTTGGTGGGGAAGCCCCACGGCGTGACCGGATGACGGCCGCCCGAGGTACGGCCTTCGCCGCCGCCATGCGGGTGATCGACCGGGTTCATCGCAACACCGCGGACGCTGGGCTTCTTGCCCTTCCAGATGTTGCGGCCGGCTTTGCCGATCGACGTATTCATGTGATCGGGGTTCGACACCGCGCCCACGGTCGCAAAGCAGCGGCCGTGCACGAGACGCTGTTCGCCCGAATGCAGACGCAGGATGCAGTAGCCCTGGTCGCGGCCGACGATCTGCGCGTAGGTGCCGGCAGAACGGGCGATCTGCCCGCCCTTCCCGATCTTCATCTCGATGTTATGCACGATCGTACCGACCGGCATGTTTTCGAGCGGCATCGCATTGCCCGGCTTCACGTCAACCTGTTCGCCGGCGACGAGCTTGTCGCCCGGATTCACGCGCTGCGGAGCGAGGATGTAAGCGAGCGAGCCGTCATCGTACTTCAGGAGCGCGATGTAGGCGGTGCGGTTCGGATCATATTCGATACGGTCAACAGTGCCGATGACGTCTCGTTTGATGCGCTTGAAATCGACGTCGCGCAGCGCGCGCTTGTGACCGCCGCCGCGGAAACGAACGGTGATGCGGCCATTGTTGTTGCGCGCGCCCGTGTTCGTCTTGCCGACGGTGAGGCTCTTTTCCGGCTTGCCCTTGTGCAGGCCGGTGCGATCGACGCTGACGTACTGCCGCAGGCCGGGAGTAATGGGTCTATATGTTCTGAGTGCCATGACGTTTTACCTCAGAGGCCCGTCGTGATGTCGATCGTCTGGCCTTCGGCCAATGTCACGATCGCTTTTTTCACGTCGCCCTGCTTGCCGGGACGGCCGCGGAACACCTTGTTTTTGCCCTTGCGGGTCAGCGTGTTCACGCGCGTCACCTTCACCTCGAAAAGCTTTTCGACGGCGTTCTTGATTTCGGTTTTGGTCGCGTCGGTGCGGACCTTGAATACGACCTTGTTCTTCTCGGACGCGGCGGTGGCCTTTTCGGTCACGACCGGCGCGAGGATCACGTCGTAATGGCGCGGTTCTTTGCTCATTTGAATCGCGCCTCCAGTGCGTCGAGCGCGGCCTTGGTCAGAACGAGCTTCTGGCGGCGCATGATGTCGTACACGTTGATGCCCTGCACCGGCAGCACGTCGATCCCGTGCAGGTTGCGCGCGGCAAGACCGAAATTCTTGTCGATCTCCGCACCGCCGATGATGAGCGCATTCGAGAACCCGAGCTTCTCGAGATTCTGCACCAGCATCTTGGTCTTCGGTTCTTTCAGGGTCGCTTCCGAAAGCACGACGATCGACGACTCTTTCGCCTTCGCCGAGAGCGCATGTTTCAGCGCGAGCTGACGCAACTTCTTCGGCATTTCCGTTTCGTGCGAGCGCACGACCGGACCGAACGCACGGCCGCCGCCGCGGAACTGCGGCACGCGGGCTGAGCCATGACGGGCATTACCGGTGCCCTTCTGGCCGTACATCTTCTTGCCGGTGCGCCAGATTTCCGCGCGGTTCTTCACCTTGTGCGTGCCGGCGCGGCGCTTGTTGAGCTGCCAGTTGACGATGCGATGCAGAAGATCGGCGCGAACTTCGAGACCGAAAATCTCGTCGTTCAGCTTGACCTTGCCGCCCGCTTTGCCGTCGAGCGAGATTACGGAGAGTTCCATTATGCGCCCTCCTTCGCTTCGACGGCGGGAGCTTCGGCTTTCGCTTCCGGCTTCTTGTTGGCTTCGTCGGCGAGACGGAACTTGCCCGGCTTCGGCGCGTCCTTCGGAAGCGCCTTCTTCACGGCGTCGCGCACCATGATCCAGCCGCCCTTCGAACCCGGCACCGCGCCTTCGACGAGCAAGAGACCCTTCTCGACATCGGTGCGGACGACCTTGAGATTCAAAGTGGTGACGGTTTCGTCACCCATATGGCCGGCCATCTTCTTGTTCTTGAACGTCTTACCCGGATCCTGACGGCCGCCGGTGCCGCCGATCGAGCGGTGCGCAACAGACACGCCATGGGTTGCGCGCAGGCCGCGGAAATTCCAGCGCTTCATGCCGCCCGCGAAACCTTTACCGATCGAGGTGCCGGTAACGTCGACGAACTGGCCGACGACGAAATGATCCGCGGTGATTTCCGCGCCGACCGGGATGAGCGCATCGGCAGGCACGCGGAATTCCGCGAGCTTGCGTTTCGGCTCGATCTTGGTGACGGCGAAATAGCCGCGCATTGCCTTCGAGACGCGCGAAGCGCGGCGCGTACCGACGCCAAGCTGGAGCGCGACGTAGCCGTTCTTTTCCATCGTGCGATGGCCGACGACCTGGCAGTTTTCGAGTTTCAGCACGGTCACGGGGACATGCTCACCGGCGTCGGTGAAGACGCGGGTCATTCCCAGTTTCTGTGCAATCACGCCGGAGCGCATGTGACTTCCTCGTTCTTGACTGAGCCTTAGAGCTTGATCTCGACATCGACGCCCGCAGCCAGGTCGAGCTTCATCAGCGCGTCCACGGTCTGCGGTGTCGGATCGACGATGTCCAAAAGGCGCTTATGCGTGCGCATTTCGAACTGCTCGCGGCTCTTCTTGTCGATGTGCGGAGAGCGGTTCACGGTGAACTTTTCGATCCGCGTCGGCAGCGGAATCGGGCCACGCACTTGCGCGCCCGTGCGCTTGGCCGTCGCCACAATCTCGCGCGTAGAAGTGTCGAGAATACGGTGGTCGAAAGCCTTGAGGCGGATTCGAATATTCTGGCCGTTCATCGCTTACTCCGGGGTGTCCCCGCGTTGAAGTTTGTTATTCGTCTTTAGCTACGCCGGGATCATTCAATGATTTTTGCCACAACCCCTGCTCCAACCGTGCGGCCGCCCTCGCGGATAGCGAAGCGCAGCTTCTCTTCCATCGCGATCGGAACGATCAACTGCACTTCCATCGACACGTTGTCGCCCGGCATCACCATTTCCGTACCAGCCGGAAGGGTGACGATCCCGGTCACGTCGGTGGTCCGGAAGTAAAACTGCGGACGATAGTTCGTGAAAAACGGCGTGTGACGGCCGCCCTCTTCCTTG
>JAIELW010000018.1 GCA_019752575.1 Xanthobacteraceae bacterium | reverse complement strand
AGGGTGGCGAGCACATCGATCTCGGGCTTGCCCGAGATCGAGATTGAAATATGCGCAAGTCGGCTATAGCCGACTTGAGTGCCGGGCATGACGAAATCTGGGGTGGCGGGAGTGAGGCGCTGAGAAGAAAAAATTCTTCCCTCTCCCCTTGTAGGAGAGGGTGGCGAGTAACGAGCGCAGCGAGTTACTCGACGGGTGAGGGGTGCCAATTAGCACTGACCCCTCACCCGATCCCGGCTCGCTGACGCTCGCCGCGATCATCCTCTCCCACAAGGGGAGAGGGGCTCAAGGCTAAAGCATCGGCAGGCTTTTCGCGCGCCCCAGCGGAAATGCCTTGTCGATCTGTTCGATTTCTTTCGCGGTGAGTTCGAGATCGCCCGCGCCTGCGTTTTCTTCCGCATGGGCGATCTTCGATGCCTTCGGAATCGCAAACACGCTTTTCTTTCGCGTAAGGAATGCGAGCGCGATCCGGCGCGGCGTTGCGTTATGCGCGCTTGCGATTTCCGCGAGCGCTTTCCCGCCGGGCGAAGAAGGCGAGGGCGGCGCCGTCTGCCCGAACGGGCTGTAGGCGACGACGGCGACGTTATTTTTCTCGCACCATGGAATGACCGCGTGCTCGATTGCGCGCTCGCGCAGATGATACAGCACCTGATTGCAGGCGATCTTCCCTTTGCCCGCGATACCCAGCGCTTCCTCGAGATCGTCCTCGTCGAAATTGCTCACACCCCATGAGCGGATTTTTCCGGCCGCTTTCAGTTCTTCGAAAGCCGCGAAGGTCTCTTCGAGCGGGTAAGAACCGCGCCAGTGCAGGAGATAGCAGTCGAGATAATTGGTCTTGAGTTGTTTCAGCGAACGTTCGCAGGCGGCAATCGTGCCTTTGCGCGAGGCGTTCGACGGCAGGACTTTCGAGACGATGAAAACTTTCTCGCGCCGTCCTGCGATTGCCTCGCCAGTCAGCGCTTCGGCGCGGCCGGAGCCATACATCTCGGCGGTGTCGATATGCGTCATCCCGAGATCGATGCCGCGCGTGAGCGTCTTAATCGCCTCGGCGCGCGGAGCGGCTTCGAGATTCCAGGTGCCTTGACCGATGACGGAAACGCCGGATTGCGCCGGCCCGAAGGAGCGTGTTTTCACGAGACGAGTTTCGCGAAGCGCTATGCCGCGGTCAATGCGCGGGCTTTTCCATCACATAGAGGCCGACATTGATCGAGCCCGAGCGGAAGCCGCCTTCGCAATAGGCGAGGTAATATTCCCACGTCCGCTTGAATTTCTTCTTGTAGCCCATCGCCTCGATCTCGGGCCAGGCGCGCTGGAAGCGGCGGTTCCATTCGTTGAGCGTATGCGCGTAGCTTTGCCCGAAGTTTTCGAGCGAAACGAATTTCATGCCCGCCTGTCTGATCTGCTCCAGCATGACGTGGTGCGAAGGCAGCATGCCGCCGGGGAAGATATAGCGCTGAATGAAATCGGCGTTCTTGCGGTAAAATTCGAAGCGCTCATTCGCGATCGTGATCACCTGCAGCACCGCGCGGCCGCCGGGCTTCAGGACTTCCGCGATCTTGCCGAAATAAGCGGGCCAGTATTTTTCGCCTACCGCCTCGATCATTTCGATCGAAACCACGCGATCGAATTTCTCGCTTACGTCGCGATAATCCTGCAAGCGAAGGTCGGCTTTATCGCTTGCGCCGGCTTTTACAAGGCGCTCTTTCGCTCCCGCAAGCTGAGAAGGAGAAAGTGTCAGGCCGGTTACGTGCGCGTTGCGCTCGGTAGCGAGCCGCTCGGCGAGACGTCCCCAGCCGCAACCGATCTCCAGCACGCGCTCGCGGTTTTTAATCGCGAGCAGATCCATAATGCGCGCGAGCTTGTTGTCCTGTGCGTCTTCGAGCGACTGCTTCGGCGTGGCATAAAGCGCCGAGGAGTAGGTCATGCTCGGGTCGAGCCAGAGCCGGTAGAAATCGTTGCCGAGATCGTAATGCGCCTCGATGTTGCGGCGGCTGCCGCTCTTGGTGTTTGCGCGCAGAAGATGTCTGGCGCGATGCAGGAAACGCGTGAACCAGCGGCCTGCGGTTACTTCGCACAGCGCCTTCTCGTTGCGCACAGCAAGTTCGATCAAGGTCGCGAGATCGGGCGTCGACCAGTCGCCGTCCATATAGGCTTCGGAAAATCCGACATCGCCGCCGAACATCAGGCGGCGCATGGTGCGCCATCTGTGCAGGATCAGGGTCGCGCGCGGGCCCTCGATTTCGCCTTTGCCTTCGACGCGCGCGCCGGAGGGGGTCTCGATGGTCAGGTGTCCGATTTTCAGGGAGCGGAGGACGTGGGCGATCCAGCGATCGGCAAAGCGCGAATGATCGAGCACATCCTCGATCCTCGTCCGGCTTTCATGCCGCTCGATCTGTGGTGCCTGCGATGACATTCCTTGTTGCCCCGCCGTCTTCTTTTTTGCCGAGCGTGACCCGCTCCTCCGGCGGCTCAGGCTTGGTCCAGACCTTCACGCCCTTCAGCCAGAGCTTCAGGGCCTCCCAATGAATACCCGCGACCACTTTCAAGGTGAGCAGCGGGTATAAGACTAAGGTCGTAAATAGCGCTCCGTTCGTCAACTCCAATCGCTGCGCGGCAAGCGACGCGGCGACAAGAAGCCCTTGCTTGTCGTGTACATGCACGGAAACGGCGACTGTCTCGGCCGGTGGTGCAATGCGGAATCGATAGTGCAGGTCGAGCGGCAGAAACGGCGAGACGTGAAAGCGCTTGTCGCTCGATTGCTGGAGGGCGGACCCCGTATTTCCACTGGCCGGCACCAGGTAGTAATGCCGCTCGCCGAAGGTGTTGCTGACTTCGTAGAGAACAGCCGTCAACTCGCCGGACCGGCGGTAGCAGAAATAGACGCTCAGCGGATTGAAGACATAGCCGAGCACGCGCGGCATGCAGAGCAGCCGGACCGGCCCGCCGGAAATATCGAGGCCGTGGCGGCAAAGGATACCTTCCACATATTCGCGGAGCGGCGTTTTTCCGTCGCCGTAGTCGCGATCGTTGAAACCGAACAGGTTGAATCGATTGCGCGAGAACAAGCGAAGCTCGCGGTCGAGCCGGTCCAGCTCATCGAGGTCGAACAGAATATTGAAAATGTTGTAGCGAAGCTTGTGGCGCTTCGGCCGCAGGCGGCGATGAACGACCGAACCGCGATAGAGCGCTGACGCGAACTTTCTCATGCCAGCGCTTCCTGCAACGGCGTGCGCGGCGCGGCATTTACGCGAATTCGTCCGTTTTCGTCGGCGACCTGCCAGGGCCGCTTCACGCCGCCAAGCGCTTCGGCGACGGCGAGTCCGGACTGCAATCCGTCCTCGTGAAAGCCGGAGCCGAAATAGGCGCCACAGAACCAGGTGTTGCGCAGACCCTGTAGCGTCCAAAGCTTTTCCTGCGCGCGCAACGCTTCGGTATCGAACACCGGATGATCGTAATGCTCGGTGCGGATGAGGAGCCCTGCGCCCGGCAGGTGCGGCGGGTTCAGCGTCACGAACAGCGGCACGTCGTCGCGAATGCCTTGCAGGCGATTCATCCAGTAAGTCACGCAAAGCTCCTGCGCGCCATTCAGGCTGCGGGTGCCGATATAATTCCAGCTCGACCACGCGGCGCGGCGCTTCGGCATGAATGACGGGTCGCTGTGAAGCACGGCCGTATTCGGTTGATAGCGAAACTGCGAAAGTGTGCTCCATTCGGCGTCGTCCGGATCGGACAGGAGGCGCAGCGCCTCGTTCGCGTGCGTTGCGATCACCACGTGGTCGAAGACGCGGGCGTCTCCATGAACATCGTCGATCTGCACGCCGCCGGGTCTGCGGATCACGCGCAGTGCGGCGCAGTTGAGAAGCACGCGATCGGCATAGGCCGCGGTCAGCCGTTTTACATATTCGCGGCTGCCGCCAGAGACCGTGCGCCAGACCGGGCGGCCGGTGATTTTCATCAGCCCGTGATTTTCGCAGAAGCGGACGAAAGCCGCGGTCGGATAGGCGGCAAGCTGCGCGGGCGACGACGACCAGATCGCAGCCGCCATCGGCAGCAGATGATCCTCGCAAAACGGACGGCCATAGCGCTCCCGCGCGAGATATTCGCCGAGCGGCATCAACGCCGCCGACTTCGCATGCGCCGGCGCCTCGCGATAAAAACGGATGAGGTCTTTGAGCATCGACCAGAAGCGCGGGCGGAAGAGGTTGCTCTTCTGCGCGAACAAGCCGCGCAAGTCGGTGCCGGAATATTCGAAGGCGCCGTTATCGAACGACGCCGCGAACGACATGCTGGAGGGCTTCGTCGGCACGCCGAGGTGCCGGAACAGGGCGGTCAGGTTCGGATAATTCGTCTCGTTAAAGACAATGAAGCCGGTATCGACCGCGAGCGGCCCGAACGGCGAGGGCGCGTCAGCCGTGTTGCTATGGCCGCCAAGGCGGGCCTCGCGCTCATAGACCGTGACGCGATGCCGCGACGACAGCAGCCAAGCGGCAGACATGCCCGAAATGCCGGAGCCGATCACGGCGATTTCGAGCGGACAATGGGGGGAGGACGCTGGAACGAGCATGGACGGGGTTACCCGCGGGCATGCAAATTGGATGCATCCGCGTTCTCGTTCTTCGGGTTATGATTCTGGCGGCGGTCGAAATCGTGGGCAGATGAAACGCGTGTGGATTGGTATTCTGGTTATTTTGGTGGGCTTGGCGGCGCTTTTCGTGCTCGCACCGGGCTTTGTGCTGAACCTCGTCTCGCGGGGCGCGGATGTATCGGTCGAGTACGATGTTTCCTATGGCGGCGACCCGCGGATGAAGCTCGACGTCTATCGGCCCGCAAACGCGACGAACGCGCCGGTCGTGGTGTTTTTCTATGGCGGCTCCTGGCAGCGCGGCGACAAGTCGATCTATCGCTTCGTCGGCAACACGCTGGCGCGGGCTGGCATCGTCGCCGTCATCCCCAATTACCGGCTTTATCCGCCGGTGCTTTATCCCGATTTCCTGCGCGATTCCGCGCTCGCCGTGAGATGGGCGAAGGATAACGCCGCGCGTTTCGGCGGCGATCCGACGAAGTTGTTTCTCTCCGGTCATTCGGCGGGCGCCTATAACGCGGTGTCGCTTGCGACCGACCGGCGCTGGCTCGCTGAAGCGAAGCTCGAGCCGAAAGCCGATCTTGCCGGCGTGATCGGCATTGCCGGTCCCTATGACTTCCTGCCGCTGAAAGACGAGCAGTTGAAAATCATTTTCGGGCCCGAAGAAGCGCGTCCGAAAACGCAGCCGATCCATTACGTGAACGGCGACGAGCCGCCGCTGCTTCTTCTGCGCCCTGCGAACGACACGGTGGTCGACCCTGGAAACTCGGCGCGGCTCGCCAAACGCATCGAGGAGAAAGGCGGCAAGGCGACGCTCAAAACCTATGACCGGGTCGGCCATCTCTCGATCATCGGGACGCTGTCGCCGCTGCTTTCGTTTCTCGCGCCCACCAAAAACGATTTCGTCGATTTCGTGCGTCAGCGCAGCATGCGTTCGGCGAGCCCGGTGGCGAGGTAACCGGCGGTCGCGGCAAGTCCGGTCGCGAAAGTGCCCCAGACCATGTCGATCGCCGTGATCTTCGTGTTCCAGTTTTTCAAGGTCGCGAAATTCGTCAAATCATAGGTGCCATAGGCAACAAGGCCGAGTACGGCGCCGAGCAGAATCGCCTGTGCGAGTGCGCCCTCCCGCAAGCCCGGCAGTACGGCAAAGAACACGATCCCGAAAGCGTACAAGAGATAGAACAAAAGCGCGGGCGCGAGCCGGAAGTCGGCCAGCAGAATCTCCTTCATGACCGGCCGATAGAGCGAATTCGCCATCGAGCTGATCCAGAGGAAATCGAGGATCGCGAAAGCGATCAGCGTTGCGAGATAAGCGGCAATGTAGCGGATCATGGTGCGGCCTCGGATGACGCGGGATTTGCTTCGGTCTATCGTAACCCCGTAAACACCCCGGCGGATGCATCGGGCGCAGGCAATAAAGAGTGCAATTGAAATGTTATCGAAATCCGAGCGCGCCAAGGCCGCGGCTATCCTGATCGAAGCCGAGCGCAGCAAAAAACAAGGCAAGCAGCTCTCCGTCACCTTCCCGAAGATCGATATCGAAGACGCCTATGCGATCCAGCAGGAGGTGACGAAGGCCAAGCTAAAGAGCGGCCGCAAAGTCATCGGCCACAAGATCGGTCTCACCTCGAAAGCGATGCAGCAGTCGCTCGGCATCAACGAGCCGGATTACGGGCATCTGTTCGACGATATGCTGGTGCCGGACGGGGCGAAGCTGCGGTTTGAGAATTACTGCGTGCCGCGCATCGAGGTCGAACTCGCGTTCGTGCTGGGCAAGCCGCTGAAAGGTCCGGGTGTCGGCCTGTTCGACGTGCTGCGCGCGACCGAATATGTGGTGCCGTCGCTCGAAATCATCGATGCGCGGCTTGTCAATCCGCGCAAGATTTTCGATACCGTCGCCGACAATGGCGCCGCCGCCGGCATCGTGGTCGGCGGGCAGGTGATGAAGGTGGACGATTTCGACCTGCGCTGGGCGGGCGCGATCCTCTACAAGAATTCCGAGATCGAGGAGACCGGTCTTGCCGCCGGCGTGCTCGGCCATCCCGCGCTCGGCATTGCCTGGCTCGCCAACAAACTCGGCCCGCGCGGTGTGACGCTGAAGCCGGGTCACATTCTGTTGTCCGGTTCTTTCACGCGTCCGGTGCATGCCGCGAAGGGCGACAC
Source organism: Xanthobacteraceae bacterium (assembly GCA_019752575.1). Taxonomy (GTDB): domain Bacteria; phylum Pseudomonadota; class Alphaproteobacteria; order Rhizobiales; family Xanthobacteraceae. Next base: position 128,284 of record JAIELW010000018.1, on the reverse strand, counting down.
CATCCATGCCGATTTCGGGCCGCTCGGCGGGCTCGCGATTCAGTTCGTCTGATGAAGCGCTGTAAGCAAACAAATCGTCATGGCCGGGCTCGTCCCGGCCATCCACGCCTTTCTCGCTGTCAGCCAGTTAAGGCGTGGATGCCCGGCAACCGACGTCGGGTTTACCCGACATCGGTCAATAAAGAATGCTCAAGTCGGCTAAAGCCGACTTGAGTGCCGGGCATGACGAATTAAGAATCTGAGGAGGAAGCCATGGCTCTGGAAATGACAGGCGAATACGAGCTTCCCCAGAAGCGTGAAGTCGTCTGGAAGGCGCTGAACGATCCGGCAATTCTGGAAAAATGCATTCCCGGCTGCGAGACGCTCGAGAAACTTTCCGACACCGAGTTTCAGGCGACTGTCAAACTCAAGATCGGCCCGGTCAGTGCGCGCTTCAAAGGCAAGGTGAAGCTCGAAGATATCGACGCGCCCAACGGCTACAAGATCGTGGGCGAGGGCGAGGGCGGCGTCGCCGGCTTTGCAAAAGGGCAAGCCTCCGTTGCGCTCGCCGCGGAAGGCGCGGGCTGCAAACTTACCTACAAGGCGGAAGCGGCTACCGGCGGCAAGATCGCGCAGCTCGGACAGCGCCTGATTTCCGGCTCGGCGAAGAAGACCGCCGATCAGTTCTTCGCAAACTTTGTCGAGGCGCTGGCGGATTACAAGTAATTGATGGCATGACTGTAATGTCAGGGTGCGCTTGACCGCTACTCTGGAACCGGCCCAAACTGGAATTGTAAAAAAGAGAAGAGACGCGGCCGGTACGAACTAGACGGTCAGCCGAAAATGACCGCGTGGGGCCACGGTTTCTTCCAAGCCGGGAGAGCGCCCCATGCCGACAGTGACCGTTTCGGTCAACGGGAAATCGCATACCGTTGACGTCGCCCCTGAAACCCTTCTCGTCGAACTGATCCGTGAAAAGCTGCGGCTGACCGGCACGCATATCGGTTGCGATACCTCGCAATGCGGCGCGTGCGTCGTGCATGTCGACGGAGCCGCGGTGAAATCCTGCACCATGTTAGCCGTGAGCGCCGACGGCGCAAAGGTCACGACCATCGAAGGCCTCGCCAACGGCTCGGCGCTTCACCCGATGCAGGAAGCCTTCCGCGAGCATCACGGCTTGCAGTGCGGCTTCTGCACGCCGGGCATGATCATGTCGGCGGTCGATATGGTGAGCCGCAGGGGCTCGGAGCTCGACGAGCGCACGATCCGCGAAGAACTCGAAGGCAATATCTGCCGCTGCACCGGCTACCACAACATCGTGAAAGCGGTGGCCGCCGGCGCCAAAGCGATGAAAGGCGGAAGCAAAACCGCCCGCGCCGCAGAATAAACGCAAGCAAGGATCTGGAGGATGTCATGAGCGCGACAGGAATTGGCGCAGCAGTACGCCGCAAGGAAGACCACCGCTTCATCACCGGCACCGGCAACTATACGTCGGACATCACGCGCCCCGGCGAAGTGCGCGCGTACTTCGTGCGTTCGCCGCACGCGCACGCGACGATCAAGAAGGTCGACGTCAAAGCCGCCGAAAAAATGCCGGGCGTGGTCGCGGTGCTGACCGGCGCCGATCTCGCAGGCGACAAGATCGGCGGACTGATCTGCGGCTGGGCGATTTTCTCGAAAGACGGTTCGCCGATGAAGGCGGGGGCGCATCCCGCAATCGCCGCGGACAAGGTCCGCTGTGTCGGAGATGCGGTCGCGGTCGTGCTGGCCGAGACGCTCGCGCAGGCGCGTGACGCCGCCGAGAAGGTGAAAGTCGATTACGGTACGTTGCCGTCGGTGGTCGATCCTGCGAAAGCGCAAGCAAAGGGTGCGCCGCAAGTCCACGATGTCGCGCCGAATAACACGATTTACGAATGGCACCTCGGCGACAAGGCCGCGACCGACGCGGCTTTCGCTTCGGCCAAGCACGTGACCAAGCTCGACATCGTCAATAACCGTCTCGTGCCCAACGCGATGGAGCCGCGCGCGGCGATCGCCGAATACGATCAGGGCAACGACAGCCTTACGCTCTGGAATACGAGCCAGAACCCGCATGTCGCGCGGCTCGTGATCTCCGCGTTTATCGGCATGGCGCCGGAGCACAAGCTTCGCGTGATCGCGCCGGATGTCGGCGGCGGCTTCGGTTCGAAGATCTTCATCTATCCGGAAGAGGTCGTGGCACTCTGGGCGTCGCGGCGCGTGAAGCGCCCGGTGAAATGGGTCTCCGACCGCTCGGAAGCGTTCCTGACCGACGCGCACGGCCGCGATCACGTGACCCACGCGGAAATGGCGTTCGACGCGAGCGGCAAGATTACCGGGCTGCGCGCGAAGACAATCGCGAACCTCGGCGCCTACATGTCGACGTTCTCGTCGTCGGTGCCGACCTATCTCTATGCGACGCTGCTCTCAGGTCAGTACGCGATTCCTTCGATCTATTGCGAAGTGGACGCGGTTTACACGAACACAGCTCCAGTGGACGCCTATCGCGGCGCAGGCCGCCCGGAAGCCACCTTCGTGGTCGAGCGTCTCGTCGAAGTCGGCGCGCGCGAGCAGGGCATCGACCCCGCCGAACTGCGCCGCAGGAACTTCGTCAAATCCTTCCCGCACCAGACGCCTGTCATCATGGCTTACGATGCCGGCGACTATAACGCCTCGCTCACCAAGGCGATGGAGATGGCCGACTACAAGAATTTCGGGAAGCGCAAGGCGGACTCGGAGAAAAAGGGCAAGCTGCGCGGCATCGGCTTCTCGACTTACATCGAAGCCTGCGGCATCGCACCAAGCCAAGCGGTCGGCTCGCTCGGTGCGGGCGTCGGCTTGTGGGAATCCGCCGAAGTGCGCGTGAACCCGACCGGCTCGGTCGAAATCCTCACCGGCTCGCACAGCCACGGACAGGGGCACGAGACGACGTTTGCGCAACTCGTCTCCGAGCGTCTCGGCGTGCCGATCGAAACCGTCAGCGTCGTGCACGGCGATACCGACAAGGTGCAGTTCGGCATGGGCACCTACGGCTCGCGCTCCGGCGCGGTCGGCATGTCGGCGATCGTCAAAGCGCTCGACAAGGTCGAGGCCAAGGCGAAGAAGGTCGCGGGCTACATGATGGAAGCGTCCGCCGACGACATCGAGTTCAAGAACGGCTCCTTCACCGTCAAGGGGACCGACAAGAAAGTCGGCTGGGGCGACGTCACGCTCAATGCCTACATCGCGCACAAGTTCACCGGCGGCCAGCTCGAGCCGGGCCTGAAGGAAGGCGCGTTCTACGATCCGACCAACTTCACCTTCCCGGCGGGCTGCCATATCGCGGAAGTCGAGATCGATCCCGATACGGGCAAGACGGAAATCGCGAACTGGGTCGCGGTGGACGACTTCGGCGTCATCATCAATCCGATGATCGTCGAAGGCCAGGTGCACGGCGGTATCGCGCAAGGCATCGGTCAGGCGCTGCTCGAAGGCGCGTCGTACAATTCGGACGGCCAGTTAGTCACCGGCTCGTTCATGGATTACACGATGCCGCGCGCGGACGACCTGCCGAACTTCAAGGTCGGCACGACGGTCACGAAGTGCCCGTCCAATCCGCTCGGCATCAAGGGCTGCGGCGAGGCGGGCGCGATCGCGGCTCCTGCCGCGTTGATCAACGCCATCACCAACGCGGTCGGCCACGAAAAAGTGCCGATGCCGGCAAGCCCAAGCGCGGTCTGGAAAGCCGCGCAGGGCGGCATGAAACGCGCGGCGGAATAAGGGAGAGCAAAAAATGTACGCATTCACTTACGAGCGGCCGAAGAACATAGCCGACGCCGCGAAGCTCCTGAAGAAGGCTGACGACGGAAAAATCCTCGCAGGCGGCCAAACGCTGCTGCCCGCGATGAAGCTCCGGCTGGCTTCGCCGGGCACGCTGGTCGATCTCTCCGGCATCAAGGGTCTTTCCGGCATCAAGAAGGGCGGGAAAGACATCACGATCGGCGCGATGACCAAGCATGTCGAGGTCATGAAGTCCGCCGACGTGCAGAAAGCGATCCCGGCGCTCGCGCATCTGGTTTCACTGATCGGCGATCCGGCGGTGCGCAATCGCGGCACCATCGGCGGTTCGCTCGCGAATAACGATCCTTCCGCCGACTATCCGGCCGCCGCGCTCGGGCTCGGCGCCACGATCCACACCAACAAGCGCAAGGTAGACGCGGACAAGTTCTTTAAGGGCCTGTTCGAAACCGCGCTCGCCGGCGACGAGATCATCGAGAGCGTCAGCTTCCCGGTGCCGGAGAAAGCGGGTTACGAGAAGTTTCCGAACCCGGCGTCGCGTTTTGCGCTGGTCGGGGTTTTCGTTTCGAAAAGCAAGGACGGCGTGCGCGTGGCCGTCACAGGCGCCAGCGAAAGCGGCGTGTTTCGCGTAAAAGAAATGGAAGCGGCGCTCGCCAAGAACTGGTCCGCGAAAGCGCTCGACGGCATCAAGGTTCCGGCAAAGAACATGATCGCGGATCTGCACGGCACCGCCGAATATCGCGCGCATCTGATCGGCGTAATGGCGCGGCGTGCGGTTACGGCAGCGGGGTAGTTCGCGACGATTTGTTTGATCGTCATCCGGGGCAACAATATTCGTCATGCCCGGCCTTGTGCCGGGCATCAACGCCTTTACAGCAGTTCGTCGTAAAGATCGCGCCATTCTCTATTCCGCTCGTTTATCAGTCGCGCCTTCCAAGCACGGGGACAACGCTTCATATTCTTCTCACGCAGGATCGCGAGTGGCATCGTCGTATGCTCTTCGAAATAGACTAGTCGTTTCAGATCGTAGCGTTTGGGAACCTTGGATCGCTCCAGAGCGATGTTCATGAACGCGGCGAATTAAGTCGCTAGTCACGCCGACATAGAGCGTGCCGTTCGGCCGATTCGTTAAAATGTACGTCCACGCCAATTGTATAATCTGCAAGGCGTGGATGGCCGGGACAAGCCCGGCCATGACGAAAATAGCGCGCGCCGGAATGACGCCGGTATTTGTTGGCTCGCGATATTGAGGTTACGCTAATCCAGAGGTTTTTGCGTATGCCCGCGCTTCCCAAATCCATCGACGAAACGATCAGGCTCTTGTCGGGCGGCGCCTATGTCGCCGACCGCGCGCTTTCGACCGTCGTTTTTCTCGCACTCAGAATGGGCCGTCCGCTGTTCCTCGAAGGCGAGGCAGGTGTCGGCAAAACCGAAGTCGCAAAGGTACTCGCGGGCGCGCTCGGCCGCAGGCTCGTGCGGCTGCAATGCTATGAGGGACTCGATTCCGCATCCGCGCTCTATGAATGGAATCACTCGGCACAGATGATCGCGATCCGCGTGGCCGAAGCCGGGGGCGCGGCAACCCGCGAGAAACTCACGGAAGACGTTTTCTCGGAGCGCTTTCTGATCCGGCGGCCGTTGCTGGAGGCGCTTACGCCTGATCCCGCGGGCGCCCCCGTTCTGCTGATCGACGAACTCGACCGCGCCGACGAGGCGTTCGAGGCGTTCCTTCTGGAAGTGCTCGCGGATTTTCAGGTCACGATCCCGGAATTCGGCACGATCAAGGCTTCGAGCCCGCCCATCGTGATCGTGACCTCGAACCGCACGCGCGAAATCCACGACGCGTTGAAGCGCCGCTGTCTCTATCACTGGATCGATTACCCCGATCTCGCGCGCGAACTTGCGATTGTGAAAATGAAAGTGCCCGGCGCGTCCGAGCGGCTCTCGCACGAGGTCGTCGCTTTCGTGCAGCAGCTCCGCAAGGAAGATTTGTTCAAGTCTCCGGGTACCGCGGAAACGCTCGACTGGGCGTCCGCCTTGGTCGAACTGGATGCGCAGGCGTTAGACCCGAATCTGGTCGGCGACACGCTCGGCGTGGTGCTGAAATATCAGGACGACGTCGAGCGCTTTAACGCGAAGAAGATCGACACTGTACTTTCCGCCTCGCGCGAGGCGCTGAAGGCGGCGGGATGAAGGCCGAAGGGCAACTTCTCAATCGCTTGATCGCGTTTGCGCGCCTCCTGCGGCGCGCGGGTATTCCCATCGGCCCAGGTGCCGTGATCGACGCGCTGCACGCGGTCGAGATTGCCGGCCTCGGCACACGCGCCGATTTCTACTGGACGCTGCATTCGGTTCTCATCAAGCGCCACGAGCATCACGCCGTTTTCTACGAGGCGTTTCACCGCTTCTGGCGGCGCGACCAGATCGAGCGGGTGCTCGCGGAAATGCTTCCGGTGACGCGCACCGAAGGCGTCAAAAGCCGGGTTGCACAGCGGCGTGTCGAGGAAGCGCTGGGCCTCTCGAGACGCATGCCCAAGCCGCCGAAGCAGCCGGAAACCATTTTCGACATGCGCGGCACGATCTCGGACGCCGAAATTCTGCGGCGCAAGGATTTCGCGCAGATGGCGGCATCCGAAATCGAACAAGCCCGCAAGTCGATTTCCGCGATGAAAATGCCGGACGACGAAGTATCGACCCGCCGCTTCGCGCCGTCGCCACGCGGCCGTATCGATCTTGCGCGCACGCTCCGCGCAAGCGTGCGCTCCGGCGGCGACCTGATCGAGCTTCGCTTCAAGGCAAGGCGCGAGAAGAAACCGCCGCTGGTGGCGCTCGTCGATATTTCGGGCTCCATGAGCGACTATTCGCGGCCGCTCCTGCAATTCTTCCATATGCTGACGATGAAGCGCAGGAACGTCGCGACGTTCCTGTTCGGCACGCGGCTCACGAACGTGACGCGCGCCTTGAAGACTCGCGATCCGGATGACGCGCTCGCGCTTTGCTCGCAAGGCGTGCCCGATTGGGCCGGCGGAACGCGCATCGCGCAAGCGCTTGAGGAATTCAACAAGCGCTGGTCGCGCCGCGTGCTCGGGCAGGGCGCGACCGTGCTGCTCGTCACCGACGGCCTGGAGCGCGAAGGCGGCGGTGAGTTGAAACGCGAGATCGACCGGCTTCACCGCTCCTGCCGCCGTCTGATTTGGCTCAATCCGCTCTTGCGTTATGAAGGCTTCGAGGCGAAGGCCGCCGGCATCCGCGCGATCCTGCCGCACGTCGATGAACTGCGGCCGGTGCACGATCTTTCGAGCCTCGCTTCGCTCTGTAATGCCCTTACGGAAACGCGGACTTCCCGCTTGCACGACCCGAAGCATTGGCTAGGCGCCGCCTGATCGGGCAAGATGAGCGCGGGAGTGACGCCATGTTTGGTTCCGCAGAATCCGAAGACCTGAAAATCTTCCGCGACAGCGCGCGGCGCTTTTTCGAGCGCGAATGCGTGCCGCATGTCGAGCGCTGGGAGCGCGAAGGCATTGTCGACCGCGAAATCTGGAACAAGGCGGGCGCGGCGGGTCTCCTGTGCGCAATGATTCCGGACGAATACGGCGGCGCCGGCGGCACGTTCGCGCATGAAAAGGTTCTGATCGAAGAACAGGTGCGCGCGGGCGTCGGCGGCTGGGGCAACGCGGTGCATAGCGGCATCGTCGCGCCGTATCTCCTGCGTTACGGCTCGGAAGAACAGAAGAAAAAATGGCTACCGAAGCTCGCTTCCGGCGAACTGGTCGCGGCGATCGCCATGACCGAGCCCGGCACCGGCTCCGATCTGCAAAGCGTGAAGATGACGGCGAAGCTCGCCGGCAATCAGTATGTGATCAACGGCCAGAAGACCTTCATCACGAACGGACAGCACGCCGGGCTCGTCTGCGTGGTCGCAAAGACCGATCCGAAAGAGGGCGCGAAAGGCGTTTCCCTCATCATGGTCGAGGCCAACGAAGTCGAGGGCTATCGCCGTGGCCGTAATCTCGAGAAGATCGGCCATCACGCGCAGGATACTTCCGAGCTGTTCTTCGACGATGTCCGCGTGCCGACCGCGAACCTGCTCGGCGACCGCGAAGGCCTCGGCTTCATCCAGTTGATGCAACAGCTTCCGCAGGAGCGGCTCGTGATCGCAATCCAGGCGGTCGCAGCGATGGAGCGCGCGGTGGAAATCACCGTCGCCTATACCAAGGATCGCAAGGCGTTCGGGAAAAGGTTGCTCGATTTCCAGAATACGCGCTTCAAGCTCGCGGAATGCAAAACCGAGGCGACGGTTGCGCGCAGCTTCGTCGAGCATTGCACGGAACTGCTCCTGCAGAACAAGCTCGACGTGCAGACCGCCGCCATGGCGAAGTGGTGGACCACGCAGAAGCAGTGCGAGGTCGCCGACGAGTGCCTGCAACTGTTCGGCGGCTACGGATATATGAAAGAATATCCGATCTCGCGGATGTGGACGGATTCGCGGGTGCAGAAAATCTACGGCGGAACCAACGAGATCATGAAGGAATTGATCGGCCGCTCGCTTTAGGGCTAATCACTCCGGCATGCATATCGAATCTCCCAGAACCACGCGCTGGTGGTGGGTGCGCCATGCGCCGGTGCCCGACATCGTCAATATTTACGGCCAGAACGACGTCGATAGCGACACCAGCGACGCAAAGGTGTTCATGGCGCTCGCCCACGAACTGCCGCGCGGCGCGGTCTGGCTCACCAGCAACCTCAAGCGCACGCATCAGACCGCGGACGCGATCATCAACGCGATCCGGCTCGAGGATCGTATCGAGGGGTTGCCGGTGCGCGTGCCCGAATTCGCCGAGCAGCATCTCGGCGCGTGGCAGGGCATGAACCGCGCCGAATTCTTCGCGTCGCGGGCGCATGTCAATCATCCGTTCTGGTTCGGGCCTTCCTCCGAGCGGCCGCCGGGAGCGGGAGCGGAAAGTTTCGACGACCTGATGGCGCGCGTGGCGCCTGCGATCGAGCGCTTCAGCGAAGAGTATGCCGGGCGCGACGTGATCGCGGTGGCGCATGGCGGCACTATCAAAGCTGCGATTGCGCATGCGCTCAACCTCTCCGCCGAAGCGGGCCTCGCCTTCGCCTGCGACAATTGCTCGGTGACGCGGCTGGAGCGGCTGTCGGGCACGCCGGAGCCGTTGTGGCGTGTGCTTTCGATCAATCACCGTCCTTGGGTGGGAATGGAATCGCTCCGGCTCGCCTCGGTCATGGCATAGCAATCGGCCCGCCGAAGCGGGCCGGTTTCATTCGATGCCTTAGCGGCGGCGAGAGTTAGGCTTTGCGAGCGACCGAAAGATCGTTGAACCTTTTCGTGCCTTCGTAGTTGGTCGCTGCATCGAACAGCGAATCCATTGCGCTCGCGACTTCTCCAGTCGAGCCGGTGAGGTCGCGCGACGAGGCGAGCACAATGCTGGCTGCGTTTTTCGTCTCGGCGATGGTTTGTTCGACGGTCTTCATCGCGTTGGCGACCGTATTCGCGTTGCTTGCGGCGGCTACCGCGCTCTCCGCGATATTCCCGGTGGCGGCGGCTTGTTCGTTGAGCGCGGCTGCGATCATTTCCGCGGTGCGCGCGATATTCGAGATCGTATCGCCGGTGCTTGCGATCTCGCCGACCGAGCGGCGGGTGGCTTCCTCGATCATGGCGATCTGCTGACCGATTTCGGTCGTGGCCTTGGAGGTCTGGGTCGCGAGCGACTTCACTTCGGATGCCACCACCGCGAAGCCGCGTCCCGCTTCGCCGGCGCGCGCCGCTTCGATGGTGGCATTCAGCGCGAGCAAGTTCGTCTGGCTCGCGATTTCAGAAATCAGGCTCGCAACGGAGCCGATCTTGTCGACCGCTTCCGAGAGTGAGCGGATCGTTACATTCGTGCGCTCGGCGTGGGAAACCGCATCGCGGGCGAGATTGGCGCTATTCGACGCCTGATCGTGAATGTTCGCAATCGAAGCGTTCAATTCTTCGGTCGCAGCCGCGATCGTGCCGACATTTGCAGCCGTGCTCGATGCCGCTTCCGCCGCGGTATTCGATTGTTCGGATGCGGAATTTGCGAGCTGTGTCAGGTCGTTGGAGGTTTCGCTCAAGCGGTCGACCGCATTCGATACCGAGCGCCGCACGGTTTGAATCGTGGAGCCGAAATTCTGCACCGCGGCGCCGATGCGGTCGCTGTCACTGCGCGAATTGCGGAGCTGAAAATTGTAATGGATCGAGACGGCGGTCGCGGTATCCAGGTTGAGTGTGCGGCTCGCCGTATCGAACAGGCGGACCGCTTTCGCCCGCGGCATCATCCGCTTTTTCGCGAGGATCGCCGCGAACTCCTGCAACAGGTAGGCATTCATGCCGGGCCGGCTACGAATGTCGTGACCTATTTCTTTCTCGATCTTCGCGCGCTCTTGCGTGTCCTGCACCCATTGCTCGTCGAGCGGCTGGCAGAACATGCGCTCGGTGTATTTGATGGTGCGCTCTTTATAGGCTTCGCCGTTCTTCTTGATAAGCTCGATGAAGAAGGGCGCGTGCTTGAACAGCAATTCATAATGCCGGTCGATGATCGCCGGCATATGCGGCCCGAGCACATCCCAGACCTCGCGCCGGGCCGCGAGAGTCTCTTCGTCGATCTGAAAAAGATTGAGGCCTATCCGGAAAGCGCTGGGTACGGTCATGGGCAATCGCTGGCGTCGCTGCTGCCCAAATTAGAAGCGTATCGTTAATCGCTTCTTAACGGTTGGAGCGCCGACGATCTTTCGCGCTTATTGCGGCTTGCCTGCGAGCCAATCCGCGCCGCGTGCATAAAGCTTTTCGAGTTCCGCGCCCTCGATGCCGGGCATATCCGGCTTTACCTCGTAGCCGATCCGCGTCTGCAGATAGGCGAGGTGGCGATAGCCTTCAGGAAAACGGGCGAGCAGTTCCTTATCGAGTTCGAGCTTTGCCGACGGATCGACCGGATCGAGGCGGTCTTTCTCGTAGATCGGCTGGCGCAACACCAGGCCCCAGCGGTCTTCGCGATGCTCGAAGAAATCATAGAAGCGGCCGGTGCAGACCACATCGCAAATTACGCCTTCGACCGGCGCGCGCTGCGAGATCGTCATCTTGGTCTGCGCGATCGCGCGGTCGCCTTTGATGTCGATCGTGCTGCCGCCGAGGAAGTGCAAAATTCGCACGCCCTTGGCCCAGCCGGCATCGTTCATGGCGATGAATTCTTCGAAGGTTCCCTGAAACCAGGTCGCCATCATGCGCCCGCCGGGATGCCAGACGGTGCGGAAGCGGTCCCACAGGCGCGCGTCGCGCCACACCGCCCAATTCTCGACGAGTTCGCGGATGATGCGGCGGTCGGAAACTTCGTCGCGCATTTTATCGAACCTTGATTTCCATCGCGCCGATCTGGTCGATCGACGCGATCAGTACATCGCCCGGCTGCACTTCGGCGACGCCTTCCGGCGTGCCGGTCATGATTACGTCGCCGGGATAGAGCGCGTAAATGTTCGAAACGCGGGAAATCAGGTCAGGAATCGGGACGATCAGGTCGCGCGTGTTCGCGCTCTGCCGGATCTTGCCGTTCACCGCGATATGCAGATTGAGTTTATCCGGCCGCGGGATTTCGTCCTTGGTCACGAGCCACGGCCCGAGCACGGAATAGCTGTCGGCGGATTTGCGGAAGCTCCGGTCCTCGGTGCCGCGCACGGTCATGTCGAGACCGATGGTGTAGGCGGCGATGTGATCAAAAGCGTATTCGCGCGGAATGTTTTTTCCGCCGCGGCCGATGATGACGGCGAGCTCTACTTCATGGTCGTTGCGGCGGCCGGGAAACTTGATCTCGATGCCTTCGCCGGGGCCGACCGCGCCGGTCTGCGATTTTAAAAACAGGCCGTGCTTATCGATCGGCGTCGCGAAGCCGTCGTAATTCGCGAGCTGCACGCCGTGATGGATCGCGGGATCGGCGGCTTCATCGACATGTAATTTGTAGTTCAACGGCGCGCCGATGATGCGCGGCGGGTTCGCGACGGGGCTCAGCAACTTTACGTCGCTCACGAGCTTGCGCGGCGAGGCTTCGGCGGCGTCCTTGATCGCGTGTTTGATGGTGTCAAGCGAAGCGATGAACTGGTCGCCATGCGGGAAGGGCCAACGCAGTTGCGGGAGCCGCTCGGTCGCGCGCGTCACATCGCGCAGCGTGTAGCCTTCGACCAGCCCGAGACGATTGTCGTCGTAGCGGCACAAACGCATGAACCCATCCCCGCCATGCACGCAGTGCAATGCGTGCAAAAAATTCCTGGCCGTTTCTTGCTGAAATCGGCGCTACGCCGCGTTTTCACCATAGGGTTTCGTTGACAGCCCGGTCAACGGATGGTGGGATTTCGCAACAACAGCGTTAACGGGAGAAACGCCAATGACCGGCCCCATGCCGGGCGCTAGCGCGCAAAGCGCTGCGACCGACGCCGTCCGCCAGGCTTATTACGACCGCATCTCGAAGCACGACATGGCGCCGCTGTGGGAAGTGCTCAAAGGTCTGGTTCCGAAAGAGCCGAACACGCCCTGCGTTCCGGCGATCTGGCATTTCGACGACGCGAAGAAGTTAGTCATGGAAGCGGGTGCTATCATCACCGCGAAGGAAGCCGAGCGCCGCGTGCTGGTGCTCGAAAATCCCGCGATGCGCGGCCGCTCGCGCATCACGCAGTCGCTCTATGCGGGCTTGCAGCTTATTCTGCCGGGCGAAGTCGCGCCCGCGCATCGTCACACCGCATCGGCCATTCGCTTCGTGCTCGACGGCGAGGGCGCCTACACCGCGGTCGAAGGCGAGCGCGCGGTCATGCGGCGCGGCGATTTCATCATCACGGCGAACTGGGCAGCGCACGATCACGGTCACGACGGCAAGGGACCGATGATCTGGCTCGACGTGCTCGATCTGCCGACCGTCAATTTCTTCGACGCCGCGTTTTCCGAGCATCTGGAGCGCGAGTCGCAATCGAACACGAAACAGGACGGAGACTCGTGGGCGCGTTTTGCATCCGGCGTGCTTCCTGACGGCGCGCAGGTGCGCAAGGACCGCAGCCCGATCGTGAACTATCCCTACGCAAAGATGAAACCGATTCTCACGCGCATGCGCGACTCGGATGAGATCGATCCGCGCCACGGCGCGCGCATCCGCTACGCCAATCCGCTCACCGGCGGTTGGGCGACGCCGATCATGGGTCCGCATCTCTCGCTGCTGCCGAAAGGCTTCAAAGGAAAACCGTACCGCTCGACCGACGGCGCCATCTTCGCTTGCGTCGAGGGCGAGGGCACGACCACGATCGACGGCAAGGATTTCGGCTGGAAAGCGGGCGACGTGTTCGTCGCGCCGTCGTGGAAATCCTATTCGCACAAGACGAACGGCGAGGCGGTGCTGTTCGGAATTTCGGATCGTCCGGCGCAGGAAGCGCTCGGCATCTGGCGGGAGGAATCCTGACGATTCGTCATGGCCGGGCTTGTCCCGGCCATCCACGCCTTTATTGAGTTGATAAGTAGCTAAGACGTGGATGCCCGGCACAAGGCCGGGCATGACGCAGTTAGTCTTTCATAGTCCGCCGATAAACGTCTTCAAGCCGGACGATGTCGTCCTCGCCGAGATAGTTTCCGGACTGCACCTCGATCAGCTCGACCGGCGTCTTGCCAGGATTCTCGAGCCGGTGCACGGCGCCGAGCGGCACGTAAACCGACTCGTTTTCTTTCAGCGTCTTCTTCTCGTCGCCGATAGTAACGAGCGCGGTGCCGCGCACCACGACCCAATGCTCCGCGCGATGCGCGTGTTTCTGCAACGACAGACGTCCGCCGGGATTCACGACGATGCGTTTCACCTGATAGCGCTCGCCGCGGTCGAGCGACTGATAATTACCCCAGGGGCGATGCACCTTCGCGTGCGTATCGGCTTCCTCGCGTTTCTCGGCGCGCAGTTTCTCGACGAGCTTTTTTAAATCTTCGGCGCGCGCGCGGTCGGCGACCAGCACGGCGTCGTCGGTGACGACGACCACGAGATTTTCCGCGCCGACGAGCGTCGTCAGCTTGCCGTCGGAGGAAACGTAGTTGTTCTTTGCGTCGAGAATGGTGACGGGACCGCGCGACGCATTGCCCTGTTTGTCGCGCTTCGACAGCGACCAGGCCGCACCCCAGCCGCCGAAATCCGACCAGCCGTATTCGGCAGGTATAACTGCCGCGCGCTTGGTCTTCTCCATTACCGCGTAGTCGATGGACTTTTTCGTCGTGCGCTTGAAGGCGCGCTCATCGAGCAGGAGAAAGCCGAGATCTGTGCCGGCCTTGCCGATCGCCTCTTTCGCGGCGGCGACCGTGGCTGCGTCTTGTTTCGCATATTCCTCAAGCAACACGTCCGCACGGAACATGAAGTTTCCGGAATTCCAGAGATACTTCTTCTTGAGATATTTCGCTGCGGTCTTCGCATCGGGTTTTTCGACGAAGGCTTCGACCGCGCGCGCTGGCGCGGCACCCGTGATCGCTTTACCGGGACGAATATAGCCGTAGCCCGTCGCGGCGTGATCGGGCTTGATACCGAAGGTAACGATGTTGCCGTTCTTCGCAGCCGCACGTGCTTTCCTGCACACGGCGACGAATTGTTTGGGCTTGGCCACGACGTGATCGGCCGCGAGCACGAGAACGAGCGCATCCGGCTTTGCCTTCGCGGTCCATTGCACGGCCGCGGCAATCGCCGGACCGGAGTCGCGGCGTGCGGGCTCGAGAATGATGTCGGCATCCACGCCGATTTCTTCAAGCTGCTCGCGCACGAGAAACCGATAAGCGTGGTTTGCGACGATGACCGGGTTGCCGAAAACTTTCCTGTCGGAAACGCGCAGGAGCGTTTCCTGCAAGGTCGAGCGCTCTCCCAACAATTTCAGAAACTGCTTCGGCAGGCTCTCGCGCGAGGCGGGCCAGAGCCGTGTGCCGGCGCCGCCGCTCAGGATTACGGGTCGGATCAGATCAACCATCGCGGTCTAACCGTTCGCGACGTTACGATCGTCGAATTGCAGACGATAGAAAGCGTGATAGCGGCCGCGGCGCGCGAGCAGTTCCTGATGGGTGCCGGTTTCGACGATGCTGCCGCCTTCCACGACGCAGATTTTGTCGGCCGACAGCACCGTCTGCAGGCGATGTGCGATCAGGAGCGTGGTGCGCGACTTGCGCAGTTCGTCGAGTGCGCGCTGCACCTCAAGCTCGGATTCGGCGTCGAGCGCCGCGGTCGGCTCGTCGAGGAGCAGGATCGGCGCGTTCTTCAGGAATGCGCGCGCGATCGAGATACGCGCGCGCTGGCCGCCGGAGAGTTGCGCGCCGTGCTCGCCCACCTGGGTGTCGTATCCATTGTCGAAGCCCATGATGAAGTCGTGGGCGTGCGCGGCCTGTGCCGCCGCGATGAATTCTTCGTCGGTCGCGCCGGGCTTTCCGAGCCGGATGTTCTCGCGAATCGTGCCGGAGAACAGGAACAGATCCTGGCTTACATAAGCGATCTGGTCGCGCAGCGAGCGGCGCGAATAAGGTGAAATGTCCTGACCATCGATCAAGATGGTTCCGGTCGAAGGTTCGTAGAAGCGCTCGATCAGGCTCATGATCGTCGATTTGCCGCCGCCCGAGGTGCCGACCAGCGCGGTCGTGCGCTGCGCTTCGGCGGCGAAGGAGACATTCCTCAATACCCGTTCGCCGGGACGGTATTCGAAGCTGACGTCCTTGAATTCGATTTCGCCGCGAGAGACCTTCAACGCAGGCAAGTTCGCCGGCTCTTCTTCCGCCGGTTTGGAGTCGAGGATTTCGAAGAGATAGCGCGAGGTCGTAAGGTTCGCGGCGAGATCCAGATTGAGCCGCGCCAGCCGTTTGGCCGGTTCGTATGCGAGCAGCAGCGCGGTGATCGCAGAGAAGAACTCGCCAGGCATTTTTGCGCCGTTCAGCACGCTGTAGCCCGCATAAATCACGAAAGCGCCTACGGCCATGCCGCCGAGCGTCTCCATCAGCGGACCCGTCCGCGATCCAATACGCGCGCGTTTGTTCTGGCTCTCTTCCAGATCGCGAATGGTTTCATCCATCCGTGCCCGCATACGCCCTTCAAGATTGTAGGACTTGACCATGCGAATTCCTTGCACCGTCTCCTGCAAGGTCTCCATCAATTTGCCCTGGCCCGTAAAGTTTCGCTGCATGGCGTAGCGCACACGGCGGATCAGCTTGCGCACGAACAAGACCACCGTAGGCAAGATAACCAGGCAGAAGAACGCGATCACCGGCTCTTGCACGAGGCAGACAGTGACGAGGAAAATAAGCGTCAGCAGATCGCGTCCGATGCTGGTGATCAGGAGATCGATCACCAAACGAGCGCCGACCGCGCCGTTGCTCATCCGGTTCAGAAATTCGGTCGAGTGCTGGCGCGCGTAAAACGGAATGCCCTGCAGAAGCAGGTTGTCGAAGAGCCGCCGCTGATAGTCGGAAATGATCCGGTATCCGACTTTCGCAAGAATCACCGCCTGAAAGTATCCGGCGAGACCTTTAATGAGGTAGAGCCCGATCATCGCGCCGCCGAGCAGCCAAACGGCGAGATGATTGCGCTCGACGAAGATTTTGTTGATTACGTCCTTCATCAGATAGGCGGTAAGCCCGGTCGCAGCCGCGACCAGGAACATCATCAGGAATGCGAGCGCATATTTGCCTGCGTGCCGCCTGCCATCGGTCTTGATCAGGCGCGGGATGATGGCGCGCGCGTCTTCGCCCAAAATGCCGGATAGCCGGTATTTCAGACGTTCGAAGAATGTCCCGTGCTGGACGGGCGGCAGTTCGCCTAGCTTGCTTTCTTTCGACACTTCCAGATCTACTTCGCTGTAATTCGTTTCAGTTCGGCACGGAAGCTGTCCGCGATGTCCGCGCGCGCCAAGCCGAAGGCTACGTTCGCGGTAAGAAAGCCGAGCTTCGAGCCGCAGTCGTAGGTCGTGCCTTCGAAATTGAAGCCGTAGAATTTCTGCGACTTCGAGAGCGCGATCATCGCGTCGGTAAGCTGGATTTCTCCGCCCGCGCCGCGCTCCTGCTTCTCGAGTACGCCGAAAATTTCCGGCTGCAGGATGTAGCGGCCCGTTACGATGTTGTTCGAGGGGGCGGTGCCCTTCGCGGGTTTCTCGACCATCGAGGTGATTTCGAACGCCGGGCCCTTCTTCGCGCCCATGCCGACCACGCCATATTGATGCGTCTGGTCGGGCGCAATTTCCTCGACCGCGATCAGATTGGTCTTGTCGCCGGTCTGCCTATGCGCATCGATCATCTGCGCGAGGCAACTTTTCTTCGCAAGTACGAGTACGTCCGGCAGCAGCACCGCGAAGGGCTCGTTGCCGACGAGATCGCGCGCGCACCAGACCGCATGGCCGAGGCCGAGCGGCGACTGCTGGCGCGTGAAGCTCGTCTCGCCCGCGCCCGGCTGCGCTTCCTTCAGGATCGCAAGCTCGGCTTTCTTGCCGCGCGCTTCCAGCGCCGCTTCCAGCTCGTAAGCGCGATCAAAATGGTCTTCGATCACGGCCTTGCCGCGGCCCGTCACGAAAATCAGATGCTCGATCCCTGCCGCGCGCGCTTCGTCCACGACATGCTGGATCACCGGGCGGTCGACCACGGTCAGCATTTCCTTCGGCACGGCCTTGGTGGCGGGCAGAAAGCGGGTGCCGAGACCTGCAACGGGGAATACGGCCTTACGAATGCGCTGCATTTCGGGGCTGAACCATCAAAATTCGCGGGATTCCCCGCCTTTTGCCGCGTCCGGGCGGGAATGGCAAATCGCATCTAACGAGAGCGTTAAACCGGCGGGCGGCCGATGCTCATATAGCGGAAGCCCTTGGCAGCGAGTTCCGCGGGCACATAAATATTGCGCAGATCGACGATCACGGGTTCGGCGAGCGCGGATTTCAGTTTCGAGAGATCGAGCGCGCGATAGGCGTCCCATTCGGTGATGATGACGAGCGCATTTGCGCCCTTCGCCGCTTCATAGGGCCCGCTGCAGAACGTAACATCCGAAAGCAACTTGGCAGCGGCTTCCATGCCCTCGGGATCGTGTGCCTGAATCTTCGCGCCCGCGGCCTGCAAGGCCGGCACGATCGCGAGGCTCGGTGCGTCGCGCATGTCGTCGGTGTTCGGCTTGAAGGTGAGGCCGAGCACGGCGACGGTTTTTCCCTTGAGCGAGCCGCTGGCGGCGGTGATCACGCGCTCCGCCATATCGCTTTTGCGCTTGTCGTTCACCGAGACGACGGTCTCGACGATACGCGACGGCGCGCCAAAATCGTTCGCGGTCTTGATCAGCGCGAGCGCGTCCTTCGGAAAGCACGAGCCGCCATAGCCTGGGCCGGCGTGGAGGAATTTCGAGCCGATCCGGTTGTCGAGGCCGATGCCGCGCGCGATCTCCTGCACGTTCGCCCCCACTTTCTCCGCGAGGTCCGCCATCTCGTTGATGAAGGTGATCTTGGTCGCGAGAAAGGCGTTGGCGGCGTACTTCGTCAGTTCCGCGGTGCGGCGGCCGGTGAAAAGCAGCGGAGCCTGATTGAGATTGAGCGGGCGATAGACCGCGGTCATGATCTTGCGCGCGTCTTCGTCGCCGGTGCCGATCACGATGCGGTCCGGGCGCTTGAAGTCTTCGATCGCGGCACCCTCGCGCAGGAATTCCGGGTTCGACACAACCGAAATTTTCGCCTTCGGTTTTATTTCCGCGAGCATCTTCTCGATTTCGTCGCCGGTACCGACCGGCACGGTCGATTTCGTCACAACGACGAGCGGTCTTGTCGCGGCTTGCGCGATCTCGCGCGCGGCCGCGAGCACATAAGAAATGTCCGCGTGGCCGTCGCCACGGCGCGACGGCGTGCCGACGGCGATGAATACGACTTCGGCCTTCGCGAGACCTTCCGCGATCTTGGTCGTGAACGCGAGGCGGCCCGCTTTCACGTTGCGCGCGACGATCTCGTCGAGCCCGGGCTCGAAGATCGGAATCTTGCCGTCGCGCAGCGCGGCCACCTTCGCGGCGTCGGTATCGACGCAGACGACGTTATGTCCGAAGTCGGCAAAGCAGGCGCCCGAAACGAGGCCCACATAACCCGCGCCGATCATCGTGATGTGCATGAAAAGCGTCCCCGCTAGCGGGAGGCTTTTGCCACGGGGGCATTGTCCCCGGCAAGCGCGCGTGGAATTTGGTTAAGCGGCGGCGGACTTCGCAGGGAGCTTCCGCTCCCAGGCGAGCGCGTGGCGGACGATGGTTTCGAGATTGTCGAATTCCGGCTGCCAGCCGAGTACGCGGCGGATTTTGTCCGCGCTTGCCACGATCGCCGCCGGATCGCCCGCGCGCGCAGGTGCGATCTCGACCGGGAAGTCGACGCCGGAGACGCGCTTCACGGTCTCGATCACTTCGAGCACCGAATAGCCCGCGCCGTAGCCGCAGTTCAGCACCGCGTTATCGCCGTCAGCTTTCAGGTAACGCAGCGCATCCATGTGCGCGGCCACGAGATCGCTGACATGGATGTAGTCGCGGATGCAGGTGCCGTCTTCAGTCGGATAGTCCGTACCGAAAACCTGCATGCCTTTGCGCTTGCCGGTCGCGGTTTCGCACGCGACTTTGATGAGGTGCGTAGCTTTCGGCGTCGACTGGCCGGAGCGGCCTTTCGGATCGGCGCCTGCGACGTTGAAATAGCGAAGCGCGACATACTTCAAACCATAGGCGTGCGCGCTGTCGCGCAGCATCCACTCCGACATCAGCTTCGATGCGCCATAAGGTGAGACGGGAATGGCAGGCGTTTCCTCAGCGACCGGCTCCTGCGAGACATTGCCGTATACGGCGGCGGTCGAAGAAAACACGAAATGCGGAACGTGCGCGCTGGTGACGGCAGCGAGCAACGCGCGGGTCTTCGCGGTGTTCGCCAGATAATAGTCGAGCGGATCGGCGACCGAATCCGGCACCACGATCTTCGCCGCGAAATGCACGACCGCGCGGATGCGATGTTCGGCGATCAGGCGCATGACGATCAGCGGATCGGAGACGTCGCCCTGCACGAAACGCGCGCGGGGGTCGACGTTATCGCGCACGCTGGTCGAAAGATCGTCGAGCACGACAACTTCCTCGCCCGCATCGCACAGCGCGAGAACCATGTGGCTGCCGATATAGCCGGCGCCGCCTGTGACCAGAATCGCCATCTGCCGCCCGCTTTGCCCCTTGTCTACGACAGGGAGATAACAGGCGGCGGTTGAGGGCCCGTGAAGCGATAGGGTTGATTTTCGGCGAATTGGGCGGGTTTAAGGATTGATTCACCATAAGGCTTGCGTTGCGCCCGCGGTTTTTTCAAAGAAGTGTCATGAATAAAGAGAGCGACCGGCGGCCGATTCTTATCGTGCCCTATATGTGGATCGGCGACTTCGTCCGCTGCCACTCGGTCGTGCGCGTCGTGAACGAGCGCTTTCCGGACCGCCCCATCGATATGCTGGCCTCGAAGCTGACCGCGTCGCTCACCGCTTTTATGCCCGGCGTGCGCAAGGCGATCGCTTTCGATATTCCGCGAAAAAAAGCAGCGTTCCCGGAAAACTTCGCGCTCGCGAAAATTCTGCGCGAAGAGAAATACGGCTCCGCGCTGATCATGCCGCGCAAGTGGAAGGCGGCGTTCGCGCCCTGGCTCGCGGGCATTCCCGAGCGCACGGGCGTATTCGGTGAAGGGCGTCTGCTTCTTCTCAACGACATTCGCTGGGACGAGAAGAGCCACAAGCGGATGATCGATCAATCCTGTGCGCTGGCGCTGCCGAAGCACGCGCCGTTGCCGCCGCGGTGGCCGCTGCCGCAGCTCGTTGTGTCGGAAATACAGGCCGACGAATGGCGCGGCAGAATGAGCGTCGCGAAAGGCACGCGCGCGGTTGCGCTGGCGCCGGGCTCGGTCGGCGAAGCCAAGCGCTGGCCGGTTGCCTATTACGCGGAGACGGCGAAGCAATTGGCGCAAGGCGGCGTTGAAGTCTGGATCATCGGTGGACCGGACGAAAAAACCTTCGCCAAAGAAATTCTCGAACACGCGGGGCAAGGCGTGCGTGATTTCACCGGCGGCAAGTTGAGCGACGGCGTGATCGCGCTGTCGCTCGCGAGTGCGGTCGTCGCAAACGATTCAGGCTTGCTGCATGTCTCCGCGGCGCTCGGCGTTCCGGCAATCGGAATCTTCGGCCCGACCGATCCCGCGAAGTGGGCGCCGATCAATCCGGTAGCCGACATCGTCACGCACGAGCCGTTGCTCGATTGCCAGTTCTGCATGCAATATGTCTGTCCGCTCCAGCATCACAACTGCATGCGGGAAATTCCGGCCTCGCGCGTCGTGGAGTCGGTGAAGCGGGCGCTGACAGCGAACTTCGCTACTATTCTTTCTCCCTCCCCTTGATGGGGAGGGAGGCTCGCGGAGCGCTAGCGACGCGAGCAGGGTGGGGTGACAGCGCAAGTATTTACCCCCACCCGACCGCTCGCTTCGCTCGCGGCCACCCTCCCCGCAAGGGGGAGGGAGAGTTTCTGTTTATCGCGGCAGGGTTTCGATTGCCGCGATCACGTCCGCAGCCGCAGGCACTTCGCCGGCGGTGCCGAGCGTCTTCAGCGGGCCGCGGCCGACCGGGCCGGAGAGGCCGGGCTTGGTCGCAATAAAGATCGCGACCAGCGGCACTTCGAGCGCGGCGGCGAGATGCAAAAGTCCGGTATCGACACCAGCGACGAGGGTCGCGCCTGCAATCAACCCCGCGACTTCGCCGAGCGGCGCCTTGTCCGGCACGCGCGCATTTTTCAGCGCATTCTTAATGCGGTGGCTGCGCGCATGCTCGCGGTCGTTACCCCAGGGCAGCACCGGCGTGATGCCTTTGGCCTCTAACGACTTGCCGACTTCGATCCAGCGTTCTTCGGGCCACTCTTTTCTTTCCTGCGCGGTGGCGTGAAAAAGCAGCGCATAGGGCGCATCGGACACCGGCGCGATGCGCTTGCGGTCGATGCCGTAGTCGGGTCCGCCTTCAACCTTGTAGCCGAGGGATATGGCTGTCAGCGCGCGGTTGCGGCCGACCGCATGCAATTCGCGGCTCACCGTGTGCTTCACATGGTAGAAGCGCGACGCGAACGGCTCGCGGATGGATTGCGCGTCGTAGCCGTGGCGCTCGCCGCGCGCCCATTTCGAAAGCATCACGGTTTTCACGAGACCTTGCGTGTCGATAATCTTGTCGAAGCGCTTGAGTTTCAGCTTGGCGCGCAGACGGCCGACCTCTTTCCACGTTTTCGAGAATGTCGAGGGCTTCAGGATCGCCTTGCGCCAGCGGCGCACCGCGACCGGGATCACGTCGTCGACGCCCGGATGCAGTTTCGCGAGCGGGACATAGGCCTCTTCGACCATCCACGAGATTTTCGCATTCGGAAAATGTTTCCGCGCGTCCGTCATCGCGGGCATGTGATGGATCACGTCGCCGAGCGAGGAGGTTTTGATGAAGAGAATTTCAGGCATCAGATTTTCTTCGTGTTCCAGACCCGCTGATAGACTTTATAGATGCCTTCCGCCTCGCGCTGGATCGCGAATTTTTCCAGCACTCGCGCGCGCCCGGCCTTGCCGAACTGTTGCGCGCGTTTCGGGTCTTTCATCAGGTTTTCGATGCGGGCCGTCAACGTATCGGCGTCCTCGATCTCGACGAGATGGCCGGTTACGTCTTCCTCGACGAGATGGCGCGCAGCGCCCGCTTTCGTTGCCACGACCGCAAGCTCGCTTGCCATGGCTTCCAGCGTGGTCAGCCCGAAGCCTTCGTTTCGCTGCGGGCCGACGAAAACGGTGAGCTTCCGGAACCAGCCCGGCACGTCGTTCTCTGGCAACTCGCCGAGGAAAATTACTCGGTTCGCAAGGCCTGCGTCTTGCACTTTCTTCTTGAGCGCGGCTTCCCACTCTTTTTCCTGCGGGGTCGCGAGACCGATCACGACGGCGGTGAAATCCGGATAACGCGGCAGGAGGCGGCACATCGATTCAATAAAGAGGTCGGTGCCTTTCTGCGCGCGGATGCGGCCGAAGACGCCGATGCCGTATTTTCCGGGAAGGCCGGTCGCGGCCCATTCGGCGTCGCGATCTTCGGCGGGGCGATAGCGCTCCGCATCGACGCCATGAAAGACCACCGTCGCAGGAAATGTGAGATAGCTCGCGGCGTCGGGCGAGGGGCAGATGATGGCGTCCATCTTGCTCATCAGCCAGCGCGAAAACCGCTTGTGCTTGCGCTGCGCGGCAGATGTGAAAACCATCCCCAGCTTCAGCCCGAGGAGTTTTTTCAGCAGCAGCCCGACGATCATCTCGTCGTTCCGGCGTGCGTGCCAGATGCGGAAGGGTTTCGCCGGCGGAACCGAGCGGCCCAAGCGGCGCACGTCGTTCACCGAAATCGTCGGCAGCCCCGGCACGGTCCAGCGCAGGCCGACGAGCGCGGTCTTCGCTAACTTCGCCATCTGCGGGGCGACCGCCAGAATCGCCGTCGTCACCCCCGAATAGCGCTTGTGCAAACAGGGATGCAGGACTTCGAGGGCCTTCAGATCGTCGGTGGAAAGCATGCCGGGATTTGGTTATGGATGAGGACGGGACCGATTGCCCTGATTTCGGACGAAGCGCAAGGATTGCTAGGATTGACCACGATGACCCGCACGCTCGAGTCGCTGAAAATCAAGCTGTTCACGGACGGCGCCGAAAAGGCGCAGATCGTGGAGATGGCGAAGCAGAAGTACATCGCGGGCTTCACCACCAACCCGTCGCTCTTGAAGAAGGCGGGGGTCAACGACTACGAGGCCTATGCGCGCGATCTGGTCGCGGCCGTGCCTGACCGGCACATTTCGTTCGAGGTGCTCTCCGACGACATTCCGGAAATGATCGCGCAGGCGCGGCTGATCACGACCTGGGGCAAGAACGTCTATGTGAAGCTGCCGGTCATCAACACGCGCGGCGAGACGCTCTACGACGCGATCCGCTCGCTCTCCAAGGACGGCGTGAAGATCAACGTCACCGTGCTCTGCACCGAGGAGCAGGTCGAGCGCGCGACCGCGGCGCTCGCAGGTAATGCGCCCGGCTGCACCTCCGTTTTCGCGGGCCGCCTCGCCGATCTCGGCATCGACTACAAGCCTGCCGTGTCGCTTGCGGTGAAACTCGCGAACGCGGCGAAGAATGTGGAAGTGATCTGGGCCTCGACCCGCGAGGTCTGGAACGTGATCGAGGCGAACGACATGGGCGCACACATCATCACCGCGCCCGCCGACATCCTGAAAAAGTTAAAGGCGCTCGGCACCAAGTCCGCCGCCGATCTCTCGCTCGATGGCGTGAAGGCGTTCCGTGACGACACGCTGGCGGCCGGACTGGACCTTCCCACAGCAAAAATCAGCCAGACCGCCGCAGAATAAGGCGCTGTAACCCTAGGACATGAATTGTGAGCCTTAAGGGGTTCCGGCCTCTGGAGGGGCGGGGTAAGCCACGCTTCACGGTCAGGGGATTTTGAGGGGTTCACTGTGGCGTCCAGCAAAGTGTCTAGCGCGCCTGAGCGCAATCTTCGGGTCGGCGTCATCGGCGCCGGTGTCATGGGCCGCAATCACGCGCGTGTCCTTTCCGAACTTCCCGGCGTGGAACTGGTCGGTGTCGCCGACCCGGACGCGGGACGCGCTTCGCAGGCAGCCGGACAGGCGGAAGGCGCCGAAGTTCTCGCCGACCACAAAGAACTGATCGCGCGCAAAGTGGATGCCGTCATCGTTGCGGCGCCCACGCATCTTCATCACCAGATTTCGCTCGAATTAATCGACGCGGGCGTAGCACTCCTCGTCGAGAAGCCGATCGCGACCACGGTCGAGCAGGGCCGCGAGATCGTCACCGCTGCCGCGCGCAACGGCGTGACCCTTGTCGTCGGTCATGTCGAGCGCTTCAATCCGGCGGTGCAGGCGATCAAGCAGGCGGTCGCAGGCGAGGAAATTCTTTCGATCGGGATTACGCGCGTGGGCCCGTTCCCGCCGCGCATGTCGGATGTCGGCGTCGTCATCGATCTCGCCGTTCACGACATCGATCTCATTCGCTGGTTCACCGAATCCGAAATCGCGGAGGTGCAGCCGCAGATTTCTTCGGTGATCGCCGAGCGCGAAGACATTGCGCTCTTGCAGTTCCGTACCGCGAACGGCGTGCTTGCGCACATCAACACCAACTGGCTGACGCCGTTCAAGGCGCGCAACGTGCAGGTCGCGACCCGCGACAAGTATATCATGGCGGATTTGCTCACCCGCACGGTGACCGAGTGCTTCGGCTTCCAGAAGGACGGCTCCTACGGCATGCGCCATCTTTCGGTCGGCCACACCGAGCCGCTGCGCGCCGAACTCATGGCGTTCGTCGATGCGGTGCGCGGCACCAAGAAGCCCGCCGTCACCGGCGAAGAGGGCGTCGCCTCGCTCGAGATCGCGATCCGCTGTCTTGCCGACCCGCATCCGGCGTTCCGCCGCGCACCGCGCAAAGTCGTCGGCTGAATTTCTCCGGGATCGAATTCGTGAATCAGCACATGCGCGCCGATCAGGCTCCCATTCCGTTCATCGACATCGCCGCGCAGCGCAAGCGCCTTGGCAAAAGCATCGACGACGCGGTGGCGAAAGTTCTCGCGCATTGCCAGTTCATCATGGGTCCGGAGGTGCGCCAGCTTGAGGCCGATCTTTCGGCATTCTGCGGCGCGCGCCACACGATCTCCTGCTCGAACGGCACCGATGCGCTGATCATGGCGCTGATGGCGACGGGTGCCGGTCCCGGCGACGCGGTGTTCTGCCCGTCGTTTACGTTCTGCGCGACCGCCGAAGCCGTGGTCTGCGTCGGCGCGTCTCCGATCTTCGTCGATGTCGATGAAAAGTCCTTCAACATGGACCTCGCGAGCCTCGACCGCGCGATCGCGGATGCAAAGCGCGCGGGCTTAAAGCTTAAGGCGATCATTCCGGTCGATCTGTTCGGCCAGCCGGCCGATCTCGACGCGGTCGCCGCGATCGCCAAGCGCGAAGGCATGTTCGTGATTTCCGACGCCGCGCAGTCGTTCGGCGCAACCTACAAAGGCAAGCGCGTCGGCACACAGGCCCTGCTGACGACCACGAGCTTTTTCCCGGCGAAACCCTTGGGCTGCTACGGCGACGGCGGCGCGGTCTTCACCGACGACGACAAGCTCGCGGAAATCCTGCGCTCGATCCGGGTGCACGGACAGGGCGCTGATAAATACGACAACGTCCGCATCGGCATGACCGGACGCCTCGACACCATTCAGGCCGCGGTGTTGATCGAGAAGCTGAAAATCTTCCCGGACGAGATCGAGGCGCGTAACCGTATCGCCGCCCGCTATGCGGCCGGCCTCAAGGACGTTGCCATCGTGCCGGAAGTCGCGTCAGGCTATGGTTCGGTATGGGCGCAATACACGATCCGAGTCGAAAAGCGCGATGCGCTGGCCGCCGTGCTGTCCACGCGCGGCGTGCCGACCGCGATCTATTACCCGAAGCCCCTGCACCGGCAGGAGCCCTACAAGCGCTATCCGGTCGCGGGCAACGGCCTGCCGGTCACGGACAAGCTCGCTGCCGAAGTGATTTCGCTGCCGATGCATCCCTATCTCGACGAGCCGACGCAGGATCGCGTGATCGCGGCGGTGCGCGAGGCGCTCGGCTGATCCGTCGCGCAATTCGCGAACCAATCTACTTTTCTTCTTTACCCACCCCCTCACCCGCGGGCGATCTCGCTTGCGCTCGATCACCCTTTTCCCTCTCCCCCTCCCAAACGGGAGGGGGAGAGGGTGGGTTGGTTTGCGACCGTAGGGAGCAAAGCAACCGGGTGAGGGGGAGGGAAAATTCCTCTCTGCCTTTGCGAGCGCGTGCATGATCCGGCGCTTCTTCACCGTCGGCGGCTTTACGCTGTTCTCGCGCATCACCGGATTTATCCGCGACGTCGTGATGGCGGCGGTGCTCGGCGCGGGGCCGATCGCCGACGCATTTCTCGTGGCCTTCCGCCTCCCCAATCATTTCCGCGCGATTTTCGCCGAAGGCGCGTTCGCTGCCGCCTTCGTTCCCGCCTACGCGCGCACGCTCGAACAGAACGGAAAATTAGCTGCGCGGACCTTCGCTGATCGTCTCGCGCTCGCAATGATCGTATTGCAGGCCGTGCTGCTCGCCGCCGCGCTGATCTACACGCCGGAAGTCGTGCGGTTGCTCGCGCCGGGGCTCGATGCTTCGCGCTTCGAGCTTGCGGTGGCGCTGACGCGGATCACGTTTCCTTATCTCGCGCTGATTTCGATTGAGAGCCTGATCGCGGGCACGCTGAACGCGAACAACCGTTTCGCGAGCGCGGCCGGCGCGCCGGTGCTTCTGAACCTCGCGATGATTGGAACACTAACCTATGCCGCGCTGTTTCCCACCGCCGGGCATGCCGCGGCGTGGGGCGTTTTGATCGCGGGCATTCTGCAACTCGCGCTGGTCGCAGGCGACGCCGAAAAGAACGGCTTCGGCCTGCGCCTGAAAATTCCGAAGCTCGACGAGCCGACGAAGAAATTCCTGAAAGCGCTGGGACCTGCAATCGTCGGCGCGGGCGGGGTGCAGCTCGCGTTGTTTGCCGACACAATCATCGCGACATTTCTTCCGGCCGGCGCTCTCTCCGCGCTCTACTACGCGGACCGCATTCACCAGCTTCCGATCGGCGTCGTCGGTATCGCGGTCGGCACCGTGCTTCTGCCCGAGATGGCGCGGCGCTTAGCTGCGGGCGACGAGAAGGCGGCGGCAGCTTCACAGGGCAGAGCTATCGAATTTGCGTTGCTACTCGCCGTGCCGTGCGCGGCGGCCTCGCTTGTCATTCCCGAACTCATCATGCGTGCGCTGTTCGCGCGCGGTGCGTTCACCGCTGCCGACGCGGCCGCGGCGGGCCAGACGCTGGCTGCCTATGCGACGGGGCTCATTCCCTTCGTGCTGATGCGCAGCTTCGTGGCGCCATTCCACGCGCGCGGCGACACCACGACACCGGTGATCGCGGCGCTTCTCGGTGTCGCGCTCAACATCGCACTCAAAATCGCGCTCATGGCGCCGCTCGCACAGGCCGGTCTTGCGCTCGCGACCGCCGCGGGCGCGTGGCTCAATCTCATGCTGCTGATCTGGTTTGCGAAGCGGCGCGGTTTTGCCAAGCCCGGCGAAAACACCATTGGAAATTCCGTGCGACTCATCGCCGCCGGAATTATTCTCGCCGCCGTCTTGTTCTTCGGAGCGATGTTTCTAGCGCCACATTTCGCGAAGATGACATCGCTTCGCGACGAGGCGCTGCTTCTTGCGCTGACAGCCTTCGGCGGCGCGATTTATCTCGCATCGATCTGGATGCTTCTGGGGCGCCGATGGCTGCGCGGCCTCCTCAAAAGCGCGGAGCCGGCGGCAAACCCTGAGTAGCCGTATGCGCGGGGCGCATGTGACTAAGCGGTCCCCCCGGTGTAAGAAATCTGCCGATCCGCCATTGCCAGAGCCAATCCATGTACCGCCCGAACGCGGCCCTCGGCGCCGCCATTTCTTTGGCCCTTTTACTTACCGGCTGCGGCCAGAGCGCGCCTCCCGCGCCGCCCGGACCGCAGGTGACCGTCGCCAATCCGGTCCGCCAGAAGCTCGTCGACCGCGACGAATATGTCGGCCGCTTCATTGCGGTCGACTCGGTTGAAATCCGTGCGCGCGTTTCCGGCTACCTCGAAAAGGTTCACTTCACCGACGGCCAGCTCGTGAAGGCCGGCGATCTCTTGTTCACGGTCGATCAACGTCCGTTCAAGGCCGCGGTCGACCAGGCGCGTGCCGATCTCGCCCGCGCGAAATCGCAGGCCGATCTCACGGCAGCCGATCTTTCGCGCGCGGAAACGCTGTTGCAGCAGAAGACGATCGCCGAAGCGCTGTACGACCAGCGCGTGCAGGCGAAGCGTGCGGCGGACGCCGCCTTGCAGGCGGCGGAAGCCGCGTTGAAAACCGCCGAACTCAATCTCGAATTCACCGAGCTGCGCGCGCCCGTCTCTGGCCGCATCGGCGACCGGCGCGTTTCGCCAGGCAACCTCGTCACGGGGACGATCACGGGTTCGACCACGTTGCTTTCGACCATCGTTTCCATCGATCCGATCCGCTTCGAGTTCTCTTTCGATGAAGCGTCGTACCTGCGCTACCAGCGCATCGCCACGCAGACGGGCCGTGCCGACGAGCGGGGCACGAAGCTTCCCGCCGAATTGCGGTTGCTCGACGAGAAATCGTTCGAACACAAAGGCACCATCGACTTCGTCGATAACGTGATCGACACGAGTTCCGGCACGATCCGCGGCCGCGCGCAGTTCGCGAACGCGACGGCATTGTTCACGCCGGGCATGTTCGGAAGAATTCGCGTACCTGGCTCGCCCGAATACGAGGCGATGCTCGTGCCGGATGCCGCGATCGGCACCGAGCAGATCCGCAAGTTCGTCTATGTGGTCGATGCGGAAAACACGGTCCGCCAGAAATACGTAGAGCTTGGCGCATTGCAGGGCAACCTGCGTGTGATCCGCAGCGGTCTCGATCCCGAGGACCGCGTGATCGTCAACGGGCTGATGCGCGCGCGGGCGGGTATCAAGGTGACTCCGATGACGGAAGAAGAGCAGAAGGCCGCCGCCCAGAAACAGCAGCAGCAAAAGAAATAGGCGGAGCGCAGGCGCGTGGGTATTTCGCACTTTTTCATCAACCGGCCGATCTTCGCGTCCGTCGTCTCGATCATCATCGTGATTCTCGGCGCGGTGAGCTTCGTCCGGCTGCCGGTTGCGCAGTATCCGGAAATCGCGCCGCCGGTGATCAACGTCTCCGGCCAGTATCCCGGTGCGAATGCGGAGACGGTCGCGACCACGGTCGTCGCGCCCATTGAGGAACAGATCAACGGCGTGGAAGGCATGTTGTACATGTCTTCGAATGCAACCGCCGACGGCCGCTTCACGATCCAGGTTACCTTCGACATCGGCACCAATCTCGATCAGGCGCAGGTACAGGTGCAGAACCGCGTCGCGATCGCGAACCCGCGCCTGCCGCAGGAAGTGCGCAACATCGGCGTGACGGTGACGAAGTCCTCGCCCGATCTCATGCTGATCGTGCATCTCTACTCGCCCGATAAAACACGCGACAGCCTGTTCATTTCGAATTACGCCAACCTCGAGATCAAGGACGTGCTGACGCGCGTCGATGGCGTCGGCTCGATCACCGTGTTCGGCAGCCGCGATTATGCGATGCGCGTGTGGCTCGATCCGGGCCGCCTGCACACGCTGGGTTTGACCGCGAACGACGTGGTCGCGGCGATGCAGCGGCAGAACGTACAGGTCGCCTCCGGCGTTCTGAATGCGCCGCCGGTCGATGAGCGCCGCGAATTCCAGATCGCGGTAACGACGCAAGGGCGTCTCGCCACGCCGGAAGAATTCGCCAATATCGTCATCAAGACGACCGCGAACGCCGTCGTGCTCTTAAAAGACGTCGCGCGGATCGAGTTGGCTGCACAGGATTACGGCTCGAACTCTTATCTCAACGACAACGAAGCCGTCGCGCTCGCGATCTTCCAGCGTCCCGGCTCGAACGCGCTTTCGACCGCGACCGCCATTCGCAACACGATGAAGCAGCTCGGCGAGCGGCTGCCGCCCGGCGTCAAATACGACATCATCTACGATCCCACGCAATTCATCTCGGAGTCGGTGAACGCGGTCGTCGAGACGATGTTAGAGGCCATCGTACTCGTGATCCTTGTCGTCGTGCTGTTCCTGCAAACCTGGCGCGCGGCGGTGATCCCGATTCTGGCGATCCCGATCTCGCTGATCGGGACCTTCTTCCTGATGACGGTGTTCGGCTTCACCATCAACAACCTGACGCTGTTCGGCCTCGTGCTCGCCATCGGCATCGTGGTCGACGATGCGATCGTGGTGGTCGAGAACGTCGAGCGCAACATCGAAACCGGCATGGCGCCGAAGGAAGCGACCCACAAGTCGATGGACGAGGTCGGCGCCGCACTGGTCGCGATCGCGCTGGTGCTGACGGCGGTGTTCGTTCCGGCGGCCTTCGTCACCGGTATTTCCGGCCAGTTCTACCGGCAGTTCGCGCTCACGATCATTTCTGCCACCGCGATTTCGTTGCTCGTGTCGTTGACGCTTTCGCCAGCGATGTGCGCGCTGCTGCTGAAGCCGCACAGTCGCGAGGAGCCGAAGGGGCTAGCCGTCTATTTCAAGAAATTCTTCGGTTACTTCAATTACGGTTTCGACTGGGTCGCAACGCGCTACAACCAGCTTGCGGCGCGCACCGTGCGCATCGTCGGCATCATGCTGATCATCTACGGCGCGACCGTTGCCTTCGGCCTGTTCCAGTTTTCGCGCACGCCGCAGGGCTTCATCCCGCAGCAAGACCGCGGCTATCTGATCATCGCCGTGCAGCTGCCGCCGGGTGCCGCGCTCGGGCGCACCGACGAAGTAATGAAGCGCGCGACCAAACTCGCGCTCGAAGTGCCTGGCGTGCAGCACGCAATCAACATCGTCGGCTTCTCCGGCGCAACCTTCACGGTGGCGCCGAACTCGGGCGCGATCTTCGTCGTGCTCACGCCGTTTCCCGACCGCGCCGGCAATACGAGCCTGTCGGCGACCGGGATTCAGCAGGCGCTGTTTGCGAAGCTCGCGCCGATCCAGGAGGCGCTCACCATCGTGGTGCAGCCGCCGCCGGTGCAGGGCATCGGCAACGCCGGCGGCTTCCGCATGATGATTCAGGACCGCTCAGGGCAGGGGCCCGCGGCGCTGCAGGGCGTCGTCTATCAGATGATGGGCCGCGCCGCGCAGACGCAGGGGGTCGCCCAAGTGTTCTCGCTGTTCGAGACGCAGACGCCACAACTCTATCTCGATATCGACCGGCAGAAGGCACAGCTCTTGGGCGTCAACATCACCGATGTGTTCTCTTCGCTGCAGACCTATATCGGCTCGGCCTACGTCAACGACTTCAATCTGTTCGGCCGCACCTTTCGCGTGGTCGCGCAATCGGAGGCGAACGATCGCCTGAGCACCGAAGACGTGCTGAAAATCCGCGTGCGCAATGCGGCTGGCGCGACTGTTCCGCTCGGCTCGTTCACGACCGTGCGCGACCAGTCCGGCCCCTATCGAATCCCGCGCTACAATCTTTATCCCGCAGCGGAACTCGATGGCGCCGCCGCGCCCGGCTACAGCCAGGGTCAGGCGATCGAGATCATGCAGCGCCTGGCTGCGGAAGTGCTGCCGCAAGGCTACTCGTTCGAATGGACGACGCTCGCCTTCCAGCAAAATCGCGCAGGCAATACCGCGATCTTCGTCTTCATTCTCGCGACCGTGTTCGTTTTTCTCGTGCTCGCGGCGCAGTTCGAAAGCCTGCGGCTGCCGCTCGCAGTCATCCTGATCGTGCCGATGTGCCTGATCGCGGCGATCGTCGGCGTTTTCATCTGGCGGCAGGACAACAACATCCTCACGCAGGTCGGCTTCATCGTGCTGATTGCGATGGCATCGAAGAACGCGATCCTGATCGTCGAGTTCGCGAAGCAGATCGAGGATCGCGGCGAGGATGCGCTGCATGCGGCGGTCGAGGCCGCGCGCCTCCGGCTGCGACCGATCATCATGACGTCGCTCGCCTTCGTTCTCGGCACCATACCGATGATGCTTGCGACCGGCGCGGGCGCGGAGTTGCGCCAGGCACTCGGCACGCCGGTGGTGTTCGGCATGGTCGGCGTTACCGTGTTCGGCCTGATCTTCACGCCGGTGTTCTATGTGGTGTCGCGCCGGGTCGGCTTGCGCAAGGCAGCGCCGCCGCCCGCGCCTTCGCGTCCCGCGCGCGCCAAATCCTGATGGAGCGAATTGAATGCGTCCGCTGAAATTCGGGTCCGGACAGCCGCACACGCGTCTCGAGGATCCGCCGCTCGTCATGGGGCACGGTAAATTCGTCGCCGATTGCGTTCCGGAAGACGCGCTTCGCGCTGCCGTGCTGCGCTCGCCGCATGCGCACGCGAAGTTCAAGATTGCGAGCCTGGAAGCGGCGAAGGCGGTGCCCGGCGTGAAGCTCATTCTCACCGCGGATGACGTGAAACATTTTGCCAATCTTGCCTGCCGCGCCGCCGCTTTCATCAAGCCGGTGGACGAAAAGGCCGTTTACATTCCGCCTTATGAAGTGCTCTGCACGGAAGAAGTGCGCCATGTCGGTGACGCGATTGCGTTTGTCATTGCCGATACGGTGCAGGCTGCGCGCAACGCGCTCGAAGCCATCGAAGTCGAGTGGACGCCGTTGCCAGCGATCTCGGGAACTGCGGAAGCGCTGAAGCCCGGTGTGCCGCAGGTCTGGCCGGGCCGCGATAACAACAAAGCCTACATTGCGGATGTCGGCGACGCGGAGGCTGCAAAGAAAGTTTTCGATAGTGCCGCGAAGATCGTAAAAATCGAGATCGTCAACCAGCGCTTGGTGACGAATTTCATGGAAACGCGCGGCGTCGTCGTCTCCTATGGCGCAGACGGTCGCTACACCATGACGGTGTCGAGCCAAGGCGCGAACATGATCCACAACAGCGTCTGCGGGATCATGAAGCTGGACCCGAAACGGTTGCGCGTACTCACCGACGATGTCGGCGGCGGCTTCGGCACCAAGGCGCCGGCGTACCGCGAATATGTGCTGGCGGCGCTCGCAGCGGAAAAGCTTAAAGCCATGGTCGCCTGGATCGCCGATCGCAGCGAGCATTTCATCGGCGACAATCAGGGCCGCGATCACGTCACGGTTGCCGAAATGGCGATCGACAAGGACGGCAGGTTTCTCGCAATGCGCCTCGACTGCATCGCGAACATGGGCGCGTATTATTCGGAAGTTGCGCCTTACATTCCGTATCTCGGCGCGAGCATGATGACCGGCGTCTATGATATTCCGGTCGTCTACGGGCGCGTGCGCACGGTGTGGACGCATACCGTGCCGGTCGATGCCTATCGCGGTGCGGGACGTCCGGAGGCGGCCTATCTCATCGAGCGTCTCGCCGATGCGGTCGCGCTTGCGACCGGAATTGCACCGGAAGAAATCCGCCGCAGGAACTTCGTTCGCAAGGACGCGATGCCCTACAAGACCGCGACCGGACGCACCTACGATAGCGGCGATTTCAACCAGCATCTGACGCGCGCGCTAGAGGCATCCGGTTACAAGAGCTTCGCCTCGCGCCACGCCGGGTCGAAAAAGAACGGCAAGCTGCGCGGCATCGGAATCGCAAGCTACATCGAAGCCTGCGGCCAGACCGCGCCGGAAACTTCCACGGTGCGGATCGAGAAAGACGGCACCGCAAGCGTGCTGATCGGCACGCAGACCAACGGGCAGGGCCACGCCACCACGTTCCGCCAGCTCGTTCACGATCAGCTCGGCCTGCCGCTCGAGAAGATCAACGTGATCACCGGCGACACCGATCTGATCCCCTCCGGCGGCGGCACCGTCGGCTCGCGCTCGATGCCGACCGGGGGTTCCGCGGTGAGCAAGGCCACCACGAAGCTCGCGGACAATCTCAAGGCGCTCGCCGCGACACATCTCGACGCGAAGCCGGAAGATATCGAGATCGCGGATGGGCTGACCCGCGTGCGCGGCACCAACCGCGCGCTTTCCTTCGCCGAGCTTGCGGCGAAGCCCGGCGTCTCGGCCGATCAGCTTTCGGGCGTCGAAAAGAATTTCATTCCGCCGCAACCGACCTATCCCAACGGCACGCATGTCTGCGAAGTCGAGATCGATCCCGAAACCGGCCGTGTCGAATTC
Organism: Xanthobacteraceae bacterium; assembly: GCA_019752575.1. Classification (GTDB taxonomy): domain Bacteria; phylum Pseudomonadota; class Alphaproteobacteria; order Rhizobiales; family Xanthobacteraceae. Next base: position 93,710 of record JAIELW010000018.1, on the reverse strand, counting down.
GCAAATTATGTCGTGGTCGATGATTTCGGCGTCACGCTCAATCCGCTTTTACTCGAAGGGCAGGTGCATGGCGGCATCGGGCAAGGCATCGGCCAGGCGATCATGGAAGACACGGTCTATGACGAAAGCGGGCAGTTGCTCTCGGCGTCTCTGATGGACTACGCGCTGCCGCGCGCGGCCGACACCCCGAACTATTCCTTCGAGACGAAGAACGTGCCCTGCACCACGAACCCGCTCGGTGTGAAGGGCGCGGGCGAGGCGGGCGCGATCGGCTCCTGCCCCGCGGTGATGAACGCAGTCGTCGATGCGCTCCATCGCGGCTACGGGATCACACATATCGACATGCCGGCGACGCCGCAGAAAGTGTGGCAGACCATTCAGTCCGCGCAGCGCGGCTGATCAATGAAGGGTACGAACGTATTCCTCGGCATCGCGTTTCAGCTCGGTGCCACGTTCCTGTTCACGTTAATGGGCGCGTTAGTCCGGTATCTCAGCGACCGTGTCCCGATCGGCGAACAGATTTTTGCGCGTAGTTTTCTCGCGCTGATCCCGTTGCTGATCATGCTCGCGTGGCGGCAGGAAATCCGCTCCGCGCTCAGGATGAAAAGCCCGGCACGGCATTTTACCCGCGCGCTTACCGGCATCGCCGCGATGATCCTGATGTTTCTCGGTCTTCAGCGCCTGCCGCTCGCGGATTCGACCGCAATCAGCTTCATCGCGCCGCTGTTCAACGTGGCGCTTGCGGCGATATTCCTGGGTGAGGTTGTCCGCTTCTGGCGCTGGAGTGCGGTCGTTGTCGGATTCGCCGGTGTTCTCGTGATGCTCTCGCCGCATCTCGGGACGAGCGCGATGACATCATCGGCTGCCATCGGCGCGATCATGACTTTGGTTGGTGCGTTTTTTGTAGCGGCTGCGATGACGCAGGTACGCGCGATGACAACCACCGAGACGACGGCGTCGCTCGTCTTCTCCTTCCAGATTTTTGCGACCGTCGTCGGGCTTCTGATATTTCCGTGGACCTGGATCTGGCCTTCGCCCGGCGACGCGCTTGCGCTCCTCGGCATCGGCGTGTTTGGCGGCATCGCGCAGATTCTCTTGACCGACTCTTATCGCCACGCGCCGGCATCGGTGGTTGCGCCGTTTTCCTACACCGCGATGATCTGGGCGGTCGTGCTCGGCTACTTCATATTCAGCGAATTGCCCGACGCAATCGTGCTGCTGGGTGCAGCCATCGTCGTCGCCGCGGGATTGTTCGTGATCTTCCGCGAGCGTGCGCTTGGCATCAACCGTCAGAAAGAAAAAGAGGCGCAGACGCCGCCTGCTGGCCCGCCGGTCGAGTGATCAGCCGAACGCCTTGAAGGTGATGATCGTGCGCGTGTCCTGGATGCCGGGAATGCGCTGCACCTTCTCGTTCACGAAGTGGCCGATATCGGTGCCGTCATCGACATAGAACTTGGCGAGCAGGTCGAACTCGCCCGCAGTCGAATACACCTCGGAAGCGATCTCCGCGTCGGCTAGCGCGTCGGCGACTTCGTAGGACTTGCCAAGCTGGCACTTGATCTGGACGAAGAACGGAATCATTGCGGGCGCCTCCGGACGACTTGAGGGGCGAGGGGAGCAAAAAGCGCGTAGAGTTGCAAGCGCGGGCCCTTGAACCGGCTGGTTCCGTCCCATAGCTTCGCCATGAATGGCGACGCAGACAGTAAAATGATGATTCCCATTGCGGTCACGATTGCGGGTTCGGATTCCGGCGGCGGTGCCGGCATTCAGGCCGACCTCAAGACCTTCTCCGCGCTCGGGATCTATGGCGCGTCGGTGATCGCGGCGCTGACCGCGCAGAATACGAAAGGTGTCGCCGGCATCCACGACGTGCCGCCGGAATTCGTCACTGCGCAACTCGACGCGGTCTATTCGGATCTGAAGGTTCGCGCGACCAAGATCGGGATGCTGTCGCGTCCTGCTACGATCGAAGCGGTCGCTGCCGGTTTGAAAAAATACAGCACCCGAAACGTCGTACTCGACCCGGTTATGATCGCGGCATCGGGCGACCGGCTGCTCGTCCCCGAAGCGGCCGATACGATCAAGCGCCTTCTGTTTCCGCTCGCGGACATCATCACGCCCAATCTTGCGGAAGCCGCCGCACTCCTCGGCCAGCCGGTGGCGAAACACGAAAACGAAATGGCGGCGCAGGGCGAGGCGCTGTTGAAGCTCGGCGCGAAAGCCGTGCTGGTCAAAGGCGGACACGCGCCGACGAAGCATGCGGTCGATGTGCTGATCGAACCTTCCGGCGTCCGCCGCTTTACGGTCGAGCGTATCGACACGCCGCATACGCACGGCACCGGCTGTACGCTTTCTTCGGCGATCGCCGCAGGGCTCGCGAAAGGGCTTGAATTGCATGATGCGCTTGCTGCCGCGAAGAACTACATCACCGGTGCTTTGAAGGCCGGCGTGAACCTCGGCGTCGGCACCGGACGCGGGCCGGTGCATCACTTCCATGCCCTGTGGACCAAGCTCGGTATCCCCGCGAAAAGCGAAAAATAGATTCGACAAACCGAGAAAGCCGGGGCAAGTTACTTGCGAATAACTCGCAACTAGGGGGCTAGAATGGCGGGGCGTTGCGTGGCGTGGGTTGCGGCTGTCTGTGTGGCCGGTGCGTTACTTTCGGGGCCGGCATTCGCGCAGGAAGACAAGCGCACCGCCAAGGGTTTGCAGGACAACTCCTTCATCATCGAGGAGTCCTACAATCAGGAGCCGGGCGTCGTTCAGCACATCATGAGCCTGCGCAGGCAGGGACGCGACTGGAATTTCGTCTTCACGCAGGAATGGCCGCTCTGGAGCCAGACGCACCAGTTCTCCTACTCGATCCCGTTCGCGCGGTTGCGCTCCAACGGCCAGCGGGCGAGCGGCATCGGCGACGTCTACCTGAACTATCGCTACCAGTTGCTTGACGAAACGATGCAGCAGCCTGCGATCGCGCCGCGCTTCAGCCTGATCGTGCCTTCGGGTAACGAGCTGAGGGGCCTGGGCGACGGCTCGACCGGCGTCGAATTCAACCTGCCGATCAGCAAGATCGTCTCCGACCGCGTGACGCTCCACGGCAATCTCGGTCTCACGCATCTGTTCGATGTGCAGACCTTCTCGACGACGAGCTATTTCCTCGGCGGCAGCGCGATCTATGCCGTGAGCCGCAATCTGAATTTCATGTTCGAGGTCCGGCACGACTGGGCCGAGCTTGTGGACGACACCGGCATGCTCGGGCGCGAGCGCTCGCTCACCATGTCTCCGGGCATGCGTTATGCGTTCAATCTCGATGCGGGACAGCTAGTCGTCGGCGCGGGGGCGCCGATCGTGTTCACGAGCGGACAGCCGACGAGCTACGGCGCCATCCTCTATCTCTCGTTCGAACACAGCTTCCTGAAGAAGAAATAGCGCGCTGCTACCTGATGGCGGCTCAAAGCAAGCGGGCGAAAACGGCTATTCCGGCGAGCGCAATTGCGCCGCCGCCGGCCTGCACGATGCGCTGGCCGAGACCGCTTGCGGAAAGCTTCGCAAGACCGAGACCGATCGCAATGCCGGCGAGATGCAAAAGTGCGGTCGCGAGCAGGAAGCCTGCGGCATAAGGGAGGGGCGACTCCCCATCCGGCAATTCCGCGCCATGCGCGTGGCCGTGGAAGATCGCGAAGAAGCCTGCGATCAGCATGGCTACGACGAGCGGCACGTTCGTGCGGAAGGCGACGAGCATACCGAGCACGACGACCGACGCCGCGATTAGCAATTCGACATAAGGCAGGCGGATTTCCATGAATCCGACCGCTCCGCCGGCCGCCATCAGCACGACGAAGGAAAGCGGAACGAGTAGAAGCGCGCGGCCGCCAAGATGCGCTGCGAGCAGGCCAACCGCGATCATGGCGAGCAGATGATCGATCCCGCCGAGTGGATGCATAAATCCGTAAGCGAAGCCGTGTTGGTGCACGCCCGTGCCGGTATGAGCGAGAGCCGCGCCCGGCGCGAGCATTAGAAAAATAGAGAGAACGCGAAGCACGGTCTTCATTGGCGGGTACCCTTGGTTGGAGCCGGGGCAGAGCCTATTCGCTAGGCCCGCCCCGCTCAAGAAACCGGCTGCCCAAGTTTTCGCCTTTTTATTTCTTCTTGGGCAGCCGCGATTGCTTACTTCTTGAACGGCACGACCTTCTGCTTCTGGTCGCCGAGGCCCTCGATGCCGAGCGTGATCACGTCGCCCGCTTTCAGCCAGACTGGCGGCTTCATGCCCATGCCGACGCCCGGCGGCGTGCCGGTGGTGATAACATCGCCCGGCTCCAGCACCATGAACTTCGAGACGTAGGCGACGATGAAAGCGCAGGAGAAGATCATGGTCTTCGTATTGCCGGTCTGCATGCGCTTGCCGTTGACGTCGAGATACATCGAGAGCTTCTGCGGGTCTTTGATCTCGTCGGTGGTGACAAGCCAGGGGCCGAGCGGGCCGAAAGTCTCGGCGCACTTGCCCTTCATCCACTGGCCGGTGCCTTCCACCTGGAAGGCGCGCTCGGATACGTCGTTGCAGACCGCGTAGCCCGCGATGTGCTTCACCGCGTCTTTCTCTTCGACGTAGCGTGCGCGCTTGCCGATGACGATGGCGATCTCGACTTCCCAGTCGAGCTTGGTCGAGCCTTTCGGGATCATCACGTTGTCGTTCGGACCGACGATGCAGTTCGGCGCCTTCGAAAAGATGATCGGCTCTTTCGGGATCGGCATGCCGGCTTCCGCTGCGTGGTCCGCGTAGTTGAGGCCGATTGCAGGGAAGTTGCCGACCTTGCCGACCGGCGCGCCGAGGCGCGGCTTGCCGGAGACGACGGGGAGCTTCTCGATCTTCGCCTTCTTGATTTTCGCGATCGCGCCCGCGGCGAGCGTTTCCGGCGTGATGTCCGGAATGATCTTCGCGAGGCTTCTGAGCTTGCCGTTCTTGTCGATGATGCCGGGCTTCTCTTTTCCAGCCGGGCCGTAACGGACGAGTTTCATTGTTCTTTCCCCAAGACTTTGTTTGTTGTTCGATTAGTCGCCCGCCGGCGAAATGCGGAATTCGAGCACGTCTTTCTTTTCGCGGAGCGTGACAGCGAGACGCTCGAGCGCGTCCTTTGCGGTGGTCTGGATGGTCATGCGGTATTCGAAGGTCTTGCCGCCATCTTCCATCCGGTAATTGATGTTGGCAACCGAGAAGCCGTGATCGCGCATCATCTTCCGCACCTTGTCCTCGGTCATGGTGCGCGCGCGCGGGAAGCGCAGGATGAAGTGCGCGTAGGCCTGGCTCGGCATCCAGATCTCGATCCAGCGGAAGACCTGCAGCGTGCCGAGCACGGCGACCGTGCCGAGGATCGCCGGGAAGAAGTAGCCGACGCCGTAAAGAATACCGAGTGCCGCCGTGATCCAGATCGAGGCCGCGGTGGTGAGGCCACGCACCGTCAGCCCTTCCTTGAAGATCACCCCGGCGCCGAGAAAGCCGATACCGGTCATGATGCCTTGGGCCATGCGCTGCGGGTCGAGAATGGTGTTCACGCCCGCACCGCGCACCTCCGGCGGCAGCCAGTCCTGCGGATAGGCTGTAATCAGCATGAGGAGCGCGGAGGCGAGCGATACCAGCGCGTGCGTGCGGAAACCCGCGGGCCGGCCGCGGAAGCTGCGCTCAAGCCCGATCAGGCTTCCCGCGATCCACGCTGCACCGAGATGGCCCAGAATTTCCAAATGGTGCGCGTTTACGAGCATGGCGCTTCCTCACATTTCTTCGGGGCAAGCTAACGGCAATTCGCGAAGGCCTGCAATGCGCGCCGCCGCATGGCGGATGGCCCCTCGTTGTGGCAAACAACGCACGCTTTGCCAGAACAGCTCCTCGCATTTTCGTTCTTTACGCTCGTCGGCGCGATCACGCCGGGGCCGAACAACACGATCTCGACGCTCTCCGGGGCGACCTTCGGTTTCCGGAAAACGCTGCCGCAGATGCTCGGCGTGTCTGTCGGCTATCCGTTGATGCTCGCAGCACTCGGTCTGGGCTTGGGCGAGGTGTTCAAGCATGCGCCGTGGCTGCACAATGCGATGCGCTATGTCGGTGCCGCGTTTCTGCTTTATCTCGCCTGGAAGCTCGTGCGGGCGAATGCGCCGCAATCGGCGGGCACCGCGCGGCCGGTCGGCTTCTTCGAGGCGTTTTTCTTCCAGTGGCTGAACCCGAAAGCATGGTCGATCGCGCTCGGCGCGATCGCCGCCTTCACGACACCGGGGCTTCAAGCGAGCGCGTTTCTCTGGGAGGTCGCGGTTTTCACAATTGTGTCCGCGATCATCACATTCCCGTCGCTCGTGCTGTGGTGTCTGTTCGGGGTCGCGATTTCAGCGATGCTCAAGGACGAAAAGAAACGGCGTGTCTTCAATTACGCGCTGGCCGCAATTTTAGTGCTCTCGATAGCCGCTCTGTTTATCTGATCGTTCGTTAACTCTGAGAGAGTGCTAACGTCATATAATCGTTGTACGAATGCGCTACTCGGGCGCCATGTTGCAGATCCCGGTAGGCTTTCAAGATACTTCGAAAGATACGGACGCTCCGGCAGGCCGTAGGTTCCGCACTCTCTTCATTTCCGACGTGCATCTCGGCACCCGGGGATGCCAAGCCGATCTCCTTCTGAATTTCCTGCGCGACCACGACGCCGACACGATCTATCTCGTCGGCGACATCGTCGATGGCTGGCGCATGCGTTCGTCGTGGTATTGGCCGCAGGCGCATAACGACGTAGTGCAAAAGCTCTTGCGAAAGGCGCGCAAAGGCACGCGCATCGTTTACATCCCCGGCAATCACGACGAATTCCTGCGCGACTATTACGGCACGCATTTTGGCGGCATCGAGGTGATGGAAACCGCGATCCACGAAAGCGCCGACGGCAAAAAATTTCTCGTGCTGCACGGCGACGTATTCGACGTGATCGTCAGGAATGCACGCTGGCTCGCATACTTCGGCGACTGGGCCTACGACTTCGCGATATTCGCGAACCGCTATTTTAACTGGTTCCGCCGCAGGCTCGGCTTCCCGTACTGGTCGCTCTCAAAATGGGCGAAACGCAAGGTCAAGAACGCGGTGAACTTCATCGGCGAGTTCGAACAGGCGGTGGCACTCGAAGCGCGCAAGCAGAACGTCGAAGGCGTGATCTGCGGCCACATCCATCACGCCACGATTCACGACCTCTACGGCACCCGCTACATGAACTGCGGCGATTGGGTCGAAAGTTGCACGGCGCTTGCCGAGCACTACGACGGCACCTTCGAATTGCTCATCTGGACGATCCCGGAAGCAGATCTGCTGCCCGTCCCCGCCGCTCCCGCCAAAGGCGTTCCGGTCCCGGCGTGATGAAGGTCCTGATCGTCACCGACGCCTGGCATCCCCAGATCAACGGCGTGGTGCGGTCGTTGACCGAAATCGGAAAGCAGGCGAGCGCGTTCGGCTTCGCGGCCGAGTATCTGACGCCGGACGGTTTTCCTTCCGTCGCCATGCCCGGCTACGCCGAGATCCGGCTCGCGTTGGCTTCGCCATCGCAAGTCGCGCGGCGCATCGAGAACATCGCTCCGGACTTCATCCATATCGCGACCGAAGGCCCGCTCGGGATTCTTGCGCGCCGCTACAGCATGAAGCGCTCACGCAAGTTCACGACGAGTTATCACACGCGCTTCCCCGATTATCTTTCCGCGCGGCTGCCGGTGCCGTCATGGCCGCTCGCCGCACTCATGCGGCTATTCCATTCGGCATCCGCCGGCACGATGATCTCGACGAAAACGCTGGAGGACGACCTGAACGCGCAGGGTTATCGCAATCTTTTGCGCTGGTCGCGCGGCGTGGACGCCGAGCTGTTTCATCCGGGCAAGGCGCAAAGACTTCCCTTCGCCCGGCCGACCTTTCTTTACGCGGGCCGCGTCGCAGTCGAGAAAAATCTCGAGGCGTTCCTGTCGCTCGATCTGCCAGGCTCGAAAGTTATCGTGGGCGACGGCCCCGCGCGAGCGGTGCTGGAAGCGCAATTTCCCGAAGCGCATTTTCTCGGCTCGCATACCGGCGAGGCGCTCGCGGAAATCTACGCTTCCGCCGACGCATTCGTTTTCCCGAGCCTGACCGACACTTTCGGCGTTGTGCTTTTGGAGGCGCTGGCTTCCGGTGTGCCGGTTGCGGCGTTTCCGGTAGCGGGTCCGCGCGATGTGATCGGAAACTCGAAAGCCGGAGTGCTGGATAAAGATCTGCGCCGCGCGGCGGCTGCCGCACTTTCGATCCCGCGCGATCTTTGCCGCAAATATGCGCTGCAATTCTCCTGGCGCGAAAGCGCGCGGCAATTTTTCGGCAATGTACTCTCTGCCAACGGCATGGGCGCATTGCGCGAGGAACTGGAATTCGCGGCGTGACAGGAGCGGCCTAGGCGCATAGGTTCCGCGCCATGCACTCGCCAGCCGATCTGAAACTCCCTACCGCCGCCGATGTCGAAGACGCAGCCCTTGCGCTCGACGGCGTCGCCGTGCGCACACCGCTGCTGCGCTGCGATGCGCTCGATGAAGCGACCGGCGGCAAAGTATTTCTGAAACCTGAAGTCCTGCAGCGTACCGGCTCCTTCAAGTTCCGGGGCGCATACAACCGCATCTCGCGGCTGACCGCCGAAGAACGCAAGGGCGGCGTGGTCGCGTTCTCCTCCGGCAATCACGCGCAAGGGGTGGCGCTCGCCGCGAAGCTCGCAGGCGTGCGTGCGGTGATCGTGATGCCGTCCGACGCGCCGAAGATGAAGCAGGAGCGCACCAAGGGGCATGGCGCCGAGGTTGTCCTTTATGACCGCGCGACCGAAGACCGCGATGCGATTGCGCGGCGGCTGGCCGCCGAGCGCGGCGCGGTCGTCGTGCCGCCGTTCGACGATTTTCATGTGATTGCCGGGCAGGGCACTATCGGCTTCGAAATTGCGGAGGATCTCGCCGCGCTCGACCTCGCGCCGGACATCGTCACGATGCCGGCGTCGGGCGGCGGTCTCGCGGCAGGCATTTCGCTGGCGGTGAAGGCGCTGCATCCAAAGGCGCGGATCGTCACCGCCGAGCCGGAGCTGTTCGACGATCACGCCCGTTCGTTCCGTTCAGGCAAGCGCGAGAAGAACGAGCGCATCACCGGCTCGATTTGCGACGCGTTGCTCATGGCCGACCCCGGCCGGCTCACCTTCGAGATAACGAAAAAACTTTCCGGCGAGGGCGTGTCCGCGAGCGACGAGGAAGTGCTCGCCGCGATGGCTTTTGCCTTCCGCGAGACGAAACTCGTGGTCGAACCGGGCGGGGCGGTCGCGCTGGCTGCCGTTCTGACCGGAAAACTCGACGTAAAAGGCAAGGTCGCGGTCGTCGTGCTTTCCGGCGGCAATGCCGACCCGGATATTTTCGCGCGTGCGATCACCGGCTATTGATCGGCAACCTTGTTGCGGGATTTTTTGCCCGGACTTAGGCTCGCGGCCCAATTCAGCATGGGGAAGGCTATGGCCCGTTTCGGTTTGAAGCAGTTTTTCTTCGCTCTCGGATTTCTTTTCATTCTCAGTGCGTCTAGCGCGCAGGCGCAGGCTCCGTTCGGGGCGCTCGCGGTTTCGCCGGAAGGCGCCTGGGGCTATTCCACAAGCTTCGACACGATCGATACCGCGCAGGACCGCGCGCTCGCCGAGTGCGTCAAGCACGGCAAAGGCTGCCAGATTCTGCGCGTCTACGAAAACGTATGCGTCACGGTTGCGCGCAACGACGATCCCAAGAACGTGATCTTCAACTGGGTCAGCGGGTACAACGCCGAAGAGCGCACGCGGCGCGCGCTCGCCAATTGCCGCAACGACGGCGGCACCGTGTGCAAGATTCTCATAGAGTTCTGCAGCGGACGAGCCCGCTAGCCATCAGGAGAAAAGCGCGAGCCGTTCTTCCGGCGACAGCTTTTCGATACCCGAAGCGTTTTTTGCCGGCGCGGCGCCTTGCGGCGCCGTTTCCGTTTTCGCCGGCGTGGCCGCGGCCGCTTTCTCGTCCCAGAAGATATCGTGGCTCTGGTCGATCGAAAGCAGTTCGTCGATCTGGTCCTGCATCAGGCCTTCGCCTTCGCGCGCCGGCCCGCTCAGCAGCTCGTTTTTCGCCGGCGCCTGAACCGGGCTTTCGGCCTGCCACAACTCCACGACCTCGTGAATGCGCGATTCCAGAAGGCGCAGCGCGATCACCACCTTCTGCGTGCGCTGGCCGGTCAGGTCCTGAAATGCGCAGGCCGTATTGATGTGTTCGGAAAGGCCGTCGAGCTGGTCGCAGATATATTCTGCGATGCCCTGCGCGCGCATGGTCGCGGAAATCTCCGCGATGCGATCGGCATCCGATAGCACGCCCGAGACCGCCTGCGCGGAAGCCGCGACGACGAGGTCGAGTTCGTTGCCGAGATCGCCGTCGCGCTGGTGCGCGGCGTCGATCTCGCGCAGTGCCGCGCGCGTTTTCTCGGCGGTGCGCTCGATCTCGTTAAGGTCATCGCGTATGACCGGGATCTGCGGAGCGGGAGCGGATACCGGTTCCGCGCCGAGCACCGAGCGCTGCAGACGCGCAATTGCGTCGAGCACGAGCCGGGTGTCGGCGTTGCGGTTGCGCTGCGCGAATTCGTCGAGGAACCACCGCCCGCGCGCAGTTTCCTTTACGGCAGCTTCGATGGCTTCGTAATCGGTTTCGGTGATCGTCTGGCTTGCAGGCGGAAGCGGCATTGAGGGCCCGGATCGGCTAGAAGGCGCTGTGTCGGCGAGACCATGAACGATGAATCACTTACGAAAGATAACCGTTGTCTGATTCCGGGCCCAGCCGCACGTTTTTAGGCGGTTCCAAGGGGTCCGGGACGCTTTCGGCGGTCTATGCTGCCCTGTTCGTCGCCCCCGGCTTTTATCTCCCGTTCTTCCCGGTTTTTCTGGTTTCGCTGGGATTGTCCCCGGAGGCCATCGGGATCGCAATCGGGATTCCGATGGGGGTCCGGCTGCTGGCGAACCCGGTCGCCGGCATCCTTTCGGATCGCTGGGGCCGTCCCCGGCGGTTCCTCGCGGTCCTCGGGCTTGGTGCTGCGTCGGCTTTCGCGCTGATGGCGGTCCTGCCGGGCACGGGCGCCGTCTTCCTTCTGGTCGCGCTCGCGACCCTGTTCTGGGGCCCCGCCTTTCCGTTGACCGACGCCTTCGGCGTCCGGCTCGCGCGCGAGCGCGGGGTCGATTACGGCCGCGCCCGGCTGTGGGGCTCGGTTGCCTTCATTTTTGCCAATGTCGCGCTCGGCGTCGCGCTGGAAGTGCTGCCGCCCGCATCGATCGTCTGGCTGATCGCGGCTTCGCTCGTGCTTTACGCAGTGTCGGTACAAATGCTTCCGCGGCTGAAAACTCCGGCTGTGGCGGAGTCCGCCGCACCGCCGAGAGTTAGCAGGAAAGTCCTGCTCGCGGTTTTTGCCGCAGCTTGCGTGCAGTCGAGTCACGCGGCGCTTTACGCCTTCGGTTCGGTGCATTGGCAGGCGAGCGGAATCTCCTCGAGTTTCATCGGATTTTTGTGGGGCGCTGGCGTCGCGGCCGAAGTCGTCGTGTTTTATTTCGCGACGGCGATGCTGAAGCGCTTTTCGCCGATCGGCCTCATTCTGATCGGCGGCGTTTCCGCAATCGTGCGCTTCATTCTGACCGCACTCGACCCGCCGCAAGCATTGCTTGTGCCGCTGATGACGATGCACGCTTTTACCTTCACCGCGACGTTCCTCGGCATGGTCGCAATCGCGGGCGAAAGCGGCGGTGCCGGTGCGCAAGGCCGCGCGCAGGCGTTCTCCTCGACCGCTGTCAGTATCGCGATGCTGCTTGCGACCTTCGCCGCGGGCCCGCTTTATGCGCGCTATGGCGCACACGCATTCTTCGGTTCCGCCCTGATCGCGGCTTTCGGTTGCGTGCTTGCGCTACTCGCTTGGGCTCAGCCCCAGAGTGCGGGCGAAGGCGGGAAGACGGTCGAGCCGTCGTAGCGCAAACCGTTCTCGCGGTCTTTTGCGAGCAGCAGCGGCCCGTCGAGATCGACGAATTTCGCGCGGCCGGCGAGCAGAAGCGCCGGCGCCATGGCAAGCGAAGTCGCGACCATGCAGCCGATCATGATGTCCAGCCCGCGCGCTTCGGCCTCGTGCGCGGCAAGAAGCGCTTCGGTCAGCCCGCCGGTCTTGTCGAGCTTGATGTTCACGGCATCGTATTTGCCGTCGAGCTTTGCGAAACTGTTACGGTCGTGAAAACTCTCGTCCGCGCAGATCGGCACAATGCGTTCGACTTCACGGAGCGCATCGTCGCCGCCGGCAAACAGCGGCTGTTCCACGAGCGCGACTTTCGCTCTGGCGCAGGCTTCGAGATTCTCGCGCAAATTTTTCGCGGTCCAGCCTTCGTTGGCGTCGGCGATCAGCATGGCTTTGGGTGCGGCCTCGCGCACGGCACAGAGCCGTTCGAGGTCGCCCTCCGCGCCGAGCTTGAGCTTCAGCACCGGCCTTGCCGATTGCCTCGCCGCGACGGCCATCTGCTGCGGCGTGTCCAGGCTCAGCGTGTACGCGGTGGTCACGGGCGAGGACGCAGCGATACCTGCGAGCGAAGCGACACTTGCGCCGGCGAGCTTTGCCTCAAGATCCCAGAGCGCGCAGTCGATCGCGTTGCGCGTAGCTCCAGCGTGGAGCGCCGTCTGCAATGCGATGCGGTTCATGCCCCGCGCGATTTCAGGCGCGAGCCGTTCGAGCTCCCGGCTCACGCTTTCGAGCGACTCGCCATAGCGCGCATAGGGCACGCATTCGCCGCGTCCGGTGGCCGGCCCGTCGGAAACTTCCACGACGACCACTGCCGCTTCGGTCTTCACCCCGCGGCTGATCGCAAACGCCCCGGAAATCGGCCATTCCTCGACGCGGAACTCCAGGCGGCGCGGCATAAATGTCACTCTTCCATGGAACTTTGGCCGCCCGACCGGCCTGAAGGATGCCCGTGTGGTAAGTAATAGCAGCCAAACGGAGCCCCGGAAGCGGGCGGGTTTGTAGCGGGTTGGAGTAGGTTTTGGCAGCACAGGCCGTCTCCCTGAATCAGAAGGAGGAAGCCGGAAAGCTCATACTTTCCGCGGCTGGCCGATGGATTTCGTCCTTCGCCGGACAGGCCGAACACCTTGTCAGCGAAGTCGAGCGCAAGCGCGCAAAATCGAAGTCGGTCTCGATCGATGCGAGCCGCATCGAGCAACTCGACACCGCCGGCGCATGGTTGCTCGAGCGTATGCGCCGCGATTTCGAGGGCAAGGGCGCACAGGCCGAGATCGTGGGCTTGGACCCGCGTTACAAAATCCTGCTCGATGAAGTGAAGCAGACCAATACCGGCAAGGACACCGAGGAAGAGCAAGACGAGAACGCCGTCGTCGGCACCTTGAGCTTCCTCGGCGAGATGTCGGTGGGTTTCGCCAAAGATACCGGCGAGTTCGTGCAATTTCTCGGCGCCGCGGTGGTCTCATTCGCCCGCGTGCTGGTGCGGCCCTGGACCTTTCGTTTCACTTCCATCGTGCATCACATGGACCGGGTCGGCTTCCGCTCGGTCCCTATCATCGTACTCATTCTTTTCCTGATCGGCGCGATCCTAGCACAGCAGGGCATCTTCCATTTCCGCAAATTTGGCGCCGAGACCTATGTCGTGGACATGGTCGGCATTCTCGTCTTGCGCGAAGTCGGCGTGTTGATCACGTCGATCATGCTCGCAGGCCGCTCGGGCAGCGCCTACACCGCGGAACTCGGCTCGATGAAGATGCGCGAGGAAGTCGATGCGCTCCGCGTCATGGGCCGCGACCCGATGGAAATTCTGATCTTGCCGCGCATGATCGCGCTCATCATCGCGCTGCCGCTGTTGACGTTCATCGGCAGCATGTCGGCGCTGTTCGGCGGCATGATGACGGCGTGGCTTTACGGCGGGTTCACGCCGGAGATCTTCATGGAGCGTCTGCGCGATGCGATCTCGTCGTCGACGTTCTGGGTCGGCATGATCAAGGCGCCGTTCATGGGCGCGGTGATCGGGCTCGTGGCTTGCGTCGAAGGATTGCGCGTGCAGGGCAGCGCCGAGTCGCTCGGCGAGCACACCACCGCCTCGGTCGTCAAATCCATCTTCCTCGTGATCGTGCTCGACGGCTTCTTCGCGATCTTCTTTGCCAGCATCGACGTGTAATCATGGCCAATGTCGAAACCACAGCGCAAGCCCAGAAGCGGCCGCAGAAGGTGCCGGACAATTATCCGATCATCCGCGTGCGCGACATCTGGGTTTCGTTCGGCGAGCACACGGTGCTGAAGGGCCTCGATCTGGACGTGAAGCGCGGCGAGATCCTCGGCTTCGTCGGCGCCTCCGGCGGCGGCAAGTCGGTGCTGATGCGCTCGATCATCGGGCTCGTGAAAAAGCAGAAGGGCGTCATCGAGGTCTTTGGTCACGATGTCGATAAGCTGAGCGAAGACGAGTTGCAGGCGATCGAGCGCCGCTGTGGCGTCTTGTTCCAGCACGGCGCACTGTTCTCGTCGCTGACGGTACGTCAGAACATCCAGTTCCCGCTGCGCGAATATCTCGATCTCTCCGAGCGGCTGATGGACGAGATCGCGATTGCGAAGCTCGAAATGGTGGGCCTGCCGGCTTTCGTCGCGGAGAAGTATCCGTCGCAGCTTTCAGGCGGCATGATCAAGCGCGCGGCGCTCGCGCGCGCCCTCGTGCTCGACCCCGAGATCGTGTTCCTCGACGAGCCGACCTCCGGCCTCGACCCGATCTCGGCCGGCGAGTTCGACGAGCTGATCAAGGCCCTGCAGCAGACTTTGGGGCTTACCGTTTTCATGGTAACCCACGACCTCGACAGCCTTCATTCCGCTTGCGACCGGATCGCGGCCCTTGCCGACGGGAAGATCATTGCGACGGGCCCAATTGGGGACATGCTAAAATCCGATCATCCATGGCTTAGGGCTTATTTCCACGGGAAACGGGCTTCGAGCAGGCTGAACGGGAAGAAGGCGTAGGGACCGGCGATGGAAACCAGAGCCAACTACGTGATGATCGGCGTCTTCACGCTGGCCGTTGTGGTCGGCGTGTTCGCCTTCGTCTGGTGGTTCCAGCGTCTCAGCACCGGCGAGAGCAAGGCGCAGTACGAGATTTATTTCGACAGCCCGGTTTCCGGCTTGCGGCGCGGCGCCACCGTCAATTTTAACGGTATCCGGGTAGGCGAGGTCCAGAGCCTCGCCCTTGTGCCCGATATTCCGCGTGCCGTCGTTGCCATCATCGACATCAGTGCGACCACTCCCGTCCGCACCGACACGAAAGTCACGCTCGAATATCAGGGCCTGACGGGTATCGCGACGGTCGCGTTGACCGGCGGCGCGCCGACCGCGCCCATGCTCAAGCAGGCGGCGCGGGGCGAGCGGCCTCCGCGTCTGGTCGCGACCAATACGACCGACGCTTTCCAGGCCGCGCGCGACCTGATGATCCAATTGCAGGAAGTCGTGAAGAAGAACGAGGCCAATATCGCGCAGTTGATCGAAAACCTGACCAAGGTTTCGGCGGTGCTGCAGGCGCGCTCGAACGATACGCTGCTCGAAGTGCAGGCCGCCGCGGAATCGATCCGCAAGGCCGCCGACAACATCGGCAGCCAGACCGGGCCGACGCTCAACGAGTTTCGCACGCTTGCGGTCGATGCGCGCCGCGCAGTTGGGGAAATCGACCGGCTGGTGCGCAATATCGAGCGCAATCCGAGGCAATTTCTGTTCAATAACGGCGGCACCGTTCCGCAATATCGATAATAACAGTCGTTCACGAAAAGGCGTTTTAGGTTGAGGCTGGGTGGCGTGTTGAGGGCGAAAGCGGCAGGTGCGGCGAAGGCCGTGCTTTGCGTTGCGCTGGCATTTTCCGTCAGCGCATGCAGCGGCGGCGTGCTCGGCGGCCTGATCGGGACCGGCAGCAATCCGACCCCGACCTTCGATCTCTCGGCGCCGACGAATTTCGGCACGTTGCCGCCGCGCGCGCGCGGCCTGCTCGCGGTCGAACAGCCGACCGCGCTCCAGATTCTCGATACCGAGAAGATCGTGATTTCGCCGAACCCCGGCGAGGTCGCGTATCTTTCCGACGCGCAATGGGTCGATCGCCTGCCGAAGCTCATGCAGGCGCGCATCGTGCAATCGTTCGAAAATTCGACGCGCATCCGCGCTGTTGCCAAGACGCAGGATCGCGTGAGCGCGGACTACGTGCTGGTCATCGATGTTCGCCAGTTCGGTATCGTCGCTTACGACGGGCCGCAGGCTGTGGTCGAGCTTTCCGTGAAGATCGTCTATCAGCGCGGGGGCCGTATTGCGGCCGGCACGGTGCTGACTTCGCGCGTCGCCGCAGGCGGTACGTCAGGGCAGGCGGCGACACTCGCGCTCGATCAGGCGTTCTCGGACGTGCTCGTGCAGATGGTGAAGTGGACCTCGCGGCGTATCTAGGCGTTGCGGCAAGACGGTCGAGCTGCGTTGATGCGGGCTTTTTCTTTTCGTTGTCTTCTTCGGCTTAGCCGAGGCGTCCCGCGGCGTGGGCGAGTAACGTATAGACCTTGCCGGTATCCGAGGTGAGATAGGTCTTGGTCAGCGCCTGGCCGCGGTCGTCGCGCGAGACCTGTTCGAGCAGCTTTTCGAATTCGTCGATGTAACGATCGACGGTCTCGCGGAACTCCGCGTTACGGCGATATTTTTTGCGGATTTCTTCGAAGGTCTTCTGGCCCGCGTTGGTATAGAGGCGGCGATTGAATACGCCACGCTCGCCGCGTTTGAAGCGCTCCCACGCTTCGGCTGCCGCTTCGTGGTCGATCATGCGGGCAATATCCACCGAGAGCGAGTCGAGCGATTCAATTCCAGTCGCGTTGTCTTCCGCTTCCGGCTCGAGAGCCCGCGTCTTCTTGTTCAGCGCTTCGTCGAAACGTGCGGAGCGGTCGGCAGCCTTCGCCGGGCGGCGCGGTTCGGGTGCGGGCGGCGCAGGCGGCGGATTGGACGTATCGTCGTATTGCGGACGCGGCAGGGCGCCACGCGGCGCCGTGCGCCCGCCGACCGCGGCCATTTCTTCCTGATATTCGTAGGCCGCGGGGGCGCCCTGATCGGCGTAGCGGCCGTGGCGGGCGACGATGTCGTTGAGCTCGGACAGCGCCTTGATCTGGTCGGCAACGACGCGGCGCATCGCATTCGCGCTTTCCTTGGTCTCGGTCGGCAATTCGAACACGGTCCGGCGGATTTCCTCGCGCGTGGTGTCGAGCGTGCGCTGGATATCCTCGGAGATTTCGCGCAGGTCGCGTGAGGCCTCGAGGAAGCGCGCATTGGCTTCGGAGAACATCGCGTTCACCGACTGCATCGCCTCGTCATAGGTATCCTTGAGCGCGACATTGGTACGCTCGCGCTCCTCGGTGGAGGAGTTGCGGATCAATTCGTATTGACGCGCAATCGACTGCGTGGAGCCGGCGGTCGATTCCGCAACCGCGCGCGCGATGTCCTGCGCCTTGCCCTGGGCGTGCGAGAAGGTGTCCTCGAGCATCTTGTTGAAGCGCATGAGACGCTCCTCAAGTTCGGTGGTGCGCTCGGCAAGCGCATTGGAGACCTCGTCGATCGCCTCGCGGCGTGCGGCGAGGCCGTCGTCGATGCGCTGGTGCGTCTGGGCGAGCGACTCGTTCGTCGCGGCGACGAGGCGAACCTGCTCCTCGAAACGGAGCGCCATGTTCGAGACGTCGCGCAGCACGCCATTAGAGGACTCGTTCAGCTCGCGGATCTGATGGTCCATCCGTTCCGCGGTCGAACGCGTTGCGTTGATTGCGTTCTCGAGCGTCTGGTGGAAGGAGTTGACCTTCTCCGCGACCTTGCCCTCGATCGGGCCGAGGGTGGAAGAGGCGGTGTCGATCGCCGCCTGCAGCAGGCCGTGAGTCTGGCCGAGTTCGGCGATGATGTCGCGGACCTCCGAGCGTAGCGTTTCGTGCGCGCCGGTGATGTTGTTCACGCGCTCGACGAAGTTCTTCGAGATGCCATCGGCCAGCGTGTTGAGGCTCTTCTCGACCTGGTCTGCGCTGCTGCGGATGTGCTCGTTGACCGCGTTCACGCGCTCAACGAGGAGGTCCGCCGAGGCGACGCCCTTTTGCTCGATCGAGTTGGTCACGGCCTCTAGGCGGTTGACGACCAGGTCCTCGAACTTGTTGACGCGGGTATCAAGGGTCTCGGTGAGCTGAAGTGCGCGGTTGCCGAGCGTCTCGTCGATCTTGGCAGCGCGTTCGGAAAGAGTCGCGGCCATCTCCGCGGTCTTTGCCGAGAAGTATTCGCCCATGCCGGTGACGCTCTTGTCGACCGCTTCGGTCGCGGCCTTCGAGCCGTCGGTGATGGTCTTCGAGAAATCGAGCGTGCGGCCAGCCAACGTCTCGTTGAGCGACTTGGTGCGCTCGTCGAGCGTGCCTTCGATGCGCGCGATGCGCTGGTCGATCTGCTCGGAAACTTCGCCGATCTTCTGGGCGACGCGCTGGTCGAACGCGGCGAGGCTGTCGCGCGACGCCTCGGAGATGCCGGTGATGGTATTCTTCATCTCGCTGACGATATTGGTGCCGTGCAGCTTCACGGTGGTGTCGAAGGTCTGCACGCTTTCCGTCATCTTCGCGTTCAGTGCGCCGGTGTCGGCGGAAATGCGGCTCGCGATCTCGTTGCCCTTGAGCGCGACATTGTCGGCGAGGTTCTGCAACTGCTGGCCGATGGTGTTCTCGAAGGTCTGGCCGCTTTGTGCGATCATCTGCGAGATGCCGGCGGCGCGCTCCGCGAGCTTCGCGTGCATGTCGGCGGTCGACTGCTTGAATTCTTCGGAGACCTTCTCGTTGCGGTCGGCGATCGCCTTTGCGATCTGCACGCCGACTTCGGTCAGGCGCTGGGTCGCCTCGGCGCTCTTTTCGGAGAGGCTCTCGACGATGGTGTTGCCGGACTCGGTCAGCTGCGCGCGCGCGTCTTCCGCGCGCATCATGATGTTGTCGGTGATGCGGCCGGTCGCATTGTCGAGCGAGCTGGCAACGCGGTCGGCTACGTTCTGCACGTCGAACGAGAATGCCTCGTGCGCGTTGGAGATAGCGTCGCGAAGACGGCTGGAGTGATCGACGATTGAGTCGCGCTCGCCGTGCAGCTCGCCGATCAGCGAACGCACGCGGCTTTCGTTGTCGTCATAGGCGCGCTCGAGCGTCGCGACTTCGCTGCGCACCATGGATTCGAGTTCGGAAGCGCGCGCAATCGCACGTTCGATGCCGTCGCCGAGCGCCGCGACTTCGCGGCGGATCGCCTGACCGACCGAGACGATGGCGTCGGTCGAAACGCCTTCGGGTTCTGCGAGGCGAAGCGTGACTTCGGTCATCGCGCGCGAGATGTGGCGCATTTCCTGCGAACGGCGAATGAGCATCGCCGTCATAAAGAAGAGGAGCGGCGGCAAGAAGATCGCGGCGAGGCTGGGAAGGAAGCTCGGCTGGGCGGCGATGTCGGCAAGCCGCATGACTGCGCCGGCGTCGGTGCGGTACTGGGTCGCGGCGATGTAAGCGCCGCCGATGATCCAGACGATCGAGCCCAGGAGCGCGACCATGACCGGCGCGCCCGAAGGCTTGCTATGAAGCACCTGCAAAATCTGTCCAACCGAATGGCGGTCGTCGTTCGCGGCGGGGCGGGGCAGGCGCTCGCGAGTGCCGCGCGAACGCTGCGCGAAAACTTCTCCGGCGGGCTCCTGCGCGCGCGGTTCCGCGCGGCGCTCAGGCTCCGCGCGCCGTTCCTGCGCGGGCGGCGTCACTTCCGGAATATCCTTGCCGATGTTCAGCGCGTCCTCGATCGCGGACAGCGCTGCTTCGGTCGGGTCTTGGGACTTCTTATTCTTCACGACTTGCCTCCGGTCCGTACTCGATACCGCGACCGGCAACATGCCGCTCGGGCCGGAATTTACTCAAAGGACCGTCACGCTCTTTCGGTCCCGAGGCGGCATTTCTTCAAAAACAAAAGAAATGCCGGCCGGCCGGGACTCCGGTCCACCGCTTGCGGTATCCTACCGCGCTAAGGTCCGGGAAAGGAACGGTAATCCAGGCCGCTCTACAAACATCGTTAACGGCTTAACGTCTTGTTCACCATACGAAATGGGCAATGGCGCGGGGGAAGAGGCTCAATGGGCAAGGCCCCAAGCCCTGGCAGAGCGATGCCGGAGGCTCCGACGCGCAGCGCCGGTACCTCCAGCGAGGGGTGAACCAGCGTGGCGGAAAGTTGCCGTTATTCGACGAGGACGGGCAGGAAATCCCCAAGGTCACAATCCGGGCGTGTGTCCAGCACGGCTGGGCGGAACCCTGGAGCAAGAACCCGATCCATCCCGACTGGCTGGTCTGCCGCCTGACCGACAACGGATATCGCGTGCTCGGCATCGACCCCGCCAAACGCAAGCGTATGCCGAAAGCTTGAGGCGCCGTTTACCGGCTGCCTGCGATAACGAGCGCATGGAACCGCCCATCGACATCGAACATTTCGAGACCGCGACTTTCGGGGACCGCGCGCTTCAGCGCGAAGTGCTCGGGCTGTTCGAAGCGCAGGCGGCCAAGCTTCTGCAAATCATCCGCACGAAGAGCGGCAAGGAGCAATCGGAAGCGGCCCATGCCCTGAAGGGTGCCGCGCGCGGCATCGGGGCATTCACGGTTGCCGACGAAGCGGAGAAGGTGGAGCGCGGCGAGACCGGCGCGGTCGAGACTCTGGCCAGCCGCGTTGCCGACGCGAGCCGGGCTGCGGCATCTCTGCTCGCGAAAGACTGAGACTAGCGGGGGCTCGCACGACCGTATCACGTTCGCAGAAAGCTCGTTTACGGTCGTGCGAGCCAGAACCCCGCTAGCAATCTATATTTGCTAGTGATCTTTCGGTTCTGACATTCGTAAAAGTGGCCTGCTGGGGCGGGATACGAATGTCGGAACCGGATCACTAGCCGAGGCTCGCAATTCGCGGGCGCTCATTATATAGGGTGCGGCCTTTCCTTCCGGCGCATGGACGCCCCATCGAAGTTCTTCCGAGCGAATGCCCAAGATCACCTACATCGAACATGACGGCACCAGCCGGACCGTCGATGCCGAAGCCGGCACCACCGTCATGGAGACCGCGATCCGCAACGGCGTGCCCGGCATCGAAGCCGAGTGCGGGGGCGCATGCTCATGCGCGACCTGTCATGTTCATATCGACGACGCCTGGACCGAAAAGGTCGGCAAGCCCGCGCCGATGGAAGAAGACATGCTCGACTTCGCCTTCGACGTGCGGCCGACCTCGCGGCTCTCCTGTCAGATCAAGGTGACCGACGAACTCGACGGGCTCATTGTGCGTACCCCGGAGCAGCAGGGCTGAACTGCATGTAATAAAATTCCCTCCCCCTTGCGGGGAGGGTCGCCGACACCCGCGAAAGCGGGTGAGGCGGGTGGGGGTAAATCCCGGTGCAAACTTTCTTACTGTCACCCCACCCGGCTCGCGCCTGTCGGCGCTTGCCACCCTCCCCATCAAGGGGAGGGAAAATTTTATTTTCTTTCCTGACATCAAGTCGGGCGATGAAGCACAATCAGACCGCGGCTGCTGCAGCTACCGTATACTTTTCCCAATAGCCTTCTTGTGGCCGGGTCTGTTCGACCACATCGACAACGATGCCGGACGGATCGGTGAGCGTGAAGCGGCGCTGGCCCCAGGGCTCGACATGCACGTCATAGAAAATATGCACGCCTTGGTCTTTCAGCGCGGCGGCGGCTTTGGCCGCGTTGCGTACCTGGATCGTGAACAGCACGCCTTTGCCGGGAAAGATTTCCGGCCCTGGCGGGTTGGTCGGGTGATCGGGCGTCATCAGGCCGAGCGCGATCCTGCCGCTCTCCGCATCGCCTAACATTACGACCCAGTTCGCGTCGAAGATTATCTCCATGCCGAAGTGCTTCAAGTAGAAGTCGCGGCTCGCGCGCATGTTTTTGACTGTAATCAGCGGATAGCTGTCCATAATTTTCATAGGTCACCATTCAGAGGGAGATGAACGCGGGTGAGCAGTCCGGCAGGCGGCGTCTCGCGCGGGTCGCTGAGATACTCCTCGAAGCAGGAGAAGTCGGCAGCTTCGTATCTGCTCGTAGGAAGCCAATCGCGAAACAGATGGCGATAGGCGCGCTCCAGCTCGGCATAAGGTCCTTTGTGCAGGACGCTCGCGCAAAGCATCGAGGGAATTTTCACCTCACGGATTTTTTCGTGCGCCGGGATCTTTACATCCGTGATGAGGCCGGCTTCCGCGCGCAGTTTCTTCTCCGGCACGCTCTCCGGATCGTCGAAATAGATTCCGAAGGAGCGTGAAGCAGGCAGCTCGTTTGCCGCGAAGAAGATCTGCACTTTCGCGAAGCTGTTGCCGATTTTCTGGTAGTCGCCGCGATGTTCGATGGCGGCCAATCGTGCGCCTGCGAAGGGCGCGATCTCGACGCGATAGTTCGCTTTCATTTCGTTCGCCTTCTTGGGATTTGGCGGCAGCAGTTTGCCGCGCAGACGATAGGCGCCGGGCGGCACGCCGTAGTCGGACACGAAGGCGCGGGAGAAGGCGGCAAGGGTGCCGTAACCCGCGCGTTTGGCGACACGCTCAAGCGCTGTCTCGTCGCGCGTAAGCTCGACCGCCGCGCGATGCAGCCGCAGGCGGCGCACGGTATCGGCGAGCGTTTCGCCGGTAGCCTCGCGGTAGATGCGGTGAAAGTGGAATGGTGAGAAGAAGGCAACTTCGGCAAGCCGCTCGACATTCAGATCGCCGTCGAGGTTCCCGGCAATGTGATCGGTCACGCGCGCGATGCGGCGGCCATAATCCATGCGGGTTTCGGGCTTCGTCATGCGAAGAGATTAGCTGCGCTGCATTGATCGAAGTTGCGAAGTTTGGGCGGAAAGTCCTATATCGCGCCGGAAATAGTCACCTATCACAGCGAAAATCCGGAAATTATGAGCGAAATCGTCAAAACGGATGCCGTCATCATCGGCGCGGGCCCGGTCGGGCTCTTTGCCGTGTTCGAACTTGGCCTCGTCGATATCAAGGCGCATGTCGTCGATATTCTCGACAAACCCGGCGGCCAGTGTGCGGAGCTTTATCCGGAGAAGCCGATCTACGACATTCCCGGCCTGCCTTTCGTGACTGGCGCTGGCCTTGTTACGAATTTGCTGGAGCAGATCAAGCCGTTCAAGCCGACGTTCGAATACGGCGTGCGCGTGGAATCGCTCGAGCGCATCGACGGCGGCTTCCGCCTGAAGACCGACATCGGCGGCGTCATCGAAGCGAAAGTCGTGGTGATAGCGGCCGGCGGCGGTTCGTTCGAATCCAAGAAGCCGCCGCTTTCCGGTATCGAGCAGTACGAAAACAAATCCGTGTTCTATCTCGTGCGCTCGATGGAAGCGTTCCGCGGCAAGAACATCGTGATCGCGGGCGGCGGCGACAGCGCACTGGACTGGACGCTTAATCTCGCGCCGCTTGCGAAGAAGCTGACGCTGCTTCATCGCCGCGACGCTTTCCGCGCCGCGCCCGACAGCGTGAACAAGATGAAGGCGCTCGTTGCCGAGAAGAAGATCGATTTCGAACTCGGCCAGTTGCACGCGCTCGAAGGCGAGAACGGGATTATGCGCAAAGTAATCGCTCGCCGCGAAGATAATTCGACCTTCGGTATCGAGGCCGATGCGCTGCTGCCGTTCTTCGGGCTTACGATCAAGCTGGGGCCGGTAGGCACCTGGGGACTGAAACTCGATCAGGAGCGGCTCGTGGTCGATACCGAGAAGTTCGAAACCAGCGAACCCGGCATCTTCGCGATCGGCGACATCAACTATTATCCCGGCAAGCTGAAGCTGATTCTCTCCGGCTTCCACGAAGCGGCGCTGATGTCGCAGGCCGCGCACAGGATCATTTACCCGGATAAGCGCCTCGTGTTCCAATACACGACGACAAGCTCGAGCCTGCAGAAGAAGCTTGGGGTTTAGGCGGGTATAGGTATCTCAAGGCGATACGGAGCCGTTGACTTTGGTATCGTTTTAAGATACTAGTCCGCATGATCCGGAGCTTCAAGGATCCGCGGACCAAGGCCGTCTTCGAAGGTGAGAATCCAAAGGGTTTCCCTTCGGCGATTTTGAAGGTCGCTCGCCGTAAATTGCGGATGCTGAATGCAGCTACATGTCTCGATGATCTCCGCATGCCGCCTCATAATTTTCTGGAAGCCTTAAAAAAGGATCGGACAGGACAACACTCGATACGAATCAATCGGCAGTTTCGCGTCTGTTTTCGATGGTTAGAAAAAGATGCCGAGGACGTGGAGATCGTCGATTATCACTGATGGCTGGAATGGCCCGGCCGATATAGGAGGATTAGATGGCCAAGAAACTTGCGCCGATGCATCCAGGCGAAGTGCTTCGCGAAGAGTTTCTCCTGCCGATGGATTTGACGTCTTATGCAGTCGCCAAGTCCTGCGGTGTTCCGCGGACGCGCATTGAGCGTATCGCGCGCGAGGAACTTGGAATTTCCGCCGACACGGCATTGCGCTTGGGAAAGTTCTTCAGAACTTCTCCGGACTTTTGGCTGAATCTTCAGAAGGATCATGATTTGCTGGTTGCCCGGAAAGAGATCGGCAAAGAGGTTGCCAAGATCGAGCCAGTCGATGCGGCGGCGTAAATTTTTTCAGGCAAGCAACGGATAATCAGATGGCCACCTTCGTCGTTGCGCACGGCGCCTGGTCCGCAGGTTGGGTGTGGAAGAAGATGCACCCCTTGATGCGCGCGAAAGGCCACGAACTGATCGCGCCGACCTACACGGGCTTAGGCGAGCGCGCGCATCTCGCTACCTCCGCGATCGGCCTCGAGACGCACATTCAGGACATGCTGATGGTGCTGCGCATGGAAGACGTGCGCGACGCGATCCTGATCGGGCATTCCTACGGCGGCATGGTTGCGACCGGCGTCGCTGATCTCGCGGCCGACCGGATCAAGCAACTCGTTTATCTCGACGCCTTCGTGCCGACGCATGGCAAAAGCGTGTTCGACCTCGTGACCCCGGAAGAGCGGGAGCGCAGACTTGCAGGAGCGGTCGATGGCTGGAAGCTGCCGCCGAGCCCGGTGCCGCCCGATACTTTGCCGCGCGATGTGGACTGGATCATGCCGCGCCGCATGCACCAGCCGCTCGCCTGTTTTCAGGAGCCGTTGTTACTCGAAAACGGCGAACCGAAGATGCCGCGCACGTATATCTATGCGCAGCGGCACAACCCCGGCGATCCGTTCCGGCAATTTATGGATCGCGCCCGGAACGAGGGCTGGCAAGTGTTCGAGATGGATGCGAGCCACTCGCCGCACATCACCGCACCCGAAGCGCTCGCGGAAATCTTCGACAAGATCGCGAAGGCTTAACTTTCTTCTTCCTTCTTCACCGGCAGTTCGATCGTAGCAGGCTTCGGTAGGAGACCCGCCTCGATGAGCCAGCGGATTGCGCTTTCCTGCCATTCACGGCGCAGGACGAACAGTTGCACCAGCACCACCGACCAGAGGAACGGCGCGATCCATGCTATGCGCGCGCCATAGCGGTGATGCGGGTTCGAGAGCACGCCGGTGACGAAGGCGTTTGCGAGCAGCGCGAGGATCAGCGTTGCGGCGAAAAGATCGGTGTCGCGCAGATTTCCGCGCCGCCACGCGAGCAAGAGCAGGAGCGGCAAGAGCGCCATCGCGCCGAGCGTCAACGGAACGTGAAACTGATTGAAAGCATCGACAGTCCTGCCGATCAGGTTGAAGCGTTGCTGCGATGTGTTCACGGCGACATTCATTTCCGGCGCGAGACGCGTGATAGCCTCGTAGGCGCTCCAGACCTCGCGCACGAGTCCGTCGCCGGATTTCACGCGCACGAGCTGGATCGCGGTCGATTGAAGCGCGGTCTGCACGTGCATGCCCGGATACCGGAGCAGGCTGCCGATCGCGATCCGCTTCATTTCCTCGGCGCCGTCGGTCCAGCCTCCGATGGAGACGAACGGGCCTTTCAGGCCCTGATGCCAGAGAAAGTCGTCGGCCGTTTTCGGAATCTGCTTTTCGAATTTGCAGAGCTTGATCGCGCGGTCCGGGCAATTGTCCTTCAGGTAGCGCGCGACAATGCCGTCCTGCACGAGACGGCTGAAGATGAAGCTCATACCGCCGGGCGTCCAGGCGAACTGGCCTGCGAGCGCGAAATTGATCGAAGGCACCGCAAGCGCGGTCAGAAGCACGGCGATTGCCGCAAGCTTCAGGCCGGCGGCCTTCACGATTTCCCGGTTGACTAGAAAGATGACAGCTGCCGCCGCCGTCAGCGCGATCATGACCGCGAAGGTTGCGTTATGCGCAGCACCCGCGAATACGATCAGCGCAATCAGGGCAAAGCGCTCGAAACGATGCAGGTCTTCGCGCTTGAAAAGGAGCAGATAGAATGCGACCACCGCGAGACCGGCGAAAAGATCGGGCATCAACTGGCCCGCGAACCACGGCAGCGCCGTCGCAAGGGCAAGGAAAGCGGCGGTGCAAAGCAGTACCAGCGGCAGCGCCACGGGGCGGTCGCGAAGCCCGTGCGTGCGCAGCACGAGGTAGATCGTCCAGACGCTGAGCGCCGATTGCGCGATCGCGACCGGCCAAAAATTCGGAAAGCGCAACAGCGCGAGCCACGCGCCATAGGTCATGGAGCGGCCGGCGCTCAAAGACCCGTCGAAGGGGCGCTCGAAATAGGCGCCGCTGTCGAAGAACAGAAACGGAAAGCCGTTCCAGATCGCAGGCACAAGCAGCATCAGCACCGACGCCAGAAAGGCGGCGATAATGGCGGGCGAGACACGGGGAAAGAAGGGCAGCCGCACGAAAGCCATGCGTACACCGGTCAAGCGCGGTAGCACGGCCCCGCGCGCGTTTGTGAGGGAGAATGCCGTGAAGCGCGGATATAATGCGCCTCACGCGTATCCGGTTCCCGCTGCGCGCAGGTCGCCGCATTAAATTTTCGCAAGCCGCGTTCAGCTGCCGTTCATCTGCCGCTTCGTTTCTGCCTGGTTCTTCACGGAGCGCAATCCGTCCGGTTCGCCGCCACGAAAGCGCTCGGGTATCGGACATCGGCAGGCTAACAGGTCCGCGCGCACCGAAAAGGGAAGCTATTCTCTGAACTCCTGCGCGTCCGGCACGCGGGTGAAGGCGATCTTGGCGCCGAGATATTGCAGGCCGAGGTCCTTCTGCGAGGCGAGCGTCACGGTCTCGCGGCCATAGCGCGCGACCAGCTTGTCCACCGAGCGCCAGAGAATCTCTTTCTTGGTGAAGCCGTCGGGCCGCGTTTCGACGAAAAGATCGCGCGGCCGATTTTCGACCGGCGCAAGTCTCGATATCCAGATCGAGACTTTCTTGAACGGTTCGCGCGAGCGCGGAAACTGCCGCCACAGATCGTCGAGAATTTCGAGCAGCGTGAATGAATCCTGCGTCGGCGAAAAGGTCGCTTCCGCCACCAGACTCGGCCGGTCGGCGCGGCGCGCGGCAAGGCCGAGCGCGCCGGCGGCAAGACCGTAACGGCGCAATCTCGTTCCCGCTTTCAGCAAAAGCGCGCGGCTGACGATGCGGGCGCGGCCGGGGGAGCGCATGTCCGGCGAAAGCACGCGGCTGTGGCCGATGGTGCGGCGGCCTTCCTTGAGACCCGGAATATCGACGCCGTGCAATTCGTACCAATAGCGCTCGCCGCCGACCGAGCCCCAGATATGCCGCGCTTCTTTCGGCTCCAGCGAAAGCAGCGCGGCGACGTCGCGCACGCCGCCGCGGTGGAGCCGCGCTTCCATGCCTTGCGCGATGCCGGGCAGGTCGGTGAGCTGTAGCGGATGGAGAACGTGGGGCAGATCGTGCTGCTCGATCAGCGTGAGCCCGTCGGGCTTTTGCATGTCGGATGCGATTTTCGACAAGAGCTTGGTCGGCGCAATGCCGATGGAGGAGGTGAGGCACTCGCCGACATTCTCGCGAATGCTCGACTTGATATTGCGCGCAATCTGCTTCGCGTTGTCCGGCTCGCATTCGTCGCCGATCAGCTTGCAGGTGAATTCGTCGATGGAGCCCGTGAATAAAATCGGCGCGTTATTCTCGACCTGCGCTTTGAGCTTTTCGTGGACATCGACGTAGAGATCGTGGCGCGCGGGCACGCAGATCAGTTCCGGGCAAAGCTCCTTCGCTTCCCAGATGCGGGTGCCGGTCTTCACGCCATATGCTTTTGCCTCGTAGCTCGCGGCAATCGCGCAGGTCTTGTCGGTATTCGCGATCGGCACCACCGCGACCGGGCGGCCGCGCAGGCGCGGCTCCATCTGCTGCTCGACGCTTGCGAAGTAGGAGTTGAAGTCGATGGTCAGGTAGCTGAAACGGCCCATAACGCGGCACTCGTGCGAGGGCCGGAGACCATAGAACAAAATAAGAACAAAGAAAAGGCGGTTCTATACGGCGGATTGGGCAACGGCGAGGGCGAGCAAAATGCCCGCAGTTACCGCGGCACCTGCGGCCCAGGACATCGTGGTCTGCACCCGGTCTTCATAATCGTCATTGAGGCGCATCCAAGTCGGCTGTAGCCGACTTGGACATTCAAGATGCCCATCTCGGATAAATCCGAGATGGGTACGGCCTCCTGCGCTGAGGCCCTCCCGATGAAGCGAAAACGCGCGAGCCGTGAAAGCGATACAATCCTCATGGTGAGGAGCGCGGCGAAGCCGCGCGTCTCGAACCATGAAGCCCCATCCTTCGAGACGGCCGCTTCGCGGCCTCCTCAGGATGAGGTTCTTGCTCTTCGCAGCATCACCGCGCGCTCTTTTTCGTTCTGCGTTATCGCCGCGGCGCGCTCGAATTCCTTGCGCGCTTCGTCTTTGCGATCGAGCTTCGAAAGCAAATCGCCGCGCACGGCTGGAAGCAGGTAGTAGTTCTTCAGTGCAGGATCTTTTGCGAGCGCATCCACGATATCCAAGCCCGCCTGCGGCCCCATCAGCATACCGAGCGCGACCGCGCGGTTGAGTTCGAGCACGGGCGAGGGCGAAATCACTCCGAGTGCGCCGTAGATGCCGGCGATCTTCGCCCAGTCGGTGTCTTCCGCCTTGTTTGCGCGCGCATGACAGGCGGCGAGTTCGGCCTGCAGGATGTACGGGCCAGGCAGGCGGTTCAACCTTTCGCAGGCTTGGTAGCCGCGCGTAAGCGCTTCGAGCCCGCGGCGGATGAGCAGCCGGTCCCAGCGCGCGCGATTCTGATCGAGCAGCAGCACCGGATCGCCGTTCGCGTCCACGCGCGCGGCAAAGCGCGACATCTGGATTTCCACGAGCGCGACGAGGCCATGCACTTCGGGTTCGTCTTTCGCAAGTTCCGCAAGCACGCGTCCGAGGCGGAGCGCTTCGTTGCATAACTCCGGCCGCATCCAGCGCTCGCCGGAGGTCGCGGCGTAGCCTTCATTGAAAATCAGATAGATGACTTCGAGCACGGTGGCCAAGCGCTCGGAGAGTTCCTCGCCGTGTGGCACTTCGTAGGGCACCTTGCTTTCGGCGAGCGTTTTCTTCGCGCGCACGATGCGCTGCGCGATGGTCGGCTCCGGCACGATGAAGCCGCGCGCAATTTCGTCCGTCGTCAGGCCGCCGAGCAGGCGAAGCGTGAGCGCGACGCGCGCTTCCTGCGAGAGCACGGGATGGCAGGCGGTGAAAATGAGCCGCAGCAGGTCGTCGCCGATATCGTCATCGAGCGCGGTATCGAGGTCGGGCGTCGAGCTTTCCTCTTCGCGCATGTCGCGGCCAAGCTCGTTGTATTTCTGCGCGGCCATTTGTTTGCGGCGATGCAGATCGAAGGCTTTGCGTTTGGCGGTGAGCATCAGCCAGGCGCCGGGTTTCTCCGGCACGCCGTTTTCCGGCCAGTCTTCGAGCGCTGTAACGAGCGCGTCCTGCGCGAGCTCTTCGGCCACGCCGACATCGCGCGCGATGCGGGTGAGCGAGGCAATCAGCTTCGGCCGCTCGATGTTGAAAACGGCGGCAATTGCGCGGTGCGGACCGGCAGCCATGAGAAGCTACCGACCACAGCATCGTGAACGACGCAAGCCGCTTACTGCTGGCTCTTCATTTCCATCTTGCGGAAGCGTTCGATTTCGGGGCTATCGAAGTCATCGAGCGAGTAAAGCTCGCGTACTTCGATTGCGCCGTCGTCGAAGCCCGGGTTCGGGAAGCGCTTGGTCCACTCAAGCGCTTCCTCGCGCGTCCTGGTCTGGATGAGCGTGAAGCCGGCGACCAGTTCCTTCGTCTCGGCGAAGGGGCCGTCGGTCTGCGTCTTCTTTCCGTCCTTCCAGGTGAAGCGCCAGCCGTGGTTCGAGGGTTTGAGCCCGCTGCCGTCCAAGAGTACGCCCGCTTTCTGCAACTCCTCGTGATAGTCGGCCATGGCCTTGAACATTTCGTCCGTGCCGGGCCGCGCTGCTTCGGAGTCTTTCGTCGCTTTGACGATGATCATGAAACGCATGACGGCCTCACTTCTTGCCCTTCATTTCGTTTTGGAGCTTCTCGTGGATTCGGATGCCTTCACCCGGCGCAAAATCTTCGAGTTCGTATAGCGGGCGGATTTCGAGTTCGCCGCCATCGTTGTGCGGGTTGGGGCAGCGCTTCATCCATTCGATCGCTTCCTCGAGCGACTTCACCTGAAGAAGCCAGTAGCCGGCGATCAGTTCCTTCGTCTCGGCGAAGGGACCGTCGACGACACTGCGCTTCTTGCCGTCGAACACGATGCGCGCGCCCTTCGAACTCGGCTGCAAGCCGTTACCTTCCAGCATCACGCCGGCTTTCACGAGTTCCTCGTTGAACTTGCCCATGGCGACGAGCAATTCTTCGGATGGCATGACTCCAGCTTCGGAATCCTGGGTGGCTTTCACAATGACCATGAAACGCATTTCGTATTCTCCTTAAGTTCCCGCCGGGTCCAGAAATGTACCGGCTTCTACCCACACGACGAACGGGAGAGGCGCAAATCGACATCGGGGCCAAAATTTTAGCCCGCGAAAGGGTCGGGAAAATGAGGAGTTTAGGGGAGGCGGAGCAGGGATTTTGCTGCCGAGCGGAGCGGCGCGGGCAACTTACCTAAAAGGGACTTTGCCTGTGGCGCGAAGCGGAAGGCACGGGCGGCAACTTGCCCTTGGAGCGATAGGGGAAGCGCGTAGTCGCATACCGCGACGGCGCCGGTGGCGATGACGCGTTTGAACGGGTCGGCGGGCGAAAGCAGATCGTAGGCGGAAAAGCCATGCTCGCGGGCGTGCGCGATGGTGTCGGCCATCTGGACCTGGCCCGGACCGGATTTTGCGAACTCCGGCGAGATCGCGCCCAAAAAGGCATGCCAGCGTTTGCCGTGTGTGACGGCAATTTCAATTGCCGCCAACTTGCCGCCGACTTCGAGGCGGGCGCAGGCGAGGAGATTGGCGTGCCCGGTGACGAGCGACACGAGCGCCAACTGCCAATGCGGATCGCCGATCACGGACGATGTGAAACCCTTCGCCGAAAGCCAGTTGCGCTTGAGCTCCAGCGCAGCCTGCACGCAATCGAGCGCATCGCCGCCGCGCGTGATCCTGAGCTTCACTTCGCCGATTTCGGCCAGGCGACGGCGGTAGCGGCGCAGCTCGCGCGCATCGCGCGGGGGCAGGCCGCTTTCGCGCCTGAGATCGACATAGGGCGCTTCTGCGACCTGGCTGACATGCGCGCGGCGGGCGAGCAGGGGAGAAATCCTCGCGTCGCTCCGCACCTTGCGCAGGAGTGCGGCGTCCGCGCCGAGTTTTCCGGCGGCGATCAGCGCGGAGCCGAGATGCGCCTCCGAGTCCGCGCGCGACAAGATCACGTCGCCATATTGAATGAGCGGATCGCCCAGAAAGCGCAGCACGCGGTTGCCTGCCATGCTCGTCAGCACCAGCGGCAGAATGGCGCGCACCTCGCCGTGTTCGCGCACGACGATAATGTGCGGCTCGTGCCCGTGCGCGAGATGCGCAGGCATCGCGGCTTCAGCCACGGCAAAAGACTGGAACGGGGTGGAGAGCCCGCCCTCGCGCTCGATCGCGCGCCAGTCGGCGGCGACCGCGTTCAGCGCTTCCGCGCCCGAAAAAATCTCGGCTTCGCCGGCCGCGCGCTCCGGCGTGGCCGAACGGCGCACCGTCTCGCCGAATCCCGCCGCGATTTCGGGGAGGGATTCCAGGTTCGAGAATAGTTCGAGGAGGGCGATTTCGACAGGCATCGGCGGCGTCTGCTTTTGGCGTCTCCGGTCGGGCGGTTCTAGCGGTTGGCCGCCTTATATTCCTTGAATGCGGGCCGCCGCGGGGGTTAATCCTGCGCTATCCTTAACGGCGCGGGCGTTTCTGGGTAGAAGTACCTGGGTTCTCTGTCATGGCCGGGCTTGTCCCGGCGATCCACGCCTTACCGTTCGGATGGCAAAGACGTG
Organism: Xanthobacteraceae bacterium; assembly: GCA_019752575.1. Lineage (GTDB taxonomy): Bacteria > Pseudomonadota > Alphaproteobacteria > Rhizobiales > Xanthobacteraceae. The sequence continues at coordinate 61,231 of JAIELW010000018.1, read as the reverse complement.
GATGCCCGGCACAAGGCCGGGCATGACGAGGAAAAAATGAGACGAGAATGTTCATCACCTTCTTCAACGAGCTGAAATCGGCGGGGCTGCCCGTCACCGTCCGCGAGTACCTGACGCTGATGGAGGCGCTGAATTCCGACGCCGATCTCGCGAACCGGCGCGTGGAGGATTTCTATTTCCTTTCGCGCGCGGCGCTGGTGAAGGACGAAAGAAACCTCGACAAGTTCGACCGCGTGTTCGGCCATGTCTTCAAGGGGCTCGACCTGATGTCGGACACTGCTGGCACCGCGCAGATCCCCGAAGAGTGGCTCCGCAAGCTCGCGGAAAAATATCTGACCGAAGAAGAGAAGGCGCAGATCAAGGCCATGGGCTGGGACAAGCTCATGGAGACGCTCGCGGAGCGATTGAAAGAACAGAAAGGCCGGCACCAGGGCGGCTCGAAATGGATCGGCACCGCCGGCACGTCTCCGTTCGGCGCTTATGGCTATCACCCCGAAGGCATCCGCATCGGGCAGGACAAGAACCGCAACAACCGCGCCGTCAAAGTGTGGGACAAGCGCGAGTTCCGCGATCTCGACGACAGCGTCGAACTCGGCACGCGTAACATCAAGGTGGCGCTTAGGCGCCTTCGCAAATTCGCGCGCACCGGCTCGCCCGATGAGCTCGATTTGCCCTCCACGATCAAGGAAACCGCGAACCACTGCTATCTCGACGTGCAGATGCGGCCCGAGCGCCGCAACGCCGTCAAAGTGCTTCTATTTCTCGACATCGGCGGCTCAATGGACTGGCACATCGAGCTTTGCTCGGAGCTGTTTTCCGCCGCGCGCACCGAATTCAAGAATCTGGAGACCTTCTACTTCCACAACTGCCTATACGAGAGCGTGTGGAAGCAGAACGTGCGGCGGCACTCGGAGCGCACGCCGACCTGGGACGTGCTGCACAAATTCCCGCACGACTACAAAATAATCTTTGTCGGTGACGCCAGCATGAGCCCCTACGAGATCATGATGCCGGGCGGCTCGGTCGAGCACATGAACGAGGAGGCGGGGCAGACCTGGGTCGAGCGCGTGACAAACACTTATCCGCATGCGGTATGGCTGAACCCGGTGCCGCGCGAGCACTGGGACTACACGCAATCGATCCGCATGATGCGCCAGCTTTTCTCGGACCGCATGTATCCGCTCACTTTGGAGGGGCTGGACGAGGCGATGCGGGAGTTGGTGAGGTAGCCCCTCTCGTCATCACCGGGCCGCATCGGCCCGCGCTTTAGCGCGGAACGCCGATGCGAGACCCTGTGATCCATGAAGTGTTACAGCAAGCGGAAATTTTTCATGGATTGCCGGGTCAAGCCCGGCAATGACGAGGGTTGCTAGAGAATTATCTTCCGCAGCACGCCGCGCGCTTTTGTTCGTCATGCCCGGACCTTGTCCTGGGCGTCTACGCTTTTACAGTGTTGAGGCAGCCAAGGCGTGGATCACCGGGTCAAGCCCGGTGATGACGAAGAAAAGAGGCGTGCCGCGCGAGTTTAGCGCTAGGCTTCCACGTATTCCGCGATACTGGTCGGCTTCGGAACGGGCAAGCCGTCTTCCTTCAAGCCTTCGATGTGAAAGCGGATGGCTTCGCGGATTTCTTTTTCCGTTTCCGCAACGGTCGCGCCGGTCGCGACGCAGCCGGGCAAATCCGGCACATAGGCCGAATAATTGCCTTCCGCTTTCTCGATCACGATCGCATAGCGCATTATTTCGTCTCCTTCAGCCCGGCCTGTTTGAGAATGCTGTTTAGCGTTCCTGGTGCGAGGTCGTCCGACGGCTTCCCTGGTACTGTAACACGGCCCGGTCTTGTTGGGTGCCTGTATTGACGGTGGCTCCCGCGGGTCACGACGTGCACCTAGCCGTCCGATTCAATCAATTTGATGGCTTCGCGGACTTTCACGAAATCAATGGTGGCGCATCATGGATGGCCGGATCAAGTCCGGCCATGACGAGGGAAAGTAAGCCCGGTGATGAAGATAAGAAAAAACCCGCGATACAAGTCGGCTTTAGCCGACTTGTTTTTTTTGTTTGGCGATATCGGGTAAACCCGACATCGCTCGCGGGGCTTTTTTGTCGGATTGAAGATTACTTCTTCGGGCTGATGCTGCTGCCGGACATCTGGTCCTTGTCCTTCATTTCCGGCCGGACCTGCTCGGCCGCCGGTCCCGCCGCGCCTTTCTTGCCTTGCTCGACCTGGTCGGCGGGCGGGCTTTCTTTCGGCTTCGCCTGCGCCAAAGCGGCGTTCGGGGCCGCAAGAACGAAGGCAAGGGTCGCAATTGCTGTCATGAAACGCATCCGTGTTCCTCCAAAAAATTGAGTGCCCCGGGATGGGGCGAGCGGGCGGGGCGGCTTCAGACGCTCGCCGTTACTTTCGTTTGCAGCGTCTCGCGCTTCGGGCTTCTTCCGAAAATTTCGTCCGGTGTTTCGAGCACCGTGATCGAGTCCGAAGGGCCGAAGGCGATCAGCGTGCCGTAATTGCGTTCGTCGCGCAGCACGCTGTGCGCGTGTTGCAGGTTCATATCGACCGGCCGGTTGTCGGTCTTGGTCAGCTTCACCCAATCGCTCATCGTTCTCAGCTCCAGACGTAAAGCGCGCGCGAAACGACTATCGCTGCGACAAGCAGCGGGATGGCAAGCGGCGGCGTGATGTAGCTTGCGAAAGCGTGGGTAGCTTTAGCCATTGGCGGCCTTCGCTTCCGCCGCTTCGATCGCCTTCTGGTCTTTCAGCCAGCGCAGCAGAATCTGGTGCTTGATCTGCGCGACCGACGGCAGCTTCAGCTTGTTTCCGAATTTTCGCTTTTCCATCGCAATCGTCCCAATAGACTTCCTGAAAAAAAGAAGCCCGGCTTTCGCCGGGCCTCGGAGCCGCAACTTACTTGTTGCTTGTGCTGTTCTCTGCCGGTTTGTTCGGCATGGGCGCGCTCTTTTCGGGCTGCGGAGCTGCCGGCGTCACTGGGGGCGCATTCACTTCCGGCTTCGGCGTATCCGCGGCAATAATGGGATTGGTCATGGAAATGACCTTTCATGTTCAACCCGGAAAAATTTCCAAGCAGAAAATCTTGTAACACTTGCGCTACCTGCAAATGAGGCCGCGCGAAGGCGCGGCATTGATTCCGGCGCGAGAAGAAACGGCAGAGGCTGCGCAGAATGGAAAGCGCAGCCTCCTCCCGGCGCAGATCTCAACAAAGAGATCGCGCGCGAGTTCTAAATCCACGCGGAAGTATTTCTCCGCCGCGCTATCTATTGTAACGCAGGCCGCGTAGGCTCGCTTCTAGCGCCGTTCGCGTATGCAGATTGTTGCATCCCCGGTCCCGCGCCGGAGACGAAATCATGACAACCGATCCGGAACGGCGCGAAGACGCCACGCGCTATGCCGTCTACACGCTCGCGGCGATGTCCACCGCGCTATTCCTGGTCTTTCTTTATCTTTTCAACTTCACGAGCTTCTTCCGGCTCGCGGTGCCGCTCTAGGCGGCGTCCGTCTTGATCGCGCTTTGCGGCACGATGCGCTGGCAGCGTTCGCTGTCGCTTTTCACGAGATAAAGCGGGTCGTCGCCGTCGAACGGGCGCAGCGCGAGAATCCGGAATCTGTTTTGGTTCGCGGTGCGAAGATTGTCGCGCGTGAGCTGCACGGTCTGGCCGATTTTGAACTTGTGAATCACCGCTGCCTCCTCTCTTTAGGAAACGATCGCCGTGGAGCCAGTCTGCTCGGCCGCGCATTTCGGGCAAACCACCGGGCGCTTGTCGAGGTCGTAGAATTTCGCGGCGCAGGCGCTGCAAATGCGCTTCGTGCCTACCGGCGGCACCGGCTTTGTCATCCGCGCGCGTCGTTCCCGGGCCAGACGCCCGTGTAGACGCGAAAGCCGACGAAGAACGCAAACGCTCCGATCAGGATGGTCCAGAACACGGAGCCGGAAATCGCCGCGTATTTGGCCCAAGCAACGAACGCGGTGACGAGAACCGCAAGCATCACATAGCCGATGAACTTCGAGTGATCGTTCATCCGTGCGCGCGAGCGGTCATGCGGCCAGCCTTCTACCGGCTCCTGAGCAGAGCGCGAACAATTCTTATACGCGCGGCCGCATCTGCAATTGAGGCGCGGTAAAGGCAAAAGCCGCTTTATTCGTGTTGCCGGGGTATCGTTTGCTATTCGGCCGAATAGAGCGCATAGCGATCAAGTTCGATCTGCTGCTGTACTGGCCAACGGGCCTCTAGAAGAGCTCTCTCCAAGACATCGCTGCATCGGGAAAAGGTTCTGCGCGTGACGCGCGGCGCCTGCAATGTCGCCTGTCACGGCGATTTCTATGGAGACTAAAAATGGTTACCGGCGTCGTGAAATTTTTCAACACGCAAAAAGGCTTCGGCTTCATTCAGCCCACCGACGGCTCGAAGGATGTGTTCGTTCACATCTCGGCGGTCGAACGCTCCGGCATGAGCACGCTTAACGAAGGGCAGAAGGTCACCTTCGACATCGTGAGCGAGCGCGGCAAGCTCGCCGCTTCGAATTTGCAGAACGCGTAAGCGTCCTCGCATCCATTCGCGTAAGCCCAGCCGAAAGGCTGGGCTTTTTTGTTGCGCGGTAAGAAAAACCCCGCGAGAAGTCGCGGGACTTTCACGGGAAAATTGTGCAGGATTAGTCGGTGCGCCTCGGCGCGGCGCCTGTTCCTTCGCCTTGATGTCCTGCCGGTTCTGGTTCTCGACGTTGCCGCGGTTCTGTTATCGACGCTCGGTCTCGCCGCACAATTCAAAGACAAATCACAATGGAGGTTACCATGGCCGAAGACGACAATCCGCTCGAAGGTGCCGAATTCGAAGCCGCGCTCGGCAAGTTGCAAGCGGGCACCGCGGACCCGAAAGCGCTCGCTTTCGTCATCGAGGCGCTGCGCGATGCCGTGCTCGACCTGCAGGAACAGGTCTATTCCGGCGACGACGACGAGGACGATGACGCGCGCTGAAGCGAACGGTTTTCTCGCGATCTGGAGCGATGTCGATAAGGCTGGCGAGACCGACTACCTGCACTGGCTCACGCGCGAGCATGTGCAGGAGCGGCTCGCCGTGCCGGGCTTTCTCGCAGTGCGCGTTTTCCGCACGGAAGCGGAAGGCCGCGCGCGTTTCTTGATTTTTTATCGCCTGAAGGATGCGGGCGTGGTCGGCAGCGCGGCCTATCTAGCGCGATTGAACGCGCCGACGGCGTGGTCGCAACGCATCATGCCGAAATTGAAAAATTTCATGCGCGGCGGCGGACGCATCGTGCAGGAATCGGGAAGCGGCGAGGGCATGTACGCCGCGCCGGTACTCATCGAGCGCGCGCAAGTATCCGCTTATCTCGATGCCGGGGCCGAAATCGCGAAGGCCGACAAGATTGCGGCTACGCGGATTTTCGAGGCGGATCCGGCGGCATCCGGAATTGCGACCAACGAAAGGGCGATGCGCGCCGGCGACCGCTCTTTCGAAGCAATGCTACTGCTCGAAGCGCTCGACGAGAACACGCTCGCCGCAGGCCTTGCAGTCATGGAAGCGCGCGATCGCTCGATCTACCGGCAGATCTTCGCGCTCCGTAATGCGTAGAAGAAGCGGCCGGCGTTGCCGCCGGCCGCGTTATGCGATCCCGATTACTTGACGGTGTCGAAATCGGCGAGGGTCTGGTTATAGCCGTAAGACGCACCACCGGTATTCAGCGCGAGCAGTTCGTACTCCTGCTGACGGACGCGGCGCTTACTAGAGCTTCGTGCTCCAGAAATCCGCATGATAGCGATATTGCGCGCCAGCTTTCTCGACGAAACCGAGCCCCGGATAGGGAAGATGCATGCCCGCGACAAGAAGTTTGTCGGTCGCGACCATATCGAAGGCGCGCTTTCGCGCTGCTGCCGCTTGCTCTCGGTCCGTGTCCGCGGCAAAAGTCCATTCCGGGCGTTCGAATTGCAGCGCCGCGTTGTGCACGACATCGCCCCAGACCAACATCTGTTCTTTCCCGGAGGCGAAAAGATAACCAGTATGTCCGACCGTGTGACCGGGCAAGGCGATCGCGGAAACGCCACTCGCGATCTCGCCTTTTGCCGGTAGCGGCTTCAGCCGGTGGGCGTAGGGTTTGATCGCGGCCACTGCCATCTCGAAGAACGGCTTGAAATCCGTAGGCGCCTTGTCGGCGACCTCGGCGCTCAGCCAGAATTTTGCGTCGGCTTCGGCGACATAGATTTCGGCGTTCTTGAACACCGGCCGCCCTTCCATGGTCATGCCGCCGAAGTGATCCGGATGCAGGTGCGTGAGCAAGATCGCGTCGATCTGGTCGACATTGATGCCGGCCAGTACGAGGTTTTCGGCGACACGGCCGAGCGACGAGCCCAACAGCACGCCGGTGCCGGTATCGACGAGATAGAGTTTTTCTCCGGTGTTCACCGCGAAGGCATTGCAGTGAATGCGCGGAGGCGAAGGCTGGTAGCTTTGCGCCGACAGCCTCTGCATTTCAGCGGCGTCACCAGAAAAAAGTTTCAGCTCCAGATCGATATCGCCGTCGAGCACGGCCGTCACTTCGAAGTCGCCGAGCTTGCGGCGAAAATAACCGGGAGCCTGCGCCTTTGCGAAAGGCATTTTCGCGAGCGCGGGCGAGGATAGGGCGCCTGCCGCGGCAAGCAGCCCGCCGCCAATTATCGCGGCGCGGCGCGTAATCGCATTTCTGGGGTCACGGCTCATCGGCAATCTCCTGCTTTAAAGGAGTTTCGCACGAAGCGAGCGCGGGAAAAATCGCTTTTCTCGCGCGCGTTTTGCTGTGGCGAAAAGGCGGCGCGAAGCTGAACCGCCGTTCATGAAACAATAATTCGTTCCAGACGTTACGGGCTATTGAACGCGGATATGACGTCACTAAATGCGTTCGCCTCGCGTAGTGAAAAGGAGGTTCAGATGAACACCCTGCGCAAGAAGATTACCGCGATCGGCCTTGCCGGCACCGTCGGCCTTGGCACGCTCGCCATCGCGTCCGTTCCGGCCGCCGCGGCTCCCGTCGCGCCGAGCCAGAACATCGTGAAGCAGTCTGCGCCGCAGCAGACGGAAGATGTCCAGTGGCGCCACCGCCACCGCGGCCATTGGATCGCGCCGGCCATCGCGCTCGGCGTGATTGGCGGTGCCATCGCCGCCAACAGCTACTATCACCGTCCTTACTATTATGACCCGTACTATCCTGCCTATTACGGCAGCCCGTATTACGGTCCGCAGTACTATCACGGCCCGCGCTACTATTACGGCTGGTAAGGCGGTCTGAAATCCGGGGCGCGGGAAACCGCGCCCCGAATTGCTTTGCAAGCTTCATGCGCGCGGTTTAAAAGCCGCGCGCGATGTCGTCCGAAGAATCTCCATACACTTATATGTTCAAGCCGCGTCTGATGGGCCCGGCGCACGAGTTTGCGCTGTCCAAGGATGCGCTCGACTGGGCGATCGGGCCGCGCAGCGGGCGCGTCAGCTACCCGATGATCAAGCACATCCGGCTCGGCTATAAGCCGACCAGCATGGCGAGTTCGCGCTTCATCGCGGAGATCTGGCCGCTGAACGCGCAGAAGCTCTTTATGTATTCCGTTTCCGCACGATCGCTGATCGACATGGCGGATCAGGGCAACGACTACGAGCGCTTCCTTCGCGAGCTGCATCGCAGGGTCGAGGCTTCCAAGGCGAACTGCGTTTACGAGGCCGGGTTCCCGGCTTGGCGCTGGTGGCCTTCGGTGATCGTTGCGGCCGCCACGTTCTTTCTGATCGCCTACATCGCGTTTCAGGGATTTGTCGCCGGGCATCATGCGCTGACCGGTGTCATCATTCTGATCGGCGGCTGGTTTCTGTGGCAGATCTGGAACATCGTGATGCGCAACCGGCCGCGCAGCTATCGCCCGGATGCGATACCCGAGGACGTATTGCCGAAGGCGTGATGCTAATCGGCGAGAGTGGCCGGCGTCAGAAACATCTCGAGCCGGCCCGCGGGCGGCGCGGCATCTTTCCAGCGATTGACGGGCAATTCGATCACGGCGAGCGCGCAGGTCGGATATTTTTTCTCGACGCGCCGGATTGCATCCGGGTTGCCGGATTTTGCAAAGCTTCGCGCGAGCCGTTCCATGCCGGGATTGTGCGCACATAGAAGTAGCGTTTCGATTTCATCAGGCGCGAAGCGTGCGAAATCGAGAAGCGTCTTTTCGGGCGCACCATAGAGGCCGCTTTCTTCGCGCGTCCGGACTTCCTTGCCGAGTTGGGGTGCGAGCAGTTCCCAGGTTTGCCGGGTGCGGACCGATGTGGAGACCAGCGCGAGATCCGGAACGATACCGGAGCGCGCGATGGCCTTGCCCATTTCGGGTGCGTCGCGACGGCCGCGTTCCGCCAGCGGGCGCAACGCATCCTCGTAGCCATCCGGCCAATCCGACTTGGCGTGGCGAAGCAGCAGCAGACGGCGCATCGGCTAGTACCCACTTTCCGAAGTTCGTAGTCGCTTTCAGCACCCATTTCACGAACTTCGGAAAGTTATGGGTACTAGTTGTTGCCTCGACAGCGGACCCCGGTGTGTCTATCAGGTTCGACGATTATCCGCCGCGTCAATCGCATGAGTCTTGCACAGACCTATTACGAGGCAACGTCGCCGCCCTATTCGGCGAGGCCGCAGCTCGTCCATGACATAGACACCGATGTCTGCATTATCGGCGGCGGGTTTGCCGGGCTTTGGGTCGCGCGTGCGCTGCAAAAGCGACACAAGGATGTCGTGCTGATCGAGCGCAACGCGATTGCGAGCGCGGCGTCGGGCCGCAACGGCGGTTTCGTTTCGGCCGGCTTCAACAAGGGAATTTCGTCCATCGCCGATCGGGTCGGGATGGACCATGCGCGTGCGCTCTACAGGCTGTCGCGGATGGGCGTCGAGATTGTGCGCGAGGAAGCGGTGCACGATTTTCCCGGCGTGAACATGATGCCCGGTTACTTGCGCGTTTCCTACGACGACGATGCCGAAGGCACGAAGCGCGATGCGGATCGGTATGCGCGAGAATTTTCCCACGACATGGAGTTCTGGCCGACGGATCGGGTACGGCAGGTATTGCGCAGCGAGCGTTACTATCAGGGGCTGCAGGAGACGGATGCGTTTCACATCCACCCGCTCAATCTCGCTATCGCGCTTGCCGAAGATATCGAACGGCGCAGCGGCAAGATCTACGAGAACACGATCGCATTGCAAGCGGACATCGACGGCGTGCGCAAAGCCGTCATGACGGCACGCGGCACGATACGGGCAGAACACGTCGTGATTGCGGGCAACGAATTTCCGGCGGGGGGCTTTCCGGATTTGTCCCGCACCATCCTGCCGGTTGCGACGTATCTCTGCGTGACCAGGCCCATGGGAGAAAAACTCGCGCAAGCCGTTCGCTATTCCGGCTGCGTTCAGGACGACCGCCGCGCGTTCAATTATTATCGCGCGATCGGCGACCGGCTGATGTGGGGCGCGGGCATTTCAACCAGCCTGAAGCGGCCGTCCGATCTCGAAGAGCAGATGAGAAGAAGGATTGTGGCGGTTTACCCGCAGCTTGCGGGCGCCGGCATCGAAAGCGCGTGGAGCGGCGTCATGGGCTTCGCGGTTCATCGTATGCCGCAAATCGGCATGCTGAAGCCCGGTGCATGGATATCGGGCGCGTTCGGCGGCCAGGGGCTGAATACCACGGCGATGGCGGGCGAATTGATCGCGTCTGCAATCGCCGAGAAGGACGACCGCTGGCGGCTCTTTATTCCGTTCGGGCTGGTGTGGGCCGGCGGCTGGTTCGGCAAGACCTATGCACAGGTGAACTGGTGGTCGCGCAAGTTGCGCGACCGTGTCGAAGATGCTCGCCGTAATAAAAAGCAGGCTGTTTAGCCCTCGCGCCTTGCTAAGAACGCGAGCCGCTCGAACAAATGCACGTCCTGCTCGTTTTTTAGGAGCGCGCCGTGTAGCGGCGGGATCAGTTTCTTCGGATCGCGCTCGCGCAGCGTTTCCGGTCCGATGTCTTCGACCATGAGCAATTTCAGCCAGTCGAGCAGCTCGGAGGTCGAAGGCTTCTTCTTCAGTCCAGGCACTTCGCGGATTTCGTAGAACATACGCAGCGCTTCGGCGACCAGGCGCTGCTTGATGCCGGGGAAGTGAACCTCGACGATCGCGCGCATCGTGTCGGCATCCGGGAAGCGGATGTAATGGAAGAAGCAGCGGCGCAGGAATGCGTCCGGCAACTCCTTCTCGTTGTTCGAGGTGATCACGATGATCGGGCGCTTCGCGGCCTTGATGGTCTCGCCGGTTTCGTAGACGTGGAATTCCATCCGGTCGAGCTCCTGCAGGAGATCGTTCGGGAATTCGATGTCGGCCTTGTCGATTTCGTCGATCAGAAGCAGCGGGCGCTCGTCGGACGTGAAAGCGTCCCAGAGCTTGCCGCGCTTGATGTAGTTCCTGATTTCGGAAACGCGCGGGTCGCCGAGCTGGCTGTCGCGCAGGCGCGCAACCGCGTCATATTCATAGAGGCCCTGCGCGGCTTTGGTGGTCGATTTGATGTGCCATTCGATCAACGGCGCCTTGATCGCGCCTGCCACTTCGGCGGCGAGCACGGTTTTTCCGGTGCCGGGCTCTCCTTTAATAAGAAGAGGGCGTTCGAGCGCGATCGCGGCATTGACCGCAACTTTCAGATCGTCGGCCGCGACGTAGCTCTTGGTACCTTCGAAACGCATTTCCGGCTCCGGGATTGCAACGGCGGCGCACCCTATTGATCGCGTCCAGCCTCGGCAAGGCGGCAGGCGACGCCGCATGGCCAGCACGTTCCGCCCGGCAGAACTTGCCGGGACGGCAGAGCCTGCCTGTCCAAGTACGGCGCGTCAGCGGAATAATATCAATTATTTCAATAGGTTAGACATGGAGAGGAAATGGCATGGCCGTTGCCACTGGACTGTGGGGCCCGCATGCGCGCGGCCGGGACTAGTGGAGGAAGAGTTATGGGTATTTTAGCTGCAATGACGACCGCGGTCGGCGGCCTGCAGGCGCAGTCTTTTGCGCTCGAAAACATTTCGGGCAACATCGCAAACTCGCAAACGACCGGTTTCAAGCGCGTAGACACGAGCTTCGCCGATCTTGTCGCGAGTTCCAGCGCCAAGCGCCAGACCGCGGGCGGTGTCGTTTCGCTCTCGCGCCAGACGAACAACGTGCAGGGCGACATTCAGACCGCCGGCGTCGATACCTTCATGGCGATCAAGGGCGACGGCTACTTCGTTGTGCAGAAACCGTCGGGCTTTCCGGACGGTCAGCCGACCTTCGTCGGCGTGGATCTCTATACGCGGCGCGGCGATTTCGAACTCGACAAGAACGGCTATCTCGTCAACGGCTCCGGCTACTATCTGAAAGCGCTGCGCGTCGATCCAGCGACCGGCAACACGGTCGGCAGCGTTCCGGACGTGCTGCAGTTCACCAACGATTTCCTGCCATCGCAGACCACGACCATCATCGACTATCGCGCGAACCTCGCGAGCTTGCCGCGCACGCAGGCTTATCTGAATGCGCCCAATACGCCAGACAGCGAATTGATCAATCCCGCTGCTTTCAGCGTCAACCCGCTCGATGCCGGTACCGGCACCGTTCTCGGCGCAGGCGCTACGACCTTTCTCGAGCAATCCATCGCCGGCGGCGCCATCACGGTTTACGATTCGCTCGGCAACGAAGTGAACGTGCAGTTGCGCTGGGCAAAGACGGACTCGGCTGCGACCGGCGGCGACGACACCTGGGAACTGTTCTATCTCGAAAATTCCAACGCCGGCCCCGCGGCGGTGGCCTGGCGTAACGTCGGCCAGGTCTACGAATTCAATGCGAGCGGCATTCTCACCCCCAACATTCCGCAGGTGACGGTCACCGGCCTCTCCGTCAACGGGGTCGTGATCGGCGACGTCATTCTTTCGCACGGTTCGTCGGGTGTGACGCAATTCGCCGATGCGAACGGCGTGGCCAAGGTCAACCTTCTGAACCAGAACGGCTATGCGGCGGGCGAACTGCAATCCATCGCGGTCAGCAACAAGGGCCGTATCGTCGCTAGCTATTCGAACGGCCGCTCGATCGATATCGCCGAAATTCCGCTGGCGAGCTTCCTCGGCGACAACCAACTGAAGCGGCTCGACGGCGGCGCGTTCGAGGCGACCTCGGAATCCGGCCCGGCGATCTACGGCGCTTCCGGCTCCATCGTCGGCAAGTCGCTGGAAGGCTCCAACACCGACATCGCGGACGAATTCACGAAGCTGATCGTGACGCAGCAGGCTTATGCCGCGAACACGCGCATCGTGACCACCGCGGACCAGATGCTGCAAGAAACGATCAATATGATCCGCTAAGCGCGGACGAGAGCGAGTAAGCAATGGGGCTGACTACCGCGCTATCGTCCGCATTGAGCGGATTGCGGGCCACCCAGGTCGGCATCAGCGTCGTCGCGACCAACGTCGCGAATGCCGAAACGCCGGGTTATTCGCGCAAAACGCTTGCGCTCGAGGCGGCCATGGCCGGCGGCTCGAGCGTTGGCGTTCGTGTCGCCAACGTCAATCGCGAACTCGATATCTATGTGCAGCGCCAGCTTCGCACCGAGCTTGCCGGCGCAAACTATATCGACATCATCGCGCAGGTCCGCCAGCAGATCGACCGCATGTACGGCGAGCCGGGTGCTGCCAGCGCGCTCGATACGATCCTGAACGGCTTCACCAATTCGTTGCAGGCGCTCGCCGCCGATCCGCAATCGGTCTCGACGCGGCAGGCCGTGCTGAATGCCGCGCAGGTCATGGCGCAGAAGCTGAACAGCCTTTCCGGCGACGTGACCTTGATGCGCAATCAGGCCGAAAGCGGGATCGGCGACGCCATCGATCGCGTAAATGGACTTCTGCAAACGATCGAGAATGTGCAGACGCAGATCATCGCGCTGTCCGCGCAGGACGTCGAGCTCGGCGCGCTGCTCGACCAGCGCGATCACGCCATCAACGAGTTGGCGGGCCTCGTCGATATTCAGGTGACGAGTAACGGCACCAACAATATCTCGATCTTCACGAACTCCGGCGTCAGCCTTTTCGACATGCAGGCTTCGCGGTTTACATTCGACGAGAAGCCGCTGAGTGCGCAGTCGCTCTGGAACGCAAACCCTGCGCTTTCCGGCACCGGCACGATCAAGCTGGTTGCGCCGAACGGCTATACGATCGATCTGATCGCCGACAAAGCGATCCGTTCGGGCAAGATCGCGGGTCTCCTGGAGCTTCGCGACGATATTCTGGTCAAGGCACAGGCGCAGCTCGACGAAATCGCACATGCGCTCGCGAGTTCGCTTTCGAGCCGCACCGTCAACAGCGCCTCCGCGACCAGCGGCGCGCAGGCCGGCTTCGAGATCGATCTTGCCGACCTCCAGGAAGGAAATTCGATCTCGCTTACCTACACGATCAATGCGGGGCCGACGCAGCAGCGCGTGACAATCGTGCGCGTGGACGATCCTTCGTCGCTGCCGCTTTCCAATACGCTGACCGCCGATCCCGGCGATCAGGTCATCGGTATCAGTTTTGCGGGCGGTGTCGCGGGCGCCATCGCGGCGCTCAACACCGCGCTCGGACCCAATCTCGATTTCGACAATCCGAGCGGCTCGATTCTCCGCGTGCTCGACGACGGCGCGCCCGACCTCGTCAACGTCGATGCCCTGAGCGCGACGGTCACGACCGATACGATCCTCTCCGGCGACAGCACGCTGCCGTTCTTCGCCGATGGCAACGGTAATGCGCTTTATTCGAACGTCATCAGCGGCGGCCGCCAGCAGAAGGTCGGCTTCGCGGCGCGGATCGCGGTCAATTCGAATCTGCTCGGCAATCCAGCGGGACTCATCAACTACAACGCAAGCACGTTGCCAGGCGACTCTACGCGGCCCGACTTCCTATGGCAGCGTTTGACCGCAACCAATCAGCTGTTCTCGGCGGATACCGGGATCGGCGGTGTTGCCACGCCTTTCTCGGGTTCGGTCGTCAATTTCGCGCAGCAGATCATCACGTATCAAAGCACCGCCACCGAGAACGCGCTGCGTTTGAAGGACGGCCAGGATGTCGTGCTGAATTCGCTGCAGGACCGCATGGCGAAGAGCACCGGCGTCAATATCGACTCCGAAATGGCCCGCCTGCTCCAGCTCCAGAACGCTTATGCCGCGAATGCGCGCGTGATGACCGCGGTCAAAGAACTCTTCGACCTGCTGATGAGGGTGTAACGGATGTCTTCGGTTACCGGAGTTGGCCTGACGACCACGATGGCAGCGCGCACCATCTCGCAGATGCGCGATCAGCTCGCGGATCTGCAGCGTCAGCTCGGCACCGGCAAGAAATCCGATACTTACGGCGGGCTCGGTCTCGGCAGCGGCCTCGTCCTCAATTTGCGCGAGCAGCTTTCGAGCACCAGCATTTTCCAGTCGAATTCGGTCAATGTCGAAACCCGCGTCAAGCTGATGAACATGTCGCTCGAGCGGATCCGGAACATGCGCGAGGAAACCCGCGCCGATCTGACCGCGCCGTTCGACTATGCCCTCGTGCAGGACGGCCAGACCGCGGCGCAACGTTCGGCGCTGGGGCGGCTCGGCGAAATGCTGAGCCTGCTCAATACCGATGCGGGCGGACGCTATCTTTTCTCCGGCCGTGCGAACGACAAGCCGGCGACCGACACGATGTCGCGCATTCTGAAGGGCGAAGGCGCGCAAGCCGGCCTTAAGCAGATCATCAACGAGCGCCTGCAGGCGGATCAGGGCGCGGACCAGCGCGGCCGCATTACCGTGAACGCCGCGGTCGGCGATATCGTTTCGATCGATGAGGACGGCGCGCATCCCTTCGGCTTCAAACTTACCGGCGCGACGACAAGTTTCGGTGCGACCATCACCGGGCCGGGTGCGGCACCACGCTCCATCGATATCGATCTCGGCGCGAATCCGCCGGCTGGCGGCACAGTTCGCATCACGCTCGCGATGCCCGACGGCACCTCGACCGCGATCGAATTGACCGCAACAGCCACAACGCCTCCGGGCGAAAACCAATTCCTGATCGGCGCGACCGCGGACGACACCGCGATCAACATCACGGCTGCGATCAGCGGCAAGTTGCAGGAGCTCGGCCGCACGCAACTCGTCGCGGCGTCTGCCATGCAGGCCGGCGAAGATTTCTTTGCAACCGACGTTTCGAACCCGCCGCAGCGCATCGCCGGTTCGCCGCCGTTTTATGCGGCGACCGCGATGACGAACGGCACGCCCGCGAATACGATTTCCTGGTATCTCGGCGACAACGCGACCGACAGCGCGCGCGGCACGGCCGTTGCGCGGGTCGACGACTCGATTACCGTGAACTACGGCGCCCGTGCGAACGAACAAGGCATCCGCTGGATCGTGCAGAACGAAGCGGTGTTTGCGGCGGTCGGCTTCTCTGCAAGCGATCCGAACGGTCGAGAAGCCTATTATGCGCTGGCCGCCCGTGTGGGCTCGGCGATGGACGTGCCTGCCGGTATGCAGCAGATCGAAGCGATCCAGACGGAAGTTGCCGGTGCGAACGTATCGGCGCAGGCCGCGAAAAAGCGCCTCGCCGAACGCGCGCCGGTGCTGCAGGACATGATCGACAGCGTCGAGAATGTTTCCAACGAGGAAGTGAGCGTGAAGCTCCTTGCGCTCAATACGCGCATGCAGGCCTCCTTGCAGGTCACCGCGATGCTGTCGCAGCTTTCGCTGGTCCAGTTCATTTAGAAAAAGCGCAAAGAAAAACGCCGCAGCGGATATTCCGTCGCGGCGTTTTCTATTTGGATTTTGCCGTATTCAGGCGGCTTGCTGCGTCGTGCGAAGCCCGGCCGCGATTTCGCGGTTGATGTTGATTAGCACGCCGACACGGGACACCACAACTTCCGTCGAAGTCTCAAGGCTCAATGAATGCTTCACCACGAAATTCGTGAGATTGGCGAGATTCTGCTTGATCGGTTGCGGAAGCGGGTTTTCCGGACGGCACGCCGAGCCGCCGAACAAGATCCATAGGCGGCGATTATAACGGAGTGCGGAGACGACTTCTTCGCTCTCGACGATCGCGCCGTCGTTGACGGCTTGAAGCCTAGCGGCGGCGCGCATCAGAAGCTGGGCTTCGAGCTCCCGCGGGCTGCCGGTCTGCTGAACGTTCTTGGCATATGTCGTGGTCGCGTCATGCATTCGCGAGCAAATCCTTCTCGTACTCAATCAGAGATTGGGTTTCCTTGAGTGCTTTATAAACATTTCCGGTTAATATCTGATTATTGATCCGGTCGAAGTACGGCTTGGTGCTCGGCGCGGCCTCAAGGGTCTGTTTCATCAGGTTGAAATAGAGCTCATGGTGCACCGCGGGGTCGCGGCTCAGGTACATGAGCTGCACGATCATATAAATCTTCTTGCAGGGTGTGTCGGCGAGGTCGGAGGTCATGATGTCCTTCTCGCGAAGGATCGGGGCATCGCCCTCGATAATCAGCCGGGTACGTTGATCGTCATTGGTGACGATCGAGTCCCCGATAATGATCCGCTCTCCGGGCTTTAATTCGACTTTGAGGCCCATCGTTTTTCCCCTCGAATCGACCGCACCCTTATACCGGCGAACCGTGCGGGAAACTTGGCAGGGTTTCAACTCTCCGAAAGCAAAACGGCGGGGCAAAAGCCCCGCCGTTTCTTTAGTTTTCTTGCAGTTCGGCTTAGCCGAAGAGGCGAAGCACGTTCTGGTCCGCCTGGGCCGCCATCGACAGCGAGGTCGTGGACAGCGACTGACGGGTCTGCAAGGCGAGAAGGTTCGCACCTTCTTCGTTCGTGTCGGCCAGCGTAAGGTTATCCGCACCAACCTGAAGAACGTTGATCAGGTTCTTGGTGAAGTCCTGACGGGCCTGGACGATCGAGAGCTTCGAACCGAACGCAGAAGCCTGCGTGCGGAGCGACGAGGTCGCCGTGTCAAGCGCGGTGATCGCCGCGGTGATGTTCGCGGTGACCTGGAAGCCGTTACCCGACTGCGCGGTCAGGCCGAGGCCCGTTGCCGAGAAGGTCACGCCAGCGATGTTGAGCGAGCTCGTGCCGTCTTCGTTGAAAACAACGTTGAGGTTGTCGCCGTTCAACAGGTTCACGCCGTTGAAAGAAGCGTCAGCGGCGAGCTGCGTGATCTGCGTGAGGAGGGTGTTGTAGTCGGCCTGCAACGAAGTACGCGTTGCCGACGGCGTGACGACAGTAGCGGTCGGCGTGTTGACGCCCGCGGTCAGGCCGACGCCGGCCAGACCGGTGCCGCCGATCGTGATCGTCTCCGAACTGGTGGAGGTGATCGTGATCGCGTTGCCGACGCCCAGGGTCGCCGAGATACCCGTGCCCAAGTTCAGGCCACCGAGGGTGGCTGTGAGGCTGGCGAGAGTGGTCTCAACGGACAAGTCGATCGTATTGACGGTGCCCGAGCCGACCTGGATCGTCAGGGTGCCGGTGAGTGCAGCGACGGCGGCGTCGTTCGCGATCGGGCCGCCCGTGATGGTGTCCGCATAGGTGATGGTGCCTTCAGCCGCAGTCTGCGCCTGCTTGGCAGTCGATTTCGCGGATTCGATCAGCTTCGTGATCGCCGAGATGCCCTTGTCGGCAGCGGCAATCGTCTGCACCGCGTTGCTGACGCTGTCGAGCAGGGTGGACAGATCGCCCGCGCGGGACTGAAGTCCAGCGGCGGTGAAAAAGTTCACCGGATTGTCGACAGCGGAGTTGACCTTCTTACCGGTCGAAAGTTTCTGCTGGACCAAGTTCATCATGTCCGCAGTGTTCTGCAGCGAGAGCAGGTTGGCGCGAACGCCAGCCGAGAGAGTGATATTGCTAGCCATAGTCAATCCTTCCTAGGAGTTACACGTTACTGCGGCCGCCATTCTGGTGGCCGGGGCGAGTTTGTCTCACGCGCGTTCCTAACGGCGGGTTACTGCCGCTGCGCGGTTCATTTCCTTAATGCAGGGTTAAGAAAGCGCGTGCCGCCGAAAACAGCGGACGCCGAAAAGCAAAACGGCGGGGCCTTGGCCCCGCTGTTTCGTTTCTTAAGTCGGTATCTCTTACTGGAAGAGACGCAGGACGTTCTGGTCCGCTTGCGCCGCCATCGAAAGCGAGGTCGTGGACAGTGACTGACGGGTCTGCAAGGCGAGAAGGTTCGCGCCTTCCTCGTTGGTGTCGGCGAGGACCAGGTTGTCGGCGCCGATCTCGAGGACATTGATCAGGTTCTTGGTGAAGTCCTGACGCGCCTGGACGATCGAAAGATTCGAGCCGAACGCCGATGCCTGCGTGCGGAGTGTCGCGGTAGCGGCGTCAAGCTGTGCAAGGGTCGCCTGGACGTTGGCTTGAACCTGGAAGCCATTGCCCGTGACCGTGGTCAGACCAAGACCCAGGGCGGTGAAGTCCACGCCATCGATGACGAGCGAGCTGGATCCGTCCTCGTTGAAAGTGACCGTGAGGTCGTCGCTATTCAACAAGTTGACGCCATTAAACGAAGCATCGCGGGCCAGCTGGGTAATCTGGTTCAGCAGTTCGTTAAAATCGCTTTGCAGCGATGCTCTGGTCGAGTTCACCGTGACGACGGTGGGGGTCGGCGTATTGACGCCCGCGGTCAGGCCGACGCCGGCCAAGCCGGTGCCGCCGATCGTGATCGTCTCCGGGCTGGTGGAGGTGATCGTGATCGCGTTGCCGACGCCCAGGGTCGCCGTGATGCCTGCGCCCAAGTTCAGCCCCCCGAGGGTGGCTGTGAGGCTGGCGAGAGTGGTCTCAACGGACAAGTCGATCGTATTGACGGTGCCCGAGCCGACCTGGATCGTCAGGGTGCCGGTGAGTGCGGCGACGGCGGCGTCGTTCGCGATCGCGCCACCCGTGATGGTATCGGCATAGGTTACGTCGGAGCCCGCGATGATCGCCTGTTTGACGGTCGATTTGGCGCTTTCCACCAGCTTCGTGATTGCAGTGATGCCCTTGTCGGCGGCGGCAATAGTCTGCACGCCGTTACCGATCGAATCGAGCAGGGTGCCGAGGTCACCGGCGCGGGCGTTTAAACCGGCTGCCGTGAAGAAGTTCACGGGATTGTCGAGCGCGGAATTGACCTTTTTGCCGGTCGAAAGGCGCTCCTGCACCTTGCTCATCATTTCTGCGGTCTGCTGAAGCGACAGCAGATTGGAGCGGACGCCATTTGAGAGAGTTACATCGTTCGCCATGACTACGTGTACTTCTTCACAATTTCCGATTGGCGCCTGCAAAGGCACCCGCTAATTTGGCTACGGTTGTAAACAAACGTGGCTAACAATGCGTTACCAACGGAACCGGAATTCGCCGCAGACAAGGGGTTCTTTGGTTAACAGATGGTTAAAAAGTAAACACCGGCCATTCGATGTCGGGTTCACCCGACATCGACAAACTAAAAAGCCCAAGTCAGCTAGAGCTGACTTGGGCCGCCGGTGCCCGAAACTTAATTTTGTTTACGACTGTGACGGTCAGCTCGCGCGGCTCACCATCACCGGGCGGCCGCCGCGCGAAGGCGAAACGACCTTGCCGTTCGCACCGTAGCCTTGCGGAGCCGCCTTGCGGGCGGCTTCCTCGGAGGCGCCGCGCATGATGCCCTCGGCAACCGACTGCGCGGTCGCGACTACGCGCAGGTTATGGCTCAGAATTTCGCGGAAGGTCTGGTGCGCGCGGCGCAGTTCGTCCACCAGCACCGGCACGGTCTGGCCGATGAAGCCCGCATTGCTCTTCAAGAGCTCGATCTCGCGCAGATACATGGCGGCGAGGTCGGTTTTCTCTTTCGTTAACTGTGCGGCGCTGGCGATCTGGCCGGCTTCCACGAGCTTCGTCTCTTTTTCGAAGATCTGGACCAGCTTGACCATGGAATCGCCGATACGGCGCAGCAGCATTTCGGCTTCGTCGCGGTTCTTAATCGCCTGGGAAATCCGTTTCACTTCGTCGTTCATCGGGTACGCTCCTGCAAGGCTATGAGTTCGCGCTGGACATGATCCGCGACCCCGACACCGCCGCTTTTGGCGATCGTGTTCGCGTATTCTTCCGTCAGCATCGAGCGCCACGCGCTCTGGCCGGGACCGGCACCGGTGCCGAGCGGTCCTTCCTGCTCCTGGATGCCGGCAAACATTTCTTCCAGCATGTTGGTTAAGAAAACGCTTTCGAACTGCTGGGCCGTGTTCTTGATCTTCTTCAGGGCTGACGGCGAAAGCTTTTCGACGGTTTCCGAAACCGCGCTTGCGGCGCTCAGCGCCGCCATGACGGGGGCAACCATTACATCACCTCGATTTCGGCCTGGATCGCGCCAGAGGCCTTGATGGCTTGCAAAATGGAGATCAGGTCGCGCGGGCCGACACCGAGTGCGTTCAGGCCATCGACGAGTTCCTTGAGCGACACCCCTTCGTTCACGAGACCGAATTTGCGGCCGTCTTCCTGCACCTGGATATTCGTGCGGGGGACGACTTTGGTTTGCCCTCGTGTGAAGGGATTGGGCTGGCTGACTTGCGGCTGTTCCGTGATTGTCACGGTCAGATTTCCCTGCGCGACCGCGACCGTCGATACGCGCACGTCCCGTCCCATCACGATGATGCCCGAGCGCTCGTCGATCACGACTTTTGCCGGCTGATCGGGCTCGATCACGATCGGCTCGATCTCGGTGAGCAGCGAGACGAGGTTGCCCTTGTATTTCGGCGGCACGGTGATGGAGACGGTGGCGCGGTCCACGAGTTCGGCGACCGGTGCGCCCAAGAAATCGTTGATGGCGCCCGCAATGCGCTTCGCGGTGGTCAGATCCGGGTTGCGCAGCGAGAGCCGCACCGTGGTCATGCGGTTGAGCGCGAATTCGATTTCGCGCTCGACCAGCGCGCCGTTCGAGATGCGGCCGACGGTCGGAACGCCGCGGATGATCTTCGCGGCATCGCCTTCGGCCTGAAAACCGGCGACCGCAACCGTGCCTTGCGCGACCGCGTAAACGTTGCCGTCGGCGCCGAGCAGCGGGGTCACCAGAAGCGTGCCGCCCTGAAGGCTTTTCGCATCACCGAGCGCGGAGACCACGACATCGAGGCGCGTGCCTTGGGTCGAGAAGGCGCGCAGATTGGCGGTGACCATCACGGCCGCGACGTTGCCGGTGCGGAGCTGCGCGCCGCGGATGTTCACGCCGAGGCGCTCGAGCATCGCTTGCAAGCTTTGCTTTGTGAACGGCGAGTTGTTGAGCGAGTCGCCGGTGTTGTTCAGGCCGACCACGAGGCCATAACCGATCAACTGGTTCTCGCGGACGCCTTCGACGTCGATGAGATCCTTAAGCCGGGATGTCGCGGACGCGTTGCCCGCGATCAGAGTCGCGAGCAGTGCGCCGAGCAGGAAACGGATCGTCATATTCATCGACAGGGCTCCCCAGCGGGTCGATGGTTGAAGCTCCGATGACCATTGCGAAGCGCGTGCCAGAACCGTGCGATTCTTAAGCGCTTGATCCGACTCGCTTTTCTGAATCGCTGACTGGTGCGAGCGGTGCAGGGCGGCAAAGAACTCCGCGCGGGGCGGCAAGAATTACCGGGTGCTTAACCAAGCATTAACCATGACGGCCCGACTTTGCGGCATGCGCATCTATGGCCCGAACCAGACCAACGGCCCTGCCGCCGCCTCTGCTCCGCGGAGAAGCGCGGCTGCCGGCAGCTTCACGCTTGAGGGCTCCAGCGGCACGGCGAAACCCTCGGCGGCTGCTGCTGCCAGCAGCGTTGGCGGTCTCGATTCGCTTCTCGCGCTTCAGGGCGTCGAGGATTCCGGCGAGCGGCGCAAACGTTTCGCCCGCCGGGGCAAGACCGCACTCGATCTGCTCGACGAATTGAAGGCGGAACTTCTGGCGGCGGACCTCCGCCGCGAAACCTTGCGCCGTCTGCAAGGCACGCTTGCAGAACTCACGGAAAAGAGCGGTACGCCCGGACTTGATGAGGTTTTGGGCGAAATCGAGCTTCGCGTGGCCGTCGAACTCGCAAAACGGACGCCTAAAGCCGCCTGATTCCCGGCGAGCACGCTGGCCGTAATTTCCGCGTCACGTTCCGGACTTATCCGCAAGCCCGCCACCCATTGCAGCGGGCGGGGGTCATCGCTATAAGCCCCGCCCAATTCGGACGGGGTAGTTCAAGCCTCGCCGGAACTGCCAGGGAAAGAGCGTTAGGGGATCGTTGCATGGTTGCGTTGCTGGACACCTATCGTCCGACCGAAGACGAGCCGTTCATGAACGAACGGCAGAAGGAATATTTCCGCCTGAAGCTCTTGCGCTGGCGGGACGATATCCTGCGCGAGGCGAAGCAGACGCTGCAGCATCTGCAGGAAGAGAACGTCAATCACCCCGATCTCGCCGATCGCGCGTCTTCCGAAACCGACCGCGCGATCGAACTGCGCGCACGCGACCGCCAGCGCAAGCTGATTGCGAAGATCGACGCCGCGCTCGAGCGGATCGAAGACGGCACTTACGGATATTGCGTCGAGACCGGCGACCCGATTTCGCTGAAACGCCTGGAGGCGCGGCCGATCGCGACGCTTTCGATCGAAGCGCAGGAACGCCACGAGCGCCGCGAGAAAGTTTACCGGGACGAATAGCTTCCGGTTCATGTCAAATTTCTACCTCATGTTGAGGAGCGCGAGCGAAAGCGAGCGCGTCTCGAAGCATGGGGCCGCCTGCATCCTTCGAGACGCGGGCATCCAATCTCGGATTTATCCGAGATTGGTATTTTAGATGCGCAAGTCGGCTAAAGCCGACTTGCGTGCCCGCTCCTCAGGATGAGGTGGAGCGAGTAGCGATGTTTCGTGTTCTATTTGCCTTCGACGCATTGGTCGCGGCCGTCGTCCTGTTCTTTTTCTTCTGGGGCGTTTCGGACGGGACGGTTTCGTCCTTCAACATCGGACTCTGGACCGGGTTGCTTGCCGCCGTCGCCGGCGTCCTTTTCGGCGGCTATTATCTGAATGCGAGCGGCAATCGCGTACTCGCAATTCTTCTGCTGCTCGTGCTCGCAATTCCGGGATTGCTTTATCTGTTGTTCGTACTGCTCGTCATCATCGCGCAACCGCGCTGGAATTAGCGCCGCCCGACGAACAGAAACCTGATGAAGCGGAAGATCGTGTAGAGCGTCAGCTCGACCACGGCCGTCAAAAGCAGCAAGAACAACGCGCGCTGTCCGAGGTCGTCGGTGATTGCCGCGCGGAATTTATAGCGGATGCTGTCGGGAAAATAATTATCGACCAGCGCATAAAGCTGGATCGTCAGCGGTTGCAGCTTGGTATAGGCCCAGCCCAGAAAATCGAGCTGGAAAGCAAACAGATAGCCGTAGAGCAGCCAGACGACGACAATCGTCAGCGCGAGCAGGATGGTCTTGCCGATGAAGAGGGTGAGAAAACCGGGGCCGCGGCGAGGGGGAGGAGCATCCTCATAGCGGTCTTCGTAATGGGTCATGCGGCTCTCCAAGGCTCTTTCGCGAAGTGAGCGACGGAGCTGGAGAATTGTCAAATAGCAGCGGCGTTTTGTGCGATGGCGGCATCCTTCCTTGTTGTCCCGGCCAAGCGAGCACGGAAGTCTGGTTTACCCGACTTCCGCATTTATATAGCTACAAGTCGGATAAATCCGACTTGTAGTGCGAGCGCGAGCCGGGACCCATAATCACCGGCACTAAATCCTCATGGTGAGGAACGCTGCGAAGCAGCGTGTCTCGAACCATCACAAGTCGGCCTTGGCCGACTTGTACTTTTAAATCGGCTGATCTCGGATAAATCCGAGATCAGTGGCCTCATCCTTCGAGACGCGGACTTCGCCCGCTCCTCAGGATGAGGAGAGACCCTAGCGGTTATGGGTCCCCGCTTTCGCGGGGACGACGTGGAGAGGCTTGCGAATCTGAAAGCCGGAATCAGTTCTCGGCTTTTTCCCAGCGGCCGACGAAGCGCTCGTCCTTCCAGACTTCGATCGCGCGGAAGGCGCCGCGATGGTTCTTGCCGCGCGTGTTGGCGTCGGCGTCGTCGAGGCAAACCTCGGTCTTCGATTTCAGGAGATGATCGCGGTGATCGAGAAAGCGGAACAGATAATCCGCGTTGTCGTCTCGCTCTTTCATGGGCCGCCCCTTACGCAACTGATACTGAAGGCGGCAGACTCCACGCTCCGGGTAAACAGAGCGTTGCGGAAATAGAATTGGAACTTTGTATTTCTTTTCCCTCCCCTTGATGGGGAGGGAAAGCTCGCGGAGCAATAGCGACGCGAGCAGGGTGGGGTGACAGCGCGTTTTTTTTGAATGACCCCCACCCGTCTCGCGCAAAGCAAGTCGGCTATAGCCGACTTGCCTTATTAGAAAGCCGATCTCGGGTAAGCCCGAGATCGATGCTCGCCACCCTCCCCGCAAGGGGGAGGGATAAGAGAAAAAGATACGGCCCCCGCGGGGGAGCTGCGGGGGCCGTTACTCACCGGCCAAGAGGGGGAGCTTTGGCCGGCTTACGCTTCGCGCGCTTTTGGTTGGGGGAAAAGCTCGCGCGAAACGAGTTCTTATTTATTGGCGCATGATCTAATCCGAAAACCGGTATCCACTTTTCGGGATCATGCGCTAGAACGGCAAGATGTGTTCGAAGAACTGCTGGCCCCAGCGCGGTTGCTGGATGTCCATGATCTGACCGCGGCCGCCGTAAGAGATGCGGGCCTGCGCGATCTTCTGCGAATCCAGCGTGTTGTCGGCTTCGATGTCTTCCGGCCGCACGATGCCGGCCACGATCAGCTCGCGCATTTCGAAGTTCACGCGAACCTCCTGCTTGCCTTCGATCACGAGATTGCCGTTCGGCAGCACCTGCGTCACGACCGCGGCGACGTTGGTCTGCAGGATTTCCTGCCGGTTCACGTTGCCTTTGCCTTCGTTCGAGGTGGTCGAGTCCGTGGTCAGCAGGCGGTTCGGGATCGCTTGCTTGGTGAACGGAATTTTCGTGAGCCCGAACAGATTGGAGATGCCGGAGTCTTCGCTCGCGGTGCGCTCGCGCTTGGTCTCGTTGTCGAGCTGCGCCTTGTCCGCGATCTTGACCTTGATCGTGAGAATGTCGCCAACCTGATGCGCGCGCTGGTCCTTGAAGAAGGCGCGGCTGCCGTTCCGCCACAGCGAGTTCGGCGAATAGGCGACCGGGATCGGTTCCGGCATCGGCATATTGACCGGACGATAATTCGGTTGCGTGGTGGGGTTATTCACCGGCGAGAGCGGCGGCGCCACGGTGATGGTCGAGATTTTGTCGATTGCCGCGCAACCGCCGAGAAGGGACGCCGCGAGCGCAACCGCGCAAGCGCGAACGAATACTTTTGACGTGCTCATCACTACCTCTTTCAAACTCAATTGCGCTTAGCGGTTCTCGTTGACGCTTGCGGTCGTGACCGGATGCGCTTCGTTGACCATGACGACACCCGGAGCGGTGACGGTGGCCTGCACGACGCGCTTGGATTGCGGATTGAGCACCGAGATCGTCTCGCCCTCGGCGCCGTTGCCCATCGATTTGCCGCGCAGCGTTAGCGTGACGGCTTTCGTCCGGTAGACGATGGTGACGGCGTCGTCGCGGCTCACGATCTGCGGCTTCATCAGATCGGCGGCGCGCAGCGTCTGTCCGGAACGGAGTGCGCGGCGCGCGGCCTGATTGACGACCTGTTCGGTCCTGGAGAGCGCGTCGGCGACGACTTCCGCGCGCGGCAGCCGCTCGACCACGATGTCGCTTTCGCGGATGGTTTCGCCGCGCGGAATTGCGCGCGCGAGTGTCACGACCTCGGCGGTTTCGACGAGCGTGCCGGTAAAGCGAACCGGGCTGCGGCGCAATGCGATCGAGCCGGGCATGTCGACGATCGCTTCGAAGCGGTTGTTGCGCTGGTCGACCACGACGCTGACGACGCGCGGCGCATCGGTCACGTTCGGCTCGGCCTGCAGCGGATTCATGTGCCGGTCGAAGGTGACCGACAGATCAGAGGCGTTGGCAATCTCGTAGCGCTTGGCCGCCGCTTCTGCGATGACCCGCCCGAGTTCGCTCAACGTCACGCTCCGGCTCGCACGAGAGACGAGCACTTCCGTGAGATTCCTTGTGTCGACAACCACGATGCCATGCGCGCGCAGCGCTTCGATTACGCGATGCACCTGGATCGTGCCGGAGGCGCCGAGTGCGGGCGCCTTGAAGATCGCCTGGTTCGCGTTGGCGCCGGGATTTTCGAGAATGTCGCCGACGCGGACGAGGTCGCCGGTAACGGTGACTTCCGGCTTGAGCGCGGAAGCCGCGTTCTGCGAGCGTGCGGTGAACGACCACACGACGATGATGGCGGCGCAGGCGAGGAGAGCGATGGTTCTGAGATGCGTCATCCGGTGCCTCCTCAGCGCAACATGTTCGCGGTGGCCTGCAGCATTTCGTCCGCGGCCGCGACGACCTTCGCGTTCATCGAATATGCGCGTTGTGCCGCGATCAGGTCGGAGATTTCGGTGACCGCGTTCACGTTCGCGGTTTCGAGTTGCCGCTGCAGAAGGTTGCCGGCGCCGTCGGTGCCGGGATTGGAAAGTTGCGGTGTGCCGCTCGATGCGGTCTCTAAATAGAGGTTGTCGCCGATCGGCTGCAGGCCGTTCTTGTTCACGAAGCGGGCGAGCTGAATTTGCCCGAGCTCCGTCGGCTGGGTCTGGTTGAAGATCGTGACCGAGACCTGACCCGACTGGTTGATGGTAACGCCGGTCGCGTTCGCCGGAATCGTGAGCTGCGGGTCCAAGAGATAGCCTTCCGGGGTCACGATGCGGCCCTGATCGTCGCGCTCGAACGAGCCGGCGCGCGTGTAGGCGACGCGGCCGTCAGGCAAAGTGACGCGGAAGAAACCTTCGCCGCGGATCGCGATGTCGAGATCCTTCTCGGTCATCGCGATGTTGCCCTGGTTCATCACGCGCGGCGTGGAGACGACTTTCACGCCGCCGCCGATGTCGAGGCCGGCGGGAAGCCGCGTGCCCTGATCCGACGTCGTGGTGCCGACGCGGCGCAGGTTCTGGTACATCAGGTCCTGGAACTCCGCGCGCTGCTTCTTGAAGCCGGTCGTGCGCATGTTCGCGATGTTGTTCGAGATCACTTCGACGTTCAGTTCCTGCGCCTTCATTCCTGTGGCGGCGGTGTAAAGAGCGCGCATTGTCTAATCTCCTCTGGTTCCGTCAGACCTCGGCGAGCTTTTCGATCGCCTTGCGGCGAAGCTCGTCGGTGCGGCTCTGCATGTTCGAGATGTTGGCGTAGGCACGGGTGATTTCGAGCATCCGGTTCATCTCTTTGACCGCATGTACGTTGGATTTTTCGAGTGCGCCCTGGACCGCGCGCGTGGTCGGAGCCGCAACCTGCGGCGCCATCGTCGTAGGTGCGGACCACAAGCCGTCGCCTTGCTGCGTAAGCTGCGCCGGGTTCGCGAAGGTGACGAGCCGGAGCTTGCCGCGATCGCCGACCTGGCCCGCGCCGTTGGTGGCGGAGACCGTGCCGTCGGCGGCAATGGCAATGCTCGTATCGGTCGGCTCGAAGGTGATCGGGCCGCCGGTGCCGAGCACAGGATGACCGTTATTGGTGACGAGCTGGCCCTGCGGATTGAGATGGAAGTTGCCGGCGCGGGTAAAGCGCTCGCCGTTCTGCGTCTGGATCGCGAAGAAACCGGGACCGTCGATGGCGACATCGAGCGGCGCCTCGGTGCGCTGCAACGGGCCCTGGCTGAAGTCCTGCAAGGTCGCGCGGTCGAGCACGAATGCGACCCGGCGGTCGGTGCCGGGGAAGTATTCGTGCCGCGCGGTAGGGTCGAGGAATTGCTCGAACATCACGGACTCGCCTTTGAAGCCCGTGGTGTTCAGGTTTGCGATGTTGTTCGCGATCACGTCGAGCTCGCGCCGAAGCGCGACCTGCCGTGAAAGTCCAACCAGAAGGGCATTCTCCATGCCGTAGCTCCCCAAATCCGGACCGCCGTTACGCTCCCCAGCGGGGTGGTCCGGCCTGATCTCAGCAGGAGCCGTGCCAATACGATTTACTTAATAAAATCAACGATTTGACTGAGCGGGAGGGCGGATGGGGCGTGCCGCCCGGCAGCTTCCGCCCGGCAGAAATTGCCGCCTTTTAGATTTCGTTAACCATACCGGCCCTAGCGTTAACCTATGACCGGACCTCGGGAGCGGTTCGGCGTGGGGAGCTACACATGGCCGAAGCCGCATTGGCGGACGACCTTGCCGAAGGCGACGGCAAGGACAAAGCGCCGGCAAAATCGAAGAAGAAACTGTTTCTCTATGGCGGCGGGGGCGTTGGCGTCCTCGTCGTGCTCGCGGTCGTCTACTTCATGTTCTTCACAGGCAAGGCGGTGGAGAAGCCGGAGGCGGCCAAAGCGGTTTTCTTCGATCTGCCTGAGATGACGGTGAACCTGTCGGCCTCGACCGAGCGTCCGCAATATCTGCGCGTGAAGGTCACGCTGGAAATGACCGACAGCAAGGTGCTCGACGCCGTCAAGGTTTCGATGCCGCGCGTGGTCGACGCCTTCCAGGTGCATTTACGCGAATTGCGCGCGGTCGATCTCGAAGGCTCCGCCGGGCTTTACCGGCTGCGCGAGGAATTGATGCGCCGGATCAACATTGCGATCGCGCCCGCGAAAATCCGCGCCGTGCTCTTCAAGGAAGTCGTCGTCCAGTGACGGCTCGCAATCATGGCTGACACCGAAGCACCCGCCGCCGAAACCAAGCCGAACGATCAGGATGTCGCGGCCGACTGGGAGAAGATGGTCGAAGGCACGCCCGGCGATATCGAGACCAAGACCACCGTCGAACGCGCGCTGAACCAGGAAGAGATCGACAGCCTGCTCGGCTTCCGTCTCGACGACATCAATTTCGCCGACCAGAACGGCCTGCGCGCGATCATCGACTCGGCGATGGTCTCCTACGAGCGTCTGCCGATGCTCGAAATCGTGTTCGACCGCCTGGTGCGGTTGATGACGACTTCGCTGCGCAATTTCACCTCGGACAACGTCGAAGTTTCGCTGGACCGCATCACCTCGGTCCGCTTCGGCGAATATCTGAACTCGATTCCGCTGCCGACGATCCTGGGCGTCGTCAAAGCGAAAGAGTGGGACAACTTCGGGCTGTTCTCCGTCGAATCTTCGCTGATCTACGCGATGATCGACGTGCTGCTCGGCGGCAGACGCGGCACCTACTCCGTTCGCGTGGACGGCCGGCCCTATACGACGATCGAGACCGGTCTCGTGAAGCGGATGATGGAGCTGGTGCTCGCCGACGCCGAAGCGGCGTTCCGTCCGGTGTCGCAGGTCAAATTCGAAATCGACCGCATCGAGACCAATCCGAAATTCGCGGCGATCTCGCGCCCGACCAATGCGGCGATCCTCGTGCGGCTTCGCATCGACATGGAAGATCGCGGCGGCTGCGTCGAGATCCTGTTGCCTTACGCGACCATCGAGCCGATCCGCGAGCTTCTGCTGCAGAACTTCATGGGCGACAAGTTCGGCCGCGATCCGATCTGGGAAGGCCATCTCGCGACCGAAATCTGGCACGCGAAGATCGAAGTCGATGCCGTGCTTTACGAAGACCAGATGCCGCTGCGCCAGATCATGAATCTCGAGGTCGGAGACACGCTGATGCTCGATGTGCGGCCCGACGCGCTCGTGAAAGTACGCTGCGGCGATGCCGTGCTTTCCGAAGGGCGCATGGGCCGCATCGGCGACCGCGTCGCGGTCAAGGTGGCAAAGCCTCTGCGGCGTTCGAAGACGACCATGGCGATGTTCGAACAGGCCGGCGCGATGTCGAGCCGGATGGAGGGAGCATGACCGGATCTTTCTACGGTCTCGTGATCGAAAGTCTCGTCGCGGTGCTCTTGGGGCTCACCATCGGTTACTGCGTCATTCTGAACAAGCGGCTCATTCGCCTGAAGGCGGACGAAACCGCGATGCGCGGCACCATTGCCGAGCTCATCACCGCGACGGAGTTTGCTGAGCGCGCGATCAAGAATCTCCGCGACATCACCCAGCAGACCAACGCCACGCTGGGCGAGGGCTTGCGCGCCTCGATCGATGTCACCCGCGACCTCGACGACCAGATCGCACGCGGCGAAGAAGTGCTCGACCGCATCGCGCAGATCGCGGAAGTCGCGGACGCGGCAAGGCAGGGGCAGCGGCAGGCCGCGCCCGCGAACGTCGAGCCGCTCCACCGCGAGGAAGCGCAGCCGCGTTCTGCGAACCGGACCGCGCAGGCAGCGCAGGCGCTTGCGATGCGGCTGCGCGCGGCCGCCGCCGGGCAGGCGGCGTAACGAAGGAATCGCATGACCAAGCTGCGTCTCATTCCCGTCGTCATTTTCGCGGCGGCAGCACTTCTCGTCATCAAGGGGATGGGCATCCTCTCGAATACGCGCGTGCCGCAAGTGACGACGGTCGCGGCGACACCCGCGCCGGTCGCGCAGAACGTCCCCGAGACCGATCTCGAATTCACGAGCGCGACACCGAAGAAAGAAGAACAGCCGAAGAAGAAGGATGTGGAATTGCCGCCGGCGCCGACGAAAGCGCCGGAAACTCCGGCCGGTATCAACGTCAGCGTTCCCGGCGACGCGTCTCCCGCGCAGAAAGCGCTGCTCGAGCGCCTGCAGCAGCGCAGGCAGGAGCTTGACGCGAGGGCGCGCGATCTGGAGCTTCGCGAGAACCTCATCAAGGAAGCCGAGCAGCGGCTCGAGCAGCGCCTGAACGAATTGCGGGTGCTGGAAAATCCCGCGAGTGCGGAAAATCCGAACGACAGCCCCAAGATGAAGAACCTCGTCGTGATGTACGAGGGCATGAAGCCGAAAGAAGCCGCGCGTATCTTCGAGAAGCTCGACGTCGCCGTGCTGGTCGGGATCGCGCGCGCGATGAAGCCCGCCAAGCTCGCGGAGGTGCTCGCGGTCATGGGCCCGGATGCCGCGCAGAAGCTCACCGTCGAGCTGGCGCGCGGGGTTTCCGCGGATCGCGCCACGCCGCCTTCCGACCTCCAGCGCGTCAACGTGCCGGCGCCGCCGGCGAAACAGCAGACGCAGGCGCAGCCCAAGCAGAAGCAATAGGCCGCCCCGTTCGCGCGGTAAGAAAGCGTTAACTTTTCCCGCCCGCTAATACCGCATTAACGCTGTTTGCCTAGGGTTCGCGCAGGAAGCACTCGTCGCGGACCCACATATTATGTTTGCGTTTTTGCGGAGAAACGGGCGCGCGCTCTTGGTAACGCTTGGCGCGCTGGCATGGGCTGCCCTGCCGTTTGCCGCCTTTTCGCAACCGCGGCCGAATCCGGTTGAAACCGAACTCGCCGCCTCGCTCGAAAACGGTTTCGCGCGGATAGTTTTCGCGTTTCCGGAAGAGATCAAGGCCGACGTTCAGCTTGCGAACAACGTGCTCGTGATCCGCTTCGCAAAGCCGGTGCGCGTGCCGATCGATCGCGTGCAAAGCCAGTTCAAGGATTTCGTGCAGGCCGCGCGCGCCGATCCGGACGGCAACGCGGTGCGCATCGCGTTCGCGCAGAAGATCACCGTCAATACGATGGAAGCCGGCGAGAAGCTGTTCGTCGATCTGCTCCCGGAAAGCTGGACCGGCCTGCCGCCCGGCTTGCCGCAGGAGGTCGTGGACGATCTCGCCAAGCGCGCGCGCGAGGCGGAGCGCAAGGCGCGCCTGGATCAAGTGCAGCCGCGCATTTGGCAGCCGGTGAAGCTGCGCTTCGCCGAGGCGCCGGGTTTCTCGCGCTTCGCGTTCAGCATGAGCGAGCCGGTCTCGGTTACCGCGAAGCAGGACGGCCAGGAATTCACGATCACCTTCAACGCGCCGGTGAAGATCGACTTCGGCGATGTGCGCGCTTCGCTTCCGCCGAGCGTGGCGTCGATCGACGCGGACTATTCGGAAGGCACGGCGATCGTGCGCCTGGTCATGGCGCCGAATGCGACGCTGCGGCATTTCCGCGAGTCCAACGCTTTCATCGCGGACGTGACGCCGGGCGCTCCGGAAAAGCCCGAGCATTTGCATGGCGAAGTGGAGCAGGCGCTACCGCACGCCAATGCGAAGACCGAAACGCCGCCACAAGCACAGAAGAATGAGCCGGCGGCACAGGAAACCAATCCGCCCACGGCTCCGGTGCAGCAGAGCCTTCCGCGTCAGACCGCGCCGGCGACAGACGTCGCCAAACCGGAACAGCCGGCCGCGCCGGTTCGCGAACCGTTGACCAGCGAAGTGCAGGCGAGCGTCGTGCTCGCGCCCAATGGCATCCGGATCCTGTTTCCGTTTCAGGAGCCGGTGGCTTCCGCGATCTTCCGCCGCGGCGACCGGATCTGGATGGTGTTCGACACCAAGCGCCCGATCAACGTGAGCGAGTTGCTCGCGGACCGCACGCGCAGTTTCTCCGACGTTTCCATCGCCGATACGGACAACGGCAAGGCCGTTCGCCTGAAGCTCAAGGGTGGCTGGCTGACGAGCGCGGAGTCGGATGGGCAGAACTGGACCGTGCATTTCGGCGACGCCGTGGTCGGCGCGAGCCGCCCGCTGATCGTTCGCCGCATGACGGAAGAAAACGGCGCTATCGTCGCGGTGCCGCTCGATGGCGCTTCGAGCGGAAAAGTGCATCGCGTCGACGATCCGGAAATCGGCGACGACATCCGCGTCGTCACCGCGCTCGCACCGGTACGCGGCGTGCTGCGGGCACAGGATTTTCTGGAATTCAAGCTGCTGCCCTCGGCGCATGGCATCGCGCTGCAGCCGCTTGCCGACGATCTCAACCTGTTGCCGAAGACCGATCATGTGCTGATCGGGCGTCCGAAGGGTCTTGCGATTTCGACCGCCCCCCGCGCACAGACCGCGCGAACCGACCGCAGCCTGTCTTCGCCGCTCGATGCGACGCTGTGGGAAGCCGAGCGCAATCGCCGCTTTCATGCGCGCGAGGCCGAAATCCTGACTGCGACGGCGGAAGCGCCCGCGAACCAGCGGCAGGATTCGCGCATGATGCTCGCGACTTTCTACCTCGCCTATGGTCTTGCGACCGAGGCGAAAGGCGCGCTCGACGCGATCGTTCGCGAAGATTCCAAAGCGCCGCTCAATGCGCGCTTCTATCTGCTGCGCGGTTTGAGCGAGTGGCTGATCGGCCGCCCGGCGAGAGCGCTCGAAAGCCTCACGCACAGCGAACTTGCCGACTCTCAGGACGCAGCACTCCTGCGCGCCGTCGTTTATGCCGAACTCTCCGCCTGGACCGAGACGCGCGAGAATTTTCGCTCGGGCAGCGCTGGACTGAAGCTGCTCCCGGTCGATCTGCAGCGGCACGTGCTCATCGCGGCGCTGCGTGCCGCGGTCGAGGTGCGCGATTTTTCCGAAGCCGGGCGCCTGATGAACGAACTCGACGCGACCGAGGTGCCGAACGAAATGCGCGCGCAGTTCGCGGTGCTCGCGGGGCGCGTCGCCGAAGGTCTCGGGCGCCTGGATCGCGCGGAGAACTTCTTCGAGACGGCTATGAACTCGAACCACGGTCCCGCCGCGGCCGAAGCGCGCTACAAGCAGGTCGAGCTGAAACTCGTGCGCGGCGAATACAGCCGCCCGAAGGCGATCGACCGGCTGGAAGCGCTCGCTTTCGGATGGCGGGGCGACCGCATCGAGCTCGAATCCAACCGCCTGCTCGCGCGGCTTTATGTCGAGGAAGCGCGCTATCGCGACGCGTTCCGCCTGCTGGATGCGGCGCTGCTCGCGCAGCCGAACATGCCGGTCACGCGCACGTTCCAGAACGAGATGGCGGCGGTGTTCGAGGATCTGTTTCTCTCGGGCAAGGCCGATGCGTTGCCGCCGATCGAGGCGTTGGCGCTCTATTACGACTTCTCGAAGCTGACGCCGGTCGGCCGCCGCGGCGACGAGCTGATCCGCCGCCTCTCCGAGCGGCTTGTCGCCGTCGATCTCCTGGATCAGGCATCCGACCTCCTGCAGCATCAGGTCGAGTTCCGGCTCACGGGTGCCGCGAAGGCGCAGGTCGCAACCCGCCTCGCCATCGTGCACCTGATGAACCGCAAGCCGCAGAAAGCCGTTGCCATCCTCGCGGCGACACGGCTCAACGATCTGCCGCAGGATATGCGCGAGCAGCGGCTGCTCCTGGAATCCCGCGCGCTGATGGGCACGAACCGCTTCGATCAGGCGCTCGATCTGCTCGCGAGCCTCAAGGGTCCGGAGACCGAAAGACAACGCGCCGATATTTTCTGGCAGGCCAAGCGCTGGCGGCAGACCGGTGAGGCGATCGAGGTCATGCTCGGCGAGCGCTGGAAGGAAGAAGAGCCGCTCAACGAGATCGAGCGCCACGACGTGCTGCGCGCGGGCCTCGCCTTTGCGCTTGCCGGCGAGAGCCTAAGCCTCACGAGGCTGAAGGAAAAATTCGGTGCCAGGATGGACGGTGCGCCGGAGAAAGCGGCGTTCGATCAGATCGCCGCGAACCCCAATCCGCGCGCGATCGGCGCCGCTGCAAAGCTGCTCGCGAACGTCGACTCGCTCGCTGTGTTCCTGAAAATGTATCAGGCGAAATTCCCGGCGGCGCAGATGCCGACACCGCCGGAGCAGTTGACCGCGCGGTAATCTGACGACTTAATTTTATCGTCATGGCCGGGACAAGCCCGGCCATGACGCCAAGGTTGAAAGCGCTACGTCCCGAAGCTCTGCACCAGCGAGCCCGCGACCAGGCTCCAGCCGTCCACCAAGACGAAGAAGATCAGCTTGAACGGCAGTGACACGATCACCGGCGGTAGCATCATCATGCCCATCGACATCAGGACCGAAGCGATCACGAGGTCGATGACGAGAAACGGCACGAAAAGCAGAAAACCGATCTCGAAAGCGCGGCGCAATTCGGAGATCATGAAGGCCGGAACCAGAATGCGCAGCGAGGTCGCTTCCGGCGACTCCGGCTTGGCTTCGCGCGACAGGTCGATGAACAGCGCAAGATCCTTCTCGCGCACGTTCTTCAGCATGAAGGCGCGGAACGGTTCGGCGGCTTTCTCGAAGGCGGCTTGCGGCTGCATTTCGCCCGCGATCACGGGCTTCACCGCGGTGTCGTAAGCGGTCTGGAATGCCGGACCCATCACGAAGGCGGTCAGAAAGAGCGCGAGGCTGACGACCACCGCATTCGGCGGCGCGGTTTGCAGGCCGATCGCGGTGCGCAGGAGCGAGAGTACGACCACGATGCGGGTGAAGCTCGTCACCATGACGAGGATCGCGGGCGCGAGCGAGAGGATAGTGATGAGCGCGACGAGTTGAACCACGCGCTCGGTGACGCCGGTGCCAGTGCCGAAGTTTACGCTGATGTCCTGCGCGCCCACGTGGCCTGCGGTGGCAACGAGGAGCGCGAAGGCGAGTAACGCTACGGCATGGCTGCGCTTCATCTCTTATCTTTTCTTGTCTTGTCCGAGCAGGCTCGCCATTTCGGCTTCCAGACTGTCGAACGGGTTTGGCGCTTCCTGCTTCTTGTTCGAAGGCATGGGAGCGGCAGGTTGTGAAACCGCGGGCGCGGGCGATGCGGGCATCGGACGGGTCTGCGGCATCGGCGGTGCGCTGCGCGGCGGCGGTGCCGGTTGAACCGGACGATGTTCGGGTGCGCGCGGCGCGGGTGCGGCGGCCGGCTTGCGCAGCGCTGCTTCCATCTTCTGCTGCATGTCGGCGTATTGCGCATCGTTACGCGCGGGCGGTGTCGGTGCCGCGGAAGGATGCGCAACCGGACGCGGCGGCAGCGGGGGCGGTGGAGAATAGGCCGCAGGTTCGTGCTGCGGTTCGGGGCGCAGCGAGGGCGCCAGCGGCAAATCGTCGATCGGCTCCGGTTGCGGTTGATGTCTCGGCTGCGGCCGGGGCGCTTCGCGCTCGCGCGAACGCGGTGCAGGCTGTGGTGCGCGGGCGGGCGGCTGCGGTGCCGGTTCGTCGTAAGCAGGCTCCGAGAACGAATTTTCGAACGCGTCGAGATCCTGCTGCGGCAGTCCGCGCGGACGGCGCTCCTGCGCGCCGGTTACCGGACCGGCGCGATTGATATTGGTCTCGACGACAACGTCCGAAGGCCCGCCGATCAGGAGCAGATGTTCCGAGTTATCCCGGCGGATCAGCACGAGCTTGCGCTTGGAATCGACGACCGCGGAGTCCAGCACCGCGAGACGGGGCTGACGGTTCCGGCCGCCGCCCGAGGTCGGCATGCCGCCGCCTCCGAAGCGCCTCAGGATCAGCGCCGTGATGCCGATAAGTCCCAGAACGAGCAAAAAAGCGATCGCGAATTTCGCGGCCCTGCCGAGCTGAGCGCCGAAGAGAGAATCCAACATGTACAGGCCGCCTTCCTTAACGGGCCGGGCAAAAAATGCCGCCTCTATGCCTAATAAAGCGTTAACGCCGGTTCACGAGAAGCAGGAAAATCAAGGCTTTCGGAGGGCCGGAGCCCGAGCTCTGGCCGCCCGCCGGCGGGTCTTAACCACGCGTTAACCATAAGCCCGGCAAGACTTGCCTATGGGCCATGAGCAGGCCCGCAGGATTCTTGCCATGGCTGTCACGGAACTCCCGCTTTTCTCGATGCTGAAGACCCGGATGCGCTGGCTGGAAACGCGCCAGCGGCTGCTCGCCGAAAACGTCGCCAATGCCGAGACGCCCAACTATCGCGGCCGCGATCTGAAACCGCAGGACTTCTCGCGCACGCTGCTGGCGGCAACTTCCGTGCAGATGGTCTCGACCAATTCCGGGCATCTCGCCGGCGTCACGCAAAGCGATCCGAATTTCCAGACCGATCGCAGCCAGGCCTTCGAGACCACGCCGCGCGGCAATTCCGTCTCGCTCGAAGAAGAGATGATGCGGATCGCGCAGAACCAGATCGATCACCAGACCGCGGCGACGCTCTATTCGCGCTCGCTTGGTCTGATCAAAACCGCCATCGGAAAGAAGTGAGACGCAGCCATGGATTTCATGCGCTCCATCTTCATCGCAGCGACCGGTTTGCGCGCGCAATCGAGCCGCATGCGGATCATCTCGGAGAATATCGCCAACGCGAGCTCGACCGCGCAGACGGCGAACGCCGATCCCTATCGCCGCCGTGTGCCGACCTTCAACACGAGCTTCGACCGCGAATTGCGGGCGACCGTCGTCTCGATGGGAAACGTGCGCACCGATCAATCCGATTTCTCGATCCGCAACGAGCCGGGACATCCGGCCGCCGACGCTTCCGGCAACGTGAAGTACCCGAACGTCAATCCGCTGATCGAAACCGTCGATATGCGCGAGGCGCAGCGATCTTATGAAGCGAATCTGAACGTGATTACCGCCACGCGCCGCATGATCGCGCGCACCATCGAAATTCTGAGAGCTTGAAGAGGGGCACGAATAAATGAGCACTCCGACAATTGCCGCCAACGCATACGCCGCGCTGCAACGCGCGGCGAACGGGCCCACGAAGACGAACACGCAGAACAACGGCTTCGGCCAGATGCTGCAGAACGTGCTTGGCGATCTCACGAACAAGGGCGCGCAGATGGACGCGAAAGCCTTGGCCGCCGCGAACGGAAAAGGCGATCTCGTCGATGTCGTGACCGCGGTCGCGGAAACCGAAGTCGCGGTCGAGACGCTGGTCTCGGTGCGCGACCGGATGATTCAGTCCTACGAAGAAATCATGCGGATGCCGATCTGATGAGTGCCGCGGAAGTACTCGACGTCGCACGCGACGGAATCTGGACGCTTTTGTGGGTCGCAAGCCCCCTGATGATCGTAGCGGTCGCGGTCGGCGTCGCGATTTCGCTCATCCAGGCGCTCACGCAAATTCAGGAAATGACGCTCGTGTTCGTGCCGAAGATCATCGCGATCTTCGTGGCGCTGATCGTGGCGCTGCCTTTCATGGGCGATCTCTTGAACGGCTATATGGGCCGCATCGCGAGCCGCATCATCTCCGGATAGCGCGGGAAGGGGCGCGCCGTGCAAGTAAACATCTCCTTCCTCCCGGCGCTCGCCGTCACCTTCATTCTCATGTTCGCGCGGCTCGGCACCATGACAATGCTGATGCCGGGTATCGGCGAGCGCGGCATTCCGATGCGCATCCGGCTCGTGATCGCGTTGATGCTCACGCTGGTGATGCTGCCGATCTACCGCAGCAATTATCCGACCGTGCCGATGGCGAATTTCGGCCCCATCGTCGCATTGCTCGTTCAGGAGGCGATCATTGGCGCAGTGCTCGGGCTTACCGCGCGGCTCACGCTTTCCGCGCTCGAGGTCGCGGGCGCCACGATCGCGAACCAGATGGGTCTCGGCTTTGCCACCGCGGTCGATCCGAACCAAGGCCAGCAGGGTATCCTGATCGGTAACCTGCTTGCGATGCTGGGCGTCGCACTGATTTTTGCGACCGACATGCATCATCTTGCGATCGGCGCGCTGGATCACAGCTATTCGGTTTTCAAGCCGGGCGAGTTTTTGCCGACGGGCGATGCAACACAGCTCATGCTCACGATCGTCTCATCCGCGTTCAAGATCGGCGTGCAGTTGGCCGCGCCGTTTCTCGTTTTCGGTCTCTTGTTCAACCTGGGTCTCGGCATTCTTGCGCGGCTGATGCCGCAATTGCAGGTTTTCTTTCTCGGTCTGCCGATCTCGATCATGATCGGATTTGCCATGCTTGCCGCGTTCATCGGTGCGGTGATGCTGGGCTTCCTCGGGCATCTCGAAGCCGTGCTGCTCGGCATCGTGCGATAGGGGAGCGCGATGGCCGAGAGCGAAGGGCAAGATACCGAAAAGTCAGAAGACCCAACCGCAAAACGGCTGGAAGATGCAATCAAGCGCGGCGATGTTGCGAAGAGTCAGGAGGTCAACACCTGGTTCCTGCTGCTGGGTGCCACGCTTGCGTTCTTCGCGTTCGGCGGACCCGCGGCAAACAAACTCGCGATCGCATTTCGAGATGTGCTGGCAAATCTTCATCTTGCCACCGACCCCAGC
The DNA here is from genome assembly GCA_019752575.1 of Xanthobacteraceae bacterium. Taxonomy (GTDB): domain Bacteria; phylum Pseudomonadota; class Alphaproteobacteria; order Rhizobiales; family Xanthobacteraceae. The sequence goes on along the minus strand of JAIELW010000018.1, from coordinate 22,254 downwards.
CTCGTCTCGCGCGCGATCTTGCGCCTGTTCCTGCAAGTGCTGATCGCGATCGGGCCGGTGATGGCCGTGCTCATCGTCGCGGCAATCGCCGGCAACGCGATTCAGCATCGCTTGCTCTGGACCACCGAACCGCTCGCGCCGAAGCTCAATCGCATTTCGCTGGCCAGCGGCTTTCAGCGCATTTTCGGCAAGCACGCCTGGGTGCAGTTCGGCAAAGGACTCATAAAGCTCGCGATCGTCGGCGCCGTGATCTATGTGATCGGCTCGTCCGAGATCGAGCGCATGGGCTTGCTGATCAACGGCGAACTTGGGCTCTCGGTCAGCGTCGCCTTCATTCTCGCGCTCAAAATCATGGCGGCGGTGACCGCGATCATGGCGCTGGTCGCCGCCGCCGATTATCTCTGGCAGCGGCATAGCTGGTACGAGCGCCAGCGCATGTCGGTCCGCGAAGTCCGCGAGGAATTCAAGGAGCAGGAAGGCGATCCGACGATTAAGGCGAAGCTCCGGCAGATCCGGCAATCGCGCTCTCGAAAGCGCATGATGCAGGAGGTGCCGGAGGCAACCGTGGTCGTGATGAACCCGACCCACTTCGCTGTTGCGCTGAAATACGAGCAGGGCATGGGCGCGCCGGTCTGCGTCGCCAAGGGTCAGGACAATATCGCGCTCAAAATCCGCGAAGTCGCCTACCGGCATGGGGTTCCGGTGGTGCAGAACCCGCCGCTTGCGCGCGCGCTCTTCAAGTCGGTCGAGATCGAACAGGAAATTCCGATGGAACATTACAAAGCCGTCGCCGAGGTCATCGGCTACGTTATGAAGCTCAGGAATTCCGCCCGCGGCGGGACGCCGAGGAGATAAGCTTGCGAAACGAAGGCGTTCTCAGGCAAACGGGTATTGAAAGAAAAGAGGGGTCGCGGGAGATGGCGCAGATGACGCCGCACGACGACGAACCGGCCGGCGTCGACCGCATCCCGGCCACGGGTTCGATCGGCCTTGTCATCATCGTCGCCTTCGCGCTCGTCTCGACCGCGGTCTTTCTCCTCTTCCTCGGCCGCGATCAGGCAGACCCCTACATCATCGCCGTACTTGCCGCGCTCGCGGTGATCGGCGTCTTCGCGCTCTTCTCTTATGCCTCGGGCGTGATCGAATTCGCAGGCCGCGCGAGCCGCAACGATCTCACCAAGGCGCTTGCGGACACGAGGAGCGAAGGCGTTTCGCTGGTCGATTCATCGGGCCGCGTGCTTTATGCGAACCGCGCTTATCTCGAACTGACCGGCGCGGAACATCCCGACGATGTGCGGCCGGTCGAGCGCCTGTTCACCAGTGATCCGACCGTCGCCGACGCGATTTATCGTTTGGCGCAGGCTGTGCAGTCCGGCCGCTCGCACTCCGAGGAAATTCGCGTGCCGAATACGGAAGGAAACGGCGCGCGCTGGTTTCGTGTCCGTTCGCGCCCGCTCGGCGCGAAAGGGCGGCAGGCGAAGATCGCGACCTGGACGATCGCGGACATCTCGCGCGACCGCGAAAAGCAGGAAAGCACCTTCCAGTCGCTGCAACACGCCATCGACTTTCTCGATCATGCGCCGGCGGGATTTTTCTCATCCGACGCGCAAGGCCGCGTCAGTTATCTCAACACCACGCTCGCGGGCTGGCTCGGCTACGACATCGCCGAGATCGGCGCGGACGGCTTGAAGATCACCGATCTCGTGCAGGGCACGAGCGCAGCACTGCTCACGAATCTGTCGCCGGCGCCGGGCGAAGTGAAGACCGAAGTGCTCGACATCGATCTGCGCAAAAAGAACGGCGCCAGCCTGCCGGTGCGGATCATGCACCGCGTGGCATTTGCGTCCGACGGCACGCCGGGAGCGTCGCGCACGCTGGTGCTGTCGCGCGCGAAGACCGACGACAAGCCGGATGCGCTGCGCGCAGCCGAAATCCGCTTTGCGCGCTTCTTCCACAATTCCCCCGCGGCGATTGCGACGGTGGATCGCGCTGGACGCATCATCAATTCGAACGCCACCTTCGCGCGGCTGTTCGGCTCCGCTGCCGACGACAAGGGCGCGCGGCAGACGATGTTCTCCTTTGTATCTCAGGACGAACGCGGCAAGTTGGAGGCGCTTCTGCGCGGCGTGATCGAAGGTAGGACTGTGTCGCACGAAGTCGAATTGCCGCTGGAAGGCAAGGAAGGCCGGTTCGCGCGCTTCTTCGTGACGCCGGTCGAGGAAGACACGGTGGAAGCGGGCGAAGCCGCAATCGTGCACGCCATCGACACCAGCGAGGAAAAGAAGCTCGAGCTTTCTTTCGCGCAGGCGCAGAAGATGCAGGCGATCGGCGAATTCGCGGGCTTCATCGCGCACGACTTCAACAACGTGCTGACCACCATGATCGGCAATGCGAGCCTGCTGCTCGTCAAAGTCCGTCCGACCGATCCGGGTTTTCAGGAGCTGAACCAGATCCGGCAATACGGCACGCGCGCGGCCGCGCTCGTGCGGCAATTGCTTGCTTTTGCGCGGCGCGAAACGCTCGTTCCTGAAATGCTGCATGCCGGCGACGTGATCTCCGATCTTGCGAACGGGCTGATGCGCCGCGTCGCCACCGAAAAGGTGAAGCTGGAGACGAATTATGCGCGCGATCTGTGGCCGGTGAAGGCCGACATCAACCAGTTCGAACGCGTGCTCATCAACCTCGCCGCGAATGCGCGCGACGCCATGCCGAACGGCGGCACGCTGAAAATCCGCACCGCGAATATCGCGGCGGACGAATCGCAGAAGTTCAAATACGAAGGCATGCCAGCGGCCGAATACGTGATGATCGAGGTCGCGGACACCGGCATGGGTATTGAGCCGGACGCGGTCGGAAAAATCTTCGAGCCGTTCTTCACGACCAAGGACAAGAACAAAGGCACCGGCCTCGGGCTTGCCGCGGTCTACGGCATCGTGAAGCAGTCTGGCGGATTCATCTATGTCGATAGCGAGCTGGGGAAGGGTGCCACGTTCCGCATCTTCCTGCCGCGCTACATTCCCACCGAGAACGAAACGGTAGCCGCGCGTGACGCCGCGCAGGCGAAGGCCACGGCGGATGCCAAGCCTGTCAATCTTACCGGGCGCGGCACGGTGCTGCTCGTCGAAGACGAAGACGGAGTCAGGCGTTTCGCAAGTCACGCGCTCACCATGCGCGGCTTCACGGTCTTGGAGGCCGCCGACGGCGAGCAGGGGCTGGAGATCGCCAAGAAAGAAGACGGCAATATCGACATCATCGTTTCCGACGTGATGATGCCGGTCATGGACGGCCCGACCATGCTGAAAGAAATCCGCAAGGCCAATTTGAAGAAGACGAAAGTCATCTTCGCCTCGGGCTATTCGGAAGGGCTTGCCGATCAGTTGCCCGGCGAGGAATTTAGTTTCCTCCCCAAACCTTTCGATCTCGTCGGGCTCGTGAAGGCCGTGAAGGAAGAGTTGCAGCAGAACTAATAAGTTTGGCTGTCGTCCCCGCGAAAGCGGGGACCCATAATCCCTGTGCCCAAATTCGATTCGGTGGTTATGGGTCCCGGCTCGCGCTCGCTAACACTCGCTTGGCCGGGACGACGCTAACTACGAAGCGCTTCCTCGACAAAATCCAGCCGGTCCTGCCCGAAGAACATTTTGTCGCCGACGAAGAAGCTCGGCGCGCCGAACACGCCGCGCGAGACGGCTTCTTCCGTGTTCGCGCGCAGTTCATCCTTCACAGGCTGGTGCTCAATTGCAGCCAGCAGATGCTTCGGCTCGAAGCCGGCCTTGGCGAGCACCGCGCCCACGACCTGCGGGTCGTTCAGGTTCTGCGGCTCGACCCACATCGCGCGAAAGATCGCGTCGGCATAAGACGCGAAACGATTTTCCTTCTGCATCGCAATCGCGCCGCGCATCAGCATCATCGTATTCACCGGGAACCAGGGGTTGCGCTCATACGGTACGCCGTAGCGCTTGGCGAAAGCCTTGAGGTCGCCGTCCATCCATTTTGCTTTCGCGGCGATGAAGGCGGGCGACTGGTTGCCGGTCGCCTTGAACACGGCGCCCAAGAGCATCGGCCGGTAGACGATTTCCGCGCCGGTGCGCTGCACGAGCCCCGGCATTTGGGTATGCGCGAGATAAGTGGTGGGACTGCCGAAATCGAAAAAGAACTCGACTTTCTTCAAGACTTCCTCCCGCATTCGCGCATGGCTGCTTTTACAGCGCTTTGATTGACAGGCTCCCGCGCGAAGCCCCACGCTGTCAAGAAAGCGCGGGAGTGCGTATGGCCGAAAAAGTTGCGTTGGTGATCGGCGCGGGCGACGCCACGGGCGGCGCCATTGCGCGGCGTTTCGCGAAAGAGGGCTATGTCGCCTGTGTCACGCGCAGGCACGCCGACAAGCTCGCGCCGCTCGTCAAACACATCGAAGCCGAAGGCGGCAAGGCGCGCGGCTTCGGCAATGACGCGCGCAAGGAGGAGCAGGTCGCAGCGCTGTTCGAAGAGATCGAGCGCGACATCGGGCCGGTCGAAGTAGCGGTCTATAACATCGGCGCGAATGTGCGCTTTCCTATCCGCGAGACGACCTCGCGGGTATTTTTCAAAGTCTGGGAGATGGCCTGCTTCGGCGGGTTTCTGATGGGCCGCGAGGCGGCGAAGGTGATGGTGCCTAGAAACCGCGGCACCATTATTTTTACCGGGGCGACCGCGAGCCTGCGGGGCTCGTCGGGCTTCTCGGCTTTCTCGGCGGGAAAACATGCGCTGCGCGCGGTCGCGCAAAGCATGGCGCGCGAATTAGGCCCTGAAGGAATTCATGTCGCGCATGTCGTGATCGACGGCGCGATCGACACCGCCTTCATCAAGGAAATGTTTCCCGAGCGCTACAAGCTGAAAGAGCAGGATGGCATTCTCGATCCGGACCGGATCGCGGAGAATTACTGGTATCTGCACAACCAGCACCGAAGCGCCTGGACGCATGAAATGGATCTGCGGCCGTGGATAGAGAAGTGGTGAAGTTTTACTCCACGATTTTCCAATATGAGTCTTTGCGGATCACCATGCCGTCGCGAAAAGTGTAGAAGTCACAACCGTTGACTTTCAATTTTCTTCCGTCGCGTGCGGTGCCGGTGAGTGTCCATTTCGACATGCCGGTATTGGCGTCGGCATCGACGAAATGTTCGCCGTTGCCGTAATGAACGTCAGGCAAGCCCACGAAGCGGCCGGCCAATCCATCACGGACATTTTGTTTGCCTTCGAACCGTGAGCCATAAGGGTGGTTGCCTCTCGGCATTTCGAGTACGCAGTCATCGGCGAAGAACGCCATGATCTGGTCGAGGTCGTGCGCGTTGAAGGCTTCACACAATCCTACTAGCGCTGATTTGATGTCCATCGCTCGCTCCATCCCGCTTTGATAGATGAGTTAGTCATCCGTCGCGGTGGCCGGTCAAGCTGGCGCGTCAGTGGCCGCTGCGCTAGACCGAAGACCGCAATCGGAATTCAAATATGCAGCGCAGCGACTTCTGGCACTTCACGCCCTTCCGCGTCCGCTATTACGAGGCCGACGCGCAGGGTATTCTGTTCAACGCGAGTTATCTCGCCTATTTCGACACCTGCATCGTCGAATATTTGCGCGACCTGCCGTTCGATTGGCTCGGCGAAAAAGCAAAACACAACACGGATTTCCATACCGTGCGCGCGCTCGTCGAGTATGCCGCGCCCGTGCGTTACGACGAACAGATCGAGGTCGGTACGAAAATCGAAAAGCTCGGCCGCTCCTCGATGACGTTCAAGTTTGCGATTTTCGGCAAGGGCGAGAGCAGCCTGCGCGCCACCGGCGAGATCGTCTGGGTCAATGCCGATCAAGCCGCGCATAAATCCGCGCTGCTCCCTGAAATCCTTCGCGAGCGCGTTATGAAAAAAGAAAGGCTCGCCGAGCCGGTTTAGCGCAGCACGAAAAGCCCCATTGCGGGGCTTTTCGCTTTGTCTTGGCGAACTTCAGTTAGTCGTAAACGCAGACCTTGGAATTACGCGCGCCGAGTTCGGCTTCCGCGCGGGTGCGGAAAATTCCGAGATCGAGCACGACGCCGGTCGATGGACGCTCGCTGACATAGGTGCAGCGTTTCGTCTGCGGCTCCTGGATCACGTACCAGCGTTCTTCGACGATGGTGGTCTGGGCAAGGGCGGGGACAGCCACGGCCGCGATCGCGCCGGCCAGAATAAGCTTGCGCATGGAACCTCTCCTCTGGGTTTGCACAAAATTAGAAGTGCGAAACCGGACGATGGTTCCGGAATGCGATTGCTTTAATCGGGACTGGTGAGTTCGATAGCGCGGCCGCGGTTCCCGGCGACATGCATCTTGCCGTTCTTGCAGTCGAAGTTTCTGGCAAGTTCGTCGGCGGCTTTCTGCTCGGCGGCGTGCAGGCGGTTGAAGCCAATGCCGATGCTGGTGCGGCCGTCGAACTCGCTTCGATACACGCGGTAGCCGGGCACGCCCGGGCAATCGTAGCCAGCCGCGAACTCGCCGCCGCCGAGCACAACGCGCTCGAATTTGATGCAGCTTTTCGTCGCCACCGACGTATAGACCGACGCGTTCTGCTGCGCGGAAGCGGGTGACGTAGCGGCGGCCGCGAAAAAGAGAGACAGGAGAAAAGCGCAGAGCAGCTTGGCGTGCATTTGCCTTATCCCGTGAAGCGTCGAGGATAGTATCAAGCGGCGCGCAGAAGAAGGGGTCGTGGAGACAGGCATGAGCGAAGATTTCGAGCGCAATAACGAGCGCATCCGCAGGGCGGTGGAGTTGCAGGGTTTCACCCGGCACCTCGGCGCCAAGCTCGACGACCTGCAAAGCGGCGTCTGCGTATTGTCGGTCGAATCGAAGCCGGAGCTTTTGCAGCAGCACGGCTTCTTTCATGGCGGGGTCACCGCCTATCTCGTCGACAACGCGACCACGATCGCGGCGGGAACGATGTGCAAGGAAGGCCGCAATCCGCTGACCGCCGGCTTCTCCCTCAATTTCATGTCGCCGGCCATCGGCGAGAAACTGATCTGCCGTGCGAAAGTGCTGAAGCCGGGAAACGCGCTCAGCGTGGTTTCGGCGGATGTCTTCATCGTCAAAGACGGCAAGGAAAAGCAGACCGCGACCGCGCTTGCGACGATCGCCATCGTCGATACCATGGCGCTCAAGAAATAGGGGAGAAGCGATGAAACTCGAAGGCGGATGTTATTGCGGGAGCTTGCGCTATTCGGCGGAAGGCAAGCCGGTGCTGAAGGCGCAGTGCCATTGCCGCGCGTGCCAGCACATTTCGGGCGGCGCGCCCAACATGTTCATGCTGATGCCGCCGGAAGGCTTCGCCTACACCAAGGGCACGCCGAAGCAGTTCACACGCCCGGATATAGAAAATGCGGTGACGCGCGAATTCTGCGCCGAATGCGGCACGCATATCCTGACGCGAAGGCCGGGGCTCGCGCAGATCGTCTTGAAGGCCGGGACGTTAGATGACCCTGCCGCGGGTTATGGCGGGCCGAAGATCGCGATCTACACCAGCGAGAAGCAGCCGTTTCATCTGATCGCGGAGGGTGTGCCCGCATTTGACCGGCTGCCCAATAAATAGAGTATCGTGCGCCGGACCTCAGGGAGCCTCTCGATGGACGGAGCGAAAGCGAGTGACGTCATTAGCGCGGCGTTTGCTGCGCAGCGGGCGAAAGTAGCCGAGCGGCGCCTGAACTTCGGCTATGCCGCGCGGCGCGCGGCGCTTAAAAATTTGTCGCGGGCCATCCGGAAAAACGAGGCCGCGATCTTCGCCGCGCTGAAATCCGATTTCGGCAAGCCCGAGGCCGAGGTCGTCCTTTCCGAAATTCTGCCGGTGACGCAGGAAATCCATCACACGTTACGGAATTTGCGCCGCTGGATGCGGCCCGTGCGCGTCATGCCGTCGCTTGTGACCCTTGGCACATCGGCCCGGATCGTGCCGCAGCCGCGCGGCGTCTGCCTGATCGTCGCGCCGTGGAATTATCCGTTCAATCTTTCCTTGCAGCCGCTGGTGTCGTGTCTTGCCGCGGGCAATAGCGCGATTGTGAAGCCTTCGGAAATGACACCTGCGACTTCCGCGCTGATCGTCCGAATAATTTCGGAGACTTTCCCGCCCGATCTCGTGACGGTCATCGAAGGCGGCAAGTATGTTTCTCAGGCGCTGCTTGCGCTTCCCTTCGATCACATCTTCTTCACCGGCAGTCCCGCGGTAGGCAAAGTTGTGATGGAGGCGGCATCGAAGAATCTTACGTCCGTCACGCTGGAGCTCGGCGGCAAGTCGCCGACGATCGTCGGCCCGGACGCAGATATTGATCTCGCCGCAAAATGGATTGCCTTCGGCAAGTTCATCAATGCGGGCCAGACCTGCATCGCGCCGGATCATCTTTTCGTGCATGCGTCGGTCAAGGACCGTTTCCTTGCGGCGCTTCGCATGCGGATTATGGCGGCTTACGGCAGCGGTGCCGGTAGCCCGCATCTGGCAAAGATCGTGAACGATCATCACGCGCGGCGTCTCGCGGGGTTGCTTGACGATGCGAAGGCGAAAGGCGCGCGGGTTCTTGCAGGCGGCAGCGCGCAAGGGCGCTCGATCGAACCGACGCTGATCGAAGCCATCACCCCTGAAATGGAAATCGACCGCGAGGAGATCTTCGGTCCGGTGCTGCCGGTCATAACCTACGACGACATCGGGTCCGCGCTCGCGCGCATCAACGCGCGCCCGAAACCGCTCTCGCTTTACGTTTTCGACCGCGACAAGGCGCGCGTCGATCATATTCTCTCTGCGACTTCTTCAGGCGGCGTCGGCGTGAACCTTACGGTCGCGCAGTACAGCCATGCCGGATTGCCGTTCGGCGGCGTCAATAACTCCGGCATCGGGTCGTCGCACGGTCACCATGGTTTCCGGGCCTTCAGTCATGAGCGCGCGGTGCTGCGCAATCGCTTTTCCGCTTTGCCGCTCATTTTCCCGCCTTACGTAGGCCTGGCAAAGCGGTTGCTCGATCTCGGCAAGCGCATTCTGGGCTGAGCCATGTTCGACTACATCGTCGTGGGCGCCGGCTCGGCGGGTTGCGTGATGGCGAACCGGCTCTCCGCCGATCCTTCGAAGCGCGTTTGCCTGATCGAAGCGGGACCGCCGGACAAAAACCCGCTCATCCATATCCCGCTCGGTCTGGCGCTGCTCGCGCGCACGCATGGCATCAACTGGGGCTACCTCACCGCGCCGGAACTGCAACTCAACAACAGGCGTCTCTATTGGCCGCGCGGCAAGACGCTCGGCGGATCGAGCTCGGTCAACGCGATGATCTATATGCGCGGGCACCCCGCCGACTACGACGGCTGGGCGAAAGCGGCTGGATCGGCATGGGGATGGGAGCGCGTGCGCGAACTCTTCATCGCGATGGAAGGCAATACCGCGCTCGCGAACGCGCATCACGGCACGCATGGCCCGCTGACGGTTTCGAATCTCGTCCATCCCAACCCGCTCTCTCGGGCCTTCGTGCAGGCAGGTGTCGAATGTCAGCTTCCCGAGAATCTCGATTTCAACGGTGCGAGCCACGAAGGCGTCGGGCTTTATCAGGTGACGCAGAAGGAAGGACGGCGCTTCTCGAGCGCACGCGCTTTCCTCGAGCCGGTGCGCGGACGCGCCAATCTCACGATCGAAACCGGCGCGTATGTCGAGCGCGTGCTTTTCGAAGGTCGGCGCGCAACCGGCCTGCGCCTGCGCGGACGCGACATTCTCCTGCGTCCCGGCGGCGAAGTGATCGTCTGCGGCGGCGCGGTAAATTCGCCGCAGCTTTTGATGCTCTCCGGCATCGGTCCTGGCGCGGAGCTTTCGCGCCACGGGATCGAGGTCGTGCATGACGCCAAGGAGGTGGGCGCCAATCTCGCCGATCATCTGGACATCACCGTATTGGCGGCGACGCGCGGCAGCGAAGGGATGGGGATCGCGCCGGGTTTACTTCCGCGCGCGATCCGTTCCGCATGGGCGTATTCGCGGCACAGACAAGGCGAATGGACCTCGAACGTCGCCGAAGCCGGCGGCTTCGCGAAATCGGATCCCGCGCGCGAGCGGCCGAACCTGCAATTTCATTTTATCCCTGCATTGATGCGCAATCACGGCCGCAAGACCTCGTGGGGCTATGGCGTGACGCTGCATGTCTGCGATCTCTTGCCGAAGAGCCGCGGGCGCGTCGGGCTTGCGAGCAGCGATCCTTCGATGCCGCCGCGGATCGAAGCGAACTATCTCGGCCACCCGGACGACATCGGCGTGCTGCTCGACGGATTGAAGCTCGCAAGGCGCCTCTTCGAAGCGCCGCCGATGAAAAAATACATCCGCGCCGAGCTGCTGCCGGGGCCGCAGGTGCAAACCGACGGCGCGCTGGTCGAAGACATCCGCGCCCGCGCCGAAACGATCTATCACCCGGTCGGGACGTGCCGCATGGGAATGGACGCGGTCTCGGTAGTCGATCCGGAGTCGCGCGTGCGCGGCGTGGAGGGGCTTCGCGTGGTGGACGCTTCGATCATGCCTTCGATCATCGCGGGCAACACAAACGCGCCGGTCATGATGATGGCGGAGAACGTGTCAAAGATGATGCTGGGGCGGTAGGGCGATCTCGGGAAGGTGCCGGGGCGGTGAAGAAGCGGTTTTACTCTCGAAGGCTAATTAGTTTCAGTCGGAGATTCAGTTCCTGATCGTGAAGACGGCTGCTCAGAGACGTTTAGCGAATTAGGCTCTCGTTTTGAGACATTCAGGCAGCCGCAGATTCTTTCTTCGGAGCCAAATTTTGCAATTAGCAAAATAGGTCCTTCTTTTGTCACATGTAGATTGCCAGCTACGGCACCAGTGACAAAGCCAACAATTGGCAAATTTCTATCTCGGTTCTTCTGAATTGTATTTGCGACAAACTGCTTGTCAAAGCTGGCGATTTCTTTTTCTTCTCCATCCGCAAATTTTATTTTTGCAGAAACTTCTTCAGCTTCTGAGTCTGTATTGACGTATATTCTAACAGTAAAGCCGATTTTTAGAATTCCAACGGGAATGTCAGAAACGAACAAGTTATCAGGGAATATCCCAATTAGCGAAGTTTTTGAGCGAGTTTCATCACGTAGGTCGTCGCAAAACAATCCAACCGCTTGCCACCTAGGCATTACAAAACTCGTATTTGTTTTAGGGAAGAAGCATAATTGTCGTTCCCTGGCATATACTCATAGTGATCTGTAGTAGTGGGAGGCGTGAGTTCAAACGAAGTGAATGTAGCCTGTTCATATGGGTTCATTACTTCAAACTTTGGAAAAGCTCCGCTAATTCCAAAAAGCAACAAGCTATAAGTGTCCAATTCCCAGTTCGCCGCGCGACTTAGCCAGCGATTAATCTGGGCAGGCTCTCTTCCAAGTCGAACGGCGAGCTCGGCTTGTTGAATGCCGCTATTCTTGAATTCTTTAATAACCGCAGAATACGCACGCAAACGATTGCGTTCGCAGACATATGCAAGGTCCGCAGCAGAAATCTTTTTATTATTTTTTGGTTTTTCAAGTTTTGAAGTTTGTGAGGTACTCATCTAAGCAGTCTCCAAAATGCGGCATCTCTTCGCCAAAGAAGTCTTTCCAGATTTGCTGCGCATCAGCGACCTCTTCATCGAAGTCCATGCCTTCGCGGAAGTTCCAGTTTATCGAAAGAAACTCGTCGCGATCAGTAAATGCGCCGATTGATCGAATTCCGGGCGTTCTGCTCGGCTCAGTTACACGAATGCTCCAAAACTCATCCTTCACATCGTGAACCCGACAAAGCATGGTGTCCGCTTGCTTGTCGTCTGGATCTTCTGAAACTGAAATTATGTCCCCTTCGATGAAGCCATCGAGCCAGGCCCGGAGTTTTGCCAGCCTTTCCCCTTGTAGTGTTTCATCGAAGCGCTCAACATCCGCGAGCACGTTTGTTGTCACGAACATGGTTCGGGGCATTTCGTTGGGGTTCATAAGACTTACCAGGGGCTTGAGCTGGTGAACGTCTTTCCCAAGTAGCTTTTGTAATATTGGGACGATTGACTTTAAAGTCAATTCACGACTCGCTACAATTAGTTGCAATAGCTAGTTCTAGTTTGCCGTTAGTACTCCGCTAACCATAGGGGTTCGTAGCCCTCCACAACCCAATTAGAACGTATTGCGAACAGAGAACAAACAGGGTACATTGTCCTTGTTCCGTTCGCGAGGCGTCGGGACCCCGGAGAAGGCAGGAACACCTCTGGGCATCGGGAGACCGTGTTATGTCATCGCAAGCAGCCCACCTCCGAGTCGTAGAAGGCAATTCCGTGGACAAATCCAAGGCTTTGGACGCCGCCCTGTCTCAGATCGAGCGCGCCTTCGGCAAGGGCTCGATCATGAAGCTCGGCAAAAGCGACAAGCCCGCCGGCATTCAGGTCGTCTCGACCGGCTCGCTCGGCCTCGACATCGCGCTCGGCGTCGGCGGCCTGCCGCGCGGCCGGGTCGTCGAAATTTACGGCCCCGAATCCTCGGGCAAGACCACGCTCGCGCTCCATACCGTTGCCGAAGGGCAGAAGTTGGGGGGCACCTGCGCCTTCATCGACGCGGAACACGCGCTCGACACCGTCTACGCCAAGAAGCTCGGCGTCGATATCGAAAATCTTCTGGTTTCGCAGCCGGACACCGGCGAGCAGGCGCTCGAGATCGCCGACACGCTCGTCCGCTCCGGCGCAATCGACATTCTGGTGGTCGACTCGGTGGCGGCCCTCGTGCCCCGGGCCGAACTCGACGGCGAAATGGGCGACGTGCAGCCCGGCAGCCAGGCTCGGCTCATGAGCCAAGCGCTCCGCAAGCTCACCGGCTCCATCTCCAAGTCGAACACGATGGTGATCTTCATCAACCAGATCCGCATGAAGATCGGCGTCATGTACGGCTCGCCAGAAACCACCACCGGCGGCAACGCGCTCAAATTCTACGCCTCCGTCCGCCTCGACATCCGCCGCATCGGCGCGATCAAGGAGCGCGACGAAGTGATCGGCAACCAGACGCGCGTGAAGGTCGTCAAAAACAAGGTGGCGCCGCCGTTCAAGCAGGTCGAGTTCGACATCATGTACGGCGAGGGCGTCTCCAAGATGGGCGAGATCATCGATCTCGGCGTCAAGGCGGGCGTGGTCGAAAAGTCCGGCGCCTGGTTCTCCTACGACAGCCAGCGTCTCGGCCAGGGCCGCGAGAATGCGAAAGCATTTCTGAAAGAGAACCCCGCGATCGTGGCTGCGATCGAAGCCGCGGTGCGCGCGAACTCCGGCTTGGTAGCCGAACAAATTCTGGATCAGGCGGACGACTCGGACTCCGGGGACGACGCCGACGAAGCAGCCGAGGCCTGATTTAGCCCTGCCGCTGTTTCTGACGATTTAGCCGCTCCGGCCGGGTGCATTGCCCGTCCCTGCCGGGCGGCGAAGCCGCCGCCACGTATGCCCGTGGAAGGCTGAAATCCTCGGAAGCGCTTGGCCTCGGAAATGCCCGGACGCCCCGCCTCGGCGATCCGGTTTCGGGACGCGGTTTCCTTGCCCATTGGCTTTCCCCGCCCGGGCAAGGGACCGCGTCGCTCCGTTTTTGGCGGCTTTGTCGCAAAGCCGCTTGTGCAATGGGTTCTGCTCGACCCGGACGGTCTCGTCGGCTAGAGAACGAGCGTAAGTCCTTTTGAGATCAGCCAGAAAATCCATGAGCGGCGTCAACGAAATCCGGTCGGCCTTCCTCGATTACTTTGCCAAGGCGGGGCACGAAATCGTGCCGTCGTCGCCGCTGGTCCCGCGCAACGACCCGACGCTCATGTTCACGAACGCGGGCATGGTGCAGTTCAAGAACGTCTTCACCGGCGTCGAGAAGCGGCCCTACAACAAGGCGACCACCTCGCAGAAATGCGTGCGCGCGGGCGGCAAGCACAACGACCTCGACAACGTCGGCTATACCGCGCGGCATCACACCTTCTTCGAGATGCTCGGCAACTTCTCGTTCGGCGACTATTTCAAGGAGCGCGCGATCGAACTGGCGTGGAATCTCTGCACCAAGAACTTCGATCTGCCGAAGGAGAAGCTCCTCGTCACCGTCTATCACACCGACGACGAGGCTTTTACGCTCTGGAAGAAGATCGCGGGCCTGCCCGAGAGCCGCATCATCCGGATTCCGACCTCCGATAACTTCTGGGCCATGGGCGACACCGGCCCGTGCGGACCGTGCTCCGAAATCTTCATCGATCAGGGCGACAAGCTGCAGGGCGGCCCTCCGGGCAGCCCGGACGAGGATGGCGACCGCTTTCTGGAATTCTGGAATCTCGTCTTTATGCAGTACGAGCAGGTCACACCTTCGAGCCGGATCGACCTGCCGCGCCCGTCCATCGACACCGGCATGGGACTGGAGCGCATCTCCGCGATCCTGCAGGGCGTCTACTCGAACTACGACACCGATCTCTTCAAGGCGCTGATCCGCGCGAGCGAAGAAGCCACCGGCGTAAAGGCTGAAGGAAAGAATCAGGCCGCGCATCGCGTGATCGCGGATCACTTGCGCGCTTCGTCGTTCCTCGTCGCCGACGGCGTGCTGCCCTCGAACGAAGGCCGCGGTTATGTGCTTCGCCGCATCATGCGCCGCGCCATGCGCTATGCCGAACTCCTGGGCGCAAAAGACCCGCTGATGTTCAAGCTCGTTCCCGCGCTGGTGCGCGAAATGGGCTCGGCCTATCCGGAGCTCGTGCGCGCGGAAAGCTTGATCACCGAAACGCTGAAGCTTGAGGAAACCCGTTTCCGCAAAACGCTGGAGCGCGGCCTCGCGATGCTCGAAGAGGAGTCGAAGTCGTTGAAGAAGGGCGACAGCTTCAAGGGCGAAACCGCGTTCACGCTTTACGACACCTACGGCTTCCCGCTCGACCTCACACAGGACGCGCTGAAGCCCCGCGGCATTTCCGTCGATACCAAGGCGTTCGAAGCCGCGATGGAAAAGCAAAAAGCCAAAGCGCGCGAGAGCTGGAAGGGCTCAGGCGACGCCGCGACCGAGACGGTGTGGTTCGGTGTGAGAGAAAAACTCGGTGCCAGCGAATTCCTCGGCTATGAAACCGAAACCGCGGAAGGCGTGGTCCGCGCGATCGTGAAAGACGGCGCTGAAGTGAAGTCGCTGAAAGCCGGCGAGGAGGGCGCGGTCGTTCTCAACCAGACGCCGTTCTACGGCGAGAGCGGCGGCCAGGTCGGCGATACCGGCTTTCTCACCGGCGAGAAGGCGAAGTTCCGCGTCACCGATACGCAGAAGAAAGCCGGCGATCTCTTCGTGCACTTCGGCAAGGTCGAAGAGGGTACGCTCGAATCCGGCAAGCCGCTGGAATTGAAAGTCGATCGCATACGGCGCGCGGATATCCGCCGCAATCATTCGGCGACGCATCTCCTGCACGAAGCGTTGCGGCAGGTGCTCGGCGATCACGTCGCGCAGAAGGGCTCCTTGGTCGCGCCCGACCGCCTGCGGTTCGACTTTTCGCACCCGAAACCGGTCACGCCGGAAGAAATGGCGAAGATCGAGGACATGGCGAACGACTTTGTCTTGCAGAACTCCGCCGTCACGACCCGCGTCATGGCGCTCGACGACGCGCGCGCGTCCGGCGCACGCGCGCTGTTCGGCGAAAAATACGGCGACGAAGTCCGCGTTGTTGCGATGGGCAACACGGCTGGCGGCAATGCGCTCGGCTGGTCGGTGGAGTTGTGCGGCGGAACGCATGTGAGGCGCACCGGCGAGATCGGCATCATCGCGGGTCTTGCCGAGAGCGGGGTTGCGGCCGGCGTGCGGCGTCTCGAAGCCTTTACCGGCTCGGGCGCGCGCAAGGCGCTCTCCGGCGACAGCAAAAAGCTGCGCGACGTCGCCGAGGCGATCAAATCGCCGGTCAACGAAATCAACCAGCGCGTCGAGCAGCTCTTGGACGAACGCAAGAAGTTAGAACGCGATCTCGCCGACGCCCGCAAGAAACTTGCGATGGGCGGCGGCGGAAAGCCCGGCGCGGACGGCGCGATCAAGAGCGTCGGCAACGTGAAGCTCTTCGCCCGTGCGGTCGAAGGCATCGAGATCAAGGATCTCAAGAGCCTCGTCGACGAGGGCAAGAAGCAGGTCGGCTCTGGCGTCGTCGCGATCGTGGGCGTGACCGAAGACGGCAAAGCCGGCATTGTCGTCGGCGTGACGCAGGACCTGACCTCGAAATTCAGCGCGGTCGATCTCGTGCGCAAAGGCGCGGAAGTTCTGGGCGGCAAGGGCGGCGGCGGGCGGCCCGACATGGCGCAGGCCGGCGGCCCGGACGGCGCCAAAGCGAACGATGCGCTCAAGGCTATTGAAATCGCCATCGCTTCTTGAAAGCTGTCATGGCCGGGCTTGTCCCGGCCATCCACGCCTTTGTTTCTTCCCGCGCCGCAAGACGTGGATGCCCGGCACATCGATGTCGGGTTTACCCGACATCGACAATTTGGAATGCTCAAGTCGGCTAAAGCCGACTTGAGTGCCGGGCATGACGAAAAGTTCAAGTTAAAGTAGAGATTCAAGCGCCTCAGGCGCCAAATCCGATTCAAGAAAACGGCCCGGAACGAGTCATTCCGGGCCGTTTTGCTTCTCGTTCTGATTCAGATTCAGCTCAGGCCATATTTGAAGTTAAGCCATGGCCTTCTTCAGGTTCTCGTCGATCTTGTCGAGGAATCCGGAAGTCGAGAGCCACTTCTGGTCGGCGCTGACGAGAAGGGCCAGATCCTTGGTCATGTAGCCTGCTTCGACCGTATCGACGCAGACTTTCTCCAGCGTCGCCGAGAACTTCGCGAGTTCCGCGTTGCCGTCGAGTTTCGCGCGGTGCGCGAGGCCGCGGGTCCAGGCGAAGATCGACGCGATCGAGTTGGTCGAGGTCTCCTGGCCTTTCTGATGTTGCCGGTAATGGCGCGTGACCGTGCCGTGCGCGGCTTCGGCTTCCATGGTCTTGCCGTCCGGCGTGACCAGCACCGAGGTCATCAGGCCGAGCGAGCCGAAGCCCTGCGCGACCGTGTCGGACTGCACGTCGCCGTCGTAGTTTTTGCACGCCCAGATATAGCCGCCCGACCACTTCAGCGAAGCCGCGACCATGTCGTCGATCAGGCGGTGCTCGTAAGTGAGTTTCTTTTCGTCGAACTTCGACTTGAATTCCTTGTCGAACACTTCCTGGAAGATGTCCTTGAAGCGGCCGTCATAGGCTTTCAAAATCGTGTTCTTGGTCGAGAGATAGACCGGGTAATTGCGCGCCAGCCCGTAGTTGAGCGAGGCGCGCGCGAATTCGCGGATCGAGTCGTCGAGATTGTACATCGTCATCGCGACGCCGCCGCCGGGGAAGTCGAACACCTTATGTTCGATCTTCTTGCCGTCGTCGCCGACGAAGGTGACGGTGAGCGTCCCCTTGCCCGGCACTCTGAAGTCGGTCGCGCGGTACTGATCGCCGTAAGCGTGACGGCCGACGATGATCGGCTGGGTCCAGCCCGGCACCAGGCGCGGCACGTTCTTGCAGATGATCGGTTCGCGGAAGATTACGCCGCCGAGGATGTTGCGGATGGTGCCGTTCGGCGACTTCCACATCTGCTTGAGATTGAATTCTTTGACGCGCGCTTCGTCCGGCGTGATCGTCGCGCACTTCACCGCGACGCCGACTTCTTTAGTCTTGTTGGCGGCGTCGATGGTGATCTGGTCGTTGGTCTCGTCGCGCTTCTCCACGCCGAGGTCGTAATAGAGCAGGTCGATGTCGAGGTAGGGGTGGATCAGCTTATCCTTGATGAGCTGCCAGATGATCCGTGTCATCTCGTCGCCGTCCATTTCGACGACCGGATTCTTGACCTTGATTTTCGCCATGACCTGAAAGGCTCCCCCGAAAGCGCGAAATTTGCAGGAAATAGCGGGCCGGAGTGGCCCGCCAATCAGGGGGTCGCTATAGCATCGGCCTCATAGCTGTAAAAGCCGACTTTGGCTGCGTATCTAGGTTTTCAAATGCCGGGCGCGGGAACGGACAGGACGAAAGAGTGGATCGCGGGCCGCGGGCCCGTGATCGTGCTCGTCGAGCCGCAGCTTGCCGAAAATATCGGCGCGGTCGCGCGCGCGATGGGGAATTTCGCCCTTTCGGAACTGCGCTTAGTCAAGCCGCGCGACGGCTGGCCGAACCCCGGCGCGAACCGCACCGCGTCGGGCGCCGATCGCATTCTGGAAGAGGCGAAGCTTTACGAGACGCTTGAGGAAGCAATTACCGATTGCACGCTCGTGATCGCCGCGACCGCGCGGCAGCACGACCAGATCAAGGAAGTGGTCGGGCCGGAGCAGGCGGCGCGGGATTTGTTACCGCATGTCGAAGCCGGGAATAAAGCGGCACTCGTCTTCGGGCGCGAGCGCAATGGGCTCGAAGTCCACGAGGTCGGGCTCGCCGACAAAATTCTGACCATGCCGGTGAACCCGGCGTTCGCCTCGCTCAATCTCGCGCAGGCGGTGATCGTCTGCGCCTACGAGTTCTACAAGTTAGCTTCCGGCAACGCGCTCCCGTTCGATACGCCGGATTTCTCGCCGCCCGCGGCGAAGGCGAAGTTCGAGGCCTTCTTCGCAACAGTCGTGAGCGAGTTGGAGCGGCACGAGTTTTTTCGTCCACCGGAAAAGCGCGAGAACATGATCGTAAACCTGCGCAATATCTTCCTCCGGCTGCAGCCGACCGAGCAGGACATGCAGACGCTGCATGGGGTCGTCCGCACGCTCGCGCAGGGCTCCAAGGGTCCGGCGACCGGCGGAATTTTAAGGGGAGGGGAAGCCGAACTGCTCCGCGAGTTGCTGAATAAGCAGGGCGGCGAAGTTTCGAGCGGGACCGCGCCGGGCAAAGGCCTTGCGCGGCTCCTGCGCCGCAATCCGACGGAGCTGGAGCGGGCCTTATGGAAAGCGCTTACCAACGACAAACGCTTTGCCGGTCAGTTCAAGCGAAATGTGCCGGTCGGGCCGAACGTCGCCGATTTTCTGGCGCAGCCCTTGCGGCTTGTTCTGGAAATTGTTCCCGCTGACGAAAGCGCCGAAGCGAAAGCCGCGCGCCAAGCCAAGCAAGCATGGTTAAGCGCGCGGAACTACCGGATCGTTACGATCAATTCTAACGAACGGGAACTCGAAGCGTTGCTCGCGCGCATCGAACGAGCGGTCCGATCCTAACATTCGCATCCTTTCTCGGCGACATCATTTGCGAATGTTAGGATTAAAGGACCGCTCGCAAACTTATAATTTCTAGTGGAGTTTTGGATTTGACATTCGCTTGAGAGTTCCCGGTAAACGGTTCGCGAATGTCAAATCCACTTCACTAGGATGAAAGTAACTTCTCCTACCCAATTCTGAATCGCATCTCGCAAAATTCGCATGCCGAATTAATCGGCGCAGAACATGCGCCGAACTATAGGAGAACGAAACAAGGGAGCGCGTGCATGATCCGTTTCGTTCTTTCCGTTGGTCTTCTGCTATCCACTACACTTGTCGCGAATACGCAGCAATTAGGCCCGCGCGAAGTGCGCGTGCAGGTCAGCATCAATTTCTCGACCCAGGTAACGTCCACCGAGAGTGAGGACGTGCTGAAAGCGCAGGAGAATGCGCGCCGTTTGCTTTACCTCGCCGCCGATAAGGAATGCGTGGTGTTGCGCGAGACGATTGCCACCGAATGCAAGCTCGAGAACATCAGCGTGAACACCAACCGCTCGCGCCACAGCCAGCAGGATACGCTGAATGCCGGCGCGTCGATGACTTTCCGCGTGCAGTTGAAGTAATAGAAACTTTTCTCTCCCCCTTGCGGGGAGGGTGGCGAGCGGAGCGAGCCGGGTGGGGGTTTGTGTATTCACCCCACCCCGCTCGCTCACTACACAAGTCGGCTATAGCCAACTTGTGCATATTATTTGCCGATCTCGGGTAAACCCGAGATCGGCGGCGTCCGGAATGACGTGGCGAGGGTTTGCCATGAGGGATTAAGGGTGGGGGCAAAACGCGCTACAAGTCCGCGCGATGGATGCGACCGCGCCGATTCCCGCAAACCCCACCGTGCTGGTATTCGATTCCGGCCTCGGCGGGCTCACGGTCTTGCGCGAGATCGCAGCACTCCGGCGCGATTTGAAGCTCGTCTACGCCGCCGACGACGCGGTGTTTCCCTATGGCCGGCTTGAAGACGACGCGCTGATCGCGCGCGTCGCGTCGGTCATGGGCGACCTGATCGCGCGCTATCGGCCCGCGCTGGTGGTGATTGCCTGCAATACGGCGTCCACGCTAACGCTCCCCGTGCTGCGCGCGAAGCACGGCATCCCGTTCGTCGGCACCGTGCCTGCGATCAAGCCTGCCTGCGCGCAGTCGAAGACCAAGCGCATCTCGGTGCTCGCGACACCCGGCACCGTGAAGCGCGATTATACCCGCGCGCTGATCGAGGAATTCGCGGGCGACTGTCAGGTTGACCTTGTGGGGAGCGAGTGGCTGGCGCCACTGGCGGAAGCCTACCTGCGCGGGGAGGAAGCGACTGACGATCAGATCGCCAAGGAAATCGCACCTGCATTCAGGAACGACGGCGCGAAAACCGACACGATCGTGCTCGCCTGCACGCATTATCCGCTGCTGCTAGAGCGGCTGAGAGCGCTCGCACCCTGGCCGGTGGCATGGGTCGATCCGGCGCCCGCGATCGCGCGGCGGGTCGCGAGCCTCTTACCCGTGCCCGGCCTGCCGCTGATGGAGCCGGTAAAAGCGCTTTTCACCAGCGGGAAGGTGCCGGGCCCGGCGCTTATGCGGTCGCTGAAAGGCTTCGGGATCGCAGAGCGTGAGGTCGAATTGATCGGCGTTTGACAGGTCCGGCCCGACCCTTTATCCCCACCGGCTTCCCGCACCCGTGGCGGCCTTCCTAATCGAAACCCCTGATTTCAGAGGTTCCGGCGCTCGGAAGTTCGCCTGTCGGCTGGCTCGAAAGGGTCCGCAAAGGAGGGCGCAATCCAAACGCGAAGAGGATTTGCGATGTCGAAGCGTCACTCGGCCAAGCACAAGCTTGACCGCCGCATGGGCGAAAATATCTGGGGCCGCCCGAAGAGCCCCGTCAACCGCCGCGAATATGGTCCGGGCCAGCACGGCCAACGCCGCAAGGGCCGCCCGTCCGACTTCGGCGTGCAGCTGCGCGCGAAGCAGAAGCTCAAGGGCTACTACGGCAACATTTCCGAGAAGCAGTTTCTCGGCATCTATAAAGAATCGGTCCGCCGCCGCGGCGACACCGGCGCGCTTCTGATCGGCCTCCTGGAGAGCCGTCTCGATGCGATCATCTATCGCGCGAAGTTCGTGGCGACCGTGTTCGCCGCCCGCCAGTTCATCAATCACGGCCACGTGCAGGTGAACGGCAAGAAGGCGACCATCCCGAGCATGCGTCTTGAGCCGGGCGATGTCGTCTCGATCAAGGAAAAGTCGAAGCAGCTTCCGCTGGTACTCGAAGCAACCCAGCTCAAGGAGCGCGACGTTCCGGATTACATCGAGGCCGATCATTCGAAGATGACGGCGAAGCTGACCCGCGTTCCAGTGCTTACCGAAGTGCCGTTCCCGGTACAGATGGAGCCGCATCTGGTCGTCGAATTCTATTCGCGCTAATTCTCCGCAAGAGAGCAAAGAAAAAGCCGTCCTGGTTGGGCGGCTTTTTTTGTTTCTACTTCTCTATTTTGTCATCCCCGCGAAAGCGGGGATCCATAACCCCAGTGCTAAAAATTGACTCGGTGGTTATGGGTCCCGGCTCGCGGTCGCATTCGCTCGCTTGACCGGGACGACAGCAGAACTACGCTTTCGCAGCGACGCTAATTCCTTCTCCCCGCTTGCGGGGAGAAGGTGGCGAGCATCTGAAAGATGCGAGCCGGATGAGGGGCTTCGCATTGCCCCTCACCCGGCGCCTTCGCTGGCGCTCGGCGTCACCCTCTCCCACAAGGGGAGAGGGAAGAATTTTTTCTTCTCAGCGCCTCACTCCCGCCACCCCAGATTTCGTCATGCCCGGCGCTCAAGTCGGCTTTAGCCGACTTGAGCATTCCAAATTGTCGATGTCGGGTAAACCCGACATCGGTGTGCCGGGCATCCACGTCTTTACAGCTTGGAAGTTTCGGTAAGGCGTGGATGGCCGGGACAAGCCCGGCCATGACGAGAAAGAAATTTATGTCACGCCTCACTCTTGCCACAGACTATGATTATATTCCTATGTATCCCGCTCCTCTCCGGGGGGCGTTTCTAGGGCGCTA
>JAIELW010000007.1 GCA_019752575.1 Xanthobacteraceae bacterium | reverse complement strand
CCTCACCCCAACCCTCTCCCCAGCGGGGAGAGGGAGAAAGAAATCACGATATATGCACTTCCCCTTCCGCAATTATTTCTCGCGGCGCGATGTTGTGCGCGAAGAAAAAGCGAGCCGCACCGGCGCGCTGATCGCACTGCTTTCAAGCAACCGCCCGCGCTGGACGCCGCGCGATTATCACGCGCTGGCGCGCGAAGGCTACGCCAAAAATCCGATCGCGTTCCGTAGCGTGCGGATGATCGCGGAAGCGGCGGCGAACGTGAGACTCCTGTTATATGAAGGCGCGCGCGAGCACGACGAGCATCCGCTGCTTGCGCTGCTCGCTCGCCCCAATCCGCGCCAGACCGGCGCGGATCTGATCGAGCAGCTCGCCGGCTACCTGCTCGTTTCCGGCAACGCTTATCTGGAGCGCGTTTCCGTGCTCGACGAGGTGCGCGAGCTGCACGTATTACGCCCCGACCGCATGAAGGTGATCGCGGGCAGCGAAGGCTGGGCCGAGGCTTACGAATATCGCGCTGGTAGCGCGAGCGTGCGCTTTGCGATGAGCGAGACACCGGCGCCGATTTTGCATCTGGCGCTGTTCAATCCGCTCGACGATCACTACGGCATGTCGCCGCTCGAAGCGGCGCAAGCTTCGCTCGACGTGCACAACGCCGCGAGCGCCTGGAACAAGGCGTTGCTGGACAACGCCGCGCGGCCTTCCGGCGCGCTGGTTTATTCCGCGGCCGGCGGAAATTTATCCGACGAGCAATTCGAGCGGCTGAAAGCCGAGCTGGAGGCGCATTATCAGGGCGCGGCGAACGCCGGCCGCCCGCTGCTCTTGGAAGGCGGGCTCGACTGGAAGGGCCTGAGCTTATCCCCGAAGGATATGGATTTCGTCGAGGCGAAGCACATCGCCGCGCGCGAGATCGCGCTTTCCTTTGGCGTGCCGCCGATGTTGCTCGGCATTCCCGGCGACAACACGTATTCCAACTACGCCGAGGCGAACCGCGCGTTCTACCGCCAGACCGTGGTGCCGCTGATTTCGCGGATCGCTTCCGCGCTCGGGAACTGGCTCGGGGAATCCTTCGGCGGAAATTTGCGGCTCGCGCCCGATCTCGACGAGGTGCCGGCACTTTCCATCGAGCGCGAGGCGCTTTGGAAGCGGGTAGGCGAGGCTGCATTTCTCACGGACGACGAGAAGCGGGCGGCGACCGGTTACGAGCCGTTACCCGCTTCATCGCTGACAACGCTGCTTGCGAAATACTCCCCCGATCAACCGCGCGTGCCGGCCGGAAATCCGGATGGAGGGCAGTGGACGAGCGGGGGTGGTGGGAGGAGCGAGTCTAACGACTTAGAGCAATCCCTTTCGACTGCGGCGGACCAAACGCTGCGCGAAGATTTGGTGCATCTACAGGCAATTACCAATAGCCCGATCGTTCAACGGGAGATCAATGCTGCGTGGTCAGCTTCTAATCCCGAAAGCGATGAACCTCGCGAACACGGCTTCTGGCTTTCAAGGGACGCCGTGACCGGCGAAGTTTTTGTCAGGCCATTCGCGAATCCGGGTTCCAAAGCTCAAATTACTCCGGGTACTCCGCCTAGCGACGCAATCGCGTTCTTCCATACGCATCCTAATCGGCTCGGGTTTAGGGCTGGCCCAAGTTCGGGTGACATGTCTTTTGCGGACTACTATAAATTACCCGGCATACTTCAGTCGCATAAAGGCGTTTATTACTTCGGACCAATACTCAACCGTTGATTTGGAGCCGGTAAGGTGTCGAACAAAGCCTTGAAGGCATCGTGGAGTGCATTGGCGCTTGCAGCGAGCCAATTTTTGACAGGACAAGCCATGCCGCAATCATCTTGCGATATTTTGAAAATCGCGGAAGTTTATGTGAACGAGCGTTTTCCGAACGCTGTGTCCGCTGAAATGAATCCTGTCGTATCGGAACAGAGTAAAAGCTGGATTGTCGAGTATCGGCTTCCTGTTCATATGCTGGGTGGCGGCCCAGTAATTACAATCGACAAGAGTACCTGCAAAGTAGTCGACGCCTATCGGACTCAATAGGCCAATCGCGTTTTTTATCGCTAGACCTATGAGCAGCCTCATCCGCACGTTTTCGGAGCGCGGCGATCTCGCGCATCTGGCGCTGTTGCTGTGGGCGTCGGGCTCGTCCGCGCTGCTTCTGCTGACGCTGCGCGAACATTTCAAAGCGAACGCGCGCTTCGACGCCTTCGTGCGCGAGCTCGCGAGATTTAATAGACGGATCAAAAAGTAAACCGTCATTCCGGACGCCACGAAGTGGCGATCCGGAATCCAGGGACAAGCCGCTCTGGATTCCGGGTTCGCTCGCCTTCGCTCGCGCCCCGGAATGACTAGAAGGGACAAACGCGCGCTTCGACGCCTTCGTGCGCGAACTGGCGAGATTTAACCGGCGTATCAGAAAATAATGCGTCATTGCCGGGCTCGTCCCGGCCATCCACGCCTTCTCCTTCGTGACGTCCCGTAAGACGTGGATGCCCGGCACAAGGCCGGGCATGACGATTTTAGGAATCTGAAAATGACTCCACGCATCCGCTCGCTAGGAGCCGAGGCGCCGCTGGTGTTTCGCGACTTCGTGCGCGAACTCGAACGCCTTCACGCGCCCGCACCGAAGAAAGCCGGAAAGCCGAAACGCGCGCCGCGCACTAAGACAAAACCGCGCAAATCGAGGAAGCGCTGAATGCTATCCCCCATGAACGGCTCGAAGCTCACGCGCTTCGACTGCAAATCGCTCGATGCCTCCGGCGTCTTCACCGGCTACGCGGCGCGCTTCAACTCCGCCGATCTCGGCCGCGATCTCATTCTGCCCGGTGCGTTCGCCGAAAGCCTGGCTTCGCGCGGCGCGTCTGGCGTCCGCATGCTGTTTCAGCACGATCCCGCCGAGCCCATCGGCACATGGCTAGAGCTGCGCGAAGACGCGCGCGGGCTGTTCGTGCGCGGACGGCTGCTTTCCGAAATCGCGCGGGGGCGGGAAGTACTCTCCTTAATGAGAGCCGGCGCAATCGACGGGCTTTCCATCGGCTTTCGCACCGTCGAGGGGCGCACAAGCCCGAAAACCGGCATCCGGCGTCTGTCGAAAATCGATCTCTGGGAAATCTCGGTGGTCACCTTCCCGATGCATCCCGGCGCGCGTGTCGCTGCGTTCAAGCACGCTCATGATCTTGCTGCCACCATCCGCCGTGCGGCGGATTTCGTTCATCCGTCCACGAGGTAAATTATGGAACAACTCTTGAATCCCTCTCCCGAAATCAAATCTCTTTCCGCCGGCTCCGACGTCGGCGCCGCCTTCGACGATTTCATGCGCTCGTTCGAGGCCTTCAAATCCGAGAACGACGCGAGGCTCGGCCAGATCGAACGCCGTTCGGGTGACGTGCTTTCCGACCACAAAGCCGACCGCATCAACTCGGCGCTCACCGAACAGAAGCGTGTGCTCGACGAGCTGGTGCTGCGCGGACGGCGGCCGTCGCTCGGCGGCGTGAAGTCTTTCCCCACCGGCGCCGAACTCGAACATCGCTCGGCCTTCGACACCTATGTTCGTAACGGCGAATCTTCGGGGCTTAAGCGCCTCGAAGGCAAGGCGCTCGCCGTCTCGACGAACTCCGGGGCCGACGGCGGCTATCTCGTGCCGGAAGAAACCGAGCGCGAGATCGGACGCCGCCTCGCGAACATCTCGCCGATCCGCGCGATCGCGGGCTACTGCCAGGTTTCCTCGAACGTCTACAGGAAGCCGTTTCTGATTTCGGGTGCCGCGACCGGCTGGGTCGGCGAAACCACCGCACGCTCGACGCCGACGGCTTCGCCGACGCTCGCCGAGATCGCGTTCCCCACGGTCGAGCTCTACGCGATGCCGGCCGCGACGCAGACGCTCCTGGACGACTCCGCCGTCAACATCGACGAGTGGATCGCCGCCGAAGTCGATACCGTGTTCGCCGAGCAGGAGGGCGCCGCTTTCGTCAACGGCGACGGCACCAACAAGCCGAAGGGCTTTCTCAACTACGACAAGGTCGCGGAATCTTCCTGGGAGTGGAACAAGCTCGGCTTCACGATTTCCGGCGCCGACGGCGCATTCCCGGAAACCGATCCGTCCGATCCGCTGGTCGATCTCGTCTATTCGCTCAAAGCCGGCTACCGCCAGAACGGCACCTTCGTCATGAACCGCCGCACGCAAGGCGAGATCCGCAAGCTGAAAGACGAGAACGGGCATTATCTCTGGACGCCGCCTGCGCAGGCAGGCGCGCCTGCGACGCTCATGGGCTTCCCGATCGCGGAAGCCGAAGACATGCCGGACATGGCGGAAGATTCCTACTCGATCGCCTTCGGCGATTTCCGCCGCGGTTATCTCGTGATCGACCGCCAGGGCGTGCGCGTGCTGCGCGATCCCTATTCGTCGAAGCCTTATGTGCTGTTCTATGTCACCAAGCGCGTCGGCGGCGGCGTGCAGGATTTCGACGCGATCAAGCTCTTGAAGTTCAGCGCGGCATAGGCGCGCGCTGATACATCAGGCGGCGCTGCGGACTGCGCGGCGCCGCGCTGACCTCGAAGCCGTCATGCGGGTGCGGTTCGACAAACGGGGTCGCAATCACCGGCGCGTAATGCGTGAGATGCCCGCAGGCAATCGCCGGGTGCGGATGCGACGCGCGCGTGATCACGCCGACGAGCGCCCCGTTTCGCAAGACCGCGCCGCCGGAATCGCCGAAGCAGGCGCTTGCGCTTAAGTTTCCCGCGCGATCCGGCGCGACCAGCTTGAAGGGCACGTGCACGACGACATTCGCCTCGTGCAGGTGGCCGAGATTCCAGCGCGCCTCGCTCGTCGTGCCGTAGCCCGCGATGGTGAAGTCGCCGTCGGTGCCTTGAATGCCGATTTCGATCGGCGTCACCGAAGGCGGCAGCGGCAGGCGGAAACCGAGGATCGCAGCGTCGCCATGCACGGTAATGACGCGGCCGTCGGCGAGCTTCGCCTTCTGTGTGCGATTGACGGCGGCTACATATTTGCCGCCGATCACGACCGCGACCGCGGAGCAGTGACCCGCAGTCACCACGTGATGCCGGTCGATCACGGCACCGGAGCAATAAGCGCCGGAGGAGCCGACCACGCGCACGACATGTGCGCTCAGCGAGGATGCGGTGCCGAATACGATGGCGTTCGCGTCAGGCGCAAATGCGCATGCCAGCATGAGCGGTAAAACCCGCTGGATATAACGGCGAGATGACAGGCGGCGCATGAACTCCCCCGAGCCCGGGCGGAGTGTAGCAAGTGCCGCGCGCCGCGAAAGGGGCTAGTGCGGTGGTTCGCAGGTCCGATCGCTTTCGCAGCGAGTTCATCTACGGACCTGCGAACCAAAACCGCACTAGAAACATATAGTTGCTGGTGATCCTTTGGTTCTGACATTCTTAAAAAGCGCCTGCTGCGCGGGAATGCGAATGTCAGAACCGGATCACTAGTCGAGTTTTGTACCGAGTCGTTTTGCCGTCGCGCGGATCCAGTCGAGCTGGTTGGCGACCAGCACGATGCCGGTGACGACGCCGCAATTGCGGCCGCTCTTGCCGCCGGCCCAGGCGATCACGCCGTAGAGTACAAGTACCGGGCCGTCGCTGCGATAAGCGCTCCCGCCGGAGTCGCCGGTACAGGAGCCGCTGCCCGGAGCGGTTTTCAGCGCGTGCAGGCGCAGCATGATGCCGCCGGTGGTGCCGCCATTGATGAGCTGCGCGGTGCGCAGCGTGCCGACGTTGCGGTCGCCTTCGACGGCTTCGCCGAAACCGGCGATGACAAAGACGGTATCGCGCGGCGGAAACGCCTTGTCGGTCGCGAGCTTCGCAGGCCGCAGATGCCGCGGCGCGGGCGAGGCGAGCTTCACGATCGCGATGTCGGGCGACGGCTTGTGCGTCTCGTAGCTATCGCGGCGGAACGCGGGGTGGATCGCGACCTGCGCAACCGGGATCGAGCCCGCGCTCGTGCTCATCGAGAAATTTCCGCCGCTTGCCACGCAATGCGCGGCGGTCAGCACCAGATCGCGCGCGATCAGGGTGCCGGAACAATCCTGCACGCGCGAAGTGAGAAACACCGTGTGCTCGCGGGCGCCATGCTCGCCGGACTTGCCGCCGACGATCGCGGCAGCGCTGGAGATGCAGGCGGCACAGAGCGCAGTGAAGAAAACGAAACGAAGCATCGAAACCCCCGCGCCGTGATGTGCGGGGGTGTGCGGTGCTTGTCAACCGGAAGCAATCATGGCCGCAGTTTTGATCGAACCGCCCGCGAGCGAGCCGCTTGCGCTCAACGAGGCGAAAAATTACTTGCGCGTCGCGCACGACGCCGACGACGCGCTGATTACGTCGATGATCGCGGCGGCGCGCATTCAGGTGGAGACGCGCACGCGCCGCGCGCTGATTACGCAGACCTGGCGCGTGATGCTCGACCGCTGGCCGGCTTCGGGCGCGGTCGTATCTCCGGTTTCGCCCTTGCGCGAAATCGTGGCCGCGCGCGTGCGAAACGGCGCGGGCGAGGCCGAAGAACTCGATGCCGACATCTTTATTGCAGGCACGGCGTCCTCGCCGGGTCTCATTGCTTTCGACGCAGGCCGCGTTACGCAGCCTTCGCAGGAAATCGCCGGCATCGAGATCGATATCGAAGCGGGCTATGGCGCGGCAGCCGATATTCCCGCGCCGCTCGTGCAGGCGATCCGGCTGCTGCTCGCACGCGCTTATGAATTTCGCGGGCAGGGAACGAGAGACGACGCAATGCCGGAGGGTATCGCCGAGCTGCTCGCGCAGTACCGCGTGGTGTCGCTGTGACGGCGATTGCGGATTTCCGGCACCGGCTGACGTTGCAGGTTGCCGACGAAGTCGAAGACGGCGCGGGCGGTGTGACGCGAACCTGGCAACCGCTCGGGCAAGTCTGGGCCGCGATCGAGCCGATTTCTCTCGACGACAAATTGCTTTCCGACAAGCGGCGGGGTCTGCTCACGCATCGAATATTGCTGCGCCATCGCAGCGACATCACGCTCTCGCATCGCTTTGTGCTGGGCGTGCGCATTTTCTCGATCCGCGCGGTACGCGATCCCGATGAGCGCGGACGCGTTATCGAGTGTCTGGTCGAGGAAGAACGCCCGTGAAGCTGAGAGCAATTCACTCGCCGGGCCGCTTGCTGCGCCGGTTGCGCTCCGCCGATGCGGCGTTGCGCGAAGCCGCGCTCGACGCCGCTGCGGAAGCGTTGCGTGGCGAACTCGAGCGCAACGGCGAGAACATGGTCTTCGTGCAGCCGCAAGGATTGCGGCGCTCCGTCGGTTCCGCCGATCCGGCCGACGCAGTGCGCGAATTCGGAACGCCCGAACAAATGCCGATCCCTTGGCTCGCGTCGGTCCTCCCCCTGGCGCTCGAGCCGATGCGGGCGGCGGTCAATACGGCCGCTGCCCGCGCTGTTTCCTCGCTGAAGAGAAGAAAGAAATAACGAGATGCCCGCTTCGGCAGCAGCGCTGCGCGCCGCCATTCACGGCGCGCTGAAGAACGACGCACCGCTCATGGCGATGCTCGGCGGCGCGAAGATCTACGACGAGCCGCCGCGCGAAGCGGCACTTCCTTACGTGACGCTCGGCGAAGCGGTCGTCTCCGACCGCTCGACTTCGACGGAAGCAGGCGACGAACATGCGCTGACTTTGCATGTCTGGTCGCGTCAAGGCGGGCATCGCGAAGCGCATCTGCTCTCCGGCGCGGTCCTGCAGGCGCTGATCGACGCGCCGCTGATCCCGGCCGGGCATCATCTCGCCAATCTCCGCTTCGTCGTGGCCGATATCCGGCGCGAAGCCGACGGCCGCACTTATCACGGGGTCGTGCGGCTGCGCGCCGTCACCGAGCCAGTTTGACCTCATGGTGAGGAGCGCCGCGACAGCGGCGCGTCTCGAACCATGAGCCAGATATCCTCATCCTTCGAGACGCCGCATCCAAGTCGGCTTCAGCCGACTTGGACATTCAAGGATGCCCATCTCGGATAAATCCGAGATGGGTGCGGCTCCTCAGGATGAGGCTTTTCGAGGAGAATCTAGATGCCCGCGCAAAAGGGAAAAGATTTATTGCTGAAGATCGACGACGACGGCAGCTTCGTCACCGTCGCCGGCCTTCGCACCAAGACGCTCGCGTTCAACGCGCAGACGGTGGATGTGACCCACGCGGAATCGTCCGGCCGCTGGCGCGAACTCTTGTCGGGCGCGGGCGTGCGGCGCGCCTCGCTCTCGGCTTCCGGCATCTTCAAGGATGCGGCTTCCGACGCGCTGGTGCGCGCGGCGTTCTTCAACGGCATGGCTCCCGAGTGCCAGATCGTGATTCCGGACTTCGGCACCATCGAAGGCGCGTTCCAGATCGGCGCGCTGGAGTTTTCCGGCAATCACGACGGCGAAGTGAATTTCGAAATCTCGCTCGAAAGCGCGGGCGAGCTCGCCTTCGAGGCCGCCTAATGGCGAACCGCCATCGCGGCGAGATCGAAGCGGAGCTCGGCGGCAAGCGCCGTACATTATGTCTGACGCTAGGCGCGCTCGCCGAGCTCGAGACCGCGTTTGGCGCAGACGACCTTGCGTCGCTCGCGGAGCGCTTCGGAACGGGGCGGATTTCGGCGCGCGATGCGATCCGCGTGATCGGCGCGGGTTTGCGCGGCGCCGGCGAGAAAATCTCCGACGAGGAGGTGGCTTCGCTCGCTTCCGCAAATGCCGCCGCGGGCTATGTGCGGATCGTAGTCGAGCTGCTTTCGGCGACCTTCGGCACTGCCGAGAAAAAAGAGACCACAAACCCTCCGCCGCCGCAGGCGTGACGGAAGCAAAGCCGTTTCCCTGGCAAGAGGCGATGGCGTTCGGCTTCGGCGTGCTGCGGCTTTCTTCGGAAGAGTTCTGGTGTCTCACGCCACGCGAGCTTGCAAGCGCCGTGCGCGTACTGCCCGGAGATAGCGCGCCGGTGTCTCGCGGCATCTTGAACGAACTGATTGCGCGATTTCCCGATCAAACCCCCACCCTGAATCCCTCCCCGCAAGCGGGGGAGGGAAGCGAGCACCGATCTCGGATTTATCCGAGATCGGCATGAAATGAACTGTTCCAAGTCGGCTATAGCCGACTTGGAATGCGATCGGGTGGAGCGTCGCGCCACATTCTCCGTCATTCCGGACGCGCGCTCTGGCGCGCGATCCGGAATCCAGGGCGATACGACAAGGCTTCTAGACGCAGCTCTGGATTCCGGGTTCGCTCGCTTGCGTTCGCGCCCCGGAATGACACGACAAGGGACACCATGACCGAAATCGACGGCATTTCCGTTTCCATCGACGCGGACCTGAGCGACTTCCGCCGCGAGATCGCCGAAGCGGATAAGCTCGCGCGGGGCTTCGGTTCGGCGTTCGCGCGCGCTCGATCAGGCGTTGATCCGCGGAAGAAGCTTCAGCGAAGTGATCCGCACGCTCGGGCTGCGGCTTTCCTCGATGGCGCTGAACGCGGCGTTCAAGCCGATCGAGCAGGGGCTTACGGGCGCGTTCCAGAATTTGTTCGGCGGTTCCTCTGGCGGCGGCGAAACTTTCGGCAATGCGTTCAGCGCCGTGCCTTTCGCCAAAGGCGGCGTGATCGCCACGCCGAGTTATTTCCCGCTCGGCAATTCGCTCGGTGTCGCAGGCGAGCGCGGCGCGGAAGCGATCCTGCCGCTCGCGCGCGGCACCGACGGCAGGCTCGGCGTGCGCGCCGAAACTTCGCGCGCGCCGCTCGCGGTGAACGTGAACATTTCCGCGCAGGACGCTGCGAGTTTCCGGCGCTCCGAAGCCTATCTTTCCGGCATGATCGCGCGCGGGGAGAGGAATCTTTAGTCCGCATGGCGAGCGAAGCGAGCACCCCTGGGGACAAGGAATAAATAATGCCAGCCTTTCACGACGTAACGTTTCCGCTCGATGTCGCGCTCGGCGCGCGCGGCGGGCCGGAGCGGCGCACCGAAATCGTGACCACCGGCTCGGGCCGTGAGGAGCGCAACGCACGCTGGGCGCATGCGCGCAGGCGCTGGAACGCGGGCTACGGCGTGAAATCGCTCGACGCACTCTCCGACGTTGTCGCGTTCTTCGAGGAGCGTCGCGGCAGGCTTTACGGATTTCGCTGGCGCGACCGGCTCGATCATTCTTCCGGCTTGCTCGGCGCGTCGCCCGCGCCCGGTGACCAATTGCTCGGCGAAGGCGACGGCGAGAATGCGAGTTTTCAGTTGAAGAAGACTTACGGCGGCGTGTACGCGCCTTATGCGCGGCCGATCGCGAAGGCGGTTGCGGGAAGTATTCGCGTGGCCGTCGATGGCGGCGAAAAAGAAGAAGGCGCCGATTTCGATTCCGACAGCGCGACCGGGCTGATCGTGTTTCGTGCGGGACATACTCCGCCGGAAGGTGCTGCGATTACCGCCGGATTCCTGTTCGACGTGCCGGTGCGCTTCGACACCGATTTTCTCGAAGTCGATCTCGCGGCCTTCGCGGCCGGAGAAATTCCTTCGATCCCGGTCGTGGAAATCCGGTTATGAGAAATATTCCGGAAGGGCTTGCCGTGCATCTTGCGAGCGGCGCCACCACGCTCTGCAATTGCTGGCGCATCTCGCGCAAGGACGGCGTCGTGCTCGGCTTCACCGATCACGACGAGAACCTGACCTTCGACGGAACGCTGTTTCGCGCGGGCACCGGCTTCGAAGGCACCGAAATCGAAACCCGCTTCGGTCTTGCCGCAACCGGGAGCGAACTGCACGGCGCACTCTCCGACGAAAGCATTTCGGAGCACGATCTTGTGCGCGGAAAATACGACGCCGCGCGGGTCGAGCTTTTTCTGGTAGATTGGTCGAACGTGGAAAACCGCATCCTGCAGCGTTGCGGCGACATCGGCGAAGTGCGGCGCGAGGGCGCGGCCTTTGCCGCCGAAATCCGCGGGATTGCGCATCAACTCGACCAGGAGCGCGGACGGCTGTTTTCGGGCTCCTGTGATGCCGATCTCGGCGACGCGCGGTGCAAGATCGATCTCGACGATCCGGCGTTTCGCGCCGCAGGCGAGGTGGCGAGCGTGCAAGGCGCATCGCTTGTAGCCATCTCCGGTTTGAGCGAATTCGAAGACGACTGGTTCACGCGCGGCAAGCTCGTCTGGAGCAATGGTGCGAACGAAGGGCTCGCGGTGGAAATCAAAGCGCATCGCAAGGAAGCAAGCGTAGTGACGCTTTCGCTCTGGCAGACGCCGCCGAATCCGATTGCGGTAGGCGACGCTTTCGTCGTCACGGCGGGATGCGACAAACGCTTCGAAACCTGCCGCGAAAAATTTGCAAACACGCTCAACTTTCGCGGGTTCCCGCATCTGCCCGGCAACGACTTCGTCGTGAGCTATGCCGTGCCCGGCGAGCCGGGTCACGACGGGACACCCGCGCGATAAAATTTCTCCCTCTCCCCCTCGGGGAGAGGTGAAGATTGCTTTTTTCAATGAACATTTCCGCTGAACACATCATCGCCGAGGCGCGCACCTGGATCGGCACGCCGTACAGGCATCAGGCTTCGCGCAAAGGCGCCGGCTGCGACTGTCTGGGTTTTCTGCGCGGCGTGTGGCGCGAGGCGATCGGCGATGAGCCCGAACTGCCGCCGCCGTATTCGGCCGACTGGGCGGAAGCGAGCCGCGCGGAAACACTTGCGGATGCCGCGCGCCGGCATCTGACCGAAATTCCGCTCGACGCCATCGCGCCCGGCGACGTTTTGCTGTTTCGCTGGCGCGCGCATCTGCCTGCGAAGCATTGCGCGATTCTGGTGAGCGATGACCGGATGATTCACGCGCACGATGGTGCTGCGGTCGCGGAAGTCTATTTTGCAAGCTGGTGGAAGCGCAGGCTGGCTTTTGCATTTCGCTTCCCTGCCAGTTAGAGCTTTGATTTGTATATGTAATTTGAAGCTGTTGCACGATTGTGACATGGTGGGGAAATGGCAATTTCGCCTAGAGCGCACCTATGCGGAGGTACCGGCCGAAGCTAGTCTCCGCCTCCTAATTGGGGGTTTCAATGAAGAGAATGCTTCTGGCCGCGCTCGTTGCGCTGCTCTCCTTTCCCGCCTTCGCGGCTGACGTTCCGGTAAAGGGTCCGGTCTACAAGGCTGCGCCGGTGTTCAACTGGAACGGCTTCTACGGCGGCGTGCACGCGGGCGGTCTCTGGCTCGACGGCGATCTGACCGCCGTGCCCGGCACGGCTGGCAACGCAAGCGGCAACGGTTTCGTTGGCGGTCTGCTCGCGGGCTACAACTGGCACATGCGCGGCAATTGGGTGTTCGGCCTCGAGGCCGATATCGGCTGGTCGAACGCGGATTCCACGGTCGTTCTGGGCGGCCCCGGCATTGTGAACAGCGAACTGAAGTGGAACGGCCATGTGCGTGCCCGCCTCGGCTATGCGATGAATCGCACGCTTCTGTTCGTCGCAGGCGGCCTTGCCATTGCGGAGGTCGAACAATTCGCGCCGGCTGGCGCGGCAACGGTCTCCAATACGCTGACCGGCTACAGCATCGGTGCAGGCATCGATCATGCCTTTGCGCCGCGCTGGATCGGCCGGATCGAATACCTTTACGACGACTACGGCTCGAAGATTTACAACTACGCACCGTTCGCCGGCGGTATCGTCGTTTCGGACTACTCCACCCACACGCTCCGCGCCGCGTTGATGTATCGCTGGTAAGCGACACACAATTCCTACGGAAACCCCGGCCATCGCGCCGGGGTTTTTGTTTTTGATCGACACGAAAAGCGTCATGCCCGGGCTTGTCCCGGGCATCCACGTCTTTCGGCTTCAAGGCGTGGATCACCGGGTCTCGCATCGGCAGAACCGCGCTGCGCGCGGGCCGATGCGGCCCGGTGATGACGAAGGAATTAGAATCCTATGGCCGCACTTCTGTTATCGTTTGCCGGCATGTCCGCCGGCAGCGCGTTATTCGGCGCGGGCGGCGCCGTCGCCGGAAGGCTGATCGGCGCGGTCGCGGGCTCCGTGATCGACCGCGCGCTGTTCGGCGGCAACGCGCGCAAGCACACCGAAGGCCCGCGGCTTGCCACGCTCGACGTGATGGGATCGAGCGAAGGTGCTGCGATCCCGCGCGTCTACGGACGCGCGCGCATTTCCGGCCAAGTGATCTGGGCGACCAAGCTCGAGGAAGCCGTTTCCACACGCAGCGAGTCCGCCGGCGGCGGCAAAGGCGGCGGGCCGCGCGTGACTTCCACGACCTATGCGTATTTTGCGAATTTCGCGATCGGACTCTGCGAAGGGCCGGTCGCGGGCATCGGCCGCATGTGGGTCGACGGCAAGCAACTCGATCTCAGCCAGTACACCTATCGCGTCTATCGCGGCGACGAAGCGCAGTTACCCGACCCGCTGATCGAAGCGAAAGAAGCGGAGGGAGAGGCGCCTGCTTATCGCGGGCTCGCTTACATCGTGTTCGAGCGCTTGCCGCTCGAGAGTTTCGGCAATCGCCTGCCGCAGATATCGGCGGAGGTCATTCGCCCGGTCGGAAGACTGGAGAACAGAATCCGCGCGGTTTCGATCATCCCCGGCGCGACCGAGTTCGGCTACGACCCGCTTACGGTGACGCGCACGACGGGCTTCGGGGTTTACACGCCGGAGAACCGGCATACTGCGTCGGCGGAAAGCGACTGGACCGCCTCGCTCGACGAGCTGCAGGCGATCTGCCCGAATCTTTCGCGTGTCGCATTGATCGTCGCCTGGTTCGGCAGCGATCTGCGCGCAGCAAACTGTCAGGTGAAGCCGAAGGTCGACCGCAACGACAAGCAGACGCATGGCGCGGAGTGGTCGGTGGCAGGGCTCTCGCGGGCAGCCGCGGAAGCCGCGAGTTTGCACGAGGGGCGGCCTTCATTCGGCGGCACGCCTTCGGACGCTTCGGTTCTGCGCGCAATCGCGGATCTGCACGCGCGCGGCTTAGACGTGATGCTCTATCCGTTCGTGATGATGGACATTCCAGCGGATAACGTGCTGGAAAATCCGTACAGCGGCAAGGAAGGTCAACCCGCTTATCCCTGGCGCGGACAGATTACCTGTAATCCCGCGCCCGGACGCGAAGGTTCGCCGGACGGAAGCGAAACGGCGGCAACGCAAATCGGCGCGCTATTCGGCGAGGCGGAAGCCGAAGATTTTTCGGCGAGCGGCACCGCAATCTCCTACACCGGGCCCGAGGAGTGGTCGCTGCGCAGGATGATCCTGCACTACGCGAAGCTTTGCGCCGCCGCGGGCGGGGTCGAATCTTTTCTCATCGGTTCCGAATATGAAGCGCTGACGCGCGTGCGCTCGGCAAGCGGCATCTATCCCGCGGTGAACGAACTGATTTCGCTTGCGGCCGAAGCGCGGGAGATTCTCGGGCCTGCGACGAAGATTTCCTATGCCGCGAACTGGAGCGAATACGGCACGCATGCCGTGGATGCCGAAGCGAATGAAGTTCGTTTTCCGCTCGATCCGCTCTGGGCGAGCGAGCACATCGATTTCGTCGGCATCGACTATTACGCGCCGCTTTCCGACTGGCGGGAGGGCAATACGCACCTCGACGCTTCGGTTTCGGAATCGATTTATGCGCCGGGGTATCTGCGCGGAAATCTTCGCGGCGGGGAGTTCTATGACTTCTATTATGCGGACAATGAAAGCCGCCGGACGCAGACGCGGCTGCCGATCGCGGACGGCGCTTTCGGCAAGCCCTGGATGTTTCGCGCCAAAGACATCTGGAGCTGGTGGGGTGAGCCGCATTACGAGCGCGTCGGCGGAGAGGAGCTAGAGACGCCAACCGCGTGGGTTCCGGAAGGCAAGCCGATCCGGTTTACCGAGGTTGGCTGTCCGGCGGTCGATAAGGGCGCGAACCAGCCGAACGTGTTTCCGGACCGGAAATCCGCGCTTAGCGGCTATCCGTATTTTTCGAACCGGCGCCGCGACGATCTGATTCAACGCCGTTTTCTCGAAGCGGTGGCTTCGAAATTCGATCCCGCTTTCGGCGCGAGCGAAGCCGACAATCCTACGTCGTCGGTCTATGACGGACGCATGTTAGATGCCGCAGGCATTTATCCCTGGACGTGGGATGCGCGGCCATACCCTGCGTTTCCGCTAGCAACCGATGTCTGGTCCGACGGGGCGAACTGGGAAACCGGGCACTGGCTCAACGGACGCTTAGGGGCCGTGCCGCTCGACGATCTGATCGGGACGATGCTCGCGGATGCCGATGCAACGGATGTGGACACGTCCCGTTTGCGCGGCACCGCCGACGGCTATGTGATCGACCGCCCGATGGCTGCACGCGCCGCGATCGAGCCGCTCGCGCCGGCGTTTTCGTTCGATGCGGTCGAGGAGCACGGCACGCTGGTTTTCCGGCCGCGCGGCGGCGCCGCGGTCGCGGCGTTCTCGGAAGACGAACTCGCGGTCGAAGGCGAAGATCCGGATTGCCGCTTCGTCCGCGCGCAGGAAACCGAGCTTCCGGTGCAGATCGCGCTCGGCTTCACCGAAGTCGCGGGTGATTTCCGCCGCGCAAGCGTGCTGTCGCGGAGGCTCGCCGGAGCAAGCAGGCGCGAGGCGAAAGCCGATCTCGCGCTCGTGACTTCCGACGCGGTGGCGGAATGCGCGGCCGACATCTGGCTGCAGGATTTATGGGCCGGCCGCGAGCGCGCGGAATTTTCGCTGCCGCCTTCTTATGTGGCGCTGTCGCCCGGCGACGTGGTCGATCTCGACTATCGCGGCCGCGTGCGGCGGCTCGAGATTACCGAGGCGACCGACGCCGGCAGCCGCGCGATCAAGGCGCGCGGGATCGATCCCGAAATTTTCAATGTCGCGGTGCGTAGCGCGAGACCCGGTTCGGCATCGGCGCCCGCGGCTTCGGGACCGCCGGAAGCGTTTGCACTCGATCTGCCGCCATTGCGCGATGAAACCGATCCGCCGCTGCAATATCTCGCGATTCATGCTTCGCCCTGGCCGGGTGCCGTGGCGGTATGGCGCTCGGCGGGCGGCGATTCTTACGAGCGCATTGCGCTCGCGAAACTTCCGGTCGTGATCGGCGAGACGCTCGATCCGCTGGCTGCGGGGCCGGTTGCGCGCTGGGATCGCGCGAACAGCTTCCGCGTGAAGCTCGCGTCCGGCGCGCTGTCATCGCAAAGCGATCTGCGCGTGCTCGGCGGCGCGAATGCAGCGGCGATCCGCAACGCCGACGGCGCATGGGAAATCGTCCAGTTCGCAGAGGCCGAGCTGGTCGCCGCCGACACTTACTTGCTTTCGCGTCTATTGCGCGGGCAGCAGGGCAGCGAATGGGCAATGGCGGCCTTAGTCGAAGCGGGCGCGCCGTTCGTGCTGCTCGACGAGGCGCTCGTGCCGATTGCGCGTGGCGTCAATCTCATCGGGCGAAATTTCAGCTATCGCGTAGGCGCGTCGTCGTTCGATGCCGGCTCGCCTTCGATGACGGAACTTGAACAGGTTGTAGGCGCTGCCGCACTCAAACCCCGCTCGCCCGCGCATCTTTCCGCGCGGCGGACGGAAGACGGGGTTGCGCTCGCCTGGACCCGCCGCACGCGGGTTGGCGGCGACAGTTGGGACGCGGCCGAAGTGCCGCTCGGCGAGGAATTCGAGCGCTATCGCGTGGAAATTCTCGACGGCGAAAGCGTGGTGCGCATGTTCGAGTCGGCTACGGCGGCGGCGCTTTACGCGAACGATGACGAGATCGCCGATTTCGGCAGCCCGCAAAGCGCGATCGCCTATCGCGTGGCCCAGCTCTCGGCGGTTGCCGGCGCGGGGCATACGCGCGGCGCGACTATCCAGCTCTAGGAAAAATCCATGGCGGAATCGAACAACCTCAGCCTGCCGTATCTCGAAGCGGGCCAGGCGCAAAAGCACGTGACGCATAACGAAGCGCTGCGCATGCTCGATGCGCTGGTGCAGTTGAGCGCGCGCGCGATCTCCGCCGCCCCGCCGGGGTCTCCGGAAGCAGGCGAGCGGCACATCGTGGCTGCGAGCGCTACCGGCGCGTTCGCTGCGCAAGACAATAAGGTTGCGATTTACGAAGACGGCGCCTGGCGTTTTCTGAGCCCGCGCACCGGCTGGCGCGCATGGAACGAGGACGCGGAAGCGTTGCTCATCTGGACCGGCAGCGCGTGGAACGCGCTGGAAACCGGAGGCGGCGGCGGCGGGTTCGATCCCGACGACGTCGAATATCTCTATCTGAACGATGCCGCGCCCGGCGACGCGGACGTGAAGTTCGCAATGCGCGGCGAGACCGCGCTCCTGCATGCGATCCCGGCCACGGAGGGCGGTAACGGCGACGTGCAGCTGCAGATCTCGAAGGAGGCGGCGGGCGACACGGCCTCGGTATTCTTCTCGACGAATTTTTCCGGCCGCGCGGAATTCGGTCTCGCCGGCAGCGACAATTTCAAGCTGAAAGTCTCCGCCGACGGCGCGAGCTGGACCGAGGCGCTCGACATCGACAAGAGCACGGGCAGGGTGAGGCTGCCCGCCGCGCTCGCGCTGACCTATCCGGACCAGGCGGTGGCGAAGCGCGACATTCGCGAGAAGCTTTCCGCGAACCGCACGTATTATGTGCGGACCGACGGCTCCGACAGCAACGACGGGCTCGCGAACACGTCCGGCGGCGCGTTCCTCACGATCCAGAAAGCGATCGACTTCGTGTCGGGCTCGCTCGATCTCGATATATATACGGTTACGATTCAGGTCGGCGCGGGCACTTATTCGCACATCCGGCTGAAGCCGCTGGTCGGCTCAGGAGCCGTCGTAATTACCGGAGACATCACGACGCCGACCAATGTGGTCGTATCTGGATCATCGACGGCGGCAATCGGAAACACGGGCCGATGCGTAGGCTACTCCATTCAAGGGTTTCAGGTCA
Organism: Xanthobacteraceae bacterium; assembly: GCA_019752575.1. Classification (GTDB taxonomy): domain Bacteria; phylum Pseudomonadota; class Alphaproteobacteria; order Rhizobiales; family Xanthobacteraceae. The sequence continues at coordinate 182,883 of JAIELW010000007.1, read as the reverse complement.
CGACCGGCGGTTCGGGAGGTGCCGATGGCATTACCTGTACGCTTGGCAGCTTTCTCACCATCAGCGGAAATATGGACTACGCCGCGCTCGTCAGCGGCCGGTCGCACTTGAATGCGAACGGCGGCACGATCCTGATCAACGCGAACTATACGATCAGTGCGGGTGCTGCGCGCCACTGGGTCGTGCAAAGCCTTGGCAATCTTCAGTGTCAGAGCAAGACGGTTACGATCATCGGGACGCCTGCGTTCACCGATTTCGCGATGGCCAACACTATGTCGCTGTTGCAGGTGTCAGGTAACACCTATTCGGGTAGCGCAAGCGGCAATCGTTACAGCGCTGTTTTAAACAGTGTAATTCAGGCTGGCGGAGCCATTTTGCCAGGCAGTTCGGGAGGTACTACGGCGACGGGCGGCGTTTACATTTAGTAAAATCTAACGGCGGGTGTAGCTTTCCATCATACTGCCCACAATTCGGCGAATAGGAGCAAGCTTTACGTGCAATTGGTCGTCGTTCCAAGTCTCTTGAGCAGCGCTAAAGATCACTGACTCATAGCTGGGAAAATAGTCGACGAAATCATACTTCGCTGCGATCGCTCCGGACGCAGCGCGAAGAACGCTTTTCGAGTATGTGTTAGCCGTGATCACATCCATTGAGGTGAAGGTACGGTGAAGCGGGACCGGCGACACCGTAAGCATGATTTTTACATTGGGACACACGCGCTGAAGCAACTGCACAGTCTGATCGACGCATTCGTAAAGCGCGGGATATTCCAGCACCCGAAATTCAAAGCGGCCGGGATATAGCCTGACCATGTTATGTGAGGGATTGTCGTTAACATAGATGCCGTACTTCGTGTCGAACCACGCTTCCGACATTCCGAGCGTGATAATGACGACGCGAGATTGTTTCAGGCCGGATTGGTAGCGGTCACGGACCTGATTTCGGCGCTCTAGGGCTCGCTCAAGAAGGACATTGCCGCGAACGTGAAGCTGATAGTCAGCGAACATGCCTACAGCATCTTCAACAAGGAAATCTTCCGCGCGCAACGTCGGCTCGAATGCAAAGCGCAGTTCGTTCAGCATGCTGAAGGGGCTGAATTTATTCAAGGCGTGCGACGTCTTGGCGTTCGGCCAGAATTCCGTTTCCGGAACAGTGAAATCAGCGCAAGGAACGACGAAGCCACTTTCCTTCAGCGCAACTTCTACGTTGCGCGCAAAACACGATCCAATGGTGAATACGGATTCGCCGCGCTCGAAATGGAAGCTGGGCGAAATCTCTGGTGCGCAAGCCGGGAAAAGCCGGTTCTGGCTCCCGCGTTCAGGCCACTTGCTTACTTTGCTTTTGAGCGAAGTCTGAAACGCTATTTCGCCGTCGGTACTATTCATCGAGTATCCATCCCATTGAACAGATTGCCGGAGCTATTGGTGCTTCGCAATAGATGCGAGGGCGCGGACGGATGTTAATTCTTCTGAGCAACAAATTGGTAGGACAGCGCGTTTCTGGCGCTGTTGTCCGGCGTGACTTGCAGAATGATCAAATTATGCTTGCCGAGAATCCGGTGAATACGCTCTCTGGGTAGAGCATGCATTTCCATAATTTTCTTCTGCCCCTCGCCGGCAAGATACTTGTCGACATCGAACGAATAGTTGTCCAATTGGCAGGGCACTTGAAAATATGCAATGCCGCCGGGGCGAAGCCGCGCAAGAGAAATGTCCAGCAGCCATTCGATAACTGGCGGCGGATTGTGCTGCAGAACAAGCCGAGAGAAGAATACATCGAAGCGCCGAGAAGACTTCACGTAGTCCGAAAGGTGTTGAAATTCGACATTCGAAAACTTCGAGCATCGGGTTCTGGCTATTTCGAGATGACCGCTGCTTATGTCGATGCCAATGTACCGCGCGAAAAGCGAACGCATCGGTTCGCAGTTACGTCCGAGGCCGCATCCCAGGTCCAGCACCTCATGATTCTGATTCAATGCGATCCCGTTGGCCGCAAACGTCTTCTTAATGCCGTCGGCAACCCCGAACCCCGATTGATAAAACTCCTCGATGGCCTCGTCGCTTAAGTTTTGAGGAGTGTACTTCGGAGCGGTCAAGACTGAGAAATACGGATCGCTCTGCGCATGGCGTTCCCATACCTCGCGGATGTGCGCGAGCATCCGCTCGCGCTGCGCTGATTCCTTACTTCGAAACAAGCCCAGCATCGGTGGAGCCTATGGCTTTCAAGCTAGCTCTGCAAATTCTTCGCCACAGTGAAAGGCAAACATGAGCTACGAAATCCGAAACCATCTCCTCTTCATCGGCGGCAAGCAGACGTCTTATCGCGCGACGCCGAACCGCTCCGGCATCATGAACCCGGACACCATCATCGACCACGACACCGCGAGCAATCCGCTCGACCCGTCGGGCGATATCGGCTGGCTCACGATGCCGGTGGCGCGGGCCTCCGCGCATGTCGTGATCGACTGGAATGGCACGATCACGCAGCTCGCGCCCTTCAATGTGCAGTGCTGGCACGCGGGGCCGTCGAAATACGGCAGCCGCTACAACTTCAACGCCTTCTCGATCGGGATCGAGCACGACAACCCCGGCTATCTGCGGAGAGTTGCCGAGGGCGTCTATTCCGGCGTCTGCGTGGTCGATACCAACAAGAATCCGCAATTCAAGGTCGCGCGCGTCGCGACGCCCGAGCACGGCGATCATTATTGGCTCGCTTATTCGGAGAAGCAGATCGCGGCGAGCGCGGCGCTGCATGCCGCGCTCAAAGCCGCGTATCCCGCGATCAACACCGTACTCGGCCACTATCACATCTGTCCGGGGCGCAAGACCGACACCAATCCGCTGTTTCCGCTCTCACGCATGCAGGCGATCGTGCGCGGCGAGGCGGGCGAGTTGCCGGCGCCGGTGCAAGCGCAATCCGAGCCGAAGCAGGCGCCCGTTGCCGCCAAGCCTTCCTTCGCGCCGGACGCGACCGTGGTTGCCGACAGCCTCAATCTTCGCGGCGGGCCGGGTATTCAGTTCGCGGTCAAGGGTATGATTCCTTACGGCACGCGCATCGACGTGCAGGAAGCGGATAAACTTTCCGGCTGGCTGCGCGTGATCACGCCGTTTGGCGCGACCGGCTATGTGCATGGCGGGTTCGTTCGCCTCGACTAACCATGCCCCCACCCGCTCGCGGCGTAGCCGCTCGCTTCCCTCCCCCGCTTGCGGGGGAGGGATTCAGGGTGGGGGTGATCCAAACTACGCAAAGGGAAATCCAATGAAGCGCTTTTCTTCGCGCGGCCTTGCGGCCGCGTTTTTCGTACTCGTATCGGCTCCGGCTTTCGCGCAGACGGAGGTCGCGGCCGAAGGTATTTATAATGTGCTGCAGCCATATCTTCTCGCGATCGTCTCGGTGGCAGCGACTGCGATCGTAGGCTGGCTCGCCGAGTTGCTCCGCCGCAAATTCAATCTCGACATCGACGCCGCGCACCGTGAAGCGTTGCAGACCGCGCTCATGAACGGCGCGGGCCTTTTGATCGGGAAAGCGGGAAGCGCCGTGGCCGGCAGGAAGCTCGATCTCAAGAGCGCGGCACTCGCAGAAGCCGTGAATTACGTTTTGCAGGCCGTGCCCGACGCGATCCGCCATTTCGGCATCACGCCGGAAGCGGTCGCCGAGAAATTGCAGGCGAAGCTGCCGCAGATCCCGGCGAACAATGCTTAGTGCGCTCGGCAGCTTCGTCGCTTCGTTCTTGACGAAGCTCCTGCTCGATTGGCTCGGCGAGCGGCGCAGGATTGCAAGCGACCAGGAAACAGGCCGCTTGCGCTCCGAACTCGATCACGCACTGGAAGCGCTCAGGCGCCAACAGGCGATGGCCGAGATCGCGGCGAGATTGTCTACGCGCGCCGACGTGCTGGCCAGGCTCGAGGAGGGCACGATATGAATCCGCTCTGTCTTGGGCTTGAGCTGATCCTGCTAGGCAGCAGGCTTTGTTTCGGTGAGCCTGCGTTGCGCGCACCGGATGCGGTCTGTCCGGTGATTGCTGAGAGAAGCGTCGTTTGGCAGCGCGGGCTCCGTGCCGAACGCCTTGCCGCCGCCGGCTCGCCGCGCACCGACGAGGCCTTGGCTGAGTGGCTGTCGCTCAGGGATCAGGCGAGGGCGTGTCGTCGAAACTAGTCTGTCATTCCGGGGCGCGAGCGAAGCTCGCGAGCCCGGAATCCAGAGCGGCACGGCACGGGTTTTCGCAAGCAGCCCTGGATTCCTGATCGCGCGCCAAGGCGCGCGTCCGGAATGACAAAGCTAGGAGGCGCATATAAATGAATCCTGTTCGCAATGGATTCATGAATTATGCACATCCGTGAGGCGGTCGAGAGCCGCTATTCCTGCCGGGCGTTTCTGCCGAAGCCCGTTCCCGAAAAAATCGTCCGCGAAATTCTGCAGTCGGCGGCGCGCGCGCCGTCGGGCGGCAATTTGCAGCCGTGGATCGCGCATGCGCTCGCGGGCAAGCGCCTCGAAGAATTGAAAGCGCTCATTCGCCCGCGGCTCAACGAACTGCCGCTCGCCGAAGGCGGCGAGTATCAGGTTTACCCGGCTCCCTTGAAGGAGCCTTTTAAAGAGCGCCGCTTCAAGGTCGGCGAGCTGCTCTACCAGTCCATCAATATTCCGCGCGAAGACCGGCCGGGCCGCTACAAACAGTTCGCCCGCAACTTCGAGTTCTTCGGCGCACCGGTCGGTATCTTTTTCTCGATCGACCGCACCATGGGTCCGCCGCAATGGCAGGACCTCGGCATGCACATTCAAAGTGTGTTGCTGCTCGCGCGAGGTTACGGCCTCCACACCTGCGCGCAGGAAGCCTGGACCTACTGGCACAAGACCGTGTCCCGCTTCCTCGAACTTCCCCCCGAACTGATGCTCTTTTGCGGCGTCGCGCTCGGCTATGCCGACGAAACCGCGCCCATTAACCAATGGCGTTCGCCGCGCGCGGATGTGAGCGACTTTGCGACATTTCAGGGCTTCGACTAAGCGTCAGCCTTAATCGCCGGTTCATTTTCGATCTGGCTTTATCGTGTGGCACACTCCCGCCCGAATTACGGGGCTTTGAGTCGCCATGCGCCTGCTTGTCGTCGAAGACGATCCCGACCTGAACCGCCAGCTCGTCACGGCCTTGTCCGATGCGGGCTACGCGGTCGATGCCGCCTCCGACGGCGAGGAAGGACACTTCCTCGGCGATAGCGAGCCCTATGACGCGATCGTGCTCGATCTCGGCCTGCCGAAGATGGACGGTATCTCGGTGCTGGAGAGCTGGCGCCGGAGCGGCAAGATGATGCCGGTCCTGATTCTCACCGCGCGCGACCGCTGGTCCGACAAGGTGCAGGGCTTCGACGCCGGCGCCGACGATTACGTCGCCAAACCCTTCCACATGGAAGAAGTGCTCGCGCATATCCGCGCGCTTTTGCGCCGCTCGGCAGGCCACGCCACCAACGAATTGATCTGCGGGCCGGTGACGCTCGACACCCGCTCGAGCCGCGTCTCGGTGAACGGCAATCCGGTGCGGCTCACCTCGCACGAATACCGGCTGCTGGCCTATCTCATGCATCACAACGGCCGCGTGGTCTCGCGCACCGAACTGGTCGAGCATTTGTACGATCAGGATTTCGACCGCGACTCCAACACCATCGAAGTTTTCGTCGGCCGGCTCCGCAAGAAACTCGGCATTGACGTGATCCAGACCGTCCGCGGCCTCGGCTACATGCTTTCGCCGCCCGCCGATGCAAAATAAAGCGCCTTCGCTCGCAAGACGTCTGTTCTTTTCCGCGACCGCGGTCAGCATGATCGTGCTGCTCGCGATCGGTCTCGTGCTTTCCTCGCTCTACCGGAACGCGGTCGAGCGCGCCTTTGACCGGCGCATCAACGTTTATTTGCGCAATATCGTCGCCGAAATCGCGAACAATCCGCGCACGCCGACCATCGAGCCGGAAACGCTCGGCGAGCCGCTGTTCTTCATTCCTTCGTCCGGCTGGTATTGGCAGATCACGCGGCTTTCCGAGCCGCCCGAGCGCAAGGCGTCGCGCTCATCGCCGGAAGACGGGTTTCCCACGTTGCAGAGTTTGAAGGTCCCCGAAATTTATGGGGGCTTGCGTCAGGCTTACTTAAGCGGTCCGGACGGACAGCGCCTGCGCGCGGTCGAGCGCTTTCTCGATCTCGGCGACGACGGCAAGTTTCTGCTGATGATCGCGGGCGACTCCTTCGAGATCGAGGACGAAGTTTCCGATTTCAACGACGCGCTTTTGCTTACGCTCGGCTTTATTCTGTTCGCCTTCATGGCGATCGTCTGGTTCCAGATCCGCTACGGCTTGCGGCCGCTGAAGAATGTATCGCAAGCGCTCTCCGAAATCCGTTCCGGACAGATCGACCGCCTGCAAGGGAGCTTCCCGAAGGAAGTCGCGCCGCTCGCGGGCGAGGTGAACGCGTTGCTCGACACCAACCGCGAGATCGTCGACCGCGCGCGCACGCATGTCGGCAATCTCGCGCATGCGATGAAGACGCCGCTTTCGGTGCTGATGAACGAGAGCGGCAATCTGCAAGGACCGGCGGCGGAAAAAATTCGCGAGCAACTCGTCGTCATGCGCGATCAGATGCAGCGCCATCTCGACCGCGCCCGCATCGCGGCGCGCGCCGCGGTGGTCAGCACCACGGTGGACGTGGCGCCGGTGATCGAGATGCTGGTGCGGACGATGGAGAAAATCCACCGCGAGCGCGGGGTCATCATCGGCACGAAACTCAATCCCGAAACCAAATTCCGCGGCGAGCAGCAGGACATCGAGGAGATGGTCGGCAACCTCGTCGACAACGCATGTAAATGGGCGTCGTCGCGCGTCGATATCGAGATGTTCGTGCTGAGTTCGCCGCGCGCCGCGTTGCCTGGCTCGTTCCGCATCCAGGTCGATGACGACGGGCCGGGTCTTTCGCCCGCGGAGCGGGAGGAAGTGCACTATCGCGGCAGGCGTCTCGACGAAAGCAAACCGGGAACGGGCCTCGGTCTTTCCATCGTGCTCGAGCTTGCGAAACTCTATGGCGGCACGCTGCAACTCGGGTCGTCTCCGCTCGGCGGCCTGCGCGCGGAGCTGGTGCTTCCGGCTGCGTGAGCAAGGCCAAGCTTTCGCCTGATTTCTCGTCCCATTTCAGGCATAGTCGGACCGGCGCGGAAAAAAGCGGCGCCTGTATGTACCGGGTAAGGGGCTTTCCATGCCGACATTGAAGACCAGGGCTGTAGGCGTCGTTTGCGCGTTGTCGCTCCTGTTGGGCGCCTGTTCCGGCGACGCCGGCCCGCGCACTTCTGACGGAATTTTTCTCGGTGCGCTCACCGGCGCCTTGATCGGCGGCGCGGCCAATCGCGGCCCCGGCGGCGTGATCGCGGGCGCGGTGATCGGCGGCCTCGTGGGCGGCGCGATCGGCAACGCACTCGACGAAGATGACCGCCGCCGCGCCTATGACGCGGAATTGCGCGCACTCGAAGCCGAAGGTCCTGGCGCCCCGGTAAGCTGGCGCGGCGACCGCGGCGCTTACGGCACCATCGTCGCCGGCCCGCCTTATACCTATCAGAGCTATCAGCGCTGCCGCGAATACACCCACACGGTCTATGTGAACGGCCAGCCGCAGACCGCGCGCGGCATCGCCTGCCGCAATCCGGACGGCACCTGGTCGCAAGTGCGCGGATAAGCCTTTTGACCTGACGGCGCCCCGGCCTTAGGACCTGCCGCCGGGTGAGATGATGCTGTTCTGGACGCTGCTCGCGCTGATGACCGCCGCCGCCGTGTTGGCGGTGTTGTGGCCGCTTTCGCGTGAACCGCGTTTCGCAGGCGAGGCGGCGGGGCTCGCGGTCTATCGCGATCAGCTTGCTGAACTCGAAACCGACCGTGCGCGCGGATTGCTTCCCGCGTCCGAAGCCGAGGCCGCGCGGATCGAAGTTTCGCGCAGGCTGCTTGCCGCGGCATCCGAAAAGGCGCCGAAGACTGCCGCTAATCTCGCGCGGCGCCGGCTCGCTTCCATTTTCGCGCTGATCGGCATCCCGGCGCTTTCCCTCTCTCTTTATCTTTATCTCGGCGCGCCGGAGTTTCCGGACGCACCGCTTGCTGAACGCCGCGCATTGCCGGTCGAGCAGCAGGACATCGGCATGCTGATCGGCCGCATGGAAGAGCGGCTCGAGCAAAACCCCAATCACGGCGAGGGCTGGGAACTGATCGCGCCGATTTATATGCGCGCGGGCCGGACCGGCGACGCGATTGCAGCGCAGGAGAATACGATCCGGATTCTCGGCGCGACCGCCGCGCGCGAAGTTGCGCTCGGCGAATATCTGCGGATCGCCAGCGGCAGAATTTCGCCGGAGTCGAAGGCCGCGTTCGAACGCGCGCTCGCGCTCGACGGAAAATCCTCATCCGCGCTGTTCTATCTGGGTCTGGAAGCCGAGGAGAGCGGCAGATTAGCGGACGCCAAAACGTTCTGGTCGCGCCTCGTCGAAAGCACGAACACGAAAGACCCCTGGCGCATCCCCGCGCAGCGCCGCCTCATGCTGATCGAGAAAAAGCAATGACCCGCAAGCAGCGGCGCCTCACCTCGATCGCGATTGCGGGCGTTGTGCTCGCACTTGCGGTCGCGCTCACGCTTTCGGCGCTCCGCGACTCCATTACCTTCTTCGCGACCCCGAGCGAGCTTGCGCTGAACCCGCCGCCGCCCGGCAAGCGTCTTCGTATCGGCGGATTGGTGAAAGAAGGCAGCATCGTCAAGGACGGCGTGTTGGTGCGCTTCGAAGTAACCGACGGCGCGCAGAGCGTGCCGGTCCGCTATCAGGGCATGCTGCCCGATCTGTTCCGCGAGAAGCAGGGCGTGGTTGCTGAAGGCACGCTCGCGAACGGCGTCTTCATGGCCCGCACGATTCTCGCGAAGCACGACGAATATTATATGCCGCGTGAAGTCGTGGATGCGCTGAAAGACAAAGGTGTCTGGAAACACAACGAAGGCGCGAAGAAATGATCGCCGAGCTTTCGCACGCAGCCCTTGCGCTCGCCTTTGCTCTGGCGGTGGCGCAGACTTTTTTTTCGCTATGGGGTGCGCGGCAAGGCGATCAACGGCTGATGACGGTGCCGCCGATCACGGCCTTCGGGGTGCTGGCTTTCACCGCAGCGTCCTTCGCCGGTCTCACATATTTATATGTGACGTCGGATTTCTCGGTCGCGAACGTTTACGCGAATTCCCATTCCGCGAAGCCGCTGCTGTATAAATTCACTGGCGTCTGGGGCAATCACGAAGGCTCGATGCTGTTGTGGGCGCTGGTGCTTGCGATTTTCTCCGCGCTGATCGGCGCGTTTGCCGGAAATCTGCCGCCGCGGCTGCGTGCCAATGTGCTCGGGGTGCAGGGATCGATCGCGGCGATCTTCATTCTCTTTATTCTCACGACCTCCAACCCGTTCCTGCGGCTAGAGATTGCACCGGCGCAGGGGCAGGGGTTGAACCCGGTATTGCAGGACATCGGCCTCGCGCTGCATCCGCCGCTTTTGTATCTCGGCTATGTCGGTTGCTCGGTTGCGTTCTCTTTCGCAGTCGCGGCACTGATCGAGGGCCGCATCGACGCGGCATGGGCGCGCTGGGTGCGGCCGTGGACGCTGACCGCGTGGCTTTTTCTCACGCTCGGTATCGCGATGGGCTCTTACTGGGCCTATTACGAACTCGGCTGGGGCGGATACTGGTTCTGGGACCCGGTCGAGAACGCGTCGCTGATGCCATGGATCGCCGCGACCGCGCTGCTTCATTCCGCAGTGGTCATGGAAAAGCGCGACGCCCTGAAAATCTGGACGGTGCTGCTCGCGCTTTTGACCTTCTCACTGTCCTTGCTCGGTACGTTTCTCGTTCGCTCCGGCGTGCTGACCTCGGTGCATACCTTTGCGAGCGATCCTACCCGCGGCGTATTCATTCTCTGCATCCTCATCTTCTTCGTCGGCGGCGCTTTGGCGCTGTTTGCGCTGCGTGTTGCGGAGTTAAAGCCGGGCGGAATCTTCGCGCCAATTTCCCGCGAAGGCGCGCTGCTCCTTAACAATCTATTTCTTTCCGCCATCTGCGCGACGGTGTTCACCGGCACACTTTACCCGCTGCTGCTCGAATCCTTGACCGGCGAGAAAATTTCAGTCGGCGCGCCGTTCTTTAACGCGACGGTGGGGCCACTCGCATTGCTCTTGATCGCGATCATGCCTGCAGGCCCGCTGCTTGCCTGGAAGCGCGGCGATGCAGCGGCTGTCGCGGTGAAACTGTCGCTGGCCGCCGCGGTAGCGCTGATCGTAAGCATTGGCGTGCTCGCAACGCAGGGCGCACCGCTTTATCCCATGATCGCACTCGCAACCGGAATCTTTGCTGTTGCCGGCGCGATCACGGAATACGCGACGAGAATTGCACTGCTTCGAGTGCCGGCGGCGGAATCGTTCTCGCGCGCACGCGGCCTGCCGCGCTCCTCGCTCGGCACCTTGCTCGCACATCTCGGCGTCGGATTATCGCTGATCGGGGTGGCGGCGGAGGGCGGATGGAGCGTCGAGAAGATTGCCGCAGTGAAGCCGGGCGAAAGCATCAGCGTTTCCGGCTTCGATCTTCGCTTCCGCCAATGGGCCGAGCGCAAGGGCGAGAATTATCGCGACATTGCCGCGATCTTCGAGGTCCGGCGTGACGGCGTTTTTGTCACGGAGCTCGCACCGGCGAAGCGCATTTTCGTCATGCGCGGACAGCAGACGACCGAAGCCGGGATCGAGACTTTCGGCCTCGGCCAGCTTTATCTGAGCATCGGCGATCCGTCGCCGGACCAGTCGGTCGCGCTGCGTGCCTACTGGAAACCGCTCGTGCTGCTGATCTGGCTCGGTACGGTCGTGATGGCGCTTGGGGCCGCGTTGTCGCTTTCCGACCGCCGCTTGCGGATCGGCGTGCCGAAGGCTGCTTCGAAAAAGAAGCTCGAGGCCGTGCCGGCGGAATAGTTGGGATTAATTTCGGTATTTACGCGGCCGTGCGTAATCTTCAACGACTCGTTTTCTCTTCGCTATTCGTTTTGGATCGGCCTCTTCCTCGGAAACCGCAATCGCCGCCAGCAATTCGAAAGGTACCCCTAGTTTACGGGCGATTTTGCTGTGCAACGCCAGCGGGCCTTTGCGTTTTCCGTTTTCCAAGTCCGACAAGTAACCTTGGGTAATTCCCACGGAGGCAGCCAACTCTTGCTGTGTTTCCTGGCGAAATTCGCGAAGGACACGGATAGGATTTTCACCGTCTCCAAGACGATCTGCGATTTCTTTCGAAAAGAGGGGCGCCCCGGCGGACGCCTCCTTTTTTGCGCGGGCCACCAATCGGGCAGTACCGGCATCTTCATTGGCTTCGCGCGCCAATTCGCGGAGCCGCTCATATTCAACTCTGGGGATGGTCACCATATCCTTAGCCCTCACCGCCGACGATCTGCTCTTCATGGCTGCTCCTAATCATAGATCTCGCGCCGATGTCCCACCGCGACAACTACGATTTTTCCTTTCTCTTCGTAAAATACTACACGCCAATCGCCGACCCGCAGTCGCGCTCCATCGCGTCCTCTTAGTTTCTTCACGTCGCCGTGGCCGGTTTTCGCGAAAATTTCGAGTTTATTATTAATCCGCGAGCGAACCGCAGCCGTAAGAGTTATCCACTGACGTGTGGCGGCCGAAGTAAAGACAATCGGCTTCATGTCTTAATATAGCATAATGCTATATTTGAATCAAGCGGCCGCAAAAGCCATTACTGTCTTTGGAGGATGGATGCGAACCCGTTTTGTATTTGCGCTGGTTTTTGTTGTTTCGCTGGTACTGCCGGTGGCCGCCGTGCAGCCCGACGAGGTGCTGAGCGACCCCGCGCTCGAGGCGCGCGCACGCGCGCTTTCGCTCCAGCTCCGCTGCATGGTCTGCCAGAACCAGTCGATCGACGATTCGGACGCACCGCTCGCACGCGACCTCCGAATCCTCGTCCGCGAACGCCTGAAGGCGGGCGACACTGACGCACAAATCCGTGAGTTCCTGGTCGCGCGCTACGGCCAGTTCGTGCTGCTGGAGCCGGAGAAAAATCCCCGGACGGCGCTGTTGTGGCTCGCCCCGCTGATCGTACTCGGTGTGGGGGCCGTTGTTTTGCTGCGCTTATTCGGCCGCCGCAGCGCCGCGGCGCCGAAGCCGCTGACGGCCGCAGAAAAGAAGCGCCTGAAGCAGCTTTCCTGAGTTCTTACGACCTTACGAAATCGTAATGTTCCAGCGACATCGCCGTAAGGCGGCCCTCCCTAGCTTCGTCTCCGAAACTGCCTATTCCACGTGGGCAAAAGGATTTTTCGGAGACCACTCATGCTTGAGAATCGTACCCCGTCTGCGCGCCGCTCGCTCGTCACCGGCCTCGTCATCGGCGCGGTGATAGCCGCCTTCGCAGTGACCAGCACCAACGTCCTGTCTTTCGTTCCCTCGGCCAAGGCGCAGATCGTCACCAACCAGCCGGCCCACATGCTTTCCTTTGCCGACATCGTCGACAAGGTGAAGCCCGCGGTGGTGAGCGTGCGCACCAAGAGCGAGGCGCCGCAGACCATGGCCGACGACGAATCCAGCGACATTCCGCCGAACATGGAGCGCTTCTTCCGCCGCTTCTTCGGCGATCAGGCGCCGGGACCGAACCGCATTCCGCGCAACCGCCGCTCGTCCGGGCAGGGCTCCGGCTTCTTCATTTCCGCCGACGGTTATGTCGTCACCAACAACCACGTCATCGACAAGGCGACGGTGGTCGAGATCGTCACCGACGACGGCAAGACCTATACGGCCAAAGTGATCGGTACCGATTCGCGGACAGATCTCGCGCTTTTGAAGGTCGAAGGTAAAACCGATTTCCCGTGGGTGAAACTCGCGACGCAGCCGCCGCGCATCGGTGACTGGGTGCTTGCGGTCGGCAATCCGTTCGGCCTGGGCGGCACCGTGACCGCGGGCATCGTCTCCGCGCGCGGCCGCGATATCGGCGCCGGCACCTATGACGACTTCATCCAGATCGACGCCGCGGTGAACCGCGGCAACTCCGGCGGCCCGACCTTCAACCTCGCCGGCGAAGTCATCGGCGTGAACACTGCGATCGTGTCGCCGACCGGCGGCAACATCGGCATCGCCTTCGCGATCCCCGCCGAAACGGTGCAGACCGTGATCGCGGCGTTGCGCCAGAACGGCACCGTCACCCGCGGCTATCTCGGTGTGCAGATCCAGCCGGTCACGCAGGAAATCGCGGATAGCCTGAACCTGAAATCGCAGGAAGGCGCGCTCGTCGGCGAAGTGCAGCCGGGCCTTCCCGCCGCTGCCGCCGGCATCAAGTCAGGCGACATCATCATCGATGTCGACGGCACGCCGATCAAGACGGTACGCGAGTTGCAGCGCAAGATCGCCGCCTTCCGTCCGGACTCGACCGTGAAGATCAAGGTCATCCGCGACGGCAAGGAGCAGCTCATCGAAGTGAAGCTCGCGAAGCTGCCCGAGCAGCAGCAGGCCGCGACCGATCCTCGCGCCCCGCAGAAGAAGGCCAACCCCCGCCGCGACGACCGCGGCGACCGCCCGGATCGCGACGACGATTCCCGCAAAGAGCGTCAGAGCCGCAACGAGCGCCCGGATCGCAATGCCAGCGAGCTTACGCTTTCGCAACTTGGCATTTCGGTCGCGCCGGCGAGCGAAGTGCAGGGTGCGAATTCGGAAGGCGTTATCGTCACCGACGTCGATCAGCAGGGTCCCGCCGGCGAGCGCGGCCTGCGCACCGGCGACGTGATCCTTGAAATCGGCGGCCGCAGCGTTACCCGGACCAGCGACCTTAACGACGCGATCGCCAAGGCGCGTAGCGAGGGCAAGAGCGTGATCCTGCTTCGCGTCCGTTCGCAGAGCGGCACGCGCTACGTCACCTTGCCGGTAGGCAAGAGCTGAGCTTCGGGAGTCCGCGGCGGTGTAAACCCCCATCGCCCCCTGCCACCGCGGGCGCCCGGGGGCGGAGAGCGCGAAAGCGCTTTCCGCCCCAATTTTTTTGAGCGACAACAAGCGAGTGAATTCGAGTCGGATTTCATGCGTCTCCTGATCGTCGAAGATGACCGCGAAGCCGCGGACTATCTGAAAAAGGCGCTGCGCGAAGCGGGCCACATGGCCGAGGTCGCCAATGACGGCGACACCGGGCTCGCGATCGCGCTGGATGAGTCCTTCGACGTGCTGGTGGTCGACCGCATGTTGCCGAAGCGCGACGGCCTTTCGCTGGTCTCCGACCTGCGCTCGCGCGGCAACGAAACGCCCATCTTGATCCTCTCGGCGCTCGGGCAGGTCGACGACCGCGTCACCGGCCTGCGCGCTGGCGGCGACGACTATCTCGCCAAGCCCTATGCCTTCTCCGAGCTGCTCGCGCGCGTCGAGGTGCTGGCGCGCAGGCGCGCACCCAACAGCGCCGACACCGTTTACCGCGTCGGCGATCTCGAACTGGACCGGCTCTCGCATCAGGTGACCCGGGGCGGCGAGGAGATCGTGCTGCAGCCGCGCGAATTCCGCCTGCTCGAATATCTCATGCGCCACGCGGGCCAGGTCGTGACCCGCACCATGCTGCTCGAAAACGTATGGGACTATCACTTCGATCCGCAGACGAATGTGATCGACGTGCATGTCTCGCGGCTGCGCTCCAAGATCGACAAGGGATTTGCCAAGCCGTTGTTGCAGACCGTGCGGGGCGCCGGGTACATGATCCGTGACGGCGCTCGGTAAACTCCTTCGCACCACCGCGTTCAAGATTATCGCGGTCTATCTGATCGTCTTCGCGCTGTTTGCGATGGCTGTGATCGGCTACCTTGCACGTCACACGCAGGCGCTCGTCGTCTCGCAGATTACCGAAACCATCGACGCGGAAATCAAGAACCTCCAGGAGGTGCATGCTGACGGCGGCATCGGCCGGCTGATCGATGTCATAGCCGCGCGCGCCCAGCAACCCGGCTCCAATCTTTATCTGGTGACGTCCTTCAACGGCGCGGTGCTGGCGTCGAACGTCACCGACATCGACAACGTAACCTTGTCGCGGCAGGGCTGGTCGGAAATCTCCTATCGCCGCACCGACGAAGCCGCCGACAGCCTGCATGACAGCCGCGCGCTGGTGCGCGTCGCTTTCATCGGCGGATTTCGCGTGCTTGTCGGCCGCGACATCGAGGAGCGCGAGCGGCTGCGCGAGATCCTCGCGACTCCTGCGCGCTGGTCGCTGGCCGTCATCGTGCTTCTCGGTATTGCCGGCGGTGTGTTCGTTACGAGGCGCGTGATGAAGCGCATCGATAATATGACCGCGACTTCCGAGCAGATCATGCGCGGAGATTTCGGCGGCCGCCTCGCGGTGACCGGCTCAGGCGACGAATTCGACCGGCTCGCGAACAGTCTGAACGCGATGCTCGGCCGTATCGAGAATCTGATGGGCGGCCTCAAGCACGTCTCCGACAACATCGCACACGATCTAAAGACGCCACTGACGAGGTTGCGCAACCGCGCCGAAGAGGCGTTGCGCAAGAACCAGACCGAGAAGGAATTGCGCCGCGCGCTCGAATCCACGATCGAGGAATCCGACAACCTGATCCGCACCTTCGACGCGCTTCTGATGATTTCGCGCGCCGAAGCCGGCGAAGTGCGCAAGACGATGATCGACTTCGACGCGGCGGAGATCGCGCGCGACGTCGCCGAACTTTACGAGCCGGTAGCGGAAGAAGGCGGGCTCAAGCTCGGCATCGACGCGCCGGATGCGTTGCCGGTCCGCGGCAGCCGCGAGCTTGTCAGTCAGGCGCTCGCCAACCTTATCGACAACGCAATCAAGCATGGCGGCACCACCGCGGGCAGCAAGGTGACGGTTGCCGCGCGCAAATCGGGCGACCGCATCCAATTCACCATCGGCGATCGTGGGCCGGGTATTCCGGAAGCGGACCGGCTTCGCGTGCTCGAGCGTTTTGTGCGGCTCGAGGAAAGCCGCTCGCGGCCGGGCGCGGGCCTGGGACTATCGCTCGCGCTGGCGGTAGCAAAGCTGCATGGCGGCGACCTGCGTCTGGAAGACAATTCGCCAGGCTTGAAAGTGACGCTCGCGATTCCGGCGCAGCCGGTTCAGACTAAGGGGACATGAAGGCCCCGAAGTCCCGCCCGGCAATATCCTCCGATAGTTTGCTCGCGCGCCTGCGCGAAGCGCCGCGCGTAGCGAAGACGGCCGATGCGAAAAAAGCCGTCGCCGCGCTGATCGATGACGCGCCGAAAGAGGTCTCGGTCGCCCTCGGCGAGACGGTGGCGTCGGACAAGTTGCTCGAACAGTTGCTGCAAGGACTTGTTGAGGGCTCGCCCTATCTTTGGGCTACGATTACCGCCGATCCCGCGATGCTGCTCCGGCTCCTTGGTGAGTCGCCGGAACGGGGCATCGAAAGAATCCTCGAAAGCTATTCCAAGCAAACGGCGGCGGTATCCGACACCGAGGCACAAGTCTTATTGCGGAGGATGAAGCGCGAGGGCGCGCTGCTCATCGCGCTCGCCGACATTGGCGGGATCTGGAACCTCGACGAGGTGACGGAAGCGCTGACGAAACTTGCCGACACCGCGGTTAGTGGTGCGATTGAGCGGCTATTGCGTGCAGCAGCGCAGGCAGGGAAAATAAAACTACCGAATCCTTCCGCGCCGGGCGAAGGCTCCGGCTACATCGTGCTCGCGATGGGAAAGCATGGCGCGCGCGAGCTGAATTACTCGAGCGACATCGATCTGATCGTTCTGTTCGAGCGTGAGGCCCCGCTCGCCGAGGGCGTCGAGCCGGTTCAGTTCTTCGTCAATCTTACGAAGAACCTGTTGCGCCTCGTGCACGATCGCACCGGCGACGGTTATGTATTTCGCACCGACCTTCGCCTGCGCCCCGATCCGGGCTCTACCCAGATCGCGCTCTCGACTGGCGCGGCGCTCGACTATTACGAGCGCGAGGGGCAAACGTGGGAGCGCGCGGCCTATATCAAGGCGCGGCCGGTCGCGGGCGACATCGCTGCCGGCGAGCGTTTTCTGAAGAATCTTTCGCCCTTCGTCTGGCGCCGCTATCTCGATCACGCGGCGATCGCCGATGTGCACGCAATGAAGCGGCAGATCCATGCCTTCCGCGGCCATGACGAGATCGCGGTCGCGGGCCACAACATCAAGCTCGGGCGTGGCGGCATCCGCGAAATCGAATTTTTCGTGCAAACACAACAGCTTATCGCGGGTGGCCGGGTGCCAGAACTGCGCGGCAGGCGCACGCTGGAGATGCTCGCGCGGCTTGCGGAGGAAAAATGGATCGACGCCGGCGCGCGCGACGCATTGCACGATGCCTATCTTTATCTGCGCCGTGTCGAGCACCGCCTGCAGATGATGGCGGACGAACAGACGCATACTCTCCCCGAAGAAAACGATGCGCTCGACCGCTTCGCGCGTTTTCTCGGCTTGAAAGATCGCGGAGAGTTCGCGCGAACGCTGACGCGGCATCTGCAGCGCGTGCAGGGTCACTACGCACATCTGTTCGAAGACGCGCCGCCGCTCGCCGCCGTCTCCGGCGCACTTACTTTTCCGAAAGACAAAGACGACCGCGAGACGCTGGATACGCTGGTTAGGCTCGGCTTCAAGGAGCCGCTGGCGGCGAGCCACCTTATTCGCGGCTGGTTCGCCGGCGAGTATCGCGCGCTGAAGACCGATACGGCGCTGTCCGAGTTTCAGGCCATTCTGCCGGCGCTGCTCGACGCGCTTTCGCGCTCGGGAAATCCGGATGCGGCGTTGCTCGCCTGCGACCGCTTTCTTTCGCAGCTTCCCGGTGGAGAGAGATTGTTAGCTGCGATGCGCACGCACCCCGATCTGGTGCAGTTGATCGCGACGATCCTTTCCACATCGCCCCGGCTCCGGGATATGATCGCTCAGGCGCCATCGCTTCTGGACGGTCTGCTCGATCCGGCGTTCTTCGCCGGCGTGCCTTCGGAAGAAGTGCTGACGAAACGCCTTGCGGGTCTTTTGAAGCAGGCACGGAGCGAGGAAGATTTTCTCGACCTCACGCGCAGCTTCGGCCGCGAGCATCTCGTGTTGATTGGCGTGCGCGTGATCTCGGGCGTGCTCTCCGCGAGCCGGGCAGGGGAAGCCTATGCGACGCTTGCGGATGTCATCATCCGCGAACTGCATCGCGAGGTGATGCGCCGCTTCGAGGAAAATCACGGCAGGCTCGCGAAAGCCGAAACCGCGGTGGTTGCGCTCGGCAAACTCGGCAGCCGCGAAATGACCGCGGGCTCCGATCTCGACCTGATCCTGCTCTACGAATTCGACAAGACGAAGCCGGAGTCGGACGGCAAGCGCCCGCTCTACGGCGCGCAGTATTTCGCGCGTCTGACCCAGCGTGTGATTAACGCACTGACGACACCGACCAACATGGGCAAGCTCTACGACGTCGATCTGCGGCTGCGGCCGTCAGGACGCTCCGGTCCGGTCGCGACTTCGCTCACGAGCTTCGTCTCGTACCAGCGCGACGAGGCCTGGACCTGGGAACACATGGCGCTGACGCGCGCGCGTGTCGTCTCGGCGGCGCCCGCTTTCAGGAAGAAAGTGGATGCCGCCGTCACCAAGACGATGCGTGTCGTGCGCGACCCCGGCATCATCGCGCGCGACGTTCTCGAAATGCGGCAGGCGATTGCTGACGAGCGTGGCGACACCGAACGCTGGGATATCAAGAATGCGAAGGGCGGGCTGATCGATATCGAGTTTCTCGCGCAGTACCTATCGTTGGTTCATGCGAAAGCGCACCCCGATATCCTCGATACCCAGACTGCGCGTGCGATCGAGAAGGCGCGCAAGCTTTCGCTGCTCGAGAAGGCGGACGGTGAATTGCTGAGCGAGGCGGTGACACTCTATCACAACCTTACGCAGATTCTTAGGCTATGCGTGAACGGCCCGTTCGAGCCTGCGAAGGCGGCGCCGGGTTTACTTGCGCTGCTCGCACGCGCGGGAGGGCTGCCGGACTTTACGACGCTGGACGCGCATCTCGCCGACACGGAAGCAAAAGTCCGCGAGGCTTTCGGCCGGATTCTGAACGGTGCCGCGGAAAACTAGGCGGCGAGTTTCGCGGGCAGGCGCAGGAATACGGTCGTCCCGACATTCTCGATCGAGCGGATGCGCATGCGTCCGCCCTGCAACTCCGCCAGCGATTTTGCGATCGCGAGCCCGAGACCGGAGCCGGCCTGCGTTTTCGTGAGCTGGCTTTCGACCTGCTCGAACGGACGGCCGAGCTTGCGCAGCGCTTCTTTCGCAATCCCGATTCCGGAATCCTCGATCACCAGGAACGCCGAACCGCCGGAACGCTTCGCGCGCACTGCGATATGGCCGCCGTCCGGCGTAAACTTTACCGCGTTCGAAATCAAATTGAGCAGGATCTGCTTGATCGCGCGGCGGTCGGCATGCAGCGTCAGCTCCTCGGTGATTTCGGTGCGGCACATTAATTTTTTCTCGCCGGCGCGCACCGACATCACGCGCATCGCATCGGAGACGATCTCGCCGAGTTTAACCGCCTCGATGCTGACCGGCATGCGGCCGGCCTCGATCTTCGCCATGTCGAGAATGTCGTTGATGACATCGAGCAGATAGACGCCGCTTGCGCGGATATCGCTGCAATATTCGTAATATTTCTCCGAGCCGAGCTTGCCGAACATGCCCGACTCCATGATTTCGGAGAAACCGATAATGGCGTTGAGCGGCGTGCGCAGCTCGTGGCTCATGTTGGCGAGGAATTCGGATTTGGCCTGGCTCGCTTCCTCGGCGCGCGATTTTTCGTCGGCGTATTTCTGCGCGAGTTCCGCGAGTTGCTGCGCCTGGTATTCGAGCGCCTGCTGCGAGTTGGTGAGATCGGTGTTGCGCGCGATCAGCACGCGCTCGCTTTCGATCAACTTTTCTTCGTTCAGCTTGAGCTTGGTGATGTCGGTGCCGATCGAGACGAGGCCGCCGTCTTTCATCCGGCGTTCGTTGATCTGCACCCAGCGTCCGTCGGCAAGCTCGACGCTGCCGTCTCTCGTCTGCGCGTTCGGCAGCACCGGGTTAGTCATCGCCGCGATGACCTTCTCGTAGCTCATGCCCGGAACGGCTGCCTCGTCGGACAGGCCGTGCTGCTCCTGGAACCTGTTGTTCGAAAGCACGAGCCTGCGGTCCGAGTCCCAGATCACGAAGGCTTCGGAAACGGTATCGACGGCTTCGCGGAGCCGCATGTCGGCGGTCGCGGTGCGCGCCTGCAGGCGTTTTTCCTCGGTGATATCGACGGCAATGCCGATCAGGTGCGGTGCTGCGCCAACGCCTTCCTGCACGAGCTCGGCGCGGGCGCGCAGCCAGACCCAGCTTCCGTTGGCGTGGCGCATACGGAAGGCGCGATCCACGGCGCCGTCCGTTGCCTCCGCGAGATTGGACGCGAGTTCGAACAGCGAGCCGTCGTCGGGATGCACGAGCGCGTCGATCTCGCCGAACGAGAGCAATTCCTCGCGCGGCTTGAAGCCGAGGATTTCGAACATGGAATCCGACCAGTAGATGCGGCCTCGTGCCAGGTCCCAGTCCCATAGTCCGGCGCGGCCCCGGTTCAGCGCCGTGTCCATGCGCGCGCGCACCTTTTCGTAGATCAGGTCGGCTTCGCGCGCGCGCGTCGATTGCCAGTGAAAAGCAAAGCCGAGAATGAGCAGCACGACGCTTGTGGTGGTGACGAGCGTCGCAGTCAGCCGCGTGTCGCGCCACCAGTTTTCGAGCGCCTGTGCACGCGGCTGCAGCGATGCGATCTGCCCGAGTTCGTCGCGCAGATTGCGGACGGTCGCGAGCGTGTTGGGTCCGTTCGGAATCGTAATTTCGATAACGCCTGCGCGCTCGGCGTAAACGGTCAGCGGTTGCGAAGGACCGAGCAGGTCGATGAGCAATTTGCCGATCGCGTGCGGGGCGTCGGGCTCGGCCGCGATAATCTTGCCGCTCTGGTCCACGATGAAGAACTGCCGTCCGTTCACGATTGCCTGCGCAGGCGTCGCGATACGGAGCAAGGTTTTTGCGTCTTGCGGACCGGCGTCGCTGTTGGTCGCGCGGCGCACGTATTCTTCCGCGATCGACTGCGCATACATCGACATGCCGGTCTTCGCATCGGCGATCGCCGTGCGCCGGTGTTCGAGCACTTGCACGATAGCGCCGAGCGCAACCGACATCAGGAAGACGACGATGAGAACGGGAACGACGCGGCGCAGGATCGGCTCGGCGTCAACGAGACGCTGGTAGTTGGGGTGCGTCAGCGAGCGGGCAAGACCGCGCGTCGAATGTCCATGCGCTGTCGTGTTCGCAGCGTGGACGCGCGCCATCGCTGACTCTCCCCGGATGAGCCCCAAAAAATCATGATCTGGAGGGACTGCCGCATCTCCCCGAATCGAGAATCATAAGAATCGATTTCGCAGTGACTTGTCTAGAGTCAACGCGCCAAAATCGTTGTCCCGAGTCGTAATTTGCGGAGTCTGGAGTCGCGCCACGCGCGTTAACGATTGAGTCTTTCGGACTCAAGCCAATGATCGGGTTGCGATATCCGCCACGTCCGGCGAAAGACCCTGCGTTTCCGCGATCCGCTTTAATTCTTTTTCGGCAAGCGCGTTGCGCGAAGGCTCGAGCGTGCGCCAGCTCTTGAAGGCGGAGAGCAAGCGAGCCGCTACCTGTGGGTTCTTTGAGTCCAAACCGAGAACCGTGTCGGCGACGAAGGCATAGCCCTTGCCGTCGGGCCGGTTGAATTGCGCCGGGTTGCCAGCGGCGAATACGCCGATCAGCGAGCGCATTCGGTTCGGGTTGGTCATCGAGAAGGCCGGGTGCTTCATGAGCTCATGCACGCGGTCCAGCGTGCCGGCTTCGGGAATGCGCGCCTGCACCGCGAACCACTTGTCCAGCACCAGGGGATCGTTGCGATAGCGCTTCTCGAAGGCGTCTAACGCCTTCTCGCGTTCGGGGATCGCATGTTGCGAAAGCACGGCGAGCGCTGCCATGCGATCGGTCATGTTATCGGCTTCCTCGAACTGTTCGAACGCGCGCCGCTGCTCGGTTTTGTCTTCGGTCGCGGCGAGGAGGTCGAGGCAGGCGTTACGCAGCGCGCGCTGGCCCGCGCTTTTGGCATCCGGCGAATAAGGGCGGCGGTTCGTGAGCTTCTGATAGCGCGAGGCGAGCTTTTGTTTGAGCGCGGTTCCGATCTCACGCCTGATTTTTTTGCGCGCGCCGAGGACCGCATCGGGGTCGACATTCCTGCCGATGTGTTGCGCAATATCGGATTCGTCCGGCAGGTTGAAAAGTTGCGCAAGAAAAGCGTCGTCGAGCGAAGCGCTATCGAGGGCGCTGTCTAGCGCTTCGATCAGGGCCTGTGGCGGCTGGTTCGCGCCCCTGGCGCTCGCGGTCAGGCTTTGCATCGCAAGCTGCTCGACCGCCTCATAACGGTTGAAGGAATCGCTGTCGTATTTTGCGAGGAACAGAAGATTGTCTTCGCCGAAATTCGTCGCGAGCTTCACCGGCGCAGTGAAGCCGCGGTTCAGCGACACCGCAGGCTTTTCCTTCACGCTGCTGAAGACGAATTTCTGTGCGGCTTTGTCGATCACAATCAGATTTTCGGAAACGGCTTTTCCCTTCGCATCTTTGAGCGCGATATCGCGGCCTTTGCCGTCAAGCAAGCCGAGTTTGAGCGGAATCACCATCGGCTGCTTTGCGCTTTGGCCCGGCGTCGGCGGAATCATCTGCTCGATATCGAGCGTGTAGGTTTTGGCTTTCGCGTCAAAGCTGCCGCGCACCGCGAGCTCCGGCGTGCCGGCCTGGTGATACCAGCGCGCGAACTGCGAAAGATCGCGCTTGTTCGCGTCGGCAAAGCATTTCAGGAAATCTTCGACCGTCGCCGCGTCGCCGTCATGGCGCTTGAAGTAGAGGTTCATGCCCTTGCGGAAGCCGAGCTCTCCGAGCAGCGTTTTGAGCATGCGCACGACCTCGGCGCCCTTTTCGTAGACCGTCACCGTGTAGAAGTTGTTGATCTCGCGGTAGGTGTCCGGCCGCACCGGATGCGCGAGCGGGCCGGCATCCTCCGCGAACTGGAAGCTCTTGAGCCGCCGCACGTCGCCGATGCGCTCCACGGGGCGCGAGCGCTCGTCGGAGGAAAATTCCTGATCGCGGAAAACCGTAAGCCCTTCTTTGAGGCAAAGCTGAAACCAGTCGCGGCAGGTGATGCGATCGCCGGTCCAGTTGTGGAAATATTCGTGCGCGATGATCGCTTCGATGTTCTCGTAGTCGACATCGGTCGCGGTTTCGGGGGAGGCAAGCACGTATTTGTCGTTGAAGATGTTGAGGCCCTTGTTCTCCATCGCGCCCATGTTGAAATCGGAAACGGCGACGATGTGGAATACGTCGAGATCGTATTCGCAGCCGAAAACTTCTTCGTCCCAGCGCATCGAGCGCTTCAGCGCGTCCATGGCGTAGCCCGCGAGTTGAGTCTTATCGCATTCGACAAAGATGCGAAGCATCACGTGTTTGCCCGCCGCGGTCGTGAACGGCTCCTCGATATAGTCGAGTTTCCCACCGACCAGCGCGAAGAGATAAGACGGCTTCGGGAACGGGTCGTGCCAGATCGCGTAATGGCGGTTGGTGCCTTCGATGCCGAAGGCTTCAACCGGATTGCCGTTGGAAAGCAGAAACGGCGCTTCGTCGCGGTCCGCCTCGATGCGCACGGTGTAAACGGACAAAACGTCCGGGCGATCGGGGAAATACGTGATACGACGGAACCCTTCCGCTTCGCATTGCGTGCAGTAGATTGCGTTCGAGCGGAACAGACCCATCAGCTTGGTGTTCGCCGACGGGTTGATGACGGTTTCGATTTCGAGCGTCAGCTTGCTGCGCGGCGGCGCTTTAATGGTAAGAGCGGAGGCGGTCGCTTCGTATTCGTCAGCACGCAAAGCGCGGCCGTTCAGTTTGATCGAGGTGAGCGAAAGCTCGTCGCCGTCGAGTACGATCGGCGCGTCCTTGCGGCCCTTCGGGTTCGGACGCATGAGGAGCTTCGAGCGAACGTGCGTAGCCTTGGGCTCGAGCGCAAAATCGAGTTCGACCGTATCGACCAGCCAGTCATAGGGCCGGTATTCGCTGAGACGGACGGCTGTCGCATCGGCTTCGCGCATCGGAAATTCTCCTCGCGAAACACTTAGTCTCCCCGCGCAGAGGAGGGAAGCGCGAATTACGCGCAGCTTGCGCGCGTTAGAGCCGGAACTCGGGCGCGAAAATGGCGGCGCTCAGGCGCTTTCGGCGAGGCGGACGGTATCGCGCAGCTCGCGCTTCAGGACCTTGCCGATCGCGCTGCGCGGCAGGCCCGGCAGAATCTGCACGAGCGCAAGCCGTTGCGTCTTGCCGACGCGCTCGTTGGTCCATTGCTGGATTTCGTTGGCAACGGCGTTCGCACCCGGTTTCAGCACGACGAATGCGACCGGCGTCTCGCCCCACTTGATCGAGGGCACGCCGACGACCGCGGCCTCCAGCACGGCCGGGTGCTGCACCATCACGGCTTCCATGTCGCTGGGATAGATGTTGAAGCCGCCGGAAATGATCATGTCCTTCTTGCGGTCCATCAGCGTGAGAAAGCCGTCCTCGTCGAAGCGGCCAACGTCGCCGGTCCGGATGAAGCGCTTGCCGGTCTTGTCGAACCACTCGGCTTCGCGGCTTTTCTCCGGGTTGTTGTGATAGCCGTTCATCATGATCGCCGAGTGCCCGACGACCTCTCCGATTTCGCCGGGCCCGACTTCCTCGCCGTTTTCGTCGATCAGCCGCATGTCGTGGCCGGGCAGCGGCTGGCCGACGGTGTGCAGCTTGTCCGGATAGACGTCGGCAGCGAGCATGCAGGTGCCGCCGCCTTCGGTCAGGCCGTAATATTCGCGCAAGCCGCCCGGCCAGCGCTTTACAACGTCGGCCTTCACATCGGCGGCAAACGGCGCGCTGGTGGAGAACTTCATGCCACCTTTGTAAGCGGAGAGATCGAAAGTATCGAACGTGGGGTGCGCCATGATGCGGCGGTACTGCACCGGCACCAGCATCGCGTGGCTCGCGCGGTGTTTTTCCGAAAGCTGGAGAAATTTCTCGACGTCGAATTTATTCATCATCACGAGCGTGCCGCCCATGGCGAGCGTCGGAAACACGCTGACCAGCGTGGTGTTAGAATAAAGCGGGGTCGAGACCATCGTCACCGCAGCCGGGGTGTAGCCGATGATGCCTGCGCGCTGAACCTGACCCCAGCGCATGGTGTGCGACTGCACGATACCCTTCGGCGTGCCGGTGGTGCCGGACGAATAGATGATGTTGTAAGCCCATGCCGGATCGATTTCGACATGCGCGGGTCTCAAACCTTCGGCCGCGAGCCATTTCGAGAACGGCTCGCCCGCGCCGGAATCGTCGAGCGAAATGCGTTTTACCTTGATCGAGCCTTCGACTTTCTTGAGTTCTTCGGCAACACCTTTATCGAGGAAGAACAATTTAGAACCCGAGTCCGAAATCATCGTCGCAATGGTTTCGGGCGTGGAGGAGGGCGCAAGCGGCGCGACCGCGATGCCGGCGCGAAGTGCTGCCAGAAACACCGCAAGATATTCGATCGAGGTTGAAGCGCAGATTGCGATCGCGTCCTTCGCCTTCAGGCCGTCGCGCTGCAAGGTCGCTGCGATCCGGTCCATGTATTTGTCGAGCGCGGCATAATCGAGTTTCCGCTCGTCCTGGATAACTGCCTGGTGCGCCGCGCGCGCCTTCGCGTGATCGCGGATGAGTTCGGAAAGAGTCAGAAACGGAATGTCGATCCAGGCTTCTGGCTTCATTGCATTACTCTTTACTGTGCGGCGATGGCCGCGCGTTCGTCCGCGAGTTCTTCGATCGCCTCGCGGTACTCCTCGATCAGCCGTGCGCAAAGTTCGGCGGTCGAAGGCACGTCGTCGATCGAGCCGACGCCCTGGCCCGCGGACCAGACATCTTTCCATGCGCGGCCTTCGTGCTGAATGCTTATCTTATGCGAAGCGTTGAGATCGATCTCTTTTCCGGTCGCGGCAATCGAAGGCATCAGGAAATTTCCGTGCACTCCCGAGATTGCCGCCGTGTAAACGATGTCGGAGGCGTTGGCGTCGACGATCATCTGCTTGAAGCGCTGATCCGCCATACCTTCCTTGACGGCGATAAAGCGCGTGCCGAGATAGGCGAGATCGGCGCCGATCAGTTTTGCCGCCGCGATGTGGCGGCCGGTGGACATGACGCCGGAAAGCAGAATCGTTTTCGGGAAGAATTTCCGGATTTCGGGAATGAGCGCGAAGGGCGAGAGCAGGCCGGCGTGGCCGCCCGCGCCCGCGCAGACGCCGATCAATCCGTCGACGTTCGCCTCCGCCGCTTTTCGCGCGTGGCGCAGATTGATCACGTCGTGGAAGACAAGGCCGCCATAACCTTGCACCGCGCCGACAAGCTCCTTCACCGCACCGAGCGAGGTGATGATGAGCGGCACTTTATGCTTGCGCGAGATTTCGAGATCGGGCTCGACGCGCGGATTGCTCTTGTGAACGATCAGGTTCACGCCGAAAGGCGCACATTTCCTGCCGGTATCGCGCTCGTGCTTCTCGAGCCGCTCCTTGATCTCGACGAGCCACGCTTCGTAGCCCGCGCTGGTGCGCTGGTTCAGCGCCGGAAAGGTGCCGACGATGCCGGCGCGGCACGCCTCGACCACGAGGTCGGGGTTCGAGACGAGAAACATGGGCGCCGCGACCGCGGGGATCGCGAGGCGGCCCTGAAACTGAAGCGGAATGGGCACAGGCGTTTCCTTCTTGCCGCTTGCATGCGGCTTCGGAAACGACATTTTCCCGCTATCCGCAGGGCGTCAAGGGCCTCCGTGCGGAACGATTTGCCATGCTGCATGCGGCGCACGACCCCGGAAACAGGACGAGCGTTATCTAACTTTGACGACAACCTTGCCTTTGGCCCGGCCTTTTTCGACATAAGCCAATGCCGTGTTGGTTTCTGCGAACGGAAAGACACGGTCCACAATCGGACGTATGGCGCCGGAATCGATCAGAGACGTGATTTCGCGCAGTTGGTTTCCGTTTGCTTTCATGAAAAGAAACGAGAAGGCTACGTTGTGGCGTTTTGCTTTTCTGCGGATGCCGTAGCTTAAAGCGCGCAAAATCAATTTCACAAACCACGGCGCGCCAATTTGTTTTCCAAATTCCGGATCGGGCGGACCTGAAATCGAGATGATTTGTCCGCCGGGACGCAGCACGCGCAAAGATTTGCCGAGTGTCTTTGCGTCCTGACTATTCAGAACCACGTCGTAGTCACGCAGGATATTTTCGAAGTCTTCTTTCTTATAATCGATGACGATGTCGGCGCCGAGCTTCTTTACCCAATCGACATTGGCCTCGCTCGTCGTCGTGGCAACGGTCGCGCCCAAACTTTTCGCGAGCTGGATCGCAAAAGTTCCGACACCGCCGGAGCCCGCCTGGATAAAGACCTTTTGTCCCTTCTTCAATTTCGCTATCTCGATCAGCGCTTGCCATGCCGTAAGGCCGACCAGCGGAATGGAAGAGGCTTCTTCCATTGTGAGCGCTTTTGGTTTGATCGCTGCGAATTCTTCTTTGACCGCGGCAAATTCGGCGAACGCGCCGATTCGAAAATCAGCCAGACGAGTATAAACTTCGTCGCCTACCTTGAATTTTCCCACGCGAGCGCCGACGCGGACGACTGTACCGGCTACGTCATGACCAAGAATAAGCGGAAATTTATAAGGCAAAATAAGTTTGAACTCGCCGTCTCTAATTTTCGAGTCGAGCAGATTTAGGCCAGCAGCATGAACCCGGATCAACACCTCATCTTCGCGCAGGATAGGCTCCGGCATTTCTGTAAGCCGCAAGCGCCCATTGCGTTTATACTTGTCGATGACAAATGCTTTCATGGTGCTTTCTCTATTTCGTTCCCGAGCAACTCGGGGGAAGCCGTTCATCGGCGATAGAAGAGAGGACTAGGCAGGGAGTTGAAGCTCCCTGCGCAGCAACCTGTCGAATATCTTCGCGGGCGCGAACCGGCGCAGTATGCCGATCTGCCGCGCCACTTTGCCGGCGGTATAGCGCCGTCGAGGCCGCGTATCGGTCGCGGCTCTGACGATCACGTCGCCGACAATTTCCGGAAGTTCGGCGGTCGCCATCGTTTTCTTGGTAAAGGCTTTGACTTCGGTTCGAATTCGATCGTATTCGCGCAGCGTCGAGTCGGGCTCGATGGCGTTATCGTCGAAGGCACTACGGGTATAAGCCGGTTCGATGAGCGAGACGCGAACGTTAAAAGCACGGGTCTCGTGATCTAGCGATTCCGAATAGCCCTCGAGTGCGTGCTTCGACGCGGAATAATGTGCGGAATAGGGCGCGGGAATAACACCCAATATCGAACTGATATTGATGATGCGCCCGCTGCCGCGCTGCCGCATCGACGGCAAGACCTTGTTGATTACCCGTACGACGCCAAACAGATTGACGTCGAATAGCGCCTGCACCTGAGCAGCCGAGGATTCCTCCGCGCCGCCAAACATGCCAATGCCGGCATTATTGACCAGGAGGTCGATGCGCCCGGTGCTAGCGAGCACCCCATCGACCAGTTTCGAGACCGAAGCCTCGTCGGTTACGTCGCATGTCAGCATGGTAATGCCGTCATGGCTTTCGGTGACGGCGCGGCGGCTGGTTCCGAATACGCGAAAGCCCGCTTTTTGAAGGGCTTTGGCTGTCGCCAGTCCGATACCCTTGGAGGCCCCGGTAATCAGGGCGACGTTTTGATCAGCCTTGCTCATGGTCGTGCTCGCTTTTTTGTGTTGGACGAGACCTGCGAGCCGTGTTACTATCGTTTCGATATCAAGTCAATATCAAAACGGTACTAACTATGAAACTTTCCGACGCCCCTTGCCCGATTGCACGCGGCCTCGCTTGTGCCGGCGATGCTTGGAGCATGCTGATTCTTCGAGACGCGAACACGGGGCTGACCCGCTTCGACCAGTTCCGCAAAAGCCTCGGTATTGCACCGACCATTCTGACGCGGCGGCTGGAGGTGTTGACGGAGGAGGGCTTGCTCGAAAAGCGGCGCTATTCTGAACGGCCACCACGTGACGACTATGTGTTGACGGCTGCCGGCCGCGACTTCCTGCCGGTACTTTTCATGCTCGGCGCTTGGGGCCGCAAATACCGTGGCAAAGGCAAACTGACGCGCTTCCTGGATGCGGAAAATGGAACCGAGATCGCGCCCATAGCAGTGGATAGCGTAACAGGAGAAAAGATCGGCACTCGTCCAATTCGCGTCGTCGCGCCGAAGTAGCGGCAATATTCCGTTTCTTGCGAATATTAAGGGCGGCCTTTTTCGGCCGCCCTTCTTGTCTAGTGGGCGTGCAGGAGCGCTTCCTTGTTAGCGGCAAAGAACTGCTGCAGCGAGCGCGGCGCGCGGCCGGTGAGCTTCTGCACCGCGTCGGTTGCGAACGCTACGTTACCCACGCGCGTGTTGGTGTCGAAGCTCGCGTAAACCGGCGCGAGGAAATCGGGCATGCCCGCCGCGATCATGCCTTGCTTGAGCTGTTCGTCGGTGACGCTGACGACTTCGATCGGCTTGCCGGTCGCCGCAGATGCGAGCTTGGCAATTTCCTTGGTCGTCAAGGATTCGGAGCCGGTGATGTCGTAGCGCGCGTTTCCGTTCGGCTGCGCTGCAAGTGCTGCCGCCGCGGCATAGGCGGCATCTTCGCGCGAGACGTGCGCGACCTTGCCGTCACCGGCCGCCGAAAACCATTTCCCGGACGCGAGCACACTGGGAAGCGAGTGGAAGAGATTTTCCTGGTACCAGGCGTTGCGCAGCACGGTCCAGCCGAGACCGCTCTCGGCGAGCGCCTGCTCGGTGCCGTAGTGATCCGGCGCAAACGGGATCGGCGAGCCCGGCTCGGGCTTCGGCATCGACGTATAGACGATGTGCTTCACGCCGGCTTTCTTCGCGGCCGCGATTGCGGCCTTGTGCTGCGCGAGGCGGCGGCCCGGCTTGTCGAGCGCGTCGGTCGAAATCAGCAGCAGGCGATCGACGCCCTTGAAGCTATCTGCGAGCGCCGGATCGTCGAAATCGGCCTTGCGAACTTCGATGCCCTTGGCGGCGAGGTCCGCGAGCTTAGATGGATCGCGCGTGCCAGCGATGACCTTGCCGGCGTTCGCTTCGATGAGGAGTTCCAGTGCGCGGCGGCCGAGATTGCCGGAGGCGCCGGTGACGAGGAGGGTGGGTTGGTTTGCCATTGTCGTGCTTCCCATGTACAAATCTGTGATATGGTCTCTTTTTGAGACAATGTGTACATGTGAGATCGAAAGGCGTCCGTAAAGAAGGCAGTTTGCCGGGCGCTGGTTACTTCCAGGGAACCACAAGAGAAACAAGATGAAACGGCCAGCGAAGCCATCGCGCAAAATTCAGGACGTGCTGCGCGCACAAAACATCTCGGGGTCCAATCTCGGCGACTGTCCGGTGCGGCAGGTGCTCGACCAGATCGGCGACAAGTGGAGCACGCTGATGTTGCTCGCGCTCTCCGAGAAGCCCTATCGCTTCGGCGAATTGCGCCGCCTGATCCCGGACATCTCGCAGCGGATGCTGACCCAGACGCTCCGCGATCTGCAGCGTAACGGCCTTATCTCGCGCACGGTGTTTCCGACGCAGCCGCCGAGCGTCGAATATCGCCTGACCCCGCTCGGTACATCGCTGATGACGCCGATCGGCACGCTGGTGCGCTGGGCCGAAACCCACTATGGAAGAATTATCTCGGCGCGCGAGCATTTCGACCGCAAGGCCGACGCCGCCTAAGCGGAAAATCCGGACACGCAGAAATTGATTTCCAACTCGCCATATCGTTTTTCCGTCGCGCCCATGATGGAATGGACCGACAGGCATTGCCGGTTCTTCCATCGGCTGCTGTCGCGCAAAGCAAAGCTCTACACGGAAATGATCACAACCGGCGCGGTGCTGCACGGCGACCGCGAGCGGTTGCTCGGCTTCAACGCCGAAGAACATCCGGTTGCGATTCAGCTCGGCGGGTCGAATGCAAAGGATCTCGCCGCGAGCGCGAAGATCGCGGAAGATCTCGGCTATGACGAAGTGAATTTGAACTGCGGCTGTCCTTCGGATCGCGTGAAGAACGGACACTTCGGCGCATGTCTCATGGCGGAGCCTATGCGCGTCGCCGAAGGTGTCGCCGCGATGAAGGCGGCGGTGAAAATTCCGGTCACCGTGAAATGCCGCATCGGCATCGACGACCAGCACGAAGATGAAGCGCTCGACGAATTCGCGGACGCGATGGTTGCTGCGGGTAGCAATGCGCTGGCCGTTCACGCGCGCAAGGCATGGCTGCAGGGCCTGAGCCCGCGCGAGAACCGCGATATTCCGCCGCTCAATTACGACCGCGTGTATCGCTTGAAGAAGCGCCTTGGGGATTATCCAGTCATTATAAACGGCGGCATCGTGTCGCTGGATGCCGCGAAAGATCATCTCGCGAAAGTCGATGGCGTCATGCTCGGCCGCGCGGCTTACGACTCTCCGGAATTGCTCCTCGGTATCGATACGAAATTTTTCGGCGAGGCAGCGCCGGTGCGGAGCATCGAGGAAGCCTTCGAGAAGCTCATTCCGTATATCGAGCGCGAGCTGGCGAAGGGCGCGCGGCTGCACGACATCACCAAGCATCTGCTCGGCGCCTTTCGCGGCAGACCGGGTGCGCGATCCTACCGCCGCCATCTCGCGACCGAAGCGGTGAAGCCAGGCGCGAATGCATGGGTGTTGCGCGAGGCGCTTGCTTTCCTTTCTCAGGAAATCCCGGCACAAAGCGCCGCATGACCATTGTTGGAATTCCCGCGGGCGAATTCGCGGTTCTCGTCGTCGCAATCCTCATCGCAGGCACACTTACCGGCATCTTCGCCGGGCTTCTCGGCATTGGCGGCGCCGCGATCTCCGTCCCGGTCATGTACGAAGTCTTCAAGGCGCTTGGCGTCGCCGATGAAGTGCGTATGCAGCTTTGCGTCGGCACCGCGCTTGCGCTGATCGTGCCGACGTCGATCCGCTCCTATTACGCACATAAAGCGAAGGGCGCGGTGGACGACAATGTCCTGCGCATCTGGGCGCTGCCGATCATTGGCGGCGTCGGCATTGGCTCGGTCATCGCCTACTTCGCGAGCGCCACGGTCTTCAAACTCTTGTTCGTCGTGTTCGCGACCTTGATGGCGCTGAAGTTGATCTTCGGACGCGAAAGCTGGCGCATCGCTAATCAGCTACCGGGTACGGGCGTTACCCTCGCGGTCGGTCTTGGGATCGGCGTGATCTCGGCGCTGATGGGCATCGGCGGCGGCGCTTACTCCGCGATGTTCCTCACGCTTTATGGCGTTTCCATTCATCGCGCGGTTGCGACATCTTCGGGCGTCGGCGTCCTGATCTCGCTGCCGGGCATGATCGGTTACATGATCGCGGGCTGGCCGCAGCAGGCGCTGATGCCGCCGTTGTCGGTTGGCTATGTTTCGTTTCTCGCCGTTGCGCTGTTCGCGCCGACGAGCGTGCTCGCAGCACCCTATGGCGCGAAGCTCGCACATTCATGGCCGCGCAGAAGGCTGGAAGTCGCGTTCGCGATTTTCCTGCTGGTCGTAGCCGTTCGCTTCTTCGCGAGCCTGATGGGCTGGTTTTAAAGCGCGCGATCCCGAAAAGTGGGAACCGGTTTTTGGAAACGATCACGCGCCAATGAAAATCAGTTCTGCCCGTCTTCGATCGCAACCTGCTCGCGCTTGCGTCGCAGGAACGGGATCAAGGGCATCAGAAGCATGATCGCTGCGATGCCGAGGCAGATCGCCGAAATCGGCTTCGTCACGAATGTCGTGAGATCGCCCGCCGAAATAATCAACGCGGTGCGCAACTTGTTCTCCATGATCGCACCGAGCACAAAAGCGAGCACCAAGGGCGCCGCCTCGTAGCCGAGCTTGCGTGTGAGATAGCCGATGATTCCGAATGCGATCATCACATAGAGATCGAAGATGTTGTTGCTGCTCGCGAACACGCCGATCACGGTGAATAGCAGGATCATCGGGAACAGAATGTTATAGGGCAGGCGCAAGAGTTGCACCCACATGCCGATCAGCGGCAGGTTGAGCACGAGCAGCATCACGTTGCCGATATACATGCTCGTAATCACGCCCCAGAACAGATCGGGCCGCTGCACCATCAAAAGCGGGCCGGGCTGAATGTTGTGAATGACGAACGCGCCGAGCAGCAGCGCCATCACGACGTTCGGCGGAATGCCGAGCGTCAAGAGCGGAATGAAGGCGCCGCCCGCGGCCGCGTTGTTCGCGGCTTCCGGTCCGGCGACGCCCTCGATCGCACCCTTGCCGAATTGTTCCGGCGTTTTCGAGATCCGCTTTTCAAGCGCGTAAGACGCGAACGCTGCAATCACGGCGCCGCCGCCTGGAATGATGCCCAGGAAAAAGCCGAGCGCGGTGCCGCGCCGGATCGGGCCTCTGCTACGCTGCCAGTCTTCGCTGCTCGGCAACAGGTTGCTGATCTTCGTCGTCGAAACCGTGCGCTTGATGCCCTGCTCGATATTCGTGAGCACTTCGGCGACGCCGAATAGTCCCATCACGACCGGCACCAGGCCGATGCCGTCGTAAAGCTCGATGCGGCCGAAGGTGAGGCGCGGCTGCGCGGTGATGCTGTCGAGGCCGATCAGCCCGAGCACGACACCCGCACTCGCCATCAAGAGAGATTTCAGCATCGAGCCTTGCGTGAGGAAGGTCACGATCACGAGGCCGAGGATCATCAGGCTGAACATTTCGGCCGGCCCGAACGCGACCGCGAAACGCGCGAGATAGGGCGCAATCACCATCAGGCCCACGACCGAGGCAGTGCCGGCGATGAACGATGCGAAAGCCGCCATGCCTAGTGCCGGCCCGGCGCGGCCCTGTTTCGCCATTTGATGGCCGTCGAGACAGGTGACGACCGAAGTCGCTTCGCCGGGAATGTTGACGAGGATCGACGTGGTCGAACCGCCATACATCGAGCCGTAGTAAATGCCGGCCATCATGATGATGCCGGACTCCGGCGTGCCCGAAAGCGTCACCGGCAACAGCAGCGACATCGCCGAAATCGGACCGATGCCGGGCAGCACGCCGACGAGCGTGCCGATGAAAACCCCGATGAAACAGTAGAGCAGATTGATCGGCGTCAGTGCGACGGCGAAGCCATTGGCGACCTGTGCGGCGAGATCCATGGTCTATCCGATCTCGAAAACGCCGGTCGGCAACTGAATTTGCAAAACCCGCTCGAGCACCCACCAGATCAATAGCGGCGCGCCGAACGCGAGCGGCAGCGCGATCACCCAGCGCACGGGATCGATTGCGCGCAGCAATACGAGCATCAGCGGAATGGTGGACAGCAGAAAGCCGAGCTGCGTGAACGCGTAGGCATAGAGTACGAAAGCCACGATTACGATCAGCGTTTTCACCCAGCGCGTTCCGGCCCACAGCGCGCGAATGGAAGGCCCTTCGCTCCTGATCGATTGCGCGGCGACGCCGAGCGAAAGTCCGGCCATCACGATCCCGAGCCAGAACATCATGAAGCCCATGCCGGGCGCGTTCACGGTGCCGAGGCCGAGCCTTCGGCCCTGTTCGAGCACGAACAGGCTGACCGCAAACCAGATCGCGCCGCCCCAAAGTTCGGCGTTGTTGACCCGGAAGCCCGAGCTTTTCATGGAGTGATCGCTTCTAAGAAAAACGGCCCCGCCGTTTTGCGGCGGAGCCGTCGATTACGCGCTACTCTTTTTTCTTCAGGCCGAGCGTTTCCACGACCTTGCTTTCGGTGGCGGTGACTTCCTTCACGAACTTCACGTAGTCGGCGGTGCTCTTGTAGTTCACGACCATGTCGTATTTCGCGAGTGTCGCCTGTACCGCCGG
The DNA here is from genome assembly GCA_019752575.1 of Xanthobacteraceae bacterium. Lineage (GTDB taxonomy): Bacteria > Pseudomonadota > Alphaproteobacteria > Rhizobiales > Xanthobacteraceae. The sequence goes on along the minus strand of JAIELW010000007.1, from coordinate 147,872 downwards.
GTCGTCGATCGCTTTCTTGAAGGCGTCATGCAGCGTCGCGACGACTTTCGGATCCATGCCTTTCGGCCCCGCGATACCGAACGGCGAGTCGAACACGAACGGATAGCCGAGCTGCTTTAGCGTCGGCACGCCGGGATAGTTCGGCGACGGGTTCGAGGTCCAGATCATCAGCAGGCGAAGCTGCTTCGACTCGACGAGACCTTTCCAGCCGCTCGAATCCGCTTGCAACATCGTATGTCCGCCGAGCACAGCGGCGTTGGTTTCAGCACCGCCTTTGAGCGGAACTTGCGTCAGCTTGATGCCCGCCTGCGCCGCGATCTGCTCCATCCCGATATGCAGCGAGGTGCCGGCACCCGGCGTCGCATAGGTCACCTTGCCCGGATTCGCCTTGGCGAATTTTACGACGTCGTCCCAGGTCTTGAACTCGGAGTCGCCTTTCACGGTCACGCCGAAGGTGTAGCCGGTGAGATGAACGATGTAAGTGAAGTCCTTGTCCGCGTTCCAGGTGGTCTGCTGCATCAGGGGCAGACGGAAAACCGTGATCGGAATCTGCGCAACCGTGTATCCGTCCGGCTTGGCGGTGGCCGCCATCTGCGCCGGGCCGACCGTGCCGGAGCCGCCGACGCGGTTGTCGATGATGATCGGCTGGCCGAGATGCTTGCTCGCGGCTTCCGCGATTGCGCGCATCGCAATGTCGGTGGAGCCGCCGGCGGGCCACGGCACGATCAATGTCACGGGTTTGGCCGGATAGTTTTGCGCCGAAACGGTTCCGCCGGATATGGCAGCAACAGCAGCAACGATGAGTGCGAGCGCGAAGCGCTTCATTTTTTCCTCCCCAGGTTTCGTCATTCTTGCCAGCAGCGAATTCGCTGCAAATCGTCGTTCCGATTTTCCGCGAGCGCACGCGCACTTGCGGAGGAAATCCACTGCAACACCCAAGAGCCGTAACGTCAACCGCGCGGCACGAAATACCGCATCGCGGAACGAATAGTTCCGCAACGTGAAATCGAATTGCGGTGCGAGATTGTTTAGCGGCGTCCGCGCAGGACCATCTGCTTGCCGCGCAACTCGAAGGATTCGAGACGCTGCAGAAAGCTCATACCGAGCAGGCTCATGCGCAGGTCGCCATGGCGGACGATCAGCGCGGGCACGCGGCGCTCGATGATGTTGCCGATGCGGATCTGATCGAGCACGACGGCGGCGGCAAAGCTGCGGCCTTTCGCGGTTTCGATCGTGATGTCGTACTTCAGAAGATCGACCGGAAGGCCCGCTGCGCGCGCGGCATCCAGCGTCAGCACCACGCTCGACGCGCCGGTATCGATCAGCATCGCGAGCGGTGCGCCGTTGACCATAACGCGGACGTTGAAATCGCCGGTGGCGTTGCGATCGACGCGCACGCTGTTCGGAATGCTCGCGGTGATGTCCTGATCCGGGGTCACCATCGTGAACATGCGGTCGACGGCACGAACGATGTCGCTGCGATAGTTATAGGCGACCGCGAGCAGCGCTACGATGCAAAGCCAGATGCCGACGGATTTGAGCTTTTCCTGAAAGCGCCCGTAAAAAACCGAATAGAAGCCGCCGCCGACCAGCAACAAGAGGGCCGAGAAGTAGACGAGGCTCGCAAACGAATTCGTATCCATCGGGCCGACAGTGCCCTCGTCGTGACGCGAAATCAGCACGATCACCGCGAGCACGAGGCCGATGATGATGAGCCAGAGGAATTTATCGTTGCGGAACATATTTCAGGACGCTTCCACGAAAATGAGCACGGCGAATATCGCGGCGACTTCGGTGGTTTTTCCGGCAACTGCGCTGCAATCCGCGACGTCGTCGGCGTGCTGGTTCTTGGCTATTGCAACGACGCAAACAAATGCTGAAAGCGCCGCGACGAAAGCCGCTGCCGTGGGGCCGATGCGATACACCGGCAAGAGAAGCGCGGTGCAGGCCACGATGGTGATCAGCGTCAGACCCTGCAACGCCACGGTGTTCGAGGGCCGCGAACCCTCGCCGACTTCTCCGAGCGGACGCGCAGGTTGCGTCAGGCGAAAAACGATCGCGGCGGAGGAGCCGAAGATGGCCGCCGCAATCACGACCAAAGCGGCGCTCGGGGCATGATTTACGATCAAGCCGGCGAGCGCAGCGACTTCGACGAGCATGAGAAGCATCAGCGTCGCCGCGCCCGTGCCGGCCGTGGCGGAAAGACGGTCGCCGCCGCGCACCATGCCGCTCTCCAGCCGGGCGCCGCGTATCGCGGCGAGCGCGAGCAGCGCTACTGCCGCGACGACAAGAGAGGGAAGGCGAAGAAAGAAGCAGATCAGGAGCGCAGCCGCTCCGAAAGCGCCAGCAGCCGCCGCCGCCAGTGGCGCGGCATAGGCGCCCTCGCCTGGGCTTTCGGGAATCGCTTCGCCGTCGTCGCCGCGCGGCGTGCTTCCGAACGGCAGCACCGTTTCGATGCGCAGCCATTTCAGCGTGTCATGCACGAAGGGCGGTAGCATTTCTCGTTTCCGGCGCAGCGCGAACAGCCGCGATTCGATGATTTCAGAATTTATCACGCGCGGGCAGGGGTGGTCTGCTTGCCATGTTCGGATTGTTTCGGTTGCAGCGGGCCGGCGTCGGTCACCGGGGCGAGCGCCGCCATGACCCGTTCGGCAGGGAAAGTGATGATGACTTCGGTACCTTCGCGCAGCTTCGAGCGGAGCGTGAAAGTACCGCCGTGGAGGTCGATCAGGCCCTTGACGATGGGCAGGCCGAGGCCGGCGCCCTGTTCGGCGGTTTTGATCGCGTTCGAGCCCTGGCCGAAGGATGCCATGACGATCGGAATCTCGTCTTCGGGGATGCCCGGACCGGTGTCGCGGACGGACAGGTACTGGCCGCCGGAAGCGGTCCAGCCGGCCTTGGTGAACACCTCGCCGCCTTGCGGTGTGAACTTGATCGCGTTCGAAAGCAGATTGAGCACGACCTGGCGCACGGCGCGCTCGTCGGCCCAGATCTTCGGAAGATTGGATTCGAACAGCGTGTGCAGCGTGATGCCGCGGTTGGTCGCGCGCATCTTCATCAGATGCGTGCAGTCGTCGGCGATATCGACGAGGCTTACCGGTTCCTCGTTCAGCTCGTAGCGGCCGGCCTCGATGCGCGAGAGATCGAGAATTTCGTTGATGAGGTTGAGCAGGTGACCGCCGGAATCATGGATGTCGCCCGCATACTCTTTATACGCAGGCACAGCATGGCTGCCGAGCACTTCGTTTTTCATCACTTCCGAGAAGCCGAGGATCGCATTCAGCGGCGTGCGAAGCTCGTGCGACATCTGCGCGAGGAAGCGCGACTTCGCGAGGTTCGCGGCTTCCGCGCGGCGGGCGGCCTCGTCGGACTTTGCCTTCGACTGTTCGAGTTCGCCGATAAGCGTGTCGAGCTGCGCACGCGCCTGGAGCGCCGAGACCGCGGCGATGTGCAGGCGGCCCGCGACCATCACGAAATAGGCTTCCGCCCCGATCGTGAGAATGGCGAGCACGACGTCTTGCGGAGTGCCGCGCAGAAGATAGTGCAGCGAAACGACAGCGGCGACCGGCACCGTGGCGGCATAGACGGCGCTCGGAATGCTCGCGGCCAGCATCGAGAACACGGCGACCACGAGCAGCATCGCGAACAGCGAGAAATCGCCCGAGCCCTGCGCGCCCAATCCCACGAGCACGTTCACGATCAGAACCCAGCTCACGCCGAAGATCAGATCGAACATCGTGAAGAGAACGCGATAGCGCTGCATCAGCGCCGGGCTTGCGGGCGAAGCGAGGAAGCGGCGGCAGGCGGCGACGTTCAGCGAATGGATCGTGAGTGCGATCATCGTCCACAGGATCGCGCCGACGCCGCCGGTCCACAGCGACGACGCAATGCCGACGAGCGAGATCAGCATGAACAGCGCGACGGATGCGCCGATGCGATGCTCCGCATAGAGGCGCAGGAGTTCATAGTTGAATGCGGACTTTACGCCGGACGTGGACGTGAGAACGTCGCGCGCGTCGCGAACGCTGCGATTGAGCTTGAGACGGCGCTCATGCGCGGCACGGGCGTCATCCGCCGCCGTTTCGTCTCCGCGGGCGCTATAACCCATCATTACGCAATACCGTTACCCAATCGCCCGCCACTCGCCCCAGGCTTTCACAAAAAGCGCAAACCGGCCCGCGAAACGCCGCCCGCGTTCCTCGCGCCAGTTGCCGCTACCATCGCGCGAAGGTGGTTAATGTCGGCCTGATTCTTATAGTTAAGGAGAGGTAAATCATTCCGCCACGCGGCGAATAGCCTAGTCTTATCTACAACTTGATAGGTTCCCGCCCGCATGTTCCGATAGCGGACGGAGGCGCACCGAAATGAAATTGTACGATATGGGCCGCGCGCCCAACCCGCGCCGCGTGCGTATCTTTCTGGCCGAGAAGGGCATCGACATTCCCAGGCAGGAAGTCGATCTCGGCGGGCTCGAGCAATTCAGCGAAGAATTCACTGCGATGAACCCGATGCAGCGGGTGCCGGTGCTTATGCTCGACGACGGCACGGTGATTACGGAGTCGGTCGCGATCTGCCTCTATTTCGAGAAGCTGCATCCGGAGCCGAACCTGTTCGGCAAGGACGCGCTCGAAAGCGCGCAGGTCGAGATGTGGAACCGGCGTCTGGAACTGCATTTCTACGGCCCGGTCTCGCAGGCTTTTCGCCACAACAGCCCCGCGATGGCCAAGCGCGAAATTCCGCAGGTACCCGACTGGGGCAACGCCTGCCGCGACAAGGCCGCCGAGTTCGTCACCTTTCTCGAGAACGAACTGGGCAAACGCGAATATATCGCCGGCAACCGCTTTACGATCGCCGACATCACCGCACTCTGCACGATAGATTTCATGCGCGTGATTAAATTATCGCTGACACCGGAGATGAAGAACCTCTCGCGCTGGCACACCGCCGTGTCCGCGCGTCCCAGTGCCAAGGCTTAGGAAATGAAATACGAAAATATCAAGCTTGAGGTTGCCGGTTCGGTCGCCACGCTTTCGCTGGCGCGGCCGGATCGGTTGAACGCAATCAACGCAGCGACGCATCCGGAACTGCGCGACGCACTGGATAAAGTCGAGGGCGACAAGAATGTCCGCTGCCTCGTGCTGACGGGCGAGGGCCGCGCGTTCTGCTCCGGTCAGGATCTGAGCGAGCGCGTGATCGCCGATGGCGCAAAGCTCGATCTCGGTGCGTCGCTAGATAAGAATTACAATCCGCTGGTGCGCAGACTTGCTTCGTTCCCGATTCCGACGATTGCCGCCGTGAACGGACCTGCCGCGGGCGCGGGTGCCAACATCGCGCTCGCTTGCGACATCATGCTGATGGCGCGATCGGCATATCTCCAGCAGGCGTTTGCGCGTATCGGCCTTGTGCCCGATGCGGGCGGTACCTGGTTTCTGCCGCGGCTCGTAGGCCTGAAGCGCGCGCTTGCGATGAGTCTGTTTGCGGACCGCATCCCCGCGGAAGACTGCGAACGCATGGGCATCGCGTGGAAGATTCTCGACGACGATATTTTTGCGAGCGAAGTCGCAAAACATGCGGCGATCCTCGCCGCCGGACCGACGCTTGCCTACCGGCTCGCCAAACAGGCGCTCATGGCAAGCGGCGCCAACGATCTTTCGACGCAACTCGATCTTGAGCGCGACAGCCAGCGCGAGGCCGGCCGCTCGAAGGATTTCATCGAGGGCGTCATGGCCTTCCGCGAGAAGCGGCTGCCGCGTTTCAAGGGCGAATAGCCGCGAGGAACTTTTCAGCTGGAAATGCTATGAAGTGGGCGGGAGACAAGAAGAATGACCGCCACTTCCGAAACCATTACCGAAGCCCTCAAGTCCGTTAAAGGCCCCGACGGCAAGGACATTGTCTCGTCGGGCAAGCTGTCGGGCGTTGTCGTTACCGGCGGAAAAGTATTCTGTTCGCTCACCGTCGATGCGGCCGAAGCGCAGGCCTGGGAAAGCGTCCGCAAGCAGGCGGAGGATACGATCAAGAAAGTGCCGGGCGTGGCCTCGGTATTGATCGCGCTGACCGCCGAAAAAAAACCCGGCACGGCTTCCGCTCCACCGCAGCAGCGTGCGGCGGCAGGTCCGGGCGGAAAGATTCTGGGCGTGCCGGGTGTCGGTGCGATCATCGCGGTCGCTTCCGGCAAGGGCGGCGTCGGCAAATCGACGACCGCGGTCAACATCGCGCTCGGCCTGCAATCGCTCGGGCTGAAAGTCGGCGTGTTGGACGCGGATATTTACGGCCCGTCGATGCCGCGGCTACTCGCTCTCAAGGGCAAGCCGGAACTAATTGGTGGCCGCACGCTGAGACCGATGGAAGCGTTCGGCCTGAAGGTCATGTCGATCGGTTTTCTGGTCGATGAAGACACGCCGATGATCTGGCGCGGGCCGATGGTGCAATCGGCAATCACGCAGATGTTGCGTGAAGTCGATTGGGCGCCGCTCGATGTGATCGTGGTCGATATGCCGCCGGGCACCGGCGACGCGCAGTTGACGCTCGCGCAGCAGGTGCCGCTTGCCGGTGCAGTCATCGTATCGACCCCACAGGATCTCGCGCTGATCGACGCAAGGCGCGGGATCGCGATGTTCCGGCGCGTAGACGTTCCAGTGCTCGGGTTGATCGAAAATATGAGCTACTTCCTTTGCCCGCATTGCGGCGAACGCTCCGACATCTTCAGTCACGGCGGCGCACGTAAGGAAGCCGACCGCTGGAGCGTACAATTTCTCGGCGAGGTACCGCTGGAATTGAAAATCCGCGAGACATCGGATGCGGGCCTGCCGATTGTCGCAACCGAGCCGGACAGTTCGCACGCGAAAATCTACAAGGACATTGCCGCGCGCGTGCGCGCAGCGCTTGAGACTTCGTCTGGAAAACGCGCGGCGCCAAAGATCGTGATCGAGTCGTAGCGCTCGCTCGGTAGATTTTCGATCCGGGCCCGCCATCGGCCCGTCTAGTTTTCGCTGAAACTACAAGAACTTTACGTCGCGGCCGAACCGAACTCGGCTTTAGCCGAGTTCGGCATCAAAAAAGCCAAAGTCGGGTAAACCCGACTTTGGTTGGACCGTGGCGTTTTGTTATGCTGCATAGCAAGAACACTGGCTTCTGGATTTTTGCATAGCACTCGGCCATTCTTCCCCCCAGATGACCGGGACGCAGAGGCCCGGAAGTCCAACAACCGATAACTCCACGCTCCCAAGGGGGAATGCACACATGAAACGTCGTAAGTTCCTGCAAGTCGCAGGAGGTACTCTCGCTGCCAGTGCGGTAGCTGCTCCTGCGATTGCCCAGTCCTCTCCTGAAATTAAGTGGCGTCTGACGTCGAGCTTCCCGAAAGCGCTCGACACCATCTATGGCGCGGCTGAAGTCCTGTCGAAGACAGTCAGCGATGCCACCGACGGCAAATTCCAGATCCAGGTCTTCGCTTCGGGCGAAATCGTTCCGGGCCTTCAGGCGCTGGACGCGGTGACCAACGGCACCGTCGAAATGTGCCACACCGCCATGTACTACTATATCGGCAAGGACCCCACGTTCGCATTCGGGACTGCCGTTCCGTTCGGTCTCAACCAGCGCATGATGGATGCCTGGTGCGTGCACGGCGGCGGCAACGACCTGCTGAACGACTTCTTCAAGAAGTACAACGCCTATGGTTTGATGGCCGGAAATACCGGCGCACAGATGGGCGGCTGGTTCCGCAAGGAGATCAAGAATCTCGACGACCTCAAGGGTCTGAAGATGCGTATCGGCGGTTTCGCCGGTCAGGTGCTCTCGAAGCTCGGCGTCGTGCCGCAGCAGATCGCGGGCGGCGAAATCTATCAGGCGCTCGAGCGCGGCACGATCGACGCCGCCGAGTGGGTCGGCCCTTATGACGACGAGAAACTCGGCTTCAACAAGGTCGCGCCGTTCTACTACTACCCCGGTTGGTGGGAAGGCGGCCCGATGCTCCACGCGATGGTAAACATCGAGAAGTGGAACGCGCTGCCGAAGAGCTACAGGACGATCCTCGAGTCCGCTGCGCAGACCGCCAATACCTGGATGATGGCGAAGTACGATGCCGGTAACCCGGCCGCGCTCCGCCGTCTGATCGGCGGCGGCGCCAAGCTGCAGCCGTTCTCATCGCAGATCATGGAAGCCTGCTACAAGGCCGCGAACGAAGTCTACGCCGAAACCTCGGCGAAGAACGCGGACTTCAAGAAGATCCACGACAGCTACATGAGCTTCCGCAACGACCAGTACCTCTGGTGGCAGGTCGCGGAATACACCTTCGACGGCTTCCAGATCCGCGCCCGCCGCGCGTAATCTGCAAGCGAGCAAAAGAAAAAAACCCGGGGCGAAAGCTCCGGGTTTTTTTGTGCTTCGGATTTTAGAACTTGGGCGGTCCGAGCGGCTCGTCGTTGAGCTGAATTTCGATCTTCACCTTGCTCGGATCGATGGTCGTCTTGCTGAGCCAGTACGTGACGGACGTTGGCCAGAAGATCAAGATGATGACGAGAGCCAGCTGCAGGAATAGCCAGGGCACCGCGCCCCAATAGATGTCTGTCGTTTTCACACTTTTTGGTGCGATGCCTCGCAAGTAAAACAGCGCGAAGCCGAATGGCGGATGCATGAAGCTGGTTTGAATGTTCGCGCAGATCAGCACGCCGAACCAGACCAGATCGATGCCGAGCTTTTCCGCGGCGGGCGCAAGCAGCGGCACGATGATGAAAGCGATCTCGAAGAAGTCGAGGAAGAAGGCGATCACGAAGATGAACGCCATCGTGAAGAACAGGAAGCCGGTCTGGCCGCCGGGCAGCGAGGTCAGCATGCCCTCGACCCATTCCTTGCCGCCGACGCCCTGGAACACAAGGCTGAACACGCGCGCGCCGATCAGAATGAACACTACCATCGCGGTGATGCGCATGGTGTTCGACATGCTCTGATAGGTCAGCGCCCAGGTGAGGCGGCCGTTCATCCAGGCGAGGAGAAAAGCGCCGAGCACGCCGAGCGCGCCGGCCGCGGTGGCGTTCGCAACACCCGCGAAGATCGTTCCGAGCACAATCAGGATCAACGCCATCGATGGAATGATGCCGCGCGCGGCCTTCCACATCAGTGGCCACTGACGCAGCCACGGGATCATGATGATCGACCCACCGAAGGCGATGCCGAGCCAGATCAGGATTGGCGTCGCTTCGTCTTCCCAAAATACCATAAAGGTCGCCACAGACACGACGATCGCCATTACGGTGAGGAAGATAACTTTCGGCCGGCTGGGGGTGCCTTTAAGCGTGCGCGCTTCCGGCGGGAGCGCAGGCACGTCCTTTGGGTAAAAGTAGCTAAGGAACGCAACCCACGCGCAGAACAACGCGATCTGGATGAGGCTCGGCCCAAGCGCGCCTTTGTACATATCGCCGACCGAGCGGCCGAGCTGTTCGGCGAGAATGACGAGCACGAGCGACGGCGGAATGAGTTGGGTGATGGTGCCGGAGGCGGCGATCACGCCGGTCGCATGCCGCGTGGAATAGCCGTAGCGCAGCATCAGGGGCAGCGCGATAACCGCCATCGCGATCACCGAGGCCGCAACGGTGCCGGTAATCGCGCCCAAAATCGCACCGACGAAAATCACCGCATAAGAAAGACCGCCGCGCACAGGGCCGAACACCTGACCGATCGAATCCAGCAAATCTTCGGCGAGGCCGCAGCGCTCAAGGATCGCGCCCATTAGCGTGAAGAACGGAATCGAGAGCAGCAACTGGTTCGTGAACGTCGCGTTTAACTGAAACGCGGCAAGGCCGAAATAGTCCGGGCGGATCAGGCCGAGTTCGATACCGATGAAGCCGAAGAAGAGACCGCAAGCGCCGAGCGAAAAGGCTGCCGGGTAGCCGATCAGCATGAACAGGATCAGCCCCATGAACATCAGCGGGGCCATGTTGTGCGTGACGAAATCGATCATTGCAGCGGCGTCTCGTACTCAACGAAAGTCTTGCGGTGTGTCCGCAGCGATTCGAAGCGCTTAATCAATTCCGAAACGCCTTGCAGGATGAGCAGCGCAAATCCGACCGGCAGCATCAGCCGCAGCGGCCAGCGCGCGAGGCTGCCGACGTCGGCAGTCGTCTCGCCGGATATCCACGACTGCACAAACCAGCCCCAGGTGAAATAGATCAGAACGATGCACATCGGCATCAGGAACAAGAGTGTGCCGAGGATGTCGATCCAGAGGCGAGTACGTTCGGAAACCATTTCGTAAAATAGATCGACCCGAATGTGCTCGTTCACCTTAAACGTGTAGGCGGCGCCGAGCATCACCATCCCCGCGAACATGTAGAGTTCGGTGTCGATCATCGCGACCGAATTGCGCTGGTACCAGCTGAAGATGGGTTGGAAGAAGCGCTCGATCCCGGCGAGATGCGGATAGTTCGCGCTCATCCACTTTGCGCTGCCCCAGAAAAAGCCGAGCAGGGATTCCATGCAGGAAATCAGCGCCGAAAGCAGCACGCACCAATTGGCGGCGACGCCGAACTGGTCGTTGATCCAGTCGATTCCGCGGCTGATGGCAAGCAGAATACGCAAGACTTGAAGCCCCCGGACGTATCGAAAGTCCCTTAGCGGCTCTGGCCTGACGCTTTGCGCGTTCTCTCGGCTCCAGCCGCTCCCTTGGCGGGCACCATAGCCAATAAAACCCACCGATCAAGCCGCAGGGCGAAACAGTTGGGCAGCGAATGGGTGCGCGTGAAACCTTGGTAGATGCGGGCGAAACCGCCTGTTTTACGCGCGCTTTATTTGCCGCCGATTGTCGCATTGCGGGTGCGCAACGCTTCCCGGTGCAGCATGTAGAGACCGGCGACGATCATGATCGCCATTCCCGCGAAGGACCATGCATCGGGAACTTCGCGGAAGAATACGAATCCGTAGATCACGGCAAAAAGCACGATCGAGTAGCGGAACGGCGCCACCGCCGAGAGTTCCGTGCCGCGATAAGCGAGCACGATGAAATATTGCGCAAGCACAAGACAGACGCCTGAAGCGAACAGACTGAATAAAGTCATCGCATCGGCCGGCTGCCAGGTTTGGAAGAGCGAACCGGCACCGCCGACCGCGACGCCGGCAAGGATCGACGCCAATGCAACGACAAAAGCCGGAACGCGCGTGCCGATCGAACGCGCAAGCATGTCGCGCAGAAGGATCGTGAAGGTTGCAGTAAGTGCGAAGAGCGACGCCGCATCGAAGGCGCTGGTCGCCGGTTTCACTACGAAAAGCACGCCGACGAAGCCGGCCGCGACCGCAAGCCAGCGCCGCCAGCCGACGCTCTCGCCGAGCGTCGAGGCTGCGATGATCGTCATCAGGAACGGCACGAGTTGAATGATCGTGATCACATTGCCGAGCGGGATCAGCGCGAGTGCGGAAATCAGCAACACGCCGTTCGCAGCTTCCGCAAAGCCGCGCAGGCTCACCTGCCACTCGAAAACTTTCGGCGTCTCGCGCAATTCTCCCCGCCACCAGAGAATCGCAATGAGAAAGACGAGCGCAAAGCTGCCGCGCAGAACCATGACCTCGGAAACCGGCAGCGTTTTCGCGGCGTACTTCGTGCCCGCGTCGTTCGCGGCGAATAGCGCCATCGCGAGCACCATGAAAATCATGCCGAGGCGGTTGGCAGCGCGCGTATCGGTCATTGTGCGGACGGGGATATAGCGGAGAGAGCCGCGTGTTTCGCGCGCAACCGCTCGCGGTGCAGAAGATAGATGCCGCCCGCTACGATCAAGGCCATACCCAAAAGCGAAATCAGGTCGGGATATTCCATGAAGACGACCGCGCCGCCGATGACCGCGAAGAAGAGATAGAAATAGCGGAACGGTGCCACGACTGACATGTCTCCGGCGCGGAAAGCGAGGAACGAAAACGTGTTGGCGAGCACCATCAGAAATCCCGCCATGCAGCAAAGCACGAAGGAGTACAGGTCTGGCCACAGCCACGGCCCCCAGGCCTTGATCCCTAACGGTTGCATGATCGGCGTAAGCGCGAATGCGAGCATGGTCCCGGTCAGCGAGGTGGCGAGCGACACGACGAAAGGAGGCGCGGCGTTGCCGATCCTGCGCGATTGAATATCGCGCCCGACACCGACCGCCGCGATCAGCAATACGACAAGCGCGACCGGCTGAAACGCATCGCCGCCCGGCTTGATGATCAGAAGCACGCCGAAGAAACCGACAAACGCCGCGCACCAGCGCCGCCAGCCAACAGACTCCTTGAACAAGTAGATCCCCGCGATCATACCGAGGAACGGGCCGACCTGCATGACCGCCGTGACCGTCGCGAGCGGCAGAAACGCGTAGCAGGTAATGATCATCGGCCCGACCGAGCCTTCGAACAGGCTTCTCCAGAAGACATGCCGGTTTGCGATCGTCTTCAGTTGCGTCACGCCATGGACGAAGCACACGAGCGCGAACGCAAAGACGAAAGCGGTGGCGCCCCGGATCGCGATGATCTCGGGAGCCGGGAGAAACTGAACCGCGATTTTGGTGCAGATATCGTTCGTCGCGAACGAGGCCGAGGCCAGCACCATATAAAAGATGCTCCACAGATTTGCGGAGAACGCGCCGGCAGCGGGTTTGGAATTCACCAGCAGGAACTTTGCAATAGCGGGCCTCAGCGAGCCTCAGCCGCCGGTGTGGCTCATATGCCGGCCGACGGCAGGTTGCTTCGTGCGGCGGTCGATGACGAAGTCGTGGCCTTTTGGCTTGCGTGCAATCGCGTCGTCCATGGCAGCGTAGAGCAAGTCGTTCGCCGCGGCGGCGCGCAATGGTCCGCGCAGATCGGCGGCGTCTTCCTGTCCGAGGCACATATAGAGTGTGCCGGTGCAGGTCAGTCGCACACGATTGCAGCCTTCGCAGAAGTTATGCGTGAGCGGCGTGATGAAGCCGAGCTTGCCGCCGGTTTCCTTGATCGAGACGTAGCGGGCAGGACCGCCGGTGCGGAAATCGATGTCCTCAAGCGTGTATTTTTCCGCGAGTCGCGCGCGGACGAGCGAGAGCGGCAGATACTGATCGACGCGCTCGGTGCCGACATCGCCGAGCGGCATGACCTCGATCAGCGCGAGATCCATGCCGCGGCCGTGCGCCCATTCCATGAGCGAAGCGATTTCGTCTTCGTTGTCGCCCTTGAGCGCGACCGCGTTGATCTTGATGTGGATGCCGGCTTCTTGCGCGGCGTCGATGCCGGCGAGCACTTTCGAAAGATCGCCCCAGCGTGTCAGCGTCTTGAATTTATCGGCGTCCAGCGTGTCGAGCGAAACATTGATGCGTTTGATGCCGCAGCCCGCAAGTTCTCCGGCAAAGCGCGTAAGCTGCGAACCATTCGTAGTAAGCGTCAGTTCCTTCAATATGCCGCTGTCGAGATGACGCGAGAGCGAGCGGAACAGCGTCATAATATCTCTGCGCACCAGCGGTTCGCCGCCGGTAATGCGCAGCTTCTCCACGCCGCGCGAGACGAATGCGGTGCAGATGCGGTCTAGTTCCTCGAGCGTCAGCAGATCCGGTTTGGGCAGAAACGTCATATGTTCCGACATGCAATAGACGCAGCGGAAGTCGCAGCGGTCGGTGACCGACACGCGCAGATAGTCGATCTGCCGGCCGAACGGGTCGACTAGGGCAGGCGCGGCTGCGGAACTTCCGGGTATCGGTCGAATGTCGTTCATCGGGTGGTTGTTTCAGCGGGGTTTCTTGTCATTTTGGGTCTTTGCCGCAGATTCCAAGCGACTTTGGCCAAGAAATCCGGGCAGGTAAAGGTGCGCCGCCGCATGGCTTGTCTCGCGAAGCCGGATCGCTAGGTTTCGGTTTCTTGGAGTACAGGATGTCCCAGAACACACCTTGGCCCACGGAATTGCGGGTGATCAGCGGCCGCAGCGCGCTGCGGGTCGCTTTCGACGACGGCAATACCTTCACACTGCCTGCCGAGTATCTGCGCGTGGAAAGTCCGAGCGCCGAAGTGCAGGGCCACAGCCCCGAGGAGCGCAAGACCGTACCGGGCAAGCGCAACGTGCTCATTCTCGAAGTGCAGCCGGTCGGCAATTATGCCGTGCGTCTCGTCTTCGACGATCTGCACTCTACCGGGATTTACGCGTGGGACTATCTGCACGAACTCGGCCGCGACCACGACAAGCGCTTCCAGCGTTATCTCGATGAACTGGAAGCCAAGGGATTATCGCGCGACCCCGCTGTTGCGCCGAAAAAGCACGTTCACTGAATAAGCAACACTAATCGTCATGCCCGGCCTTGTGCCGGGCATCCACGTCTTTCAAACCTCTAAGCTGCTAAAGCGTGGATGGCCGGGACAAGCCCGGCCATGACGAAAAAATTAGTTGATGACGTGAACCGTGGCGCCGACTGCGACCCGTTCATAGAGATCGATCACGTCCGAGTTGTGCATACGGAAGCAGCCCGACGAGTCGGCGAGACCGATCGAGTCCGGGTCGTTCGAGCCGTGGATGCGATAGAGCGTCGAGCCGAGATAGATCGCGCGCGCGCCGAGCGGATTGTTCTCGCCGCCTTCCATGCGCTTCGGCAGCCCTTTCTGCCGCGCATGCATCTGCGCGGGCGGGACCCAGACCGGCCATTCTTTTTTACCCGAAACTCTGTGCGTTCCCGACCAGGTGAAGCCGATGCGGCCGACGCCGATGTTGTACTCGATCGCGGTTCCCGGACCCGTCACATAAAAGAGCTTCCGCTGCTTCGTGACGATCACGATGCTGCCGGGAGCATATTTGGAATCGATCGAGGCCGAGCCGGAGAAGATTCCGAAGAAGCCGGTGTTTCGTGCCGGCTTCGAGTTCGGGTTCGTACCCTTGCCGGAAATATATTGGCCCGTCATCGGGTCGCGCATATCCTGCGCGAAGGCCTCCGGCGTAAAGGCGAATAGGGCGAGCGCAACAAGCGCCGTCATCTTCAGTCGCATGCCATCCTCCGTGTTCGGCTCTTCAAACGCCACAAATTGGCGGCCAGTGCAAGCGTAGGTTTTGCGGGCCGAATTCCATCACGCGCTGCAACAAGGGTCCGCACGTGGGCTACGGATTCTCGCTATAATCCAATTGCTTCGAACGGATGACAGGCGGATATTCCGCGCCTTGCCGCGGCAATCGCGGATGGTATTGCATGAGTGCAGACAATAACACCTTGCGCATTGCGCTGATCGGTTTTGGCGAAGTGGGCCGCCGCTTCGCCGACGACCTGCACGGCAACCCGGCGCTCGCGCTCTCGGCCTACGACATCCTGCGCGAAGATAGCAGTAAGCGTGCCGGCTACGAGCGCGCGGCTTCCAAGCGCAATGTGACAGCCAGGGAAAATGCGAAAGCGGCCTGTGAGGGCGCGCATCTCGTATTTTCGGCGGTGACCGCTGCTGCGGCGGAGAAAGTTGCGGCAGAAGCCGCGGACTTTTTGAAGCGCGGCCAGATTTTCTTCGATATCAACTCGGCGGCGCCGGGCACGAAGCAGCGCGCGAGTGCGCACCTCACGAAAGCAGGAGCGGATTACGTCGAAGGCGCGGTGATGGCACCGGTGAAGAAGCCGGGCATCCGGGTTCCCATTCTCGCGGGCGGGGTGCGCGCGGAAGAAACCGCGGAACGCCTGAACGCGCTCGGCTTCAACATCGAGCCGGTTCCAAAGGAGATCGGTCACGCTTCGGCGACCAAGCTCTGCAGGAGCATCATCATCAAAGGGTTAGAGGCGCTCCTCGTCGATTGCGCGAAAGCTTCCGAACATGCCGGCGTGAAGGAAAGCGTATTCGCTTCGCTCCAAGAGACGTTTCCTTCGATCGACTGGCACGCGCTTGCCGAAGACATGAAGGAGCGCGTCGCCACCCATGGCGTCCGCCGTTCCGAAGAAATGCGCGAAGCGGGCGAAATGCTTTCCGAGTTCGGGTTCGACGCGGAGCTCGCGCTCGCGGTCGCGAACGCGCAGGCGCGGGGGGCGAAGCGCGGTGGCTGAGCGTGGCATTCCTTGCATGATGTTTCGCGGCGGCACCTCGAAGGGCGCCTATTTTCTCGCGAGCGACCTGCCGTCCGATGTCGCCGAGCGCGACCGCATTCTTTTGTCGGTGATGGGTTCGCCCGATCCGCGCCAGGTAGACGGGCTCGGCGGCGCACATCCGCTGACCAGCAAGGTCGCCGTCGTTTCCAAGTCCAAAGATAAGGACTGCGATATCGATTTCCTTTTCTGTCAGGTCGGCATCGACAAGCCGATGGTCGATACCACGCCGAACTGCGGCAACATCCTCGCGGGCGTGGCACCCTTCGCTATCGAGCGCGGATTGATCGAAGCGAGGAAAGACGTAACGGCGGTGAAGGTACGGACGATCAACACCGGTACGGTGGCCGAGCTTGTGATCGAAACGCCGGGCGGTGTTGTGAACTACGAAGGCGAAGCAAAGATCGACGGCGTACCGGGTACGGCAGCGCCCGTCGTCATCAACTTTCTCGACGCCGAAGGGTCGGTTTGCGGCTCGCTGCTGCCAACGGGAAATGTGAAAGACAAAGTCGCTGGCGTTGATGTCACGCTGATCGATAACGGCATGCCCGTTGTAGTGCTTCGCGCTTCCGACGTCGGCAAGACCGGCTATGAGCCGCGCGATCAGCTCGACAGGGATGTCGAACTGAAAAAGCGGATCGAGGAAATCCGCATCCCTGCAGGCAAGTTCATGAATCTCGGTGATGTCACGAACAAAGTCGTGCCGAAGATGATTTTGATTGCGCCACCGAAAACGGGTGGCCACATCGCGACGCGTTCCTTCATCCCGCACGAATGTCACGCTTCAATTGGCGTGTTTGCGGCAGTGACGGTTGCGACGGCCTGTGTGCTGCCGGGTTCGGTTGTGCAAGGCATCGCGAAAGTGCCTGAAGGCCGCGACAAGTCGATGTCCGTCGAGCATCCCGCCGGCGAGTTCACCGTGAACATCACTGTTGGCGGCACGAAGGAAAAGCCAATCGTCGAGCGCGCGGGACTTTTGCGCACCGCACGTAAATTGTTCGAGGGAAAAACTTTTGCCCGCGTTGGCGCACGGGCGCCGGCGCCGAGACAGGCCGCGGAGTGAACGGAAAGCAATATGGCTTCAGGAAAAACCGGACTTGTCGTGACCGCCCACCCCGGCGATTTCGTCTGGCGCGCGGGCGGCGCGATCGCGCTTCACGCCGACAAAGGTTATCGCATGAAAATCCTTTGTCTTTCTTTCGGCGAGCGCGGCGAAAGCCAGTTCGCCTGGAAGAACGCGGGCGTGAAGCTCGAAGAAGTGAAAGCGCAGCGCAAGGAAGAAGCGACGCGCGCCGCCGCAATTCTCGGCGCCGAAATCGAGTATTTCGATGCCGGCGATTATCCGCTGCGCACGACTGACAAGATGATGGAGCGCGCGATTGACGTGTTCCGCGAACTCAATCCGACGTTCGTGCTGACGCATTCGCTGGAAGACCCGTACAACGTCGATCATCCGGAGGCGACACGCTTTGCACAAGAAGCGCGCATCGTAGCCCAAGCCGCCGGACACAAACCCGATCCGTCGCGCGCTTACGCAGCGCCTCCCGTTTTCCTGTTCGAGCCGCACCAGCCGGAGATGTGTAACTTCAAGCCGAACGTGATCCTGAACATAGACTCGGTTTGGGAGCGGAAGAAAAAGGCGTTCGAAGTTCTCGCCGCGCAGAAACATCTCTGGGAGTACTACACGCGTGCCGCGCTGAACCGCGGCATGCAGGGCGGCAGGAATTCCGGAAAGCCGATGACCTATGGCGAGGCCTATCAGCGCCTGTTCCCCGATGTGGTGGAGACGCTCGCGTGAGTTTTCAGCCCGTAGTCGTTCGTAAAGTAGAGCGCGCTTCTAAAACCATCGTCGAAGCGCTCGGCAAGCTCGGCGTCTCGACCGTTCACGAAGCGATGGGACGCATCGGCCTTGCGAAAAATTACATGCGCCCGGTCTGGCAAGGCGCCGAAGCTTCGGGCTCGGCAATCACCGTGCTCGCGCAGCCCGGCGACAACTGGATGATCCATGTCGCCGCCGAACAGTGCCAGCCCGGCGACATGATGGTGGTGGCCTGCACGGCCGACAACGAAGACGGCATGTTCGGAGAGTTGCTCGCGACCTCGCTCAAGGCGCGCGGCGTTTCCGGTCTTATCATCGACGCCGGCTGCCGCGACGTGCGGCCGATCCGAGAAATGAAATTCCCGGTCTGGTCGCGCGCGATCTCCGCCAAAGGCACGGTGAAGGCGACGCTAGGCGCGGTGAATATCCCGGTCGTATGCGCGGGTGCGGCGGTCAATCCCGGCGATGTCGTCGTCGCCGACGAAGACGGCGTCGTCTTCGTGCCGCGTGCCGACGCCGACAAGGTGCTCGAGGCCGCGCAGACGCGTCTTTCCAACGAAGACGAGAAGCGGTCGCGTCTCGGCAAGGGCGAGCTCGGCCTCGACATGTACAAGATGCGCGAAGGGTTGGAGAAGGCGGGCTTAAAATATATCGACAGCCTCGACGACCTGAAGAAGTGAGAGATAAGAATGAACAACGAGCCTTGCTTCGACATCGCGCATCTCGGCCACATCGAGTTGCTCACCAACAAGCCGCAGGAGAGCCTCGACTTCTTCGTGAACATTCTTGGCCTGACCGAAAGCGGCCGCGAAGGCGACAGCGTCTATCTGCGCGCCTACGACGACTACGAATTTCATTCGCTGAAGCTGACCGCTTCGAAGACGACGGGCATCGCTCATGTCGGCTATCGCGCGTCGAGCGAGCAGGGTCTCGCACGACGCGTAGCCGCGATCGAGAAGATGAATTGCGGCATCGGCTGGACCGACGGCGACCTCGGTCACGGCAAGTCTTATCGCTTCAACGATCCGGACGGCCACGTCTTCGAAATCTATTTCGACACGAAAAAATATCAGGCGTCTGCCGCGGAAAAGCCGTCGCTGAAAAATCAGGCGCAGCGCTATCATGGCCGCGGTGTCGGCGTGCGCCGCATCGATCACTTTAATCTGCTGGCCCAGGACGTCGGCAAGATCCGCGAGTTTCTGCCCGCCGCGCTCGGCAGCCGCGTCACCGAGGAAATCCGGCTTAACGACGGCACTTATGGCGGCTGCTGGTTTACGGTGAACAACAAGAGCTACGACGTCGCCTATACGCGCGATCACACGAAAGAGCGCGGGCGCTTCCACCACATTACCTATGCGGTCGACCAGCGCGAGTACGTGCTGCGCGCGGCGGATATTTTTCTCGAGAATGGCGTCTTCATCGAAACCGGTCCGCACAAGCATGCGATCCAGCAGACGTTTTTTCTTTATGTCTATGAGCCTGCGGGAAATCGCGTCGAAGTCGCGAATGCCGGCGCGCGTCTGATCATCGATCCGGACTGGAAGGCGGTCACCTGGACCGAAGACGAGCGGAAAAAGGGGCAAGCGTGGGGCTTGAAGACGATCGAAAGTTTCCACACGCATGGCACGCCGCCGGTCGCGAAGTAGCTAAAATTTTCAGCAAATTTGCGGCGCAAGTTTTCGCTTTCCGGCTGCGCCAGTAACCGTACTATTTAAACGCTTGTTAGCGGCCTGCCTGCTATTGCCGCTACATGAAATTTACCCTCGCATTGATGTCGGAGCTGGAGGACGCTCTGCAAAGCGGCGCACCGGAGCGGCGCGTCGATATGCTTCGCCGCATTACCGATCTTTTCCTAACCGATGCGAACCGGCTTAACGAAACGCAGGTCGGCGTGTTCGACGATATCCTCGTGCATCTCGCGCATCGCATCGAAGAGCGCGTGCTCTCGCAGATCAGCCTCAAATTCGCGCCGGTCAAGAACGCGCCGAAGAACATGATCTCGCTCTTGGCGAACGACGACAATATCGCGGTTGCGGGTCCGGTGCTCGCACAGTCCGACCGCATCGCCGAAAACGACCTCATCGAGATCGCGAAATCGAAGAGCCAGACGCATCTGCTTGCGATCGCAATCCGTGTGCAGCTCTCTGAAGCGATCACCGACATTCTGATCCAGCGCGGCGACCGCCGCGTCGTCGGCAAGCTTGCGCGCAATTCCGGCGCGCGCTTCTCGCAGGACGGCTACCAGACGATCGTGAGCCGCGCGGAAGGCGACGACGAACTCTCCGAAAACCTCGGCCTGCGCATCGATATTCCGCTCTCGCTCCTGAAGCAGTTGCTCATGCGCGCGACCCATCTGGTGCGCTCGCGGCTGCTTGCCGCCGCCGATCCCGAGAAGCAGCAGCAGATACAAGAGGCGATGATGAGCGTCGCCGAGGAATTGGGCCTCGGTGCGTTCGGCTATCGCGATCTTGCCGCTGCCGAAAACATCGTGAAGCGCTTGAACCGCGAAGGAAAACTCAACGAGCGCGTTCTCGTAGGCTTCGCACAGCAAAAGAAGTTCGATGAGGTCACGGCTACGCTCGCGCTGTTCTCCACGACCCCCGCGGATTTCATCGCGGGCCTTCTGCAGGACGATCATCACGTCGGCCTCCTGGTCGCGTGCAAGGCCGCGAAGGTAAGCTGGCCGGCTGCCTCCGCAATTCTCGCCGCAGGATTCTCGAACCACGGTCTGGCCGGTACGGCGCTCGAGGAAGCGGAGAAGTCCTATCTTCTGTTCTCGGAACTGTCCGCGCAGCGCAAGCTGCAGGTGATGCTTTCGCGCGTTACCGAGAAGCAGGCGAGCTGAAAACTTCCAAATCTACGGGAAGAAATGGTGGGCGCGACAGGGATTGAACCTGTGACCCCTCCCGTGTGAAGGGAGTGCTCTACCACTGAGCTACGCGCCCGCCTTGGCCGCGATGTAAGGAACGCGACGCAAGCGTGTCAAGCAAGGCGCTGTCTGGCCAGCAAATCCATCACCGCCGCGGGCAGATCTTCATATTTATGGATCAGGCGATCGGCGCCGAGTGCTGCCGGCGGAATGTCCGTGTATCCGAACGAGACCGCGATCACCGGAATCTCGGCGGCTTTCGCGGTGATGACGTCGGTTTCGGAATCGCCCACGAGCACCGCGCGCTCAGGGCTGCCGCCCGCGCGCTCGATCGCTTCGGTAAGGTGGCGCGGATCGGGTTTTTTGAATTCGAAGCTGTCGCCGCCGGCGATATAGGCGAAACGGTCCGCAAGGTTGAGCGCACGCAGAAGCTTCACCGCATAGCGCTCATGCTTATTCGTGCAGACCGCGAGCAGCGCGCCTTCCTTGGCGAGCTTTGCCAGCGCCTGTTCGAGGCCGGGGAAGGGCCGCGAGTGATCGGCAATGTGATCCTCATAATGGATCAGGAATTGCCGGAACATCGCATCGACTTTTTCCGTTCCGAATTTCACTTGCGTATGCGCGAGCGCTCGCTCGATCATCGCCCGCGCGCCACCGCCGATGAAATTCCGCGCTTCGTGATCCTCGGGCGGATTAAGGCCCTCTTTTTCGAGCGCGAAGTCGAGCGCCCGCAAAAGATCGGGGGCGGTATCGACGAGCGTGCCATCGAGATCGAACACTACAGTGGGGCGCATGGAAAACTGGGTAGCGCAAAGCGGAGCCAGTGGCGAGTGCCGCGCTACGCGTGCTACAAACCGGCACTTTCCGCGAGACGAGACTTCCGATGAATGCCGATGCGCTGAAGCGCGAATCCGCCCGCCGCGCGCTCGACTATGTGAAGCCCGGCATGAAGCTTGGGCTCGGCACCGGCTCCACTGCGGCGCACTTCGTCGATTTACTCGCCGGGAAGATGCGGGGCGGTTTGCAAATCGTCTGTGTGCCGACCTCGGAAGCGACACGGAAGCAGGCCGAAGGTCTCGGTATCCCGCTGACGACGCTCGACGAGACGCCGGAGCTCGATCTCACGATCGATGGCGCGGACGAACTCGATCCGGCGTTAAGCCTAATAAAAGGAGGCGGCGGGGCGTTGCTTCGCGAAAAAATCGTCGCCAGCGCCTCGCGGGAAATGATCGTGGTCGCGGACGAGAGCAAGGCGGTCCCGGTGCTCGGCCGCTTCCCGCTGCCGATCGAGGTCGTGGATTTCGGCCTGGAGGCCACACGGCGGGCGATTGTCGAGGTTTCTGCCGCCGCCGGCTGCCGCGGCGACATGAAACTACGCAAAAAGGCGGACGGCCATGTTTTCGTCACGGATCAGGGACACGTGATCCTGGACGCGCATTTCGGCCGAATCCCCGATGCTGCGGCGCTCGCAAGGGGACTTGCGCAAGTGCCCGGCGTCGTGGAACACGGCCTGTTCATCGGGCTGGCGACAAGGGCCATCCTCGCAGACAGCGAGGGTATCCGTGTCATAGAACGGCCCTAAGAATTCACGGGAAGGAGTTTGAGATGGTTACTTTGGCAATCCGCGCCGTAAGGGCGGGCGCAATCCTCGTTGCCCTGTTCGGTTTCGCCGCGGCTGCACAGGCGCAGGCCCCGACCGCCGCGCAGGTAAAGCTCGCGCGTCAGGTCGTCGAGATTTCGGCCGCGTCGCGCGTATTCGAAGCCGCCGTGCCGACGGTCTTCAATCAGGTTTACGGCACCTACATCCAGCAAAACCCCGACCTCTCGAAGGAGATCGCGGGCGTGCTGCAGGATCTCATCCCGGAATTCGACAAGCGCAAGGAAGAGATCGCCGGCATCATCGCGCAGACCTACGCAACGAAATTCACCGAGGCCGAACTGAACGACCTCATCGCTTTCTACAATTCGCCGACCGGCAAGAAGCTGATTACTTCCGGCGCCGAGATCGGCCGCGACTCCTACGGCAAAGTGCAGGAGTGGAGCGGCAAGCTCCTCCAGCAGCTCACCGAGCGCCTGAAGTCGGAGATGAAGAAGAAGGGCCATACCATCTAGGCTGCACGGACGTTCTCGTGAATTCGGGCCGGGCGGACGCTGTTCCGCCCGGCTTTTTTTGTCGCTACAAGACCACGTCACCTGCGGGAGCGATCTGACCTTGGCGGAATTTGACCTCGATCTGTTCGTGATCGGCGGCGGCTCGGGCGGCGTGCGTGCTGCGCGGATCGCCGCGACCCATGGCGCGCGGGTGGCCATCGCCGAGGAATATCGCATGGGCGGCACCTGCGTGATCCGTGGCTGTGTACCGAAGAAATTGCTCGTCTACGCGAGCCGCTTCGCACACGAATTCGAGGATGCCGTAGGCTTCGGCTGGACCGTCGAGGGCGCGAAGTTCGACTGGCCCACGCTGATCGCAAACAAAGACAAGGAAATCGAACGGCTGGAAGCCGCGTATCGGAAAAATCTCGGCGGCGCAGGTGCGGGGATCGTCGACGCGCGCGTGGCGCTTGAAGACGCACATACGGTCCGCGTGCTCAAAACCGGCGCGCGCGTGCGCGCAAAATACATCCTGGTTGCGACCGGCGGGCATCCGTCCTTGCTCGACATTCCCGGCAAGGAGCTCGCGATCACCTCCAACGAGGCGTTTCATCTCGAAGCGCTTCCGCGCCGGATCGTGATTCAGGGCGGGGGCTATATCGCGGTCGAGTTTGCCTGTTTGTTCGAGGCACTCGGCTGCAAGGTGACGCTCGTCCATCGCGGCGATGAAATCCTGCGCGGCTTCGACGACGATCTGCGCACGCATGTGCGCAGCGAGATGGTCGCGCGCGGCATCGATATGCGCCTGAACGACACGATCCGGAAGATCGAGGATCACAAGACACATCGCTGCGCGTTTCTCTCCGACGGTGCAGCGATCGAGGCCGATCAGGTAATGCTCGCGGTCGGCCGTGCGCCGAATACGAAGAACATGGGTCTCGAAGCCGCCGGCGTGAAGCTGAGTGCCGATGGCGCAATCGCGGTCGACGAAACCTCGCGCACGAATGTGCCTTCGATCTACGCCATCGGCGATGTCACTGCGCGCCTCGCGCTCACGCCGGTCGCGATTCGCGAAGGGCACGCGGTTGCCGACACGCTGTTCGGCAACAATCCCTGGCACCTCGATCACACGAACGTGCCGAGCGCGGTATTCTCAGAACCGGAAATCGGCACCGTCGGATTGAGCGAAGCCGCGGCAAAGGCCGCAGGAAAATCGCTCGAGATCTACCGCACGCGCTTCAAGCCGATGAAGGCGACGCTTTCGGGCCGCGATACCGCGATCTTGATGAAACTTGTCGTCGAGCAGAAGACCGAGAAGGTTTTGGGTGTCCATATCGTCGGCGAAGGGGCTGCCGAGATGGTGCAGATGGCTGCGATTGCCGTGAAGATGGGCGCGACAAAGCGCGACTTCGACAATACCGTTGCCATACATCCGACCGCGGCGGAAGAACTGGTTACGCTGCGCAATAAAGTTAAAGTCTAAGAACTTTCCAGGTGGAGCTTATGGATTTTCGTAATCCTTCACGCCGCGACATTCTCGCAGGATTAGGCGCAACTGCGTTCACGCCGTTCGCAAGCAGGCTGGCGATTGCGCAATCCATCCCCACCAACCCAGATGTAGCAATCATCGGCTCCGGCCCTGCGGGTTTGTCCGCGGCGCGCACACTGGCGGCGGCCGGAAAGACGTTCGTCGTGTTGGAAGCGGACGATCGCAAAGGCGGCCGTGCACACACCGACACCACGACTTTCCCCGGCATTCCCTTCGACCGCGGCTGCGCGTGGATTCATTCCGCCGACCGCAATCCGATGCTGCCGGTGGCCAAGCAGCACGGCTTCACGCTGCAACAGCATCACGACAGCATCGATCACGTCTGGTACGGCCGCGAGAAATTCACGGATACCCAGATCAAGAGCGTGAAGCGGATTCAGGACGAGATCGTCAAGGCGAATTCCAGAGTTGCGAAGGTCCGCGACGGTGCGGTCTCCGAAATCCGTCCGATCCGCTCGAAGGAAGAACAGGCCACCGCGACCCTCATGGGCCCGATGGATATGGCGGTGGACTTTCATAACCTTTCGATCCGCGACTACGACGAGCAGGCCGAGCTCGAGCCGAACTATCTCGTGAAAGAGGGCTTCGGCACGGTGGTTGCGAAATTCGGCGAAAGCGTGCCGGTTTCGCTGGAAACGCCGGTACAGAAAATCAAATACAGCGGGCAGGGCGTGCAGCTCGAAACTGCGAAGGGTACGGTGAGCGCGAAATACGCGATCGTGACCTGCTCAACCGGCGCGCTGCAGTCCGGTTATATCAAATGGGACCCGGTGCTTCCCGAGTGGAAGGAAACCGCGATCCAGAATATCCCGATGGCATTGCTTGCGAAGATCCCGCTGCTTTTGGACGGCGAACGCTTCGGGATTAAGCCGTTCGAGGACATTCTCCTGGAGATGCCCGGCAAGCAGGACATCTATTTCATCTGCCATCCGTTCGATTTTCCGATGATGATCGGTTTCGTCGGCGGCGACTTCGCTTGGAATTTGTCGTCACAGGGGCGCGAGGCGGCAATCGACTTTGCGACGAGCGCGCTCCAGCGCGTGTTCGGCGAAAAGACAGGTAAGCACATTATCAAATCCGATTTCACGCAATGGCCGCGCAACCCGTGGGTACGCGGCGCTTATTCGGCGGCGCTGCCGGGACAATTCGCGGCGCGTGCAGCGTTGAAGCGGCCGCTCGCGGACAAGGTCTATTTCGCGGGCGAGGCTGTCGCGGGCGAATTCACACAAACCTGCGGCGGCGCGGTGCTGGTCGGCGCGGAAGTCGCGAATACGATCATCAAGCGGCTCTAACTTCTGCCCAGCCACTCCGCCGCTTCGCGCCACAAGGGTTCGCGCGACGGCTCGCGGAAATAGCCGAAGTGGCCGATCTTCTTCTGGCCCGCGGATTGCGGCGTGACCGTGATGTGCTCGGGTTTGGTGCCGGTGTAGCCCGCAAGCAATCCTGCGACGGTGACCGGCGGCGCCCAGTCGTCGTCGCTCATGCCGACCGCGCGCAGCGCGCCTTTGTAGTCCGGATAGTTTTTTCGCGCGTCCAGCGTCTCGTCGTCATAGAGATAGCGCGGCTTCATGCACCAGTTTGCCCATTCCATGAAGACGCCGTGCGGCAGGTCCTCGCCCATGCCGAGTTTGCCCGGCACGTAACCGAAGACCGCCGCGACCGCCGGGCCGAGAATGCGCAGCATGAACCACACGCGATATTTTTCCGGCGCGGGAAAAAGTTTCCAGTAACCGATCTGCGAGGCGGCGAAGAGCGCGCGGCTGACTTTATGACTGTTCGGAAGCTGTCCGAGCGCCTGTCCGCCGAATGAGTGCCCGACATAAACGAGCGGCTTTCCGCCAGCGAGCTCGCTCGCGTAATCGACCGCGGCGACGAGATCGAGCGCAGCCCAGTCACGCATTTTCGCTTTGAAGCCGCGCAGACCGCTTTTCGGTTTCGAGCCGCCGATGCCGCGATAGTCGAAGGTAATCGCTTTGAATCCCTGTTCGGCGAGATAGCGCGCGAACTTCGCGTAGTAGCCGCGTGGCACCGCGGTTGCCGATGCAATCAGCACGACCGCGCGAAATGGCTGCGACGGTTCGAAGATCGTGCAGGTAAGCGGATAGCCATCAGAGGCTTTGAATTCGGCGCGGTTTTCGAGGATCGGTGTCGTCATATTGGTATCTTTGGCGCGGCATTCTCCATGCGAAACCGGGCCTATCAAGCGCGTTAACGGCGACGCTACGGGTCGCTACGTAAGTTGAAGGGGACCGGGAACCGGGGCGGGCGCTAAAACTGGCATCGACCGGCGGCCCCCGCTATAACCCCGCCCCTCGGGGCCAAGGAAAGAGCAAGCCCTGTGCAGGAGTATGCGTGATGAAAGAGCGTTGGAGCCCGGATTCCTGGCGCAAAAAGCCCGTCGTTCAGGTCCCGGATTACCCGGATCAGAAGGCCCTCGAACAGGTCGAGAAGCAGCTCGCTACATTCCCGCCGCTCGTTTTTGCAGGCGAGGCGCGGGCGCTGAAGCGTGCGCTTGGCTCCGTGGCATCTGGAGACGCTTTTCTCTTGCAGGGCGGCGACTGCGCGGAGAGCTTCGCCGAGCATCGCGCGGACAACATCCGCGACTTCTTCCGCGTCTTCTTGCAGATGGCAGTTGTGCTGACCTTCGCCGCCGCTTCGCCGGTTGTGAAAGTCGGCCGCATCGCGGGCCAGTTCGCAAAACCCCGCTCTTCTCCGATGGAGAAGCAGGACGGCAAGGAACTGCCGAGCTATCGCGGCGACATCATCAACGGCCCCGAGTTCACCGAAGACTCGCGCATTCCGGATCCGAAGCGCCAGCTCGAGGCGTACCGCCAGTCGGCGGCGACGCTCAATCTTCTGCGCGCGTTTGCGACCGGCGGCTACGCGAATATTTCGAACGCGCATCAGTGGATGCTGGGCTTCGTGAAGGACAGCCCGCAGTCGCATCGTTATGAGGCGCTTGCGGCGCGTCTCACCGAGACGCTCAACTTCATGCGCGCCTGCGGCATCGACCCGGAAGTACATCCGGAAATGCGCACGACGGATTTCTACACCTCGCACGAGGCGTTGCTGCTCGGTTACGAGCAGGCGATGACGCGCGTCGATTCGACGAGCGGCGATTGGTACGACACGTCCGGCCATATGGTCTGGATCGGCGACCGCACGCGTCAGCCGGATCATGGGCATGTCGAGTTCTGCCGCGGCATCAAGAATCCGATCGGCATCAAGACCGGTCCTTCGACGACTGCCGAGGGCTTGCTGAAGATCCTCGAAATTCTCGATCCGGAGCACGAGGCGGGCCGCATCACGCTGATCGCACGTTTCGGCGCGGGCAAGGTGAACGAGCATCTGCCGCGCCTAATCCGCGCGGTGAAGCAGGACGGCCGTAAGGTGGTATGGTCCTGCGATCCGATGCACGGCAACACGGTCAGCGCGAACGGCTACAAGACGCGCCCCTTCGATCTGATCCTGCAGGAAGTGCGCGAGTTCTTCGCGGTCCACGCCGCCGAAGGCACCCACGCAGGCGGTATCCATCTCGAGATGACTGGCCAGAACGTCACCGAATGCACCGGCGGCGCGCGCGCGATTTCGGATACCGATCTCAAGGACCGTTATCACACGCATTGCGATCCGCGCCTCAATGCTGAGCAGGCGATCGAGATGGCGTTCCTGGTGGCCGACTTGCTCAAGCGCGAGCGTGTCGAACGCGCCCGGCCGATCTCCGCGGTCGCGGGTTTCTAAACAAAAATGGCCGGGCTGACCCGGCCATCCACGCCTTTTCCGATTTGGACTGCTGCTAAGACGTGGATGCCCGGCACAAGGCCGGGCATGACGAGTAATTGCGATATTTGCTTCGGTTTCAATTCGGTCTTGGCCGGAACGCGAGTGCGTAGCCGATCAGTCCAGCGATAGCGGCCTGCCACACGACGAAAAGCGGCGCGGTACCGTGAACCGGGCCGCCCTGGTCGATATAATAAAGCAGCATGCCCGCTACCGCTCCGATCGCGACTGCGAGGATCGCGTTGTTGCGCGTGCGAAAGTCCTCGCTCGCGATCCAGAGCGCGACGGAAGTCAGAATCGCGCCGACCGCGCCGCTGATCGCACCGGTCCAGACCAGCGAAATCTTGTTTTTATCGTCGTAGAGATTGAGCGCGATCGAATAGGCCGCCCACCAGGCGACAGCAACACCCACGAGAACGATCAGCATCGGGATCGGGTGCCGCGCTTCCCAGGAGTAAATACCGAGCGCGACGACGATGCCGAAGAAGATTGCGGGCAGCATGGGCACACCGAAAAGTTCGACGCCCGGAACATTCACATAGGCCGAAAGCAGCCCGGAGATGACCCCGCAGACCGCGAGAATGATGCCGGCTTCTTTCTGCGTCTGGTATTTGCGCTTTGCCATTGCCGAACGCCTCCCTGATTTACCCTTATACTAGCGCAATAACGGCATGACGGAAGCCAGCATTGCCGCGCGTTCCCCACGGCGCTAGACCCGTCATATGACCGTGAAAGACCGCCTTGTTCTTGCGATTGCACAGCTTAATCCCGCGGTCGGCGACATCGCCGGCAACGCGGAGAAGGCGCGCGCGGCGCGCGTAATCGCTGCGAAGGGCGGCGCCGATCTTCTGGTGCTCTCCGAATTGTTCATCGCAGGCTATCCGCCGGAAGATCTGGTTCTGAAGCCCGCGTTTCAGACGGCCTGCCGCTCGGTTGTCGAAGCGCTCGCGCGCGAAACTTCGGACGGCGGACCGGCCGTGCTGATCGGGACGCCGTGGGTCGAAGACCGCAAACTCTACAACGCGGTGTGCTTGCTCGACGGCGGCAAGATTTCCGCCGTGCGCTTCAAGGCCGATCTACCGAACTACGGCGTGTTCGACGAGAAGCGCGTGTTCGTTCCCGGCCCGATGCCGGGTCCGATGGATTTTCGCGGCATCAGGATCGGCGCGCCGGTCTGCGAAGATATCTGGACGCCAGATGTGGTCGAATGTCTCACCGAAACCGGCGCGGAAATCCTGATCGTGCCGAACGGTTCGCCTTACGACCGCACCAAGCAGGATGTGCGTCTTTCGCACGCGGTCGCGCGCGTCACTGAGTCGAGCTTGCCCTTCATCTATGTCAATCAGGTATGCGGGCAGGACGAACTTGTTTTCGACGGCACTTCGTTCGCGCTGCATGCCGACCGCTCGCTCGCGTTTCAGCTTCCTTCGTTTCAGGAAAGTGTCGTACTCACGACATGGAAGCGCGAAGGCGGCACGTGGCGCTGTGCGGATGGCTTGATCGTTCCGGACATCGAAGGCGACGCCGCGGACTATTCCGCCTGCATGCTGGGCTTACGCGATTACGTGAACAAGAACGGGTTCAAGGGTGTGGTGCTCGGCCTTTCCGGCGGTGTCGATTCCGCGCTTTGTGCCGCGATGGCCGTCGATGCGCTCGGCGCCGATCGCGTTCACTGCGTGATGATGCCCTACCGCTATACGTCAGAAGACTCGCTGAAAGACGCAGCGAACTGCGCGAAAGCGCTCGGCGTTCGCTACGACATCGTACCGATCTTCGAAGCGGTTGAAGGTTTCGAGAAATCGCTCAGCGAAATGTTCAAGGGTACCAACCGCGACATCACGGAAGAAAATCTCCAGTCGCGCGCGCGCGGCACGATCCTGATGTCGATCTCGAACAAGTTCGGGCCGATGGTGGTGACGACCGGAAACAAGTCGGAAATGTCCGTCGGCTACGCCACGCTCTATGGCGACATGAACGGCGGCTATAATCCGGTCAAGGATCTCTACAAGACCGAAGTGTTCCGTCTCTCGGCGCTGCGTAACCGCTGGAAGCCGAAGGACGCGAAAGGCCCGGACGGCGTCGTGATCCCGCCGAACATTCTGACCAAGCCGCCTTCGGCGGAACTGCGCGAAAACCAGAAGGATCAGGATTCGCTGCCGCCTTACGACATCCTCGATGCCATTCTGGAGCGGCTCGTCGAGAAGGAGGAATCCGTTTCGCATATCGTCGAGGCTGGTTTCGAGAAGGAAACGGTGCTGAAGGTCGCGCGCCTTCTCGATATTGCCGAGTACAAGCGCCGTCAGGCAGCCCCCGGCGTGAAGGTGACGCTCAGGAATTTCGGCCGCGACCGCCGCTATCCGATCACAAACCGCTTCCGCGATCCGGGCACGAAGCCGGCCGAGCCGGATCAGACTTTATCGAAAGGCGCGGTCGCCGCGCGGACGGAAGTGATTGATTTCTGATTTAGCGAACTAAGGCTGCGCCGTCGCAGCGCACGCCGTTCACGGGATTGGGTCCGCAGGAAACGTCTGCGCGGTATAGACTTCGATACCGGCGGTACCGAAGCGAATCCAGGGCGAAGATTGGAGCCGGCGGGGTATTGTCAGTAACCGTCCCGCCGGACGACTGCGCTGCGCGCGATCGTTTTCGGAGGCATGGGGACCGACAATGGCGCACTCGATGGCGGCGACCCCTGAACGGTCTCGAAGCCAGCGAGACAGCTTGCGCCGCAGGAAACGCCATGCCGGGGGTCCGCCAAGATTGGGGCAGAAGCCGTCTTTAAACGCTTACACATGCTCTGCATCCACAGAACGAATTTAGTATGAATACGACCATAGCAGGAAAATATAACGTATTAGTTAATATAGTAATTTATTTCTACTTATAAGCGTATCTGCTAGGACACCTTGCTAGCTGCGCTTTTTGTTGGCGTTTCAGGCCCTTACTGGCTTAGAGCTTCGTCTCAACCGCGATTCCGAAAGCAGCCAGCATGTCCGGTCCCGTCGTCCGCTTTGCGCCGTCCCCGACCGGGCTGATCCACATCGGCAATGCGCGCACGGCACTTCTGAATGCGCTCTACGCGCGCAAGCAGCTGGGTACTTTCGTTCTGCGCCTCGACGATACGGACCGCGCGCGTTCGGAGGAGCGTTTCGCGAAAGCGATCGGGGAGGATCTGGGCTGGCTCGGCATTCCACCGGATAAGGTCGAAACGCAGTCGTCGCGCATGGGCCGCTACGAAGCGGCGCTTACGGAGCTGCGCGACGCGGGCCGCGTCTATGCCTGCTACGAAACCGAAGACGAACTCGAGCGCAAGCGCCGCCGCCAGCTCGGCCGTGGCCTGCCGCCGGTGTACGACCGTGCGGCGCTGACGATGAGCGCCGAAGACCGCACGAAATACGAGAGCGAAGGCCGCAGGCCTTACTTTCGCTTCAAGCTCGACCACCGTCTCGTGAAATGGAACGATCTCGTGCGCGGCGAGATTTCGATCGACACCGCGTCGCTTTCCGATCCGGTAGTCTGCCGCGCGGACGGCACCTGGCTCTATTCGCTCGCCTCCGTCATCGACGATATCGACATGCAGGTCACGCACGTCATCCGCGGCGAAGACCACATCACGAATACCGCGGCACAGCTCGATATGTTCGCTGCCCTCGGCGGCAGCGCGCCGGCATTTGCGCACCACAACTTGCTGACGCTGCCGGGCGGCGAGGGGTTATCGAAACGCTTCGGCTCGCTCTCGATCCAGTCGCTGCGCGAAGCGGGTCACGAAGCGCTGGCAATCGCTTCGGCCGCCGTGCTGACCGGTACGTCGCTCGCGCTCGAGCCCGCCGAGAACCTCGATACGCTCGCGGAAAAAATCGACTTCAAGAAAATCTCGCACGGGCCCGCGCGCTTCGATCCTGCCGATCTCGACGCGCTGACCGCGAAGACGTTGCATGCCGCGTCTTATGCGTCGGTTTCGGCGCGTCTCGAGGCGCTCGGCGCAGGCGGCGGCGAAAAATTCTGGCTCGCGGTGCGTGGAAATCTCGCGCGGCTTTCCGATGCGAAAGACTGGTGGGAAGTCGTCTCGGCGCAGCTTGCCTCGAAAATCGCAGACGCGGATGCCGAGTTCTGCAAGCTCGCGGAAACGCTTCTCCCGGCGGAGCCGTGGAGCGAGAATATCTGGGACGAGTGGCTTGCCGCGATCAAGCCGGCGGCAAATCGCAAGGGTCGCGAGCTGTTTCACCCGTTGCGCATCGCGTTGACCGCACGAGAGAACGGCCCGGAATTGCGCGCTCTTCTACCGTTGATCGGACGTGCGCGCGCTTCCGCGCGGCTGCGCGGCGAAACCGCGTAAAGCTTAGCGAACCGGATAGAACTGCGGGCCAACTACGCGCACCTTGCGCTTGCCGTTGGGAGTCTGCGGCGTCTGCGTTTCGGCAGCCGGAGGCGTCGGCGTCGGCGGCTCGAACACCGGATTGTTAGGGTTCTTCGTTTGCTGCGGCTGTTGCTGTTGCGGCTGTGCGAGCGGACCGATCTTGGGTTGCGAAAGCTGTTTCGAGCGCTGCTCGGTCACGATGATGTCGCCGCGCTGGATCGTCTGGTCTGCTCCGAGCGCGTCGGCCCAGCTTTGTCCCGGACCGCGGCAGGAGCAGCTCGGGTTGAATTCGGTGCGGAACTTGAAAGCGTTTGGCAGCGACGAATACGGCTGGCCGGAAAGGGACACCGCCTGCTGAATGTCCTGTCCCGGATTGTTATAGGCGAACAGCGCGACTTCCGCGGCCGGGCACTGCCGCTTGCATAGCGCCTCGTCCTCGCCGAAGCGCGACTGCACGGTCGCGAAGCTGATCGGAAAGAAAGCGCCGTCACACATGCGCACGCAGACAGTGCGGAAGCCTTGCCCTTCCATCGGAATGTCGTTCGGAGCGACATCCGGATTTTCGTCGTTATTGCCGAACAAGCGATCGAGGAAGCCGCGCGGGCGCGGCGGTGGCAGCGCGGCGTTGCGGTATTGCGGGCCGCAATTGTTCTGGCCGAGCGAGACGAGAATTTGCCGCCGCTGCAGGTCGCGAGTGTAATTCGCATCGGTGTTGCCGCCGCGGAGCTGCGAGACCTCCTGTTGCATGCGGTCGAGGTTCGCGCGCATGCGGTCGATCTGCGGCTCCAGCGCGTTGCACTGTTCCGGCCTCTGGCTGCCGCCGAAAATGAAGAAGCCGCGGCGGTCGCAGCCGAGACGCCGCGCTGTGCCCATTGCCTGATCGAGTTCCTGCCGCTGCTTGACGATCGCATCTTCGTAGCGGGCGAGCGTTTCGCTGTTGGCGGCGGCTGGGCCGCGGTTCACATCTGCGAGCGCCGCTTCGAGGCGCTGGCAGACCGCGCTCGAATTGCTCTGGAATTGCTGTTGCTGCTGGGGCCGCTGCTGCGGGAAAGGCTGCTGCTGGTAGTTCTGCGGCGGCGGAGGCGGAGCGTTTGGTATGTTGGCAGGCGGCAAGGGCTGCGCCCACGCCGCGCCCATAAGGGTCACGAGGGCTGCGATAGCCAAGCCGTTGCGCCGCTCAAGAGCCATGAATCTTGCCGCTAGATACGTGGATTCGCAGCTAAAACACAGAATAACTTGACCGAATAATGGTGGTGATCTGGCCGCCTATTCGGCGTCGGGCTGAGCCGCCGGGGCGGCGGCTGCGAAAGCCGGGTTCCGCTGGCACGTCTCGTCCGCGGCCACGATCTTCGGGAACTTCGCCATATCGACCTTGTAGCGCCGGGCATTGAAGACTTGCGGCACGAGACAGATGTCGGCGAGCGTCGGCTCGGCGCCGAAACAATACGGGGCAGGCGAAATCATCTTTTCGACAGCGGAGAACCCGTCTGCGATCCAGTGCCGCGTCCAGGCATCGACGGTTTCGAGATCGTGGTTCAGCACTTTCAGGAGATAGTTGCGCGGGCCTGTGTTGCCGAGCGGGTGCACATCCATCGCGATAACATGGGCCGCAGCGCGCACACGCGCGCGTTCGAGCGGATCGGATGGAAGAAACGGCGGCTGTGGATGCGTTTCGTCGAGCCAGTCGATGATGGCGAGCGATTGAATCAGGATTTCCTCGTTATCAGTCTTTAACGCCGGCACACGCGTCTGCGGATTGATGGAGATGAAGGGCGCCGCTTTGTGCTCGCCCTTCACGAGATGAATGGCGATGGTCTGGTAGGAAAGCCCCTTGAGTGCGAGCGCGATGCGCACGCGATAGCTCGCCGACGAGCGGAAGTAGGAATAAAGTTGCATTTCCGCTTCATCGCATAAACCGCGCGTTATTCAAGCGGCTGTGTGCCCCAAGCGCAGAACCGCATATTGTGCATAGCCGCGAAACGGGCGGGCGAAGTGCAATTCCGCGCCATGATAATCGGCGAGCGTTCGTAGCTGGATTTCCAGATCGTCGCGGGGTGTTACGTGAAAGATCCGCAGCCAGCGCGTAAGCGCGCGCGCGAACCAGCCGGGTAGTCTGCGTTGATCGCCGAAATCGACAATATGCAACTCGCCGTTCGGTGCGAGCATCGCAAGCGCGCGCTGCAAGACCGTCCGCCAGACCGGAATCATGGATAAACTGTACGAAATAAAAATCCGCTCGAAGCGCGCTACGCCGAACAGTTGTTTAGGCTCGAATACGGTCGCGTCGGCGTGGGCGACTTCAATCGCATCGTCGAGTTTTTCCCGGGCGATGTTGGCGCGAGCAGTCGTGAGCATTGCTTCGGAAATATCGACGCCGAAATAGTCCGCGTCCGGAAAGCGTTTCGCAGCAAGGATCAGGTTGCGCGCGGTCCCGCAGCCGATCTCGAGCACATGCGAGTCAGGTCCCGGCTTCAGCCCGCGGATCATGCCGTCACGTCCGAGCAGATAGAATTTTCGCGTGAGATCGTAGATGCGCCGCTGATGCCGGTACATCCGGTCCATGCTCTCGGCCGTGCCGGCCGGCTCGTCATGCGCGAGCGTCATTTCAAAACGTAAAGATGAAAGCCGCCATAGATCGCGGAGCGGTCGCGCGCGGTGAAGGCGAGCGATTCCGCTTCGCGATAATCCCAGCGGTTCAGGATTTCCGGTGCGACACGGCCGGGAAGCAGCGAAGGTTTTGCGGCTGTGCGGAAGATTACGCGCGCGCCGGGCTTCGCCGTGCGTGTGATTTGCGTCCAGAGCGCGTTGAGTTGCGCGTTGTTCATCCAGTCCTGCGCATCGAGCAAAATGTAGCGATCGCGAGAATTACCTTTCTGCGCTTCCAGATATTCGGTGAAGGAGCGGTTCAGGACTTCCACGCGGTTTGCGCGGCCCTTGATCGTCTCGAAATTATCGCGCCTGAGATAGGGCGGCAACGGGCCGCGCTCGTCGTGCGAATAACCGCGGCCGAATGCCTGCCACGCGAAGTAGTTGTCTTCGATCCGGAAATCGCAGGAGAGCCGCTCGAGCCTCTCATAGACGACAGCGGCCATATTGCCGTTTCCGGCACCGGCCAGCGCTTCGTATTGCGCGGGCGGAATGCCGAGGCCGAACAGCGAGAATTGCTGCGCCAAGGCCCAGCGGATGATCCGCCGGTCGAACAGCGGCGCCAGTTTGTCGGCGAAATAGGCCTTCTGCTCTTCGAGCGTGCGCGCGCGAAGAAGATCGCCCGGGTTCACGCCGTAAGCGCGGGCAACGAAATGACCGAAGCCGATGCAGCGGCCGAGTAGGCCGTGACGATAGAAATTACGTGCAAAGATTCCGATACGGCGCTCGCCGGCGCCGAAGCGCCTATGCTCCCAATATGCGCGCGTCTTCTCGTCGAGATGCGAGGCCAGCCAGCGGTCGTAGGCGACGATATTCGACTTCTCGTTCGCGACGCCGAAGAAGCGATAGAACTCGTTCCAGGAAGGGAACTGCGCCGCTGCCGTGAGCTTAAGTTTGTTCAGCGCGACATGGGTCGGATTGAGATCGAGCGCGGTGACGCGTGCAGGATCGGCCGTGAGATAGGAAAGCACATTGCAGCCGCCGGAGGCGATCGCGACGACATGGCAATCGGGCGCGATCGCCAACGCTTCCATGTCCACTTCCGGGTCTTCCCAGATCTGCGGATAAACGAGACCCTTGAACAGCGAAGCGAAAAGCGCGTTCAGGAGGTTCGCCGGCGCAAGCGAGCGGCGATAGCCGACAGCACTCCGCAGCCGCGCGGAGACGGTGATCTCACGACCGGACAATTTTGGTCCCTCAACGGAATCGTTGTTGGTCTTTTCTTTTCCGTTTAGCGGAGAGCCGATGAAGTTTTGACGACAGGTTTTTAGCGCTTGAGACGCTCGCGCATCTGCTCGGCGACTTCGCGGTCGCTCGCGCGCGCTGAGGGGGAGAGGCCGGCAACGACGCCTTCCTGGTCGGCGCTGCTCCTATTTTGATTGAGCTTCGCCTTGCCTTCGATGGATTCGACATGCAGCCGCACGCCCACGATCCCTTTGATCTGGCGCTGAATGTAATCTTCCGGCGCGTCGGAAACCTCCCACGGTTTCTTAAAGCCAGCTTCAAAACGCTTGGTAAGTTCGACGACCTGCGCGCGGAGCGCGTCGGCATCCTCGAAAGTTTCCAGCCGTCCGCGCGCGACGATCATCGAGTAGTTCCAGGTCGGCACGACTTTGCCGTGCTCCTGCTTCGACGGGTAATACGACGGCGAGACATAGGCGTCCGCGCCCATGAAGATCGCAATCGCCGGAATCGACAGGTCACTGTCGCGCCATTGCGGATTGCCGCGCGCGAGATGTCCCGCGATTATTCCGTACTGACCGTGGGCTGCGTCGAAAATGATCGGCAGGTTGCTT
Organism: Xanthobacteraceae bacterium; assembly: GCA_019752575.1. Taxonomy (GTDB): domain Bacteria; phylum Pseudomonadota; class Alphaproteobacteria; order Rhizobiales; family Xanthobacteraceae. Next base: position 110,949 of record JAIELW010000007.1, on the reverse strand, counting down.
ACGATTGGGCCATTCGCGCCGACCGAGATCAGCGTCGTCAAACCCGAAGCCGCGATCTGTGCTTGCAGGGCAGGCAGATCGGTTTCCTTGAAGGCGGGCGGATTGTATAGCATCGCTTAGTCCGGCAACTCGGCGCCGGTATCGGCAAGCGCCGCCGCGCGCGCGGTGACGGTATCGAGTACGCGCTCGAAGGCCGCGCGGTCTTCCGCAGAGACCTCGCCGAACATGCGCTGCGAGAGCGCCTGCGCCGCGGGCGCAATCGACTCGTAAATCTCCAGGCCGATCGGGCTCAGTGAAAGAAACGCCTCGCGCTTGTCGTCGCGGTTAGCGCGCTTTGCGAGCATTTTTTTGCGTGTCAGCGTCGCGACCGCACGCGAAACTTTCGTCTTGTGCATATGACTGCGCGTGCCGATCTGCTTCGCGGTCATGGTGCCGAATTCGCCGAGCTGCGCGATCACCCGCCATTCGGCGATGCCGATTCCGTATTTGGTGGCATAGGTCCGCGCAGTGGCCTGGCTGACAAGGCTTGCCGCCACCACCAGCCGGTAGGGCAGGAAATTCTCGAGCCGCAGCACGAAACCTTCGTGGTTTGACATTGGTTTCATTTGTAACTACTTTGCACAAATAGCCACGCGCGGCAAGTAGTGATCCGCGCGGACAATAATCGAAAGACAAACGCGAGCAATCGCGAAGGGAGAACGCCATGGCGAGCGACCGCAGAAACGCACCCGCAGAAGCCCGCAGATCCGCCGATATCGAGAGTGCGATCATCCCAGGCTACATGTCTGGCTTCGGCAACAGCTTCGAAACCGAGGCGTTGCCGGGTGCGCTGCCGATCGGCCGGAACTCGCCGCAGAAGGTGAACTACGGCCTCTATGCCGAGCAGCTTTCCGGCTCCCCCTTCACCGCGCCGCAGGCGACGAACCAGCGCTCGTGGCTCTATCGCATCCGCGCGGGCGTGAAGCATACCTCGCGCTTCCAGCGCATCGACCGCGGGCAAATCCGTACCGCGCCGGAGCGCGATGAGACCGAAATGCCGATCGGCCAGTTGCGCTGGTCGCCGATGGAAATGCCGAAAGGCAAAACGACTTTCCTGAACGGCCTCTACACGATCACGGTCGCGGGCGACTGCGAGTCGATGAACGGCATGGCCGCGCACATGCTCTTCGTGAACCAGTCGATGGAGCGCGAGCACTTCTTCAATGCTGACGGCGAGTTCCTGATCGTCGCGCAGGAAAACTCGCTGCGCTTCCGCACCGAGTTTGGTGTGATCGATATCGGCCCCGGCGAAATCTGCATCATTCCGCGCGGCGTGATCTTCCGTGTCGAATTGTTGAACGGCCCGGCGCGCGCCTATGTCTGCGAAAATTACGGCGGCGCTTTCACGCTGCCGGACCGCGGTCCTATCGGCGCGAACTGTCTCGCCAATCCGCGCGATTTCCATACGCCGGTGGCTGCTTACGAAGACGTCGAAGGCAAGCACACGCTCTATGTGAAGTGGGGCGGCGAACTTTATAAAACCGAAACCAACCACTCGCCGATCGATGTCGTCGCCTGGCATGGCAATTATTATCCTTACAAATATAACCTCCGGCACTTTTCGCCAGTCGGCGCGATTTTGTTCGACCATCCCGATCCGTCGATCTTCACGGTGATGACTTCGCCCTCGGAAACGCCGGGCACCGCGAATATCGACTTCGTGATCTTCCCCGAGCGCTGGGGTGTTGCAGAGAATACGTTCCGCCCGCCGTGGTACCACCGCAATATCATGTCGGAGTTCATGGGCCTCGTGTACGGCGTCTATGACGCGAAGCCCGAGGGCTTCACGCCCGGCGGTATCAGCCTGCACAACACGATGCTGCCGCATGGTCCGGATGTCGATGCATTCGAGCACGCGAGCAATGTCGAATTGAGGCCGGTGAAACTCTCGAACACGCTCGCCTTCATGTTCGAAACGAGATTCCGCCAGCGCGTGACGAAGTTCGCCGCGAAGTCTTCGGCCTTGCAGGACAATTACATCGACTGCTGGACCGGGCTGAAGAAGCACTTCGATCCGAAAAGCCGCGAGCCCAAATAAATGAAGCTCGCGTCGTTGAAGGAAGGCCGCGACGGGCGGCTTATCGTGGTCTCTCGCGATCTCTCGCGTTACGCAGATGCGGCGGCCAGCTTGCAGGTCGCGCTCGAGAATTGGGAAGAAGCGGGACCGGAGCTTCGTAGCATTGCCGAAGCGCTGGAAGCAGGCAAAGTCGAGCATCATCCGTTCAACCCGGTGGAATGCACGGCGCCGCTGCCGCGCTCATACGGCTGGGCCGACGGCTCAGCCTACGTCAATCATGTCGAACTCGTTCGCAAGGCGCGCAACGCCGAGATGCCGCAGAGCTTCTGGACCGACGCGTTGATGTATCGCGGCGGGTCGGATCGCTTTCTGGGCCCGCACGATGCATCGCGCTTTGCCGACGCGTCCTGGGGCATCGACTTCGAGGCGGAAGTCGCCGTGATCGTTGACGACGTGCCGATGGGCGTTTCCGCGGAGGAAGCGCGGAAGAAAATCCTGCTCGTGCTCTTGGTCAACGACGTCAGCCTTCGCAATCTCATTCCAGGCGAACTCGCGAAAGGCTTCGGCTTCTTTCAGTCAAAGGCGCCGACCGCGTTCTCGCCGGTTGCGGTCACGCCGGACGAACTGGGCACGGCTTGGGACGGCGGCACGCTAAACCTGCCGCTGCTTTCTTATGTAAACGGCAAACTATTCGGTAAGCCGAACGCAAAGGCCGACATGACCTTCGACTTCGGCAAACTGATCGCGCACGCGGCGCGCACGCGCCCGCTTTCCGCCGGCATGATCGTCGGCTCCGGCACGGTCTCGAACAAGGACGCCGATGGTGGGCCGGGCCGGCGCGTGGAGGAGGGCGGTGTCGGTTATTCCTGTATTGCCGAAATCCGCGCGGTCGAGACGATCCGCAACGGCAAGCCTTCGACGCCGTTTCTCGCCTTCGGCGACAGCGTGAAAATCGAAATGCTCGACATGGCCGGAAAATCCATCTTCGGCGCGATCGATAACAAAGTGGAAAAGGCGTGATGGCAACTTTTGCTTCGACCGGCGATCTCTCGGAAAAGAAAGTCACCTTCGAGGAGATCGGCCACGATCTTTACGCTTTCACCGCGGAGGGCGATCCGAACTCCGGCATCATCGTCGGCGACGACGGCGTCATGGTGATCGACGCACAGGCGACGCCGGTGATGGCGAAAGACGTGATCGCACGCGTGAAGAAAGTTACCGATAAGCCGATCACGCATGTGCTGCTCACGCATTATCACGCGGTGCGCGTGCTCGGCGCGTCCGCCTACAACGCGAAAGCCATTCTCGCTTCCGATGCGACGCGCGATCTAATCGTCGAACGCGGCAAGCAGGATATGGATTCGGAGATCGGGCGCTTCCCGCGGCTGTTCCGGGCGCAAGAATCGATTCCCGGGTTAACCTGGCCGACGGTCACATTCCCGAAGGAAATGACCGTCTGGCTCGGCAAGCGCGAGGTAAAGATTCGCCACCTCGGCCGCGGCCACACCGCGGGCGACGTCGTGGCCTACGTGCCTGACGCGAACGTCGTCTTCTCGGGCGATCTCGTGGAGTATCACTCGGCCTGTTATTGCGGCGACGCGCATCTCAAGGATTGGCCTAACACGCTGAATAGGCTAGCCGAATTCGGTGCGAAAGCGCTGGTTCCGGGACGTGGCGCGGCGCTCAAAAGCGCTTCGCAGGTAAAGGACGGGATCGAGCTAACCAAAGCCTTTCTGTCCGATCTTTACGGCAGCGTGGCGCCTGTCGCGGCGAAAGGCGGCACCCTCAAGGACGCCTGGAATGCCGCCCGCGCGGCCATGGACACAAAATACGCAACATTCGCGATCTACGAGCATTGCATGCCGTTCAATGTTTCGCGGGCCTATGACGAGGCCAAGGGCATCGACCATCCAGAGATCTGGACCGCCGAACGCGACCGCGAAATGTGGAAGGCGCTACAGGGATAGGATTCGAAAAATGTTGCGCGCAATCTTCGTTCTCGTGTTCGCAGGTGTGTTTGCTGCTTCCGCATTTGCCCAGACGCAAAAGGCGAGGTCGCGCGAAGAACTGATGCAACAGGTGTTGCATGCCGCACTGGATAACATCCATACCTTGCGATGCGGCAGCGACCGGTGCTCACCAGCGACCGCGGAAGAAAGAAAAAATCCGCTGCTTTCGCTTTCCGAAACCAGTCAGATTTTCGGACGAGGCTTGTTCAGCGGCGGCGCTGATATCTGTCAGCTCGAATGGGGCAAGCGCAATTACGAGCCGATGATGGCGTACTGGCGAAAGCAAAATAAGACCGAGCGCCAGCTCGCGTTGATCGGCCTTATCCACCAGATCGCGATGCAGCAGATCCAAAAGCAAATCGGCTCGAACTGCCCGGCCGAGATGAAGAAGGATGTGGAATCCAAACTGGATTTCAAACCGAAGAGCTAAGAGCGCAGGGGGCTATGGCGGAGCGGAAGTCGGTCTATCAATTCGGCTATCGCCGCAGCGCCGATCAGGATTCGAAAAGTCCGGTTCGCCGCCCGGTCGTGATCGTCGGCGCCGGTCCGGTGGGCCTCACCGCCGCGATCGACCTCGCGCAACGCGGCATTGCTTCCATCATTCTCGACGACGCCGACCGCATCGGCGAAGGCTCGCGCGCGATCTGTTTTTCCAAGCGCTCGCTCGAAATCATGGATCGGCTGGGTGTGGGCGAACGGCTGGTCGAAAAGGGCGTCACCTGGAAAGTCGGCAAGGTCTTCCTCGGCGAGCATCAGGTCTATTTGTTCGATCTCCTGCCCGAGGCTGGGCACAAGATGCCGGCATTCATTAACCTCCAGCAGTATTATCTCGAAGGCTATCTGGTCGAGCGTGCTGCGGAATTGCCTCTAATCGATCTGCGCTGGCGCAATCGTGTAAGCGCGGTCGAGCGTCACGAGGATTTCGTTCGCCTCACGATCGAAACGCCCGAGGGAGAATACAAGCTCGATACCGATTGGTGCCTTGCGTGCGACGGCGCGCGCTCGAAAGTGCGCGATTGCCTCGGTCTTAAATTCGAGCGCCACACCTTCGAGGAGCGCTTCCTGATCGCGGACGTGAAGATGTCGGCTGACTATCCGACCGAGCGCTGGTTCTGGTTCGATCCGCCGTTTCACTCGGGTCAGTCTGCGCTGCTGCACCGTCAGCCGGACAATGTCTGGCGCATCGACTTGCAACTCGGACCCGACGCCAATCCGGAAGAAGAAAAGAAGCCGGAGCGCGTGCTACCGCGGCTCAAGCGCATGCTCGGCGAGCGGCAATTCGAACTCGAATGGGTCTCGGTCTATCGTTTCAACTGCGCGCGGCTGAAGAAATTCGTGCATGGCCGCGTGATCTTCGCGGGTGACAGTGCGCATCAGGTGTCGCCCTTCGGCGCGCGCGGCGCCAATTCCGGAATTCAGGACGCGGAAAATCTGGTCTGGAAACTTGCGCTCGTGATCAACGCAGAAGCGCCCGAAAGCCTGCTCGAAAGCTACGATCTGGAGCGCGGGCAGGCGGCCGACGAAAATATCGGCCACTCGACGCGCTCGACCGATTTCATCGCGCCGCGCACGAAACAGGAGCGCGTGCTTCGCAACGCCGTCTTGCAACTCGCACCGCATGCGCCTTTTGCACGCGGCATGGTGAACTCGGGAAGGCTCTCGGTTGCTTCCGAATACGACTCGCCGCTCTCGACCGGGGACGAAGAAGTTTTCGCTGGCAGCGCGAAGCTCGGTCTTCCAGTGCCCGACGCGCCACTCGAAGATCGAGAAGGCAGGCACCGCTTCCTTCTGCAGGCACTGGGTGCGGACTTCGAGCTTCTCTATGTGAAGAACGGCGCGCGGCCGAATGTACCGGAGGGTATTCGCCTCACCGTGATCGGCGAGGATCTGTTCGATCGCGAAGGTCTCTTTATGCAGCGCTTCGGCGCGACACCCGGCTCGGCGTTTCTGCTCCGGCCGGATCATCATCTGTGCGCGCGGATGCGCCGCTATGACGGCAATCGCATCCGCAATGCGCTCGCCCGCGCAAAAGGATTGGCGAAATGACCATGCTAAAGACCGAACCGTCCTTTCCGAATCCCGACGCGGCCTACGAAATGCTGGTCGAGGGGCATCGCGGTGTGTCCGAGGCGGAAAGTGCTGCCCTGAATGCGCGGCTTGTGCTGATTCTCTCGAATCACATCGGCGATCTGGCGGTTCTGAAAGAGGCGATCACGCTGGCCAAAAAGGCCGGTTGAGCCGCTAGCAGCCTCATAGGCCGCAAATTTTTTGACAGGCGGTGGCCTCTTACCGGCCGCTTTCTTAATTACCGGCGGCTTTCTTAGACTTTTGGCTCCGCCAAACTTGTGTCAATTTTGCAAAGCCCTGCGAAATCTCGCGTTCCGCCCCCTATTTGCATAAGGATTGGGCGCTTTGCCTAGCGTGTGACGTTGCGAAAACCCCTGCAAATATTGGATTTTCTCACTCGAATACGAGGTTCGGGGTGCCCCGGGCGAGTGACCTCACTCAGCCGGCCGTTCCAGGAAAGGCACTTCAAAGGATTGAATTGGGGTCACACGATGAGGGGTAACAAGATGAAGAAGATTTTCGGAACCGGCGTCGCGCTCGCGCTCATGGCCGGTACCGCTTTCGCCGCCGATCTGCCGGTGAAGGCTCCGTACCTGAAGGCGGCTCCGTCGCCGGTTTGGGACATCGCCATCGGCGGCGCGATCGCGTCGGACTACAACTTCCGTGGCGTTTCGCAGTCCGACCGCGGCCCGTCGCCGTCTGCCTACTTCGAATTCCAGTACAACATGTCGCTCGGCCAGGTTTATGTCGGTCTTGGCGGTCTCGGTGTCGACTTCGACAACGCGTTCGGCTTCTCGAACCCGTCGGCAGAAATCGACATCTACGCCGGCTGGCGCAAGACCTTCGGCGCGCTGTCGGTCGATGTCGGCTACATCTACTACTGGTATCCGCAGGAAGACTTCAACACCGACTGGGCTGAAGTTTACGCCAAGATCGCTTGGGCCGTTAACAAGGACCTGACCATCGGCGGCGCCGTGTACCACACGCCGGACCTGCTGAACCTGTCGATCTTCAACGGCGGCAACAACGTTGCGGCGACCTACTGGGAAGCCAACGCGAAGTGGGTCACGCCGTGGACCTTCAACAACGTCGGTTCCTACGTCTCCGGCGCTGTCGGCTTCTGGAACATCGAAACCGCCGCGTTCCACACTTCGAATCCGGATTACGTGTACTACAACGCCGGTATCGCCTTCACCTACAAGGCGCTTACCCTCGACCTCCGTTACCACGGTACGGACATGAGCGTTGCGGAATGCGCGAGCTTCCTCAATGTCGGCGTAGCTACCCGTCCGGCGAACAAGTACTGCAACGACACCTTCATCGTGAAGCTGTCGTTCGACACGCTGCTCTCGAACGTCAAGTAAGTTCGAAGCCTAGTCTTCAAAGATCGGGCGGCGCCAAAAGCGCCGCCCGATTTCTTTGGGGCATTGAAAATAGAAAAGCCGGGCGAGTGCCCGGCTTATTGCTTGTATGCGGTTGCTACGATCAGCGCGTGCGGCTTAACGGGTGCAAGTGATCGCAACCTTCTCCGGGCACTTCGGCCCTTCGCAGATCTTGGCCTTCATGCCGCCCGGCACCGAGCCGGTGATCTCAGTCGGGTCCATGCGGCCGAAATCGACCGCGGAAGCGAACTGGTTGGCCTGGCAGACCGCGGTGGCCATCGCCTTGCCGCAGGCTTCGCCTTTCACGAGGCAGCTATCGATGCCGTAGCCCTCGGAGCTGTCGAGAATGAATGTGCGCGTCTCGGCCTTGGCGAGCGCGATGGACGCAAGCAGGCAAGCCGCGAGCGCAGAAAAGCGAAGTGTCGTCATGGAAAAAGCCCGTTTCCCCGGAGACCCATGTCTACGTGCAAAGGTTGCGCCTGTTGGGTTGACAGGCCGTTAACGCGGGACACTGACCCCTTGGGCACGGGGTAAAGACGCGGCTGAATCGGGTCAACCGCTACCAATGCCGCATTTGCCATTCGGGCAAGAGGTGAGTCCCATCGGCAACAGGAACCCTTGACGGGCAGCCTAGCCCCAAGCATGGTCCCGGCCATGTTCACGGCCCACAACGCTTTCTTCGGCATTTGCCGCGAGATTATTCGCTCCTGATATCAGGCGCGGACGGCCGTTTATTCTCGAAAATCTGAGAGTCGAACGTTCCGGTCCGCGGGACGGAGATTTCTATGGAGCTTCGGCTCTACAACACGCTGACCAAGGAGAAAGAGGTCTTCCAGCCTCTCGATCCCGCGCGCGTGCGTATGTATGTCTGCGGTCCGACGGTTTACGACTTCGCGCATATCGGTAACGCGCGGCCTGTCATCGTCTTCGATGTGCTCTACCGGCTGCTTCGGCACCTTTATCCGGGTGAGGGCCGCGTCAAATACGTCCGCAACATCACGGACGTGGACGACAAGATCAACGCGCGCGCGGCGGAGGAATATCCGAAGCTGCCGCTGAACGAGGCGATCCGGCTCGTCACCGAGAAAACAGAAAAGCAGTTTCACGACGATGTCGATGCGCTGGGCTGCCTGCGCCCCGACGTCGAACCGCGCGCGACCGAACATATCAACGAGATGCGTGAACTGATCGACCGGCTCGTCAAAGCGGGCTTCGCGTATGTCGAGCAGGAGCATGCGCTGTTCGAAGTCGGCAAGATGTCCGACTACGGCAAGCTCGCGCGCCGTTCGCTCGACGAAATGGAAGCCGGCGCGCGCGTCGAAGTCGCGCCCTATAAACGCAATCCGATGGACTTTGTGCTGTGGAAGCCGTCGAAGCCAGGCGAGCCCGCGTGGCCTTCACCTTCCGGAATTAAAACGCCGGGCCGTCCCGGCTGGCATATCGAATGCTCCGCGATGTCGTGGAAGCATCTCGGCGAGACCTTCGACATTCACGGCGGCGGCATCGATCTCGTCTTCCCGCATCACGAGAACGAAATCGCGCAATCCCGCTGCGCGTTTCATTCGCCGGTCATGGCGAAGACCTGGATGCACAACGGCTTCCTGCAGGTCGAAGGCGAGAAGATGAGCAAGTCGCTCGGGAATTTCATTACGCTTCGGCAGTTGCTGAACGATTGGCCAGGCGAGGTGATCCGCTTCAACATGCTACGCACGCATTATCGTCAACCGATTGATTGGACTGTAAAAGCGCTTGAGGAATCAGAAAAAACACTCGGCCGATGGTATGAGGCTGCGACACAAAATATAGGTGATAAGACCACGATCGATCCGGAATTCATTGAAGCTCTCGAAGATGATTTGAATACGCCTAAGGCTATTGCGCGCCTTCATAGTTTGTATTCTGAAATCAAAGGCCCAGCTTCTGGGAAGCATCAGATAGATTTGAAGCAAGCTTTGCGCGGCTCTGCGCGAGCGATAGGACTACTCAATCTAACTTACGAGCAATGGCTCACCCGTGACGGTGCAAAAATTATCGATAGTGAAAAAGTAGAAGGTTTGATCGACGCGCGCCTTGCTGCGCGCAAGTCGAAGGATTTTGCCGAGTCCGACCGCATCCGCGACGAATTGAAAGCCATGGGCGTCGTCATCAAGGATAACAAAGACGGCACCACGACGTGGGAGATCGCGCGATGACACTCCCGCGTCATGGCCGGGCTTGTCCCGGCCATCCACGCCTTACATGGCGGATCGGTGGTCAAAGCGTGGATGCCCGGCACGAGGCCGGGCATGACGCAGTAGGACGCGCTACGCGCGGGCACCCCTCTCCCGCAAGGGGAGAGGGTAAGTCGGAGATCGCGCGATGAATTTCTGGAAAACGAAAACCGGTCTCGTCACTATCGTCGCACTGCTCCTTGCGCTCGGCGGTTTGTCAGCTTGGCGCGCGCAGATGCGCGCCGATCAGCGCAATACCAAGGAAACCAACGAGCGCATCGAGCGCGACGTAAAGTCTTCGATCGATAGCGCGACCAAGGACATTAAGCTCTGCCCGCTATCCGATCCCGACTGCAACAGACGGTGAGCGCGATGGAACCGACTCGACACATGAAGCGATTGAATCGGAATCACAGTCTTTGCGGCCTGCCGCAAGCTACTGAAAAATCATCGTTTTTCCCGCTGCACCAGATGCTGCTATTTCGCACGAAGCCGTTGAATCTGAATCAAAAGGTGAAGCCGTGAACGACGAGATCGACAAGCCGCCGTTTCCGCGTCACCGCATCTATTATGTGGTGCTGAAATACGTCGTGCTGGCCGCCGCCGCGCTGCTCTCCGGCTACGTATTCGGCCTGCTCTGGAGATAACAATGGCGCGCGAGCGGCTCTATTTGTTCGACACCACGCTGCGCGACGGCGCGCAGATGCACGGCGTCGATTTCACGGTGACCGACAAGCTCCGCATCTCGAAGATGCTGGACGAACTCGGCGTCGATTACATCGAGGCCGGTATCCCCGGCGCGAACCCGACCGATACGGCGCTGTTTTCCGAGAACAACAAGACCAAGGCGAAATTCACCGCCTTCGGCATGACCAAGCGCGCGGGCCGCTCCGCCTCGAACGATCCGGCGCTCGCTGGCACGCTGGCGGCGAAAGCCGACGCCGTCTGCCTCGTCGCCAAGGCCTCCGCCTTTCAGGTGCGCGTCGCGCTCGAAATCAAGCCGGAAGAGAATCTCGAAAGCATCCGGGACTCCGTGAAAGCGATCATCGATTCCGGTCGCGAAGCGCTGATCGACTGCGAGCATTTCTTCGACGGGTATAAAGACAACAAGGAATACGCGCTCGCCTGTGCGAAGGCCGCCTACGATTCCGGCGCCCGCTGGGTCGTGCTTTGCGACACCAATGGCGGCACGCTGCCGAATGAGATCGAAGTCATCGTCAAGGATGTGGTGAAAATGATCCCCGGCGACCATGTCGGCATCCACGCGCATAACGATACGGAGCAGGCAGTTGCCAATTCGCTCGCGGCGGTGCGAGCGGGCGCGCGCCAGATTCAGGGCACGCTGAACGGTCTCGGCGAGCGCACCGGCAACGCGAACCTATGCTCGATCATCCCGACGCTGCTCTTGAAGGGCGACTTCGCGGACAAATTCGAGATCGGCGTGAAGCCGGAGCAGCTCACGACATTGCGCCATTGCGCGCATTCGCTTGACGAAATCTTGAACCGCGCGCCGGATAAATATGCGCCTTATGTCGGCGAGAACGCGTTCGCAACCAAGGCCGGCATCCACGCCTCTGCGATTCTGAAAGACCCCACGACCTACGAGCATGTCTCGCCGGAGTCGGTCGGCAACCGCCGCAAAGTCATGGTCTCCGACCAGGCCGGCAAGTCGAACGTGCTCGCGGAGTTGGAGCGTCTCGGCATCGTTGCCGATAAGAACGACCCGCGGCTAAGCTATCTTCTGGAAGAAGTGAAGCAGCGCGAAGCGATGGGCTATTCATATGAGTCCGCCGACGCTTCGTTTGCGTTGCTCGCGCGACGCATGCTCGGCAAGGTGCCGGATTATTTCGATGTGGAGCGCTTCAACGTGAATGTCGAGCGGCGCTACAACGCGAAAGGTGAGCTCATCACCGTCGCCGAGGCGACAGTGAAAGTGCGCGTCGGCGGCGAGACGCTGATCTCGGCGGGCGAGGGCAACGGCCCGGTGAATGCGCTCGATGTCGCGCTCCGCAAGGACCTCGGCAAATACCAGTCGTATATCGCAGGGCTCCAGCTAACGGATTTCCGTGTGCGTATCCTCGACGGCGGCACCGGTGCCGTAACCCGGGTTCTGATCGAGTCTACCGACGAGAATGGCGAACAGTGGACGACCGTCGGCGTTTCGCCCAATATCATCGACGCGTCGTTCCAGGCGCTGATCGACTCGATCACCTGGAAACTTTTGAAGAGCAACGCGCCGGTTTGAACGGGAGAGGGCATGATCGATCACATCTCGATTGGTGTCAGCGATCTGAAAGCCTCCACCGCCTTCTATAAAGAAGTCCTCGCGACGCTCGATTACGAGTTGCGCGACGAGCGGCCGAAAACGTCGGGCTTCGGCCGCCGCGGCAAACCGCATTCGGAATTCTGGCTGAACGCGCGCCCCGGCATGGCGAAGGTACCGGCGGATTCCGGCACGCATATCTGTCTTCGCACGAAGACGGCGGAAGCGGTCAAGGCGTTCTATGAGACGGCGATGAAATTGGGCGCGACCGGCGACGGCGCGCCCGGCATCCGCTCGCATTATAGCGAGAACTATTACGCCGCCTTCGTCCGCGATTTCGACGGCAACAAGATCGAAGTCGTGACCTTCGTCGCGCTTTAGAAGCTACATATTCTCCGAGACGCCCTGATCTTCGCGAAGCGCCCAGAGCGAGACGGGTGCCGCGGCGTTCCTGAGTTTCGGCAGGATGTCCTCGACCTTCCCGGCGACAAGAAGATTGTCGATCGCATGCTGACCGATAAAGCCGAGATCGCGTAAGTTTTCCAAGAGCTTGAGGAGCGGATTCCAGAATCCTTCCGTGTTCAGTATCAGAATCGGCTTCTGGTGCTGGCCGAGCTGAATCCAGGTGAGCTGTTCGATGAGTTCTTCCAGCGTGCCGATGCCGCCGGGCAGCGCCACGAAGGCGTCGGCGAGCTCGAACATCTTGTGCTTGCGCTCGTGCATATCTTTGGTGACGATCGTCTGCGTCGAATGCGCGGCTTCCGGCCGCTCGCGATTCACGAGAAATGTCGGAATAATTCCCGTGACCTCGGCGCCCGCATCGCGCGCCGCGCGCGCGACCGTACCCATCAGGCCGACGCCGCCGCCGCCGAAAACAAGTCCGATTTTTTCGCGCCCAAGGATTTCACCGAATGCCTTTGCGTCGTCGATGTATTTGCCGCTGCGGCCCGGCGAGGAGCCGCAGAAAACGCAGATCTTTCTGATTTCAGCCATACGATACGATGTGGCGGCGCGGACTTGCCGCGTCAAGACCGTTCTAATGGTCGGCGGTCTGCACGAAGCCGCTGCCGTTCCAGCGGTAGCGGAAAACGCGAAGCCGCTTGCGGCCGCCGTCCGTGCTGTCGTGATTGGCTTCGACGACGGTGCCGCTAACCAGAACCTGCTGCGAAAGATGTACGATCAGATAGGGTTTTGGCGCGCCGGTATCCTCGGCGAAAGTTACGGGTGCGTATTCGCTGGCGCCCGCATTCCAGCGAAACACGATAAGCACCCCGCGCTGTCCTTGGGTCGAAGTGCGGACGAAAATCTCATCGGTGCCGTCGCGGTCGATGTCGAACGCAATCACGGGCGCGGAGCGGTTGCCGGCGCGGATCGGCACCAGCACATCGCCGACGCCGTCGAAGACCTGCGGTTCGGCGCTGCCAACGGTGATTGTGAGCTGGACACCGTTCTCGCTTTGGGTGGTTTCGACCGCGGCGGCGCCCTGCGGCGTGCGCGCGACGATCTGCTGCGCGGATACTGAGGAAACGGCTGCGACCAGGATAAGCGCGGATGAAAAGAAGGCGAGCGGACGGCGCATACAGACACTCGAAAGTTCGGGAAGGAACACCTAGATAGCACGCGAGAGCGTGTTACAGGGGCGATATGCAGGAATTGCGACGATCCGTCCCGGTTTAGGCAGCCATGCTAGGATGCGCCGGATTTTGAGGCACGCAGGCGCGCTATCGCCGCATTTGGATCGAAGAAAGCGCCGGCGAAAAGTTTGCAAATGAAAGAAGCCAATCCCGTAACCCGCCCGACGCTCTTGTCCACGATCATTGGACTGTGGCCGCATATGTGGCCCTCGTCGCGGCCGGACCTGAAGCGCCGCGTCTTCGTCGCATTCCTACTTCTGCTGGTCGCGAAGCTCGCGACCGTTTTGATGCCTTTCACGTTCAAATGGGCGACGGACGCGCTGGTTGCAATCTCGGAAGGAAAAGCGCCGACCACCGCCGCCTGGCTTGCGATCTTTTCCGCGCCGCTGGCGCTGGTCGCGCTTTACGGCCTGATCCGGATTTCCATGGCGCTGCTCACGCAGCTTCGCGACGGCCTGTTTGCGAGCGTAGCGCTGCATGCCGTGCGCCGTCTCGCGCAGCTCACTTTCGATCACATGCACGCGCTGTCCTTGCGTTTTCATCTCGAGCGCAAAACCGGCGGTCTCACGCGCGTGCTCGAACGCGGCCGTAACGGCATCGAAGAATTGGTGCGCCTCGTCGTGTTGCAGCTTGCGCCGACGATCCTCGAACTCGGTCTCGTCATCGTTGTGATGCTGATCGCTTTCGATTGGCGCTACGCGGCAATCGTCTTCGTGACGATGATCGTGTTCATGGCCTTCACTTATCGCGCGACCGAGTGGCGGATCAAAATCCGCAAGGCTATGAACGATTCCGACACCGACGCGACGGCAAAGGCGGTGGATAGTCTACTGAATTTCGAGACGGTCAAATATTTCGGCGCTGAGAAACGCGAGAGCGATCGCTACGACCGCTCGATCGCGAAATACGAGAAAGCTGGCGTGCAGACCTATACCTCGCTCGCGGTGCTGAACGCGGGGCAGGCGACGATTTTCACGCTTGGCCTGACCGCGATGATGGCGCTCTGCGTCTTCGACATTCAGGCCGGCCGCCGCACGGTCGGCGATTTCGTGATGATCAATGCCATGCTCATTCAGCTTTATATCCCGCTGAATTTCATGGGCATGCTTTACCGCGAGATCAAGCAGGCGATCATCGACATCGAACAGATGTTCGGTATCCTGAATCGCAATCCGGAGATCAAAGACTCTCCGGACGCGAAGCCGCTCGAAGTGCATGAAGGACGGCTTCGCTTCGAGGATGTCCGCTTCAGCTACGATCCGGAACGCGAAATCCTCAAAGGCATTTCATTTGAGGTGCCTGCCGGCCACACCGTCGCCATCGTCGGCCCGTCCGGCGCGGGCAAGTCCACCATCTCGCGCCTGATCTATCGCTTCTATGATGTCGCTGGCGGCCGCATCACGATCGACGGTCAGGATATCCGCGACGTGACCCAGACTTCGCTGCGCGGGGCTATCGGTATGGTTCCGCAGGATACCGTACTGTTCAACGACACCATCCGCTACAATATCCGCTATGGCCGTTGGGAGGCGACCGATGCCGAAATCGATCAAGCGGCGGCGGATGCGCAGATCGACCAATTCATTCGCATTCTGCCGCACGGGTACGAAACCGAAGTTGGTGAGCGCGGTCTGAAATTATCGGGTGGCGAAAAGCAGCGCGTCGCAATAGCGCGAACGATTCTGAAAGGTCCGCCGATCCTCTTGCTCGATGAAGCGACATCGGCACTCGACTCCAATACCGAACGGGAAATTCAGGATGCGCTTGAGCGCGTCGCCAAAGGCCGCACCACGCTCGTGATTGCGCATAGGCTTTCGACGGTGATCAACGCAGACGAGATCATCGTGATCGAGGCGGGGCAGGTGGTGGAGCGCGGCACGCATACGCAATTGCTCGCGAAGGGCGGCCTTTATGCCGGAATGTGGAACCGCCAGCGCGAAGCCGATGCCGCGCGCGAGAAGCTGCGCGAAGTAGCGGAAGAAATCACGCCACGCGAGAAGCCGAATGCCACGCCGCCGAAAATTGTGGAGCCGGAGCCGGCTCCGGCCGTGCCGCCGAAAATCGAAGCCGCGGAATAACGCTGGACCAGGAATCGGCACCGCATGTTAGAATCGGCGAGGTGACACGATGACATCGTCGGGCGATCCTGATCGATCCTACACAAGGCTGGACCTGTGGTTCGAGCGCGTACTCGGCGACCGCGGCCCACAGCATTTCGGATCGGGCTGGTTCTCCGGTCTGATCGGCCTGTTGCTCGGCGCAGGATCGTTCTTCGCCGTGCTGGTTTTCCATTTCCACGAATGGCTCACGATTAACGAGTTGAGAGCGAAATATCCGATCGAATTGATGCGCGGCCTGCTCACGCTCGCCATCATTGCCGCTTTCTTCTTCTCCGCCTTGAATCTCCTGTTGAGGCCACGCAAAACGCTCGGCCTCGCCGGCATCGCTTTCACCTGCGGCGCGGTGATCCTTGGCGGAGCAGGAGTCGAGATTAATCCCGATCGCCAGGCGCCCGTGCATCTCGGCCTCGATTGGCTCGTATTGAACGTAGTGCTGCTCAGCCTCGTATTCGTGCCGCTGGAGCGCTTGTTTCCGCTGAAGCCGGAGCAGGGCACGTTCCGGCCCGGATGGACGACCGATGGCATCTATTTCATTTTCAGCCACATCGCGGTCGAACTCCTAACGTTCTTCACGCTGCTGCCGGCCACACTGGTCTCGCAGGCTTGGCAGGCCGACGCGCTCGGCATGCAAGTAAAAAGTCTGCCGATCGTGGTTCAGGTCCTGCTCATCATGGTTGCCGCCGACCTCACGCAATATTGGGTGCATCGAAGCTTTCACCGAATCCAGTGGGCTTGGCCTTTCCATGCAATCCACCATTCCTCGCGCAACATGGATTGGCTCGCCGGTTCGCGGCTGCATGTTGTGGACACTGTCGTGACGCGCGGGCTAATTCTTGTGCCGCTATTCGTAATCGGCTTCGCCGAACAGGCGCTTTATATCTGGCTGGGGATTGTCGCCGCGCAGGCGACATTCATTCACGTCAACATGAAATGGCGGCTGAAATGGTTGGAGCAGCTACTGGTGACGCCGCGCTTTCACCACTGGCACCACGCGGTAAGACCCATCGACAAGAATTTCGCCGTCCACTTTCCCTGGATCGACCGGCTATTCGGCACCTACCATCTTCCTGCCGACGGCTCCTGGCCGCCCGAGGTGGGAATTCATGGCGATCCGATACCAGGCGAATTCGGCTCCCAACTCATCTGGCCGTTCAAGTAGCGCGAACTAAACTGGCAATAATCACCAGGCGTAGCTGCCGGAAATTCGCCCCAGCGCCGCGCGCACGGAATCGAATCCGATCACGACCCGATAAAGTTCGCGCAGCGTCTTGCCCTTCGAGAGCGATTTCGCTTCGTTCAGTTCATCGGCAGTCGGCTCGCGGCCGAGCAAACGCGCAAACACTGCAATGATATCGGCCTCTGTCGCAGGGTGGGCGAGGGCGGTCGGATTCAACTCCCCCGTCAGTATTTCGACGATCAAATCAGGCGAGATCAGCGGTGCGCGCGTGAGAAAACTTTCAGCGAGCACGCCCGCAAGCTTGTGATCCGGGTGCGAGGCGTCTTCCAGCGCCTTGCGGTAGCGGGAAAGCTGGACCGCTTTATCGAAGGGGTTCACCGGCGCTTCGAAGTGCGCAGCCAGCGCGGCTTCTTCTTCCGCGACGTAATAACGATTCAATCCATCGAAAAAGACGAAACGGTATCTCTGCGAGAGCAGGAACGGCTCCCAGCCGCCCCAGTTCGGTTCGGGCGAGGCGGGCATGGTCGCTTCGATGACGACGACGCAAGGGCGGTAGTTCTTCCAGTCCGCGCCTTCGAGCACGTCTTTCTCCGCGCCCTCGACGTCGATCTTCAAGAAATCGATGGCTTTGGGCTGATGCTTCTTGCAGAGATCGGCAAGCGTCGTGACCGGAAGTTCGAGTTCGTTCGACTTTTTACCATAGTTGTCGGCCGCCGCGCGCGCGTTTTCGCCGATCATGGTCGAAAGACCGTGGAAGTCGTCGACCAGAAAGAACTTCGCCTTGCCGGGTGAGGAGCCCACCAGCGTCTCCGCGCCGATGTCGCGCGGGCGCACGCTGCGGGACAGCTTGGCGAGCGAAGGGTTCGGCTCGACCGTAATCCCGTGCCAGCCTTTCAGGTAAAAAGCGAAGGAGACGTTGTCGATGACCGGATGCCCGGCGCCTACGTCGATATAGAAGCCGTCCTTGCGCTCGCGGAAGCAGCGCATCAGGTAAACGTCCTCGAAATGCTGGGCGTATGAAAGCATTCTTCCTCCGGCTTCGTTGCTTCTATGCCACAGAATTGGCCGGAGGAAGGCGCTTAAGGCAGGGCCGTTGACGCGCCGCCGGACGCTCTTTAGCAGTCCGGCACAAAGGGAAAATCCGATGTCGATTGCCGAATCCATCCGCAAGCAGATAGCCCCGATCCATCCCGAGGGTTACCTCTTCATCGGGATTTTCGCGCTGGTCTCGCTGGTGCTCTTCATTATCTGGCGGCCCTTGGGCTGGCTCGGCGTCGTTCTCACGCTCTGGTGCATCTATTTCTTCCGCGATCCGGTGCGCGTTACGCCAGTGCGCGACGGTCTCGTGGTCGCCCCCGCCGACGGCAAGATTTCCTCGGTCGCGCTCGCGGTCCCGCCCGCCGAGCTGGGTCTGGGTTCGGAGTCGGTGCCGCGTGTCTCGATCTTCATGAGCGTGTTCGACGTGCACGTGAACCGCAGCCCTGTCTCCGGCGAGATCGAGCGCATTGTCTATCGGCCAGGCAAGTTCCTGAACGCCGATCTCGACAAGGCGAGCGAGGATAACGAGAGGAACGGCCTCGTCGTCCGCACGCCGTCCGGCCGCTATGGCGTGGTGCAGATCGCGGGCCTGGTCGCGCGCCGCATTGTCTGCTTCGTCAAGGAGGGGCAGCTTGTGGCGGCAGGCGAGCGTTTCGGCCTGATCCGTTTCGGTTCGCGCGTGGACGTTTACCTTCCCGCAGGCACCAAGCCGCTGGTCTCCGTCGGCCAATATGCACTCGGCGGGGAAACGGTAATCGCGGACCTTGCCGCGACTGCCGCCGAGCCCGCCTTCCGCGCCGCGTAACCAAACCGGCAGACCGCTCTTCATTTGGCGGCGTTTCGGGCGTACTCTGATCGTCATGAACAGGCTGTTTCCCTCCTTCGAGCCCGGTGACGAAAATCCGCGCAAGCGCTTCCGGAAAATTCCGATCCGTGCGCTTCTGCCGAACATGGTCACCTTGCTTGCGCTCTGCCTCGGGCTGACTGCGATCCGCATGGCAATCGAAGGCCGCATGGATCTCGCGATCGCGGGCATCGTGCTTGCCGCAATCCTAGACGGCGTCGATGGAAGGCTCGCGCGTTATCTGCAGGCGCAGTCGCGCTTTGGCGCGGAACTGGATTCGCTCGCGGACTTCATGAATTTCGGCTGCGCGCCGGCGCTGATACTTTTCTTCTGGGGCCTCGGGCCGCTGAAGACGCTGGGCTGGATCATCATGCTGATCTTCGCACTCTGCGCGGCGCTGCGTCTCGCGCGCTTCAACGTGATGATCGACGACCCGAACCGTCCCGCCTTCGCCGGAAACTTCTTTGTCGGCATGCCGGCACCCGCGGCCGCGGTGGTCGTGCTGCTGCCGGTCTATCTCGAAATGCTCGGCGTGCCGCGCTTCTCGTTCAGCCCGGTGCTGTATCTTGTCTTCGCGCTCGCGATCGCGTTGATCATGGTTTCGAAAATCCCGACCTGGTCGGGCAAGAAGCTTAGCGCCCGCGTGCCACGCGAATATGTGCTGCCGATTCTTGTGCTCGTCGTTCTCGTCGTAGCGATGTTGCTCAGCTATCCGTGGGAATTGCTGACCGTGGTGGTACTCGCTTATCTCGGCACCATTCCCCTCGCGCTAATGCACTATCGCCGTCTTGAGAAAGCGCATGTGCTTTCAACGGGCGGACTGATGGCAGCGCAGCCCGAAAACGAGCAACGCCCCGATCGCCTCAACTGATCAATAAATTGCTGCAGCGCCGCGCGGCGCTTAGCGCCGATTGGAAAGCGCACTAAGCCGCTCGCTCAACGTCGATTGCGGAAAACTTGTGCGCAGAAGTTTCAGCGCTTCCGCGTCGGAGCGCGGTTTCAACGTAGACAACATCAGCTGCATCCGGCTGACCAGTGGCGAAACGCAATCGGGCGCGATGGCCGGTGCGCCATCGACAAATCGGAGTTCGGAAAGTGTCGCCATGCTTTGCCCAATCCCTAGGCGCGAGCCTTGTTCGCACCTGCGAGAAATGCTGTGCCCGAAGCATTAACAAGCCGTTAAGCCGGAAGTTCCAACTGGAATAAAAGATTGAAACGCCGGTACTTCTGGCTTTGCAGCACAATTCCTCGGCTTTCGGTCGTTGCCAATCTCCGGCTGTGCGAGCTATCCGTCCCACTCCTGCATTGCCCGTTGGGGAAGGGGTTGAACGCGGGGGAAGGCGCCCTTAGAGCGCCGCGGAAAATATAAAATCCCTGCAGGGTGGAAATGGCCGTCAAGAAGAAAGCCGAGACCCGCGGAGGTCTCCATGAGGCGCTCCACAACGTAGCGGTCTGGTTTGCCTATGTCGGCGGCGCGATCGTCGCTGCGATCGGCATCATGTCTGTCATCAGCATCACGGGGCGCGCCCTTTGGGCGAGGCCGATCAGGGGCGATTTCGAACTGGTCGAGATCGGGATCGCCGTCGCGGGTTCTTTGTTCCTCGCTTACTGCCAGATTACCGCCGGCAACATCTTCGTCGACATCTTCACGATCCGCGCGGGCGACCGCGCGAAAAAAGCGATGGATAGCTTCGGCGCGCTCCTTATGGGCGGAATGTTTGCGCTCGTCTTGTGGCGTACCTCGATCGGCATGACCGAGATCCGGCACAGCGGCGAAACGTCGATGTTGATGGGATTCCCGATCTGGGTTGGCTACGCCTGCGCGCTGCCGGGGCTGGCGCTCGCTTCGATAGTCGCGCTCGCGCAAGGGCTGGGGCTGATCGGCATTTCGGAGCGCGTCTCCCATGAGTAAAGTCGAAATCATCAGCATCGTCACGACAGGGATGATGTTTCTGATTGCGCTGCGCGTGCCGCTCGGGGTCGCCATGTTCATCGCAGGCGCTGCCGGCTATGGCTGGATCGTCGGATCCCTGCCGCTACTGAACTATCTCAAGGCGCTGTTCTGGGCGCGCTTCTCGGTTTACGACCTTTCCGTCATTCCGCTTTTCCTGCTGATGGGACAGTTCGCTTCGATCGCGGGCTTCTCGCGGAGTCTGTTTCGCGCAGCCAATGCGTGGATAGGCTGGGTAAAGGGCGGCGTCGCGCAGGCCGCGATTGTCGCCTGCGCCTGCTTCGGCGCGATCAGCGGTTCTTCGGTCGCGACCGCGGCGACGATGAGTCAGGTCGTGCTGCCGGAAATGAAGCGGTTGAAATATTCCGACCGCCTCGCGACCGGCACGCTCGCCGCTGGCGGCACGCTCGGGATTCTCGTTCCGCCTTCCTTCATTCTCATTATTTACTCGTTTCTCGCCGAGCAAAGCATCATCAAGCTGTTCGCAGCCGCGGTGGTGCCGGGCTTACTCGCCGCCGTGCTCTATATGATCTCGATCTCGATCTACATCCGGCTCTATCCGGGTCACGCGCCGGAAACCTCCGAGCGCAGCACCGCGAGCAGGAAAGAGCTGATCGAAGCGACGCTGGAAGCCTGGCCGATCGCGGCGATCTTCCTTGTTATGTTCACCGGGATCTATCGTGGCTGGTTCACGGCGACCGAAGGTGCTGCGGTGGGTACGAGTTCGACGCTTTTGCTCGGTATCATTCGCGGCAAGATCAATTTCAAGAATGCGCTGAAAGGCTTTTTGCCGGCGGCGCAAGCATCGGCGATGATCTACACGATGTTGCTCGGCGCGGCGATGATGAATACCGCGCTCGCAGTCTCGCAGGTGCCCGCCGATCTTTCCGCGTGGGCGAACAGCCTGAATTATCACCCGCTCGTAATCGTCGGCGGCTTCCTTGTTCTCTTCGTGATCTTGAGTTGCATCCTAGACGAACTTGCGATGATGCTCCTGCTTCTGCCGGTCGTGTTGCCCACCATTCTTGGCCTCGATCTTTTCGGCATGACGGTCGAGCACAAGGCAATATGGTTCGGAATTCTGATGCTGGTCGTGGTCTCGGTCGGCCTGATCGCGCCGCCGGTAGGACTCGCGGTCTATGTCGTCGCCAATATTGCGAAGAACGTGCCGATCGGCGAGATCTACCGCGGCATCGTGCCGTTCCTGATCTCGGATATTGTTCGCGTGCTTCTGCTCCTGTTCTTTCCGGCGCTCACGCTCTTCGCGCTTCGTTTCGTAAGCTAGGCGCGAAATTGATCGCAACGGATAATAAAACCGCTCGCAAGAAGCGGGATAACAAAAACCAAAACCGCCATCTGGAGAAAACGATGACCACATTCAAACGCCTGAGCGGCCTCGCAATTGCCGCTGTCGCGCTTGCGTTCTCGGCGCCCGCCGACGCGCAGACCGTGACGCTTCGCATCCACCAGTTCCTGCCGGCGCAAGCGCCGGTTCCGCGCAATTTCATCGCCCCCTGGGCGAAAAAGATCGAGGACGAGTCCAAGGGCCGCATCAAGGTCGAGCTCTATCCTTCGATGCAGCTCGGCGGCACGCCGCCGCAACTCTTCGATCAGGTTAAGGACGGCGTCGTCGACATCGTCTGGACGCTGCCGGGCTATACCGCGGGCCGCTTCCCGCGCACCGAAGCCTTCGAGCTTCCCTTCATCGCGGGCAACGCCGAGCAGACCAGCCAGGCTGCCTGGGAATATTACGAGAAGCACCTGAAGGATGAGTTCAAGGACGTGAAGATCATCGCCGCGCACACGCACGGGCCGGGTCTGCTGCACGTCAAGGGCAACGGCGTGCAGAAGCTCGAGGATATGAAGGGCTTGAAGCTCCGCGGCCCGTCGCGCGTTGTGAACCGCCTGATTGAAGCACTCGGCGCGACCCCGGTCGGCATGCCGGTTCCGGCGATGCCGGACGCGCTCTCCAAGGGCGTGATCGACGGCACCGTCGTTCCGTGGGAAGTCACCACGCCGCTGCGCGTGGCCGAGCTCGTGCAGACGCACACGACCTTCTCTGGCAACCGCTCGTTCTACGTTTCCTTCTTCATCTTTGCGATGAACAAGGCGAAGTATGACAGCCTGCCGGCCGATCTGAAGAAAGTGATCGACGACAACTCCGGTCTTGCCACCTCGAAGTGGGTCGGTCAGGTCATGGATCAGGGCGACGCGCCGGGCCTGAAATTCGCGCAGGATCGCAAGAACAACATCGTCACCCTGAGCCCCGCCGAAACGCAGCGCTGGAAGGATGCCGCAAAGCCGGTCATCGCCGCCTGGACTGCGGAAATGAAGGGCAAAGGCATCGACGGAGAAGCGCTGATCAAGGACGTCGAAGCGCTGGTCGCCAAATACGCCGGCCCGGTGAAGTAAGCCCCGGCGACTTGCAAAAAATAAAACCCGCCGCATGATCGCGGCGGGTTTTTCATTTCTGGGTGTTTGCCGTGCGTATGAAGGATAAGATCGTGCTGATCACCGGCGCTGCCGGAACCATCGGCAACACGATTGCGCAAATGGTCGAGCGGGAGGGCGGCAAGGCGATTCGCACCGATCTCGCCTCGCATAACGGGCAGGATTTTGCGCTCGACGTGACCTCCGAGGAAAACTGGAAGTTGGTCGCGGACAGTGTCGCGAAGCAGCACGGCCGTCTCGATGGGCTTGTGAATTCGGCGGGCATCGCTT
Organism: Xanthobacteraceae bacterium; assembly: GCA_019752575.1. Lineage (GTDB taxonomy): Bacteria > Pseudomonadota > Alphaproteobacteria > Rhizobiales > Xanthobacteraceae. The sequence goes on along the minus strand of JAIELW010000007.1, from coordinate 87,477 downwards.
CGCTCGGCACCATCGAGAGCGAGGACTTCGCGGGTTACAAGAAAACGATGGCCGTCAATGTCGACGGCACCTATCTTGGCTGCAAATATGCAATGCCGCTTTTGAAAGTACGCGGCGGATCCATCGTCAATCTGTCTTCGGTGTCGGGCCTCGTCGCCGGGCACAATCTCGCGTCCTATAACGCTTCCAAAGGCGCGGTGCGGCTGCTCTCGAAATCGGTGGCGCTCTATGGCGCTCGACTGAAGCCGCAAGTGCGCTCGAATTCCGTGCATCCCACCTTTGTCGAGGGTGCAATGGTCGAGGCCATGCTCGCCAACGTGAAGTCCAAAGAGGTTGCCCGCGAGCGCATGACGGCCGATGTGCCGCTGGCCCGCTTTGCCCAACCCGAGGAGGTAGCGAACCTCGCGGTATTTCTGCTAAGCGATGAGAGCGCTTTCATTACCGGCGCGGAAATCCCCATCGACGGCGGGCTCACCGCGCGCTGACCCCATAACGAACTGGCGGAACGAACCGCTGCTTTGCAGGAGAGGAAATTCATGGCTTCGCAGATGTTAGATCCGAAAACCCTGACCGTGCTCGTCACGGGCGCGACCTCCGGCTTCGGCGCCGCCACCGCGCGGCGCTTCGCGCAAGCAGGCGCGAAAGTGATCGGCACCGGCCGACGCCAGGAGCGCCTTGACGCGCTGAAGAAAGAGCTCGGAGCGAATTGCCACACGCTTAACTTCGATGTCACGGACAACGCCGCGACGATCAAGGCGTTGAACTCGCTTCCCGATGCCTTCAAGAAGATCAATGTTGTCGTCGCGAATGCCGGCGGCGCCGTCGGTCTTGAGCCTGCCCAAGAAGCGAATATCGAAGACTGGAATCAGATGATTGCGATGAACATCAACGGTCTTGTTTATACCGTTCGCAACACGCTGCCCGGTATGGTCGAGCGTGACGAAGGTCATGTCGTCGTGATCAGTTCGGTCGCGGCGAATTATTCTTATCCAGGCGGCAACGTCTATGGCGCGACCAAGGCTTTCGTGACGCGGTTTGCGATGAATATTCGCTGCGATCTTCTCGGCAAGAACGTTCGCGTTACCTCGGTGGAGCCGGGTCTTGCGGAGACCGAATTTTCGGTGGTGCGCTTCAAGGGCGACAAGGCAAAGGCCGACGCGGTTTACAAAGGCGTGAAGCCGATGGTCGCCGACGACATCGCTGAGCAGGTGTTCTTCTGCTGCACCATGCCGCGGCATGTGAACATCAACCGCATCGAGGCGATGGCGTCGATGCAAGCCTGGGCGCCGTTTGCGATCAAGCGCGACGCGTAATCTTTACTGAAATAAGATGAAACGTCGTCCCGGAAGCGGCGAAGCCGCTATCCGGGACCGTTCCAATTAATAATCCGGATCAAGCGTCTCGTAGAGATCGCTCCATTCTGGGTTGGAGTGTTCGATCAGCTCTTTCTTCCATTGCCGTTTCCAGCGTTTTAGTTGTTTTTCTTTAACGATCGCGGCCTCGGCCGTTTCATACAGCTCAAACCAGACCAGACGATCGATATTGAATCGTTTTGTGAAGCCACGAACGGCTCGGCTTTTATGTTCGAAAATCCGTTTTTGTAGATTACTTGTGACGCCGACGTAGAGCGGCCCGTCCTTTCGAGTAGCGAGGATGTAAACGAAGAACTTCTTCAAATAAACCTCGAAACGGTCCCGGCTCGCGTGTCGCTACGCGACCCTTGGCCGGGACGACGAAGCTAAGGTTTTTGCGGCGCCGAAGGCGGCTGCGGCATCAGATCATAAGGATGCTTCCAGCCCGGCAGCTTTTTGATGCGTTCGCGCCATGCGTGAACGGCAGGAAATTCTTTCTCGATATCGAAGCCGTGCTCTTCGGCCGGATAGTAGATGTACCCGGCAACCGAAATATCCGCGATCGTGGGTTTGGAGCCCACCAGATATTCCTGCTTCGCCAGATGCAGATCGACGATTTTGAGGTTCGACAGCACCCGGCCGCGCAGGAATTCGATGACCGCGGGATTACCGCCTTTCGCGAGCGAATTGAAGAAACGGTGCGTCGCCATGAAGTTCGTGACCTTGTGGTTGTCGAACAGAATCCAGCGCAGCACTTCGAGTTCTTCGTCCTCGCTCCCGGCTTTGAATTTCCCGGAGAGCCGCGACAGATAGGTCAGGATCACGCCGGATTGCGTGAGCCGCTTACCTTTGTGCAGAAGCACCGGCGCTTCACCCATCTCGTTGACGCCCGCGCGAAACTCCGGTGAGCGCGTTTCGCCCGCAAAGAAATCGACCGCGACCGGCTTCCAGTCAGCGCCGATCAGATTGAGCATCAGCGCGGCTTTGTAGGAATTGCCGGACTGCGCGAAGCAATAGAGTTTGTATTCAGCCATGCGTGCTCACTTCATCGTCGGAATGGTGAACTCGGCTCCGTCCTTGATACCGGAGGGCCAGCGCGAGGTGACGGTCTTGGTCTTGGTATAGAAGCGCACCGAGTCCGGCCCGTGTTGGTTGAGGTCGCCGAAGCCCGAGCGCTTCCAGCCGCCGAAGGTGTGATAGGCGAGCGGCACCGGGATCGCGAAGTTGATGCCGACCATGCCGACATTCACTTTGCTCGCGAAGTCCCGCGCAGCGTCGCCGTCGCGCGTGAAGATCGCAACCCCGTTGCCGTATTCGTGATCGTTCGCGAGCTTGAGGCCTGCGTCGTAGTCCTTCGCGCGCACGACCGAGAGCACCGGGCCGAAAATTTCTTCCTTATAGATGCGCATCTCCGGCCTCACTTCGTCGAACAGGCAGCCGCCCATATAGAAGCCTTTTTCGTAGCCCTGCATCTTGAAATTGCGGCCATCGACTTTGAGCTTCGCACCTTCCTTGATGCCGATCTCGACGTAGTTCTTCACTTTCTCCATATGCGCGCGGGTCACCATCGGCGGAATATCCGCGCCGGCATCGGTCGAAGGACCGATCTTCAGGCTTTCGACACGAGGAATCAGCTTCTCGACGAGCTTATCGGCGGTTTCCTTGCCGACCGGCACGGCAACCGAGATCGCCATGCAGCGTTCGCCCGCCGAGCCGTAACCCGCGCCAATCAGCGCATCGACCGCCTGATCCATGTCGGCGTCCGGCATCACGATCATGTGGTTCTTGGCGCTGCCGAAGCACTGCACGCGCTTACCGCTCGCGGTGCCGCGCGTGTAGATATATTCGGCAATCGAGGTCGAGCCGACGAAGCCGATCGCGCGAATGTCCGGATCGTCTAGGATCGCATCGACGACTTCCTTGTCGCCGTTGACGACGTTGAGGATCCCTGCGGGAAGACCCGCTTCAAGCATAAGTTCGGCAAGCCGCATCGGCACGCCCGGATCGCGCTCCGAGGGTTTCAGGATGAAAGCGTTGCCGCAGGCGATCGCCGGCGCGAATTTCCACATCGGGATCATTGCCGGGAAGTTGAACGGCGTAATTCCCGCGACGACGCCCAGCGGTTGCCGCATCGAATAGATGTCGATGCTCGGTCCTGCGCCTTCGGTGAAATCGCCCTTGAGCAAATGCGGGATACCGCAGGCGAACTCGACCACTTCGACGCCGCGCTGGATGTCACCCTTGGCGTCCGCGATGGTCTTGCCGTGCTCGCGTGCCAGCATGTCGGCAAGATTGTCGGTCTCATTCGCGATCAGTTCGAGAAATTTGAAGAGGACACGCGCGCGGCGCTGCGGATTGGTTGCAGCCCAGGCGGGTTGCGCGGCCTTCGCGTTCTCCACCGCGGCGCGCAACTCGGCCTTAGAGGCCAGTGCGACCTTCGCAACGATGTCGCCGGTCATCGGCTGGAAGACATCGCCGGTGCGGCCTGATGTCCCTTTGACCTGTTTGCCGCCGACGAAATGACCGATCTCGCGCATGACGTTACCTCCCGATAAGTGCAGCGTTTATCACTGCTTCTGGCCGTTTTTAACGAACCGTTAGGCTTGTCCTAGCGTAGCGTCTGGTCTCGCGAAAGGCCGCAGGCGACAAGGCCTTGTCGAGCAAAATCCGTGACTTAACCCCTTCTTAGGTGCGCCCGGCTAACCATCGGAACTTAAGAGTATTGCGGTCCCAGAAGCGGTCCGCGCGTAACGGGAGAACCCTCATGGATCTGGCAACGGGCCTCGGCCTGATATTCGGGTCGATTGTTGTCATAGCGCTGATCCTGATGGGTGGCGATCTCGGTACGTTCCTCGACTATCACGCTGTTATCGTGATTTTCGGCGGCTCCGCAGCGGCGACCCTGATCCGCTTTCCTCTTTCTTCGATCGCGCACGGCCTTCCGCTCGGCGCGAAATACGCGTTCACCATGCGCCGTATGACGCAACTCGAACTCGTCGACGAAGTCGCACGCCTTGCCGAAGTCGCGCGCAAGGCTGGTCCGCTCGGTCTCGAAAAGGAAGAAGTCGAAGATCCGTTTCTCGCCAAGGGCGTCCGCTACGTCGCGGACGGCTATGACGCCGTCTTCATTCGCGATGCGATGGAACGCGAGCGCGAGACCTTCTTCATGCATCTCGACGAGGGGCAGAAAATATATCGCGCCATCGGCGACTGCGCGCCCGCGTTCGGCATGGTCGGCACGCTGATCGGTATGGTGCAGATGTTCGCGAATATGTCCGATCCGTCGAAACTCGGACCCTTCATGGCGATTGCGCTGCTTGCGACGCTTTACGGTGCCGTGCTTGCGAACCTCGTCTGTCTGCCGATCGCGGACAAGCTTCAGGTGAAGCTGCACGACGAGGAAACCAATCGCACGCTCATCATCGACGGCGTGTTGATGATCCGCGAGGCCAAGAGCCCGGCCATCGTGCGCGAAATGCTCGTGGCTTATCTACCGGAGCGGCATCATCCGGCACCGGAGGCCGTGCCCGCCTGATCGGGCCCAGGCGAGAGAAGCAAGCGAATGGCAGTTAAGCGCAGACATGGCGGACATGCAGGCGGTCACGGCTGGTTCGTGACCTTCGCCGACCTGATGGCGCTTATGATGGCCTTCTTCGTCATGATCGCCGCTTACTCGACGATGGACAAAGAGAAATTGAAGCTGATGACGGGCTCGTTGCGGGATGCGTTCGGCACGCAGCGCGATACCCGGTTCACCGGCTTGGTCGAGGTCGATGGCTTGCCGGTTCGGCCGAAACTTCAGAACGCGAAAAAGAATCTTCGCCCCGAGGAAACCAGCGAAACGCCAGGCAAGGATGAGCAGGACAACGAGCTTGTCCAAGGACTGAAGGCGATCAAGGATCGCCAGTTCGCGCTCGCCGCCGCCAGCCTGCGACAGGCGCTGCAGGACCTGCCGGAGATCAGCGAACTTTCGAAGCACATTCTCTTCACGGAGACCAAGGAAGGTCTCAACGTCGAGATCGTCGATCAGGATGGACGCTCGATGTTCCCGGAAGGCGCGAAGGAGCCTTACGAGCGCACGCGCAAGCTCTTGGTGAAAATCGCGGAGTCGATCCGCGCCATGCCGAACCGCGTCATCATCACGGGTCACACGGCGGCACTGCGCACGCCGCCCAAGGGCGATTACGGCGCGTTCGATCTTTCCGCCGATCGCGCCAATGTCGTGCGCGGTATCCTGCAATCGGCCGGGGTGCGCACGCAGCAGTTTGCAATGGTGGCGGGCCGCGCCGACAGCGATCCGCTGTTTCCGGAAGACCCCTACATGGCGGCAAACCGTCGCGTGACCATCACGCTGATGAAGGAAGCGCCGGTCGCGCCGCCGAATATCCGTCCGTGACGGCTTGACCCTTAGAAGCAGGCCGCGCATCTAACTGCTCCAGCAGTTCTCGGAGCGTTGCATGTCCGATCCAGCGGTCGAAGATCTCACGGTAGAGCAGGTGAAGACGGGGCTTGATGACGGCTCCATTCTGCTCGTCGATGTGCGCGAGCCGAATGAGCTTGCGGCCGAACGTATTCCGGGCGCGATCGATTTTCCGCTTTCTACCTTCGATCCGTCCGCGCTGCCCGATCCGGAAGGCAGGCGCGTGGTTTTTACCTGCCGCTCGGGGCGCCGCTCGATTACCGCCTCCAAGGCTGCGCAAGCCGCTGGGCTGCCTTACGATGCCCATTTGGCAGGCGGAATTCTCGCTTGGAAGGAAGCCGGCTTCGACACCGAAAGCGGTTGATCGCGCGTTGCTTCGCAGTTGAGAACTCCCGAATTGCCAACTAACGTCGCCCGCGAAAATTCTGTCGGGGGAAGGTCGATGCTTTTTCGTATTCTGAAATCCGCGGTTTTCCTGAGCATGCTGCTTGCCGGTACGGCGGGCGCGCAGGAGCGTGTAGTCAACGTCTATAACTGGTCGGATTACATCGATCCGAAGGTGCTCGAAGAGTTCACCAAGGAAACCGGAATCAAGGTCCGCTACGACACCTTCGACTCCAACGAAATCGTCGAAGCGAAGCTGCTCGCCGGCAAGACCGGATACGACGTCGTCGTGCCGGGCTCGACCGTGCTGCGCCGTCTGCTTTCCGTCGGCGTCTTCCAGAAACTCGACAAATCGAAACTCCCCAACCTTCAGCATGCGTGGCCGGAAATCACGCAGCGTCTGGCCGCCTACGACCCCGGCAACGAATATGCCGTGAACTATATGTGGGGCACGACCGGCATCGGCTACAACGTCGCGAAAGTGAAAGAGCGGCTCGGCAATGTGCCTGTCGATAGCTGGGACATTTTCTTCAAGCCGGAAAATCTCGCGAAGCTTAGAAATTGCGGTGTCCATGTACTCGACACTGCCGAAGAACTGCTGCCCGCCGCGCTGAAATATCTCGGCATGGATCCGGACTCGAAGAACGCCGCCGACATCGAAAGGGCAGGCGAGCTGCTTTTGAAACTTCGGCCGAATATCCAGAAATTCCATTCCTCGGAATATCTGAACGCGCTCGCGAACGGCGAAATCTGTCTCGTGGTCGGCTGGTCCGGCGACGTGTTTCAGGCCAAGGCGCGCGCCAAGGAAGCCGCCGAGAAGACCAAGAAGCCGGTCGTCGAGATCGACTACGTGGTTCCGAAGGAAGGCGCGCAGATCTGGTTCGACTCCTTCTCGATCCTGAAGGATGCGCCGAACCCGGAAGCCGCTTACGCGTTCATCAACTTCATGATGCGCCCGGAGGTTGCCGCGCGGAATACGAACTTCGTCGCCTATGCGAGCGGCAACCTCGCCGCGCAGAAATCGGTCGATAAGGAAATTCTCGATAACCCGGCGATCTATCCGTCGGCCGAGGTGTTCAAGCGCCTCTACACCGTGACGCCTTATCCGGCGCAGTTGCAACGCACCGTGACGCGCGTCTGGACGCGGGTGAAAACGGGCAAGTAGTGGCTCACCGCCAGCGGCGGTGCAGCCAGAGCCACTGTTCGGGGCTCTCGCGAATCCAACTCTCGAATACGTCGGAGATTTTCTGCGTGGCCGCGTTGATATCGATCTTGCCTTCGGCATCGCGCGACAATTGCAGTTCTTCGCTCAACTCCATCCGGAAGCGGTTGCCGGGCAGCCTGATCGCGCGCACGGCGTGAATGGGGCAATCGACATTGCGTGCAAGCCGTGCGGGCAGGGGGCTCGCGCGTGTCTTCCTGCCGAACATCGTGATTTCGACGCCGCCATTGAAAAACTGATCGACGACAAGGCCGAGGTGGCGGCCTTGTCGCAGCACCTCGGTCATCGTGAAGATTGAATGACGGTTCGAGCTGATAAGTTCTGTCATCGTGCCGGTGCGTGTTTCGCGAACGAGTTCGGCAAAGCCGCGATTGGTCGGCTCCTTATAAACGACCGCGGTATCGAGACCATGCGCGAAGGCCGCGACCGCGGGCAGTTCCCAGTTCGCGAAATGCGCGGACACGAAGATCGCGGGCTTTCCGTCGTCGCGCAGCAGATTATAAAGCTCGGCGGTTCGTGGAGTAAATTCGATGCGGCCGGTGTTCGGGTTTGAAGGATCAAAGTCCCACATCTTCGGTAGATGCACGAACTCACCGGCGACGCGCCCGAGATTTTCCCAGACGCCGCGGACAATTGCTTCGATTTCCGCGCCGGATTTCTCCGGAAACGATGCCTTCAGACTCGTGCGTGCGATTTTTGAATTTGGCAGCCATGGGCCGATCCCGCGCGCGATCCCGCCCATCAGGTTCGATGAACGATCGGGTCCGAGCGCGCGAATCCCACCAACGAGGACGCGCACCAACAGCCATACGAAAAAGTCGCGCACCCGCGAATAGACGGCGATCGGGCCCTGCGCTAACGCCCAAAACTTTATCCCGACCGGATTAGTCTTGATCCAGTAGTAAAACTTGACCTTGAAGGGCAGGCTCATTGCTAGAAGCGCACTACGATCTTGCCAAACACGCGACGGCTCTCGAGGCGCTCGAGACCCTTCTCGAATTCGGCGAGCGGCAGTTCGGTGTCGATCACCGGCGAAGTCCCGCCTGCGATCTTGTCGAGCGCATCCTTCACGTTCTTCATCGTGAACCCGAACGAGCCGAAAATTTTGTACTGCTGCTGAAACAGTTGCATCAGGTTCATCTGCACGGTCGGGCCGGAGGTCGAGCCGCAGGTAACGAGACGGCCGCCCTTTTTCATGGAGAGCAGCGAGCCATTCCAGGTTTCCGCGCCGGTGTGTTCGAACACGACATCGACGCCCTTTTTCTTGGTGAGCTTGCGCACTACACCCTCGAACCGGTCCTTGCGGTAATTGATGACCTCATCCGCACCGAGCGCTTTTGCTTTCGCTGCTTTCTCATCGTCGCCGACGGTGGTGTAAACGGTTGCGCCGATATCTTTCGCAAGTTTTATCGCGGCGGAGCCGATGCCCGAGCCGCCCGCCTGCACGAGCACGACTTCGCCTTTCTCGAGTTTCGCGTTATCGAAGAACATGTGCTCGACGGTCGCGAAGGTGAGGGGCGCGCAGGATGCGTCTGACGGCGAAACGCCTTTCGGCACCTTGATCGTGAGGCGCGCGGGCCAGTTGTAGAGGTCCTGCGCGTAGCCATCGACGTGAAAGCCCGCGAGCCCCTGCACGTTTTCGCAAAGGTTATCGCGGCCCTGCTGACAGTTCTTGCATTGGCCGCAGGTGAGCGCGCCATAGGGCACCACCGGATCGCCGACCTTGAAGCCGGTGACACCTGCGCCGACCGCGGCGATTTCGCCCGAGGCTTCCGCGCCGACGACCATCGGCATCTTGCGCTTGGCAAAAGCCATGCCGCGCCAGCCCCACACGTCGATGTGGTTCAGTGCGACCGCATGCGTCTTGATCTGCACTTCTCCGGGCGCGGGCGCGGCAGGCGCATCCACTTCCGAGATTTCGAGCTTGCGGTCACCGAGCAGACGCAACGCGCGCATAAAGAATTCCAGTCCGTCTGAAGAGATTGAATTAGCGCTGGACGCCTAAGCCAGCGGAGAGGCCGCCGTCAACCGGCAACACCGCGCCGGTGATGTAGGCCGCGCTTGGCGACATCAGAAACGCCACGAGACCCGCGACATCTTCGGGTTTACCGAGACGGCCGGAGGGAATGCTGCCCTCCAGCTTGTCGCGATACTGCGCATAGGGCGTAAGCATCTCAGTATCGAGGAACCCCGGCGCGATGTAGTTCACAGTGACGCCGCGGCGCGCGGTTTCGGTAGCTAACGTGCGGGCAAACGCGAAAAGTGCCGCTTTCGAAGCGCCATAGGCGCCGTTACCGACATTCGCGTGCAAGGCCGCGAGCGAGCCGATCACCACGATGCGGCCGTCGCGCGCGCGGGTCATCGGACGAACGAGCGCCTGCGAGAGCCGCACGAAGGACCAGTAGTTCACGCGCATCACTTTTTCGGCTTCGGAGATTTTCATCACCGCCGCGAGCGCGTCGTAACTCATGCCGGCGTTGTGAACGAATCCCGAAAGCGGCGCTTCGTTCTCGATCTCGCTGGCAAACCTCTCGACTGCCTGTTCGTCGGCGAGATCGACAGCCTTTGCCGAAACTTTCTTCCCGGCAAGTTCCTTGACGAGCGCATCCGCTTCCGCGCTCGCGCTGCGATAGGTGAAGATCACCTCGTGACCGGCAGCCGCTAGCTCGCGCACGATCTGCGCGCCGAGGCCGCGGCCTCCGCCGGTTACGAGAACGCGGCGCGGCTTGCTCAAGCCGGCTCTCCGGAGAGCACGAGGCTCACATTCTGGCCGCCGAAGCCGAAGGAGTTGGAAAGCACGGTATGCACCTTGGCGTCGCGTGCCGCATTGCCGACGACATCGAGCTGGATCGCCGGATCGGGCAGCGTGTAATTGATCGTGGGTGGAATACGCTGATGCTGAATGGTCAAGAGCGAGACCACAGCTTCGATCGCGCCGGCCGCGGTCAGCGTGTGCCCGATCATCGACTTGTTCGACGTGATCGGAATCTGCTTCGCGCGCTCGCCGAAGACCGCCATCACGCAGTTCGTTTCCATCTTGTCGTTTTCGGGCGTTGACGTGCCGTGCGCATTGATATGGTCGATGTCCTCGGCCTTCATGCCGGAATCCGCGAGCGCCTGATGAATGCAGGCGATCACCGGTTTGCCATCCGGGCTGGAGCGCGTGCGGTGGAAGCTGTCGGCGACTTCTCCGCAGCCGGAAACGACTCCGAGGATTTTCGCGCCGCGCGCGGTAGCGTGTTCAAGGCTTTCAAGCACCAGCGCACCGGCACCTTCGCCCATGACAAAGCCGTCGCGGTTTTTTGAGAACGGCTTGGATGCCTGCTCCGGCGGGTTGTTCTGTGTCGATAGCGCGGAGAGTAGCGAGAAACGGATCAAGGCTTCCGCATACACGGAGCTGTCTGTGCCGACGGTTAGAGCGGCATCGCAGTCGCCGCGGCGGATCGCCTCCAAGCCGAGCTGGATCGCCGTGCCGCCCGAAGCGCAGGCCGTCGAGAGCGAAATCGGCATGCCCTTGGTGCCGAATGTATCTGCGAGATGATCTGCGACCGTGCCGTACAAGAAAAGCTCATGCCAGTCGGGATGCTTGCCACGCGCCGACATCTCCAGCGCCACTTCCGGCGTATAGGGTTTATTGGGGTCGGCTTCTGCTGCGAGCGCGCGGCGCTGCGTCCACTCCATCTCGACAGGAGGGACGGCGCAGAAGAGCGGCCCGGGGAAGTTTCCCTTCGAGCCGATGCCCGATTGCGCGACCGCTTCTTCGGCGGCAAGCGTGCCGAGGCGCTCCGAAAGTTCGGGCGCGCTCACCGGCTTGTCGAATAGAAAATCGACCGTGCCCGCGATTGTGGTCTTCAGCCCGTCGAGCGGGAACCGCTTGATCCGGTGAATGCCGGACTGGCCGGCACTGAGCTTCTTCCAGTTGTCTTCCTTGCCTTGCCCGAGCGAACTCACGACACCCATGCCGGTCACGACAACGATGGGACGGCCTGCCGAATCCTTGAATCCGTTCTTCGCCATGACAACCTCGCTAGATCGCTTCGACGATACCGACGCCTTCGCCGCGCCAGTGGCCGACGGTAGAGATAATGATCGACTTTACGCCATCCGGTGCGGGAGTTTCGAGCGGCACATTCGGCATGGCTGCCGCGAGTTTACCGTTTGCAACCGCAAGCGCCGCAAAAGCAATCCCGAACGGAAACATCGATTCGAAGGTCTGGCCGACGCGGCTCACCACCGCGCGCACCGGCAGGTTAGCCGCTTTCAGCGCTTCGGCTTCTTCGCCGGTCGCGGGTTCGACGCCGCTCGCGCTGGTATAAATCGCGCCGGCGTTTTTCGCGTGTTTTTTCGCGTTTTCGATCAGCGCATTGACGGAAGCGCGAACGCCACCTTCCGCATCGCGCTTCGCGCGGGCGGACTCGACATAAGTGATTTTTGCGATCGGCTTCGCGCCGCGCGCTTCGGCGTGCTTGCGCGATTCGAGAACGAGGAAACAGCTACCTGTGCCGGTCGCCATACCGGGTTTCCGGCCGGGCGCAAACACCGGCTTGTATTCGCCGCGGTAATGCATGCTCGCAAATTCCCACAGGCCGAGCATGTCGGGCCGCGCGGCGTTGTAGGCGCCGCCTACGAGCGCGAGATCGCTTTGCCCCGCTTTGATGCGCGCATAAGCGGTCTGGATCGCCTGCACGCCGGAGCCTTCCTCGCCCATGAAAGTGCGCGAGGAGCCGACGACGCCGTGCACGATCGAGATATTGCCCGCGAGCAGGTTGGAAAGCTGCGCCAGAAAGAGCGTAGGGCGCAATTCGCTTTGCAGCCGTTCGTTCAGCCGCACTTCCGGATTGTTGTGCTTGCGTAACTCGTCCGCGACCGAAGCATCGACTTTCACGTCGCGCTCGCCCCCCGCGGCTGCGACGATCATGTCCATCCGCTTGAGCAAATCCTGATTGCCGGCGACCCCGGCGTGGGTCAGCGCGAGGCCGGCCGTGTACGTGCCGATCCGCTGCCACAACTCCATCTGCCGCTGATCGCCCTTCTTCGGTATCTGCTTGTCGAAATCGACCGGGCCGAGCGGATGAATGAGAAAATCGGGAAAAGTTTTGAAATCGGTCACCGGCGCATCGCCGGCATTCAGCCGCGCAAGATGCGTCTCGGGTCCCTCGCCGAGCGAGGAGAGCAAACCGATTCCGGTGATCCAGGTCTCGCGGCTCGTATCCATTGCCTTCACGCCGGAATGGTGAAGCCGACCTGCCGCGCGCGGGCGCGCATGGCGTCGGAGAATTCTGGAGAGGGGAACGGCATGATGCGAAGCGTGATCTGCGCGTCTGCGACCGGCGTGCCGTCTTCTTTCGTCACCTTGCAGTTGGTGATGCCGTAGCCGGAGCCTTCATGTTCGATCACAGCTTCGGCAAAAAGCGGCGTGTTCGGCTGCACGAAGGTGCGCATCTTCGCTTCCTTCACGGAGGCAAGAAAAGCCATGCGTTCGAAATTGAGTTTGCCGAGCAAAAGCCAGCCCGAAGTCTGCGCCATGAACTCGACGAACAGGACGCCGGGCACGAGCGGGTGGCCGGGGAAATGACCCTCGAACACAGGGCTCGCGGCGGGAACATTGCCCCGCACGAGAATGCGGCCTTCGGAGAGGTTCAGCTCTTCGATCTTGTCGACGAGCTCGAAATATTCGAGCCGCATGGACGCGCCTTACGCGCCCTTGGCGGCGACGAGTCCGTCGATGCGCTCGGCGAGGTTCTTGAGCACGAAATACTGCTCGGTCGTGGCCTTGCCGTCGTTCACTTCGGCGGTCCACTGCTCGAGCGGCAGCTTGATCCCGAACGCCTTGTCGATCGCAAAAGCGATGTCGAGGAAGTCGAGGCTGTCGATCCCGAGATCGTCGATGGCATGGCTCTCCGGCGTGATCTGCTCACGCGGGATGTCGCAGGTTTCGGCGATGATGTTGGCGACCGTATCGAAGGTCGAGGACATGCAGTTGTCTCCGCTCGGTGCCGGACTGGCGGTTGAAAGGGGAAAAGAGCCGCCGCCAATGGCTTGCCGGCACTCTAATGTGTCGCGGTTCGTATAGCGGACGATATGGGGGCTTTCAATGCCGGGAAAAGCCTAGAGCGGCCCCGAAACCGTTGATTTACAGGCTTTTTGGGGTTTCCAGCCCAAGGCTCCCGTTGCGGCATCAAGGAGGTCGCAGGATTGAGCCTCCTCGGCTATGGCTCCGCGGCGAGGTTCCCCGAGCCGGGCCTGCCGCTTCCCGAACCGGAGTTTTCAACATGCGCTTCCGCACGCTGCTGCTTTTCCTGCCTGTCGTTCTGCTCGCCGCTTTCGGCACGGCCGCGCAGACCGTGCACAAGGGCGATCTGGCAATTTCCGCACCCTATTCGTGGGCAACCCCCGCCGGCGCACCCGTCGCGGCGGGTTACCTCGTCATCACGAACAAGGGTCTTTCGGCGGAGCGGCTCGTGTCCTTTACCACCGATCTCGCCGATCAGCCCGAGGTCCACGAAATGACCAACGAGGGCGGCGTTATGAAGATGCGCCCGCTCGCCAAGGGTCTCGTCATTCCGGCCGGTGCGACCGTGAAGATCGAGCCCGGCGGTTATCATCTGATGCTCCTGAAGCTGAAGCAGCCGCTCGCTGCCGGACAGCGCTACAAGGTGACGCTCGTGTTCGAGAAAGCAGGCCCGCTGGAAGTCGAGTTCGAGGTGCGCGCCATGGGTGCGGGCCAGAAGAAAGGCCACGGCGGCCAGCACAATCACTAAAAATCATCGCGATTTCCGAAGAACTTACGAGACGAACGCTTCGGCATTTCTCATAATGTGAGGAGAACAACAGGGCCGGGCGGCGGGGACAACCGCCTCCCGGCCCTAAAACGCACGGCAGATCGAACAGACGGTCATGACAAGCATTGGTTCGGCCAATCTGCTTATTCTGGTAGGCGCGGCGCTGGCCGTGCTCGGTGTCTTTTCGAGTCTCGTCGCATCGCGGATCGGCGCTCCGCTGTTGCTCATCTTCCTGCTTGTCGGCCTGCTCGCGGGCGAAGAGGGGCCTGGCGGGATCAAGTTCGACGACTTCTATTCGACCTACGTCGTCGGCTCGGCGGCGCTCGCGATTGTCCTGTTCGACGGCGGCCTGCGCACGCGCTTCGCGGCGTTCCGCGGCGCGTTCTATCCGGCGATCGCACTTGCGACGCTTGGCGTGATCGTCACCGCGGTGCTGGTGGGGATTCTTGCCGCCTATTTGCTCGATCTCAGTTGGATTGAAGGGTTGCTCGTCGGCTCGATTGTCGCCTCGACCGACGCGGCGGCGGTTTTCTTTCTTCTGCGCGCGGGCGGTCAGCAGTTGAAACGGCGCGTTGCCGCGACTCTCGAAATGGAGTCCGGAACCAACGATCCGATCGCCGTCTTCATGACGATTCTGCTCGTCCAGTTGATCATCATCGGCGGACAGACATCGATCGGATCAATCGCCTTTGCCGCTGCGCGCGAAGCGATCGTAGGCTCGTTCGTGGGCATCGCCGGCGGCTTCGCAATCTCCGTGGCGCTGAACAGAATTGCCTTGCCCTCCGGCTTGCACCCGCTCCTTGTCGTCGCCAGCGCGCTTTTCATTTACGCGCTCGCGGTCGCGCTCGGCGGTTCGGGTTTCCTCGCGGCTTATCTCGCGGGCATCGTGCTCGGCAACCGCCCGGTGCGTGCCTTCGCTTCGATTACGACGTTCCACGACACGCTGACCTGGCTCTGCCAGATCGCGATGTTCATCATGCTCGGTCTTCTGGTGACGCCGTCGCAGCTCTATCCGGCGTTATGGCAGGCGTTTGCGATTGCGTTCTTTCTGATCGTCGTCGCACGGCCGATAGCGGTTTGGCTTTGCCTCGCACCCTTCGGATTCCAGAACTCCGAGAAAGTTTTCATGTCATGGGTGGGATTGCGCGGCGCCGTTTCGATTTTCCTCGCCGCAATCCCCATGCTTTCGCAGGTCCCGAACGCACAGACCTATTTCACAGTCGCATTCGTGGTCGTTGCCGTTTCGCTGATCGTGCAGGGTTGGTCGCTCGCGCATGTCGGCCGAAGGTTGGGCGTGGCGCTCGACGATCCGGCGCCTTCGGTGAAACGCATCGAAATCGACCTGCCGGGACAGTTGGATGAGGAACTCGTCGGCTATCCGATCGTCGAGGGCAGTCCCGTGGTCGGCCACGGCACCTGGCCCGCCTGGGCGAAACCCGTGCTGATCATCCGCAACGAGGCGATCCTTTCGCCGCAGGAAGCCGGCGCATTGCGTGTCGGCGACTATGGATACTTCCTCGCGCCGCCGCAGCGCGTCGAGCGGCTCGACCGCCTGTTCGCCCCGAACGAAGGCTATATCGACGAGGAAACTTCCGCTGCCTTTCCCTTCAAAGGCGATGTCCGGCTTGGCGCGATAGCCGATATGTACGATCTAAAGGTAGAGCCCGCGGAACGCGAGATGACAGTCGCCGAACTCTTCGATGTTCGCTTCGAAGATAATCCGCGTCCAGGCAACCGTATCGATTTCGGTCACGCGCGGCTCGTCGTTCGCGAGCTTGCCGACGATAAAGTTTCGGAGGCCCGGCTCGACTTCGTGCAGGAACCGCAAGGCGGCTTTGCGCCTATACGTTCGACTTCATTGCGCCGGCTGCTAGGCTATCCGAAGCGGTTTGCGCGGAAGGTAGTGCCCAAGCCGAAAAGAGATTGAACAAGAACGGGAGAAGTAAATCATGAAAAGCAGCGCCAGTGCGCACTGGGAAGGCTCGCCGAAGGAAGGCAACGGTCAAATCTCGACCGGAACGGGTGTTCTAAAAAACACACCGTATAGCGCCAAAGGACGCTTTGAAGGCGGGACGCAACAGACGACACCGGAAGAATTGATCGCAGCGGCTCACGCTGGTTGCTACACGATGCAGCTCAGCTTCAATCTGCTTCGCGCCGGGATCAACCAAAAATCAGTTCATACCGACGCGGAAGTCGAAGTAGTTCTCGGCGAAAAAGGCGCGAACATCACCGGTATTAAGCTGAAAGCTATCGTCGACGCTCCCGGCGCGGATGCTGCGAAAATCAAAGAAGCCGCCGAAAGTGCAAAGGTGGGTTGCCCTGTATCAAAGGCCCTCTCTGCCGTGGCGATCAGCCTCGAAGTTGAAACGAAAGTCTAAACCTGTTGCCCGCAAGCGTAGCCGCGTAACATCCCTCGATGCATCCCGTATTCGCCAATCTGCCGACCACGGTGTTCGAGGTGATGTCGCGGCTCGCGCGCGAGCACGACGCGATCAATCTCGGCCAGGGCTTCCCCGACGATCCGGGGCCGGAAGATGTCCGTCAAAAAGCGGCGGAGGCGGTCGTCTCCGGCTGGAATCAATACCCGCCGATGATGGGGCTGCCGGAATTGCGCGCGGCAGTCGCAAAACATTACGCGCATTGGCAAGGGGTCACGCTCGATCCTGAATCGGAAATTATGATCACGTCGGGCGCGACCGAGGCGCTGACCGGCGCGATCCTGACCTTGGTCGAGCCCGGCGACGAAGTTGTGTTGTTTCAGCCGCTCTATGACTCCTATCTGCCGATGGTGAAGCGGGCAGGCGGCATTCCGAGGCTCGTCCGTCTCGAACCGCCGCATTGGCGCATTACCGAGGATGCGCTGAAGCGCGTCTTCACGAAGAAAACGAAGGCGGTTCTCTTCAACAACCCGCACAATCCGGCGGGCGTCGTCTATTCGATGGACGACCTGAAACTGCTCGCGCGCTTCTGCGGGGAGTTCGACGCTGTCGCAATCTGCGACGAAGTCTGGGAACATGTCATCTTCGATGGGCGCAAGCATGTGTCCATGCTTTCGGTGCCGGGTATGCATGAGCGCACCGTGAAGATCGGCTCGGCGGGAAAGATTTTCTGTCTCACCGGATGGAAGGTCGGCTTCGTCTGCGCCGCACCTGCGCTGATGCGCGGGCTATCGAAGGCACACCAGTTCATCACCTTCACGACGCCGCCGAACTTGCAGGCGGCGGTCGCCTATGGCCTCGGCAAGAGCGACGATTACTTTTTGAATATGCGCGGCACACTCGCGCGTTCGCGCGATCGTTTTGCCGCCGGCCTGAAGAAACTCGGCTTCGATCCGCTGCAAAGCCAGGGCACCTATTTCATGAACGTCGATCTGGCGGCGCTCGGCATCAACGAGGCTGACCGTGACTTCTGTCAGCGGCTCGTCACCGGGAACAAGGTTGCCGCGATCCCGGTGTCGGCCTTCTACGCTGAAGAGCCGGTTACCAGCGTGGTCCGCTTTTGCTTCGCCAAGCATGACGCGACGCTGGATGGCGCCATCGATCGTATGGCAAACCTGCGCCGTTAGAAGTGCCTTCGAACAGAGCAGTGCAGTTGCTTATTTTTTATACAGCGGAAGTGGCGCAGCCTAATAAGAGGGCATGTGCTTAAAAGACGCCCGCCATTTATTGGCGATTCGCACGGCTCCGGCTGGCACGTGCGTTGCAATCCCTCTCTCCGGCGTAAGCGTCCGCCAATGTTCGCGCGCCTTCGATCCATCCGGCTCGAACCTCATGGGGAGCTTTCATGTTCAATGTCTTCAAAAAGCTAGGTGTCGCGGCCGGTACCGCGGCGCTGGCTGTTTCGATCTCGGCGGCGCCCGCCGCCGCGCAGGAAACCATCAAGGTTGGCATCCTGCATTCTCTCTCGGGCACCATGGCGATCTCTGAGACCACGTTGAAAGACGTGATGCTCATGCTCATCGAAGAGCAGAACAAGAAGGGCGGCGTGCTCGGCAAGAAGCTGGAAGCCGTCGTCGTCGATCCCGCTTCGAACTGGCCGCTGTTCGCCGAAAAGGCGCGCGAGCTGATCAACAAGGATAAGGTTTCGGTCGTGTTCGGCTGCTGGACCTCGGTGTCGCGCAAGTCGGTGCTGCCGGTGTTCAAGGAACTGAACTCGATTCTGTTCTATCCAGTGCAATACGAGGGAGAAGAGTCCGAACGCAACGTGTTCTACACGGGCGCCGCGCCGAACCAGCAGGCGATCCCTGCGGTCGACTATCTCGCCAAGGAATACAAGATCGAACGCTGGGTGCTCGCGGGCACGGACTACGTCTATCCGCGCACCACGAACAAGATCCTTGAAGCGTACCTCAAGTCGAAGGGCGTCAAGGATGAAGACATCATGATCAACTACACGCCGTTCGGCCACTCCGATTGGCAGACGATCGTAGCCTCGATCAAGAAGTTCGGCACCGGCGGCAAGAAGACCGCCGTCGTGTCCACGATCAACGGCGACGCGAACGTTCCGTTCTACAAGGAGCTTTCGAACCAGGGCGTGTCCGCGAAGGACATCCCGGTCGTCGCCTTCTCGGTCGGCGAAGAAGAACTCGCCGGCATCGACACCAAGAACCTCGTCGGCCATCTCGCCGCCTGGAACTACTTCCAGTCGATCGAGAACGCGGACAACAAGGAATTCATCGCGAAGTGGAAAGCCTTCACCAAGAACCCGAAGCGCGTTTCCAACGACCCGATGGAAGCCCATGTCGTCGGTTTCGCCATGTGGGTGAAAGCGGTCGAAAAGGCCGGCTCCTTCGCGCCGGATAAGGTCATCGAGGCGCTGCCGGGTATCAAGGCGAAGAACCTCACGGGCGGCGAGTCGGAAATGCTCGCGAACCACCACATCACCAAGCCCGTGTTCATCGGCGAAATCCGCGCCGACGGCCAGTTCGACGTTGTGTGGAAGACCGACGGCCTCGTGCCGGGTGCGGCCTGGTCGCCGTATCTCGAAGGCTCGAAGGACCTCGTTGCCGACTGGGTGAAACTGAAGTGCGGCAACTTCAACACCAAGACCAACAAGTGCGGTTCGTAACGCGCTTGATCTGAAACGAACCGGGCGGGACACTAGGTCCCGTCCGGACTTTCCAAACCAAAGGCCGCCAGCCATGAAATTCTTTCGTGCGATGCCGCGCAGGCTTGCGGCTGCCTTTATCCTCCTCGCCGCGGCTTTTTGTGCGCCGCTCGCGCACGCAGAACCCTTTGAAGACGCGTTACCAAAGCTGGCTGCGGACTCTTTCGCCGACACCGCCGACGCAATCACTGCAATCGCCGCGAGCGGACACGCCGACGCCGAACCGGTTGTTTCCGGTATCGGAGCGGGGAACGTGCTGTTCGATCCAGCGACGAAATCCGTTTATCTGCGCGATACATCCGGAAAGCTGAAGAACCTCGCGACCGGTGCAGTCGAAGCCAAAACGCCCGAAGGCTTAAGACCGGTCCGCCAGAACAATCGCGTCCGCACGACTATCGACTCCGCTTTGGGTTCGCTGCGCCTCGTCTCGCCGGACCCGAACAAGCGCCTCGATGCGGCAAACGCGGTTTTCAAGTCGCGCGACGTATCGGCGCTAAAATTGATTGATGCCGCGCTGGTCAAGGAAACCGACCCGCGCGTGAAGAAATCGCTCAATGAAGCACGGGCCGCAATTCTCATTTCCCAAGCGAACACTTCGGAAAAAGAACGCATTGCCGCCATTCAGTTGATCGGCGCGAAGGGCGACAACGATGCGCTCGCTTTGCTGCGCTCGGTTCCCGCCGACACCTCGCCGGATGTGAAGGCAGCGACCGCAGTTGCCATCGCCGCGGTCGAACGCTCGCTCGCCTTCTGGGAAGTCGGGCAGAATGTCTGGTACGGGCTTTCGCTCGGCTCCGTTCTGCTGCTCGCCGCCATCGGTCTCGCTATCACCTTCGGCGTCATGGGCGTCATCAACATGGCGCATGGCGAGATGGTGATGATCGGCGCCTACGTTACTTTCGTTGTCCAGGAAGTGATCCGCCAGAATTATCCGGGCCTGTTCGATTATTCGCTCGCGATTGCGCTGCCGCTCGCGTTCCTGATCGCGGGCTTCGTCGGCGTCTTGATCGAGCGCGGCATTATCCGCTTTCTCTACGGCCGTCCGCTGGAAACGCTGCTCGCGACCTGGGGGCTTTCGCTGATCCTGCAGCAGGCCGTGCGCACAGGCTTCGGCTCGAGCAACCGCGAAGTCGGTGCGCCGAGCTGGATGTCGGGCGCGTTCGAACTCGGCGGGCTCTCGATCACATATAATCGCCTCTGGATCATCGTCTTCTCGCTCTCTGTGTTCGTCGCACTCCTATTTGTGCTCCGCTACACGCGCTTCGGTCTCGAGATGCGCGCGGTGACGCAGAACCGGCGCATGGCGTCGTCGATGGGCATCAAGACGAGCTATGTCGATGCGCTCACTTTCGGGCTCGGTTCCGGCATTGCGGGCATTGCCGGTGTCGCGCTTTCGCAGATCGACAACGTCTCGCCGAATCTGGGGCAGGGCTACATCATCGACAGCTTCCTCGTCGTCGTGTTCGGAGGCGTCGGCAATCTGTTCGGCACGTTGATCGCGGCACTCTCGCTCGGCATCGCGAACAAATTCCTCGAGCCCTTTGCGGGCGCGGTGCTCGGCAAGATCCTGATCCTCGTGCTCATCATCGTCTTCATCCAGAAGAGGCCCCGCGGCCTGTTCGCGCTCAAGGGCAGAGCGGTGGAAGCGTAATGAAGCAGGGACCGCTCATTCTCCGCCTGCTCGACGGGCGCGGACAGATTTTCATCGGCGCGGTGCTGACGATGGCGATCGTCATTCCGCTGTTGAATCTTTTGCCGCCGTCGAACCCGTTCCACATCCCGACTTACGTCATGGTGCTGATCGGGAAATATCTCTGCTATGCGCTCTTGGCGCTCTCGGTCGATCTGGTATGGGGTTATGCTGGCATCCTCTCGCTCGGCCATGGCGCGTTCTTCGCGCTCGGCGGCTACGCGATGGGCATGTACCTGATGCGTCAGATCGGCCCGCGCGGAGTCTATGCGCACCCCGTGTTGCCGGACTTCATGGTGTTCCTGAACTACAAGGAATTGCCCTGGTTCTGGTACGGCTTCGACTGGTTCATCTTCGCGGCGGCGATGGTGATTATCGTGCCGGGCCTGCTTGCCTTCGTATTCGGCTGGTTCGCGTTCCGCTCGCGCGTCACCGGCGTCTATCTTTCGATCATCACGCAGGCGATGACCTATGCGCTGATGCTCGCTTTCTTCCGCAACAATTTTGGTTTCGGCGGCAATAACGGCCTGACCGATTTCAAGGACATCCTCGGTTTCAATGTACAGGCGCAAGGTACGCGCGCCGTTCTGTTTATTTTCTCCGCGTTGTTTCTGATCTTCGGCTATCTCGTATGCCGCTGGATGGTGACTTCGAAATTCGGGAAAGTACTGATCGCAGTGCGCGATCAGGAGTCGCGTGCGCGCTTTATCGGCTATCGCGTCGAAAACTATAAGCTTGTTGCGTTTGTGGTTTCGGCGTGCCTCGCGGGCATCGCGGGCGCGCTTTATGTGCCGCAGGTGGGCATCATCAATCCGAGCGAATTCTCTCCGGCGAACTCGATCGAAATCATCATCTGGGTTGCGGTCGGCGGGCGCGGCACGCTCGTCGGCGCGGCACTCGGCGCCTTCGTTGTGAACTATGCGAAGACGCTCTTCACCGGCGGTTTGATTGCGCCGTTCTGGCTGTTCGGCGGCGGCGTGCTCGCGCTCGCAGCTTTTCTCGTCTGGAAATCGCGCTTGCCTGCACTCATCGGCATCGGCGGCGGTGCCGCACTCGCTTTCGCCGGCTCCTTCATTCCCGGCACAGTTGGCACCTACGCGGGATTGATTGTTGCAGCCGTTGCAGGCGCCACCTGGATTTTAAGTACACGGCCGGAAGCGGCAGGCGCAGGAGCAGGCGCGTTGCTCGTGCTTTTCTTCTCGACGCCCTTTGCCGGCATTTCGCTCGCGCTCTACTGGCTATTCGCGCTCGGCGCATTGTTCGTCTTCGTCACACTCTTGATGCCGAAAGGTATCGTCGGCACCTTCGGCGATCTCTCAGACAGGTTCCTCTCGCGCGGGAAAAAGAAAGATGGTGCGATGAACGGTGCCGTCACCAACCCGAGCCCGGCGGAGTAAGCCATGGAAACCACCTCCGCTCTGCTTTATCTCGATGGCGTCTCGGTCTCCTTCGACGGCTTCAAGGCGCTGAACGAACTCTCGCTCGTAATCGAGCCCGGCGAAATGCGCGCGATCATCGGGCCGAACGGGGCCGGCAAGACCACGATGATGGATGTGATTACCGGCAAGACGCGGCCTGACACCGGCGACGTACTTTTCGAGCAGGGTGCGGTCGATCTGACCGCGCTCGACGAGGCGAGCATTGCGACGCTCGGCATCGGCCGGAAATTCCAGAAGCCGACGGTGTTCGAGCACCACACGGTCTACGACAATCTGGTGCTTGCTCTCGCAGGTCCGCGCGGGCCCAGCTCGAATTTATTCTGGAAGGAAAGCGCAGCCGAGACGAAGCGCATGGAGGAACTGCTCGGGATCACGCGCCTTGGCGATCACCGCAATCGTTTCGCGGGCGGTCTCTCGCACGGCCAGAAGCAATGGCTGGAAATCGGCATGCTGCTCGCACAGGAGCCCAAGCTTCTTCTGGTCGATGAACCCGCCGCCGGCATGACCGACGCGGAAACGCATCAGACCGCCGAGTTGCTGAAGGAAATCAACAAGGAGCGCTCGGTCGTCGTGGTCGAACACGACATGGTGTTCGTGCGCGAACTTGGCGTGAAGGTGACGTGTCTTCACGAAGGCTCGGTGCTCGCCGAAGGCACCATTGACGACGTCTCCGCGAACGATCGCGTCATCGAAGTCTATCTGGGGCGCTGACGATGTTAGAGGTCAACGGCATCGATCTTTATTACGGCGCGGCACAAGCGCTGCGCGGCGTTTCGCTGAAGGTGGAGCCGGGCAAGGTCGCGTGCGTCTTGGGCCGCAACGGCGTCGGCAAGACCTCGCTCCTGCGCGCGATTGTCGGCCAGCATCCGGTTGCGAACGGCAATATCGTCTTCAACGGAAAGGACATCACGAGCACGGGCTCGGCGGATCGCGCACGCATGGGCGTGGCCTTCGTGCCGCAAGGCCGCGAGATCTTCCCGCTGCTCACGGTCGAGGAAAATCTCGAGACCGGGTTTGCGCCGCTCAAGCGCGCCGATCGCTCGATCCCGGATGACGTCTATTCGCTGTTTCCGGTCTTGAAGAGCATGACCCGCCGGCGCGGCGGCGATCTATCCGGTGGCCAGCAGCAGCAGCTTGCAATCGGCCGCGCGCTCGTGATGCGCCCGAAATTGATCGTGTTCGACGAGCCGACCGAAGGCATTCAGCCTTCGATCATCAAGGACATCGGCAACGCCATCAAATACCTGCGCGACCGCGGCGACATCGCGATCCTCTTGGTCGAGCAATACTTTGACTTTGCCGCCGAACTTGCCGACACTTTCGCGGTGATGGAGCGCGGCCAGTTCATCCTTTCCGGCGATCGCGCGATGATGCAGTCGACCGATGTCCGTCAACGTCTTTCCCTCTGAGGTAACTGCGCCCGCAACGCTGCCGGCTTCGATCCGCGCGAGCGGCGCACTGAAGCTCGTCGCGGCGCATACGGATTCAGGGACTGTCGCTGAGGATATTGCCGAGAGCGGTCCCTTGCGCGTGCGCTTCCCGCGCATCCGCGAAGACCGGCTGGAGGCAATCCTGATCAATACAGCCGGCGGCATTGTTGGCGGAGATAAGCTCGAATTTCAGATCGAGACGCGCGAAGACGCGAGCCTCGCGATCACGAGCCAGGCGGCCGAGAAAATCTACCGCTCCAACGGACTGACTTCGCGCATTTCGGTTTCTCTAAAAGCCGAAAGAAATTCGGAGCTGTTCTGGCTGCCGCAGGAAACCATTTTGTTCGATCGCGCGCGTGTGGAGCGCGAGATCGAAGCCGATGTTTCGTCCGAAGGATCGCTCGCGATCTGCGAAGCGGTCGTTTTCGGACGCGATGCGATGGGCGAGAAGGTCGTGCGCGGATTGTTGCGTGATCGCTGGCGTATCCGCCGCGATGGGAAGCTGTTTTTTGCTGATGCGCTAACACTCGACGGCGACATCAAATCGACGGTCAATCGCCGCGCTGCTATGAACGGCAGGATCGCGATGGCGACCATTGTCGTCGTTTCGCGAAACAGTCACGAAAAACTCGATGTAGTTCGCGAGGCGCTGACAGGAGAGGGCCTCGAAGCCGGTGCCAGCGCTTTCGACGGCATGCTGGTCGCGCGCATTCTCGCAGAAGACTCGATCTCACTTCGCTCCGCAGTTCTTTCCGCGCTGGAAGCGGCGGGCACACCGCCGCCGCGCGCGTACACTTTATAATTCGAGGCAAGCATGAACCTGACGCCAAGAGAAAAAGACAAGTTGCTGATTGCCATGGCGGCCGAAGTCGCACGCAAGCGCATGAAACGAGGCGTGAAGCTCAATCACCCCGAAGCGATTGCGCTGATCACGGACTATGTCGTGGAGGGCGCGCGCGACGGCAAGACGGTGGCTTCGCTCATGCGCGACGGCGCGAAAGTTCTGAAAGCGAGTCAGGTGATGGACGGGGTCGCGGAAATGATCCACGATGTCCAGGTCGAAGCGACGTTCCCGGACGGCACGAAACTCGTCACCGTTCATAATCCGATCCGCGCGGCTGCGACGAAGAAGAAGGGCAAGGCGAAACCGAAGCCCGTGCCCGGCGAGATCATCGCCGCCAAAGGCGACATCGAACTCAATTCCGGCCGTGCGACCTTGAAGCTCAAAGTCGCGAACACCGGCGACCGTCCGATTCAGGTCGGCTCGCATTATCATTTCTTCGAGACCAACCCTGCGCTCAAATTCGACCGCGATAAGGCGCGCGGTATGCGTCTCGCAATTCCTTCCGGTACCGCTGTGCGCTTCGAGCCGGGGCAAAGCCGAGAGGTGACGCTGGTTGCAATGGCGGGCAAGCGCGAAGTCTACGGCTTCCGTCAGGACGTGATGGGAAAGCTGTGATTAACCTTTCGTTAACCATAAGCGCGCAGGCTCCTTACTTTCTCCTTACGGAAAGAAGGAAGCCGAACCATGCCGCACAAACTGAATTACCGCGCCCGCGCGACGCTCACCACCAAGGGCCAGGTCACGCTGCCCGTCGTGCTCCGCCGCCTTTGGGATCTCGATGCCGGCGACGAAATCGATTTCACGCTGCAGGACGACGGCCGCGTCGTGCTGCGCAAGCATATGAAGCTGCAACCGCAAACCAGCGAAAGCTGAACATGAGAGCCGCACCCCATGAGTAAAATGTCCCGCGCCGCTTACGCGGATATGTTCGGACCCACGACCGGCGACAAGGTGCGGCTCGCAGATACCGAACTCTTCATCGAAATCGAGAAGGACTTCACCACCTACGGCGAAGAGGTGAAGTTCGGCGGCGGCAAGGTGATCCGCGACGGCATGGGCCAAAGCCAGGTCACGCGCGCACAAGGCGCGGTCGATACCGTGATTACGAATGCCGTGATCCTCGATCACTGGGGCATCGTCAAAGCCGACATCGGCATCAAGGACGGCAAGATCGCCGCGATCGGCAAAGCCGGCAACCCGGATATTCAGGCCGGTGTCGATATCATCATCGGTCCCGGCACCGAAGCGATCGCGGGCGAAGGCAAGATCGTCACCGCCGGCGGCTTCGACAGCCACATCCATTTTATTTGTCCGCAGCAGTTCGACGACGCATTGATGTCCGGCGTCACAACGCTCCTGGGCGGCGGCACCGGTCCCGCGCATGGCACGCTGGCGACGACCTGCACGCCGGGGCCGTGGCACATCGGCCGCATGATTCAGGCGATGGACGAAGTGCCGATCAACATCGGCATTTCCGGCAAGGGCAACGCATCGCTTCCCGGCGCGCTGGAAGAAATGGTGCTCGGCGGTGCGTGTGCGCTGAAGCTGCACGAAGACTGGGGCACGACCCCGGCTGCGATCGATTGCTGCCTCACCGTCGCGGATCAGATGGACGTGCAGGTGATGCTGCACTCCGACACGCTGAACGAATCCGGCTTTGTCGAAGACACGATCAAGGCGTTCAAAGGCCGCACCATTCACGCCTTCCATACCGAAGGCGCAGGCGGTGGCCACGCGCCGGACATCATGAAGGTCGCGGGCCTGCCGAACGTATTGCCGTCATCGACCAATCCGACGCGCCCCTTCACCGTAAACACGCTCGATGAGCATCTCGATATGCTCATGGTCTGCCATCATCTCGACCCGGGTATCGCGGAAGACTTGGCGTTTGCCGAAAGCCGCATCCGCCGCGAGACGATTGCCGCCGAAGACATTCTGCACGACCTCGGCGCGCTATCGATGATGTCGTCGGACAGTCAGGCCATGGGCCGCATCGGCGAGGTAGCTACGCGCACCTGGCAGACCGCGGACAAGATGAAGAAGCAGCGCGGCCGCCTCAAGGGCGAGAAGGACAACGATAACATCCGAGCCAAGCGCTACATCGCCAAATATACGATCAATCCGGCGATCGCGCACGGTGTCTCGAAACACATCGGCTCGGTCGAAAAAGGCAAGCTCGCCGATCTCGTGATCTGGTCGCCCGCCTTCTTCGGCACCAAGCCCGACATGATCCTGAAGGGCGGCTCGATTGTCGCAGCCCAAATGGGCGATCCGAACGCTTCGATCCCGACGCCACAGCCGGTTCACTATCGCCCGATGTTCGCGGCGATGGGCAAGTCCCGCACGGCGTCTTCGGTGGTCTTCACCTCGAAGGCCGCAGTGGAGAACGGGCTCAAGCAGAAGCTCGGTGTCGATAAGGAACTCGTCGCCGTAGAGAACACCCGCGGCGGCATCTCGAAAAAGAGCATGGTCCACAACGACGCGACGCCGAATATCGAGATCGACGCGGAGACTTACGAGGTGCGCGCGGACGGCGAATTGCTGGTCTGTGAGCCTGCCAAGGTGCTGCCGATGGCGCAGCGGTATTTTCTGTTCTAATTTCGTCATGCCCGGCACACAAGTCGGCTGTAGCCGACTTGTGCATCAAAGTTGATGATGTCGGGTAAACCCGACATCATGTGCCGGGCATCCACGCCTAAGCAGACGTCAAGCGCAGTAAAGACGTGGATGGCCGGGACAAGCCCGGCCATGACGCGAGAAGAGTGAGTAAGAAATAATGATCCGCGCCACCGAAGTGCTTCCGTCCGGCCAATGGAATCGGGGAACCGAAGCCGACAGCATCGAACTTCCGCACGATGGGCGTCATCGCCGCCGCATTGCCATGCGCGGCGCGAAGGACACCGTGTTTCTGCTCGATCTCACCGAAGCCACGATGCTGCACGACGGCGACGGCTTGAAGCTCGAAGACGGCCGCATCGTGCGCGTGATCGCGGCGTCCGAGCCGATCGCGGAAATCACCGCGAGCGATCCGCATCATCTCGCGCGCATCGCCTGGCATCTCGGCAATCGCCATGTGCCCGCGCAGATACTTGCGGATCGCATCCGCATCGGACGCGATCATGTGCTGGAAGAACTGATGGTGAAGCTCGGCGCGAAAGTCGCGCGCATCGAAGCGCCATTCGATCCGGAAGGCGGGGCCTACGCGGAAGAAACCGCGCATGCGCACGGCCATCATCAAGGTCATTCGCACGATCACGAACATGGCCCCGACTGCGGCTGCGGCCACGATCATTCTCACGACCATCACCACGACCACGGCCATCACCATCACGGCCATGCCCACAAACGCTAAAGTGAAAGCCGAAGGCGCGAACAGTGCGCTGCCGCTGCTCGCGTGGCTTTCGCCTGCGTTTCCGGTCGGCTCGTTTGCCTATAGTCACGGCATCGAATGGGCGTTCGAAGCAGGCGATGTGACCGACGCGAAATCGGCCGGGCAGTGGATTACGGATCTTATCGAATGCGGCGGTCCGTGGTCGGATGCCGTTCTGCTCGCTTGCGCTCATGGTGCGGTTGGTGCGAAGGAATACGACGCGCTGCGGGAAATTTCCGAATTCGCCGCCGCGCTCGCGCCCTCGAAAGAGCGCAAGCTCGAGACCATGGCGCAGGGCGAAGCGTTCATGAATGCCGTCGGCGCAGCCTGGCCGAACAAGGGACTCGAAAAAATCGTTGCCGCGATTGGCCGCGAGATCGCTTATCCGGTTGCCGTTGGCGTTTCCTCAGCCGCGCACAACATTCCGCTGCGTATCACGCTTGAATCCTATCTACTCGCGGTAGTTTCCAATTTCGTTTCCGCCGCTGTGCGCCTGATCCCGTTGGGGCAGACTGAAGGCATCAAGATTGTCGCATCGCTTACGCCGCTTGTTCGCGAGATCGCCGCGCGTGCGGAGAAATCCACGCTCGACGATACCGGCGGCGCCGCGATCCGCTCCGATATCGCCAGCATGAAACACGAAACGCAATACACAAGGTTGTTCCGGTCATGAGCAAAGAGAAAAGAAGCGGTCCCCTTCGCGTCGGCATCGGCGGTCCGGTGGGCTCCGGCAAGACCATGCTGATGGAGCAGCTCTGCCGCACCTTCCGCGACCGCTACGATCTCTGCGCGATCACGAACGACATCTATACGAAAGAGGACGCGGAGATTTTGACGCGCACCGGCGTGATTCCCGCCGAGCGCATCATGGGCGTGGAAACCGGCGGCTGTCCGCATACCGCCATTCGCGAAGATGCCTCGATCAACTTGCGCGCAATCTCCGAAATGCGCGGCAAGTTTCCGAAGCTCGATCTCGTGCTCGTGGAATCCGGCGGCGACAATCTTGCGGCAACCTTCTCCCCTGAACTTGCCGACCTCACGATCTATGTCATCGACGTTTCGGCGGGCGAGAAAATTCCGCGCAAAGGCGGGCCGGGCATCACCCGCTCGGACCTGCTTGTTATCAACAAAATCGATCTTGCGCCGCTGGTCGGCGCCTCGCTTGAGGTGATGGACCGCGACTCCAAGCGCATGCGCGGGGAGCGGCCATTTGTGTTTGCCCAATTGAAGGCGGGGAAAGGCGTGGACACGATTGCGGGATTCATCGAGCGTGCGGGCGGCCTTGCTGCATAGGGCGCAGCGGTCTATTCCCCGACATCGCTAGGCCATTGACAGCGTTATATTTTTAGGCGCCGTAGACAGGTTCCGCACGGTAACTCTTACAGCAACTTAATCCCGCTAGACTGGCTAGAATGATAGAAAGGTGCGCCCGGTTGGCTGACCGGTAGCGAACAAAAACTGCCGGAACGCCCAATGCCAACCAAGCCCGACAAGACCCAATTCAATCGCTCGAGCTATCTCATGCTTGCGGCCTGCGTGGCGCTCGTTGCCGCAGGGCTGTGGTGGACCTTTGGCAGTCCGGGAACCACCACTGCGCAGCAAAAAAAGAAGGGCCCGCCCACCATCTCCGTGCTGGCCGGCAAGGCGCAGCGCAAGGATGTACCGTTCCGGGTGGAGTCGCTCGGCACCGTGCAGCCGCTGATTACGGTTTCGATCCGCTCCCGCGTGGACAGCCAGGTCGTAAAGGTTCATTTCGAAGACGGCGCCAAGGTCAACGAAGGCGATCTTCTCTTCACGCTCGATAGCCGCGCGATCGACGCACAAATCCTGCAGGCCGAAGCGACGCTTTCGCGTGACAAGGCGCAGCTCGAAAAAGCATACCGTGACGTTGAGAGAATTTCGGGTCTCGCCGCAAAGGGTACGTTGTCGCAAGTTGCAGAGGCGGACGCGAAGACCAACGTCGAAGTCCTGAAGGCGACCGTCGCGCAGGACGAAGCCAATCTTCAGAATCTTCGCGTGCTTCGCTCTTATTATGATGTAAAGGCGCCGGTTTCGGGCCGCATCGGGGTCGCGAACGTGCGGCAGGGCGCAATCGTGCGTTCGGCGGATTCGGGAACGCCACTTGCGACCATCAATCAGATCGCACCGATCTATGTCGCCTTCGGCGTGCCGGAGCGTTTCATTCCTGAGTTGCGCGCGGCCGGCGACAAGGCGACCGTTGAAGTCGCATTCCAGAACGAGCTCACTCTTTCCGGCGGCAAGGTCGCCTTTATCGAGAACACGGTCGATCCGCAGACCGGCACCATCCTCGTACGCGGCATTTTTGGGAATGGCGACGAGAAACTCTGGCCAGGCACGCTCGCGTCCGTGCGCGTGACTTTGCGCACCGATCCGAACCTCGTCACCGTTCCGGCCGAAGCCGTGCAGAGCGGGCAGAAGGGCAATTTCGTCTTTGTGGTCGAGAACAACATCGCCCGCGTGCGCGCCGTGAAAGTGCTGCGCACCATGGACGGCGAGGCGGTACTTTCCGAGGGCCTCAACGGCGACGAGACTGTCGTGACCGACGGACAGCTCTCGCTGCGCGACGGCAGCCGCGTCGATATCAAGACCCGCCAGGCGGGTTCGTAGCGATGGGTTTCTTCGAGCTCTGCATCCGCCGGCCGGTGCTGACGACGCTTCTGATGGTGTCGATTATTATGGCCGGCGTGTTCGGCTATCGCCTGCTGCCGGTATCCGCGCTGCCGCGCGTCGATTTCCCGACCATCAATATCACCGCGAGTCTACCGGGCGCGAACCCCGAGATCATGGCGGCGACGGTCGCGACCCCGATCGAGCGTCAGCTAGCGACCATCGCAGGCATCACCTCGATGACCTCGTCGAGCACCACGGGCTCGACGCAGATCACGATTCAGTTCGATCTTGCGCGCGACATCGATGCCGCGGCGCTCGACGTGCAGTCGGCGCTCTCGGTCGCGCAACGCAATCTGCCGATCGAAATGACGGTGCCACCGAGCTTCCGCAAAGTTAATCCGGCGGACGCGCCGGTTCTGTTTCTATCGCTCGTTTCCGACACGCTGCCGCTTTCGATGGTAAATGAATACGCCGAAACTGTAATCGGCCAGCAAATTTCGCAGATCACGGGTGTTGCGCAGGTCAACGTCTTCGGCGGTCAGAAATATGCGCTGCGCATTCGTATCAATCCGGAAGCCATCGCTGCCCGCGGTATCGCGCTTTCCGAGGTAAACGCCGCGATCGCCGCCGCAACCTCGAATACGCCCCTCGGCATCATCGCGGGCCCGAAGCAGACCCTGACCCTCGACATGGGTTCGCAGCAGGCCGACGCGAAGAAATATCAGGATCTCATCGTCGCCTGGCGCAACGGCGCGCCGATCAAGCTCACCGATGTCGCCATCGTCGAGAACGGCGTCGAAAATGAGCGCATCGCCGGCTGGTACAACGAAACGCGCGCGATTAATCTCGCGATCTACCGCCAGCCCGATGCCAACACCATCGACGTCGTCGATAGCGTGAAGCGCCGCCTGCCGGAATTTCGCGCTTCCGTTCCGGGCGCGATCAACATCGAAGTCCTGATGGACCGTTCGATTTCGATCCGCAATTCGGTCAGCGCCGTGCAACGAACGCTGATGGAAGCGGTCGTGCTGGTCGTGCTCGTGATCTTCCTGTTCCTGCGCTCCGGCCGCGCGACGCTCATTCCCGCGCTCGCTTTGCCGCTCTCCATCGTCGGCACTTTCGCCGCGATGTATGTGCTGGGTTACTCGATCAACAACATGACGTTGCTCGCGCTGGTGTTATGCGTAGGCTTCGTCGTCGACGATGCGATCGTCGTTCTGGAAAACATCTACCGCTATATCGAACGAGGCATGCCGCCGTTTCAGGCGGCGATCACCGGCGCGCGCGAAATCGGTTTCACGATTCTTTCGATGACCGTCTCGCTGGTCTGCGTTTTCATTCCCGTGCTGTTCATGGGCGGCGTCGTCGGCCGCGTGTTCCGCGAATTCGCGGTGACGATCTCGGTCGCGATTCTGGTTTCCGGGTTCGTATCGCTGACGCTGACGCCGATGCTTTGCGCGCGCGTGCTGAAGCCCGTCGATCACGAAAAGAAGCCCGGCAAATTCATGCAGGCTTCCGAGCGCGTGTTCGACTGGAGTCTCGATCTCTACAAACGAACGCTCGACTACGTGCTGCGGCACCGGCGCGCGACGCTGGTCACGACATTCGCGACGCTTTTTATCGTGATCGGCCTCTACGCCTGGGTGCCGAAAGGCTTCTTCCCGATCGAGGACACCGGCTTCATTTCCAGCACCATCGAGGCTGCGACCGATACTTCCTTCGAGGAAATGGCGGTGCGCCAGCAGGCGGTCGCGGCCATCGTCCGCAAGGATAAGGATGTCGCTTACGTCGTCTCCATCGCGGGTGCGACCGGCATCAGCCGCACGACCAATACCGGCCGTCTGTTCATCTCCCTGAAACCGCGGCATGAACGAACGGAAAGCGCCAACCAGATTATTCAGCGCCTGAGGCGTACTGTTACCCAGGTTCCCGGCGTGAACGCGTTTTTCCAGCCGGTGCAGAATATTTCGGTGGGCGGGACAGTATCGCGCGCGTTATACCAGTATACACTGCAAAGCTCGGACACGGATACGCTCTACACGCTTGCGCCGCAGATGCAGGAAAAGATCGCACAGCTTCCGATTCTGCGTGATGTGAACTCCGATCTTCAGATCACGAACCCGCAGCTTACGCTCGACGTCGATCGCGAAAAGGCAAGGGCGCTCGGCATCGGCGACGACCAGATCAGAAGCGTGCTCTACAGCCAGTACGGCTCCCGGCAAGTCGCGACGCTCTATACCGCGAACAACCAGTTCCAGGTCATCGTCGAAGTGCAGCGCCGCTTCCAGCGCGACGAAACCGATCTGTCGCGCACGTATCTTCGCGCGACCGGCGGCCAGCTCGTTCCGCTCGACGCGATTGCAACTGTGCGCCGCACAGTGGGCCCGCTGCAGATTTCGCATCAGCAGCAGCAGCCGTCGGTCACGATTTCCTTCAACCTCGCGCCCGGGGTCGCGCTTTCCGAAGCGGTCGAGGCGATTCAACAGATCGAGCGGCAGTCGAATTTTCCGGCGAGCGTAGTTAGCGGTTTTCAGGGCACCGCGCAGGCTTTCCGGGATTCGCTCTCGAGCCAGCCGCTTCTGATTTTGGCTGCGATCCTCGTCATCTACATCATCCTTGGCATTCTCTACGAGAGCTTCATTCACCCGCTGACGATTTTGTCCGGTCTGCCTTCGGCGGGCATCGGCGCGCTACTCACGCTGCTTCTTTTCGGCATGGATCTGTCGGTGATCGCGATCATCGGCATTGTGTTGCTCGTCGGCATCGTGAAGAAAAACGCTATCATGATGATCGACTTCGCGATCGAGCGAAGACGGCACGGCATGGGGGCGGAAGAATCCATCAGGGAAGCAGCACTCCTGCGCTTCCGCCCGATCATGATGACCACGATGGCCGCGATCTTCGGCACGCTGCCGATTGCGATCGGCGCGGGCGAAGGCGCGGAATTGCGTCAGCCGCTCGGCGTCGCAGTCGTCGGCGGCCTCTTGTTGTCGCAGTTGCTGACGCTCTACATCACACCGGTGATCTATATGTATCTCGACAAATACGATCAGAAGATCGGGCGTGCGATCAACGAGAAAGAACCGGAAGTGCCGCAGAAACCCGACAAGCGCGGCGGCAAGGAAAAAGTCGTCGCCGCAGAATAATTACGCGGCAGCCGTTTTCTTCGGCGCGAACTGGCGCTCCATCTCGCGGCGGAATTTCACCGTGTCGTCTTCGGCGATCGCAACATCGCTCCAGGTGACCGCTTTGCCCGCCGCGACCGGCCGGTTCAGCTTCACTTTATGCGCGAGTCCGATCGGAAGCGCCCCCGAAGCGAGCGAATCTTCCACGCGCATGATCTTGCCGTAAACCGTGTAGCCGCCTTCGCCGTCGAGAATTTCTCCGGCTGCCAGATTGCGCTTCGCGACCGCGGCGACATCCGAGCGGAACGCATCCGCGGTACCCGTCGCTTCTTTTCGCAACACCGCCGCGGCCGCTGAAATGCCAAGCTCGAGCCCGATCATATGATACGGGCGATAGAGCGCGGAGTAGCGTCCAGACTTGTCGGTGATCATTCCGTATTCGGCAAAACAGCGCCGCGTATATTCCGCGCGGGCGTCGTCCGAACCCGCTTCGAACACGACATAGACGCCCCAGCGCAGATCGCGCGCGACGGGCGAGCCGCCGCGGTGAAGACTGGAGACGACTTCGACAAGGCCGCTTTCTTCCAGCACGCCGCCGGCCGCGCGCGGGATGAGATGTTTCGGCAACTCGTCCGCGCCGCAGGGCGGGAAGGCGAGGCCGTCACGCGGCGCTTTCAGGCCGGTCGCGTTCGAAATCGCCGCCATCTCGATTGCGGACTTGGTGCCGTCGAGAAACGAATTGAACATCTGCGAGTTCATGCCGGCGCTTGCTGCTTGCTCGACAGTCATGCCGTAATAGTTCCAGACCGTATCCGGCGTCGACTGCGGATACTCGGGAAGATATTTCGTGCCTTTGCCCGCGGAGACGACGCGGAAGCCGCATGCCTCGGCCCAGTCCACCATCTCGCAGACAAGCGCGGGCTGATCGCCATACGCGAGCGCATAGACCACGCCCGCTTCGGCGGCTCGCTTCGCTAGCAGCGGTCCCGCGAGCACGTCGGCTTCGACGGTCACGTTCACGACATGCCGACTGGCTTTGAAAGCCGCGAGGCAGTGGCGGATTGCGGCCGACGGACTTCCGGTAACGTCGAGAATAACGTCGAGCCCGTCCGCGTTGATCAGCGCTAATGCGTCTTCGGTAATCGCGGTTTTGCCGGATTTCAGTGCGTCGGAAAGATCGCGCGCGATCTGCGTCTCGTCCCAGCCGGTGCGCTTCAAGGCATCGCGGATGCGCGCGCCGGATAGATCGGCGATGCCGAGCACATGCAGCCCTGGCGTGGTGCGCGCCTGCGCCAGAAACATCGAGCCGAACTTGCCCGCTCCGATCAGTCCGGCGCGGACCGGGCGTCCTTCCGCAGCGCGGGCTTTCAGCATCCGGCCGAGATTCATGTCGGGAACTCCATTATTTAGCGCGCTTAATTCCGCTGCGTGGTCATAGCGCGGCCGGCCATGCGCTGGCTACCGATCAAGCCGCTGGCGCTGGCTACAAAGCGGGTTTATAGCCAAGGGAATAAGATACAGCGCGAGGTTGCACCCGTGCTTCCCGAGGAAACCGCCATGAACAAGCCGCTCGCGAAAGACGCCGCCAATCCCGCATCCGCCGTTTCGGCGCATTGGGAAGATCCGTTCGATCTCGATAGCCAGCTTACCGACGACGAGCGCATGGTGCGCGACACCGCGCGTTCCTACGCGCAAGAAAAACTGCTGCCGCGCGTCACCGAGGCGTTCCTGCAGGAGAAATACGATCGCTCGGTGATGAGCGAGATGGGTGCGCTCGGGCTCTTGGGTTCGACCTTGCCTGAGAAATACGGCGGCTCGGGCCTCAACTATGTAAGCTATGGCGTTGCCGTCCGCGAAATCGAGCGCATCGACTCGGGCTATCGCTCCGCGATGAGCGTGCAGTCCTCGCTCGTGATGTATCCGATCTATGCTTATGGTTCGGAAGAACAGCGGATGAAATATCTGCCGAAACTCGCCTCCGGAGAAATCGTCGGCGCGTTCGGTTTAACGGAGCCCGATCACGGCTCCGATCCCGGCGGCATGCGCACGCGCGCCGAGAAGACCGCGAAGGGCTTTAAACTCACCGGCACCAAGCTCTGGATTACGAATGCGCCGGTGGCCGACGTGTTCGTCGTCTGGGCGAAGTCGGACGCCGACGGCGGCCGCATCCGCGGTTTTATTCTAGAGCGCGGTATGAAGGGTCTCTCGACTCCGAAGATCGAAGGCAAGCTCTCGCTCCGTGCGTCGATCACCGGCGAAATCGTGATGGAAGGCGTCGAGGTCGGCGAGGAGGCGCTGCTGCCGAACGTCTCCGGTCTTGCCGGCCCGTTCGGCTGTCTCACCCGCGCGCGTCTCGGCATCGCGTGGGGCGCGATGGGTGCCGCCGAAGCCTGCTTCGCCGCCGCGCGTGACTACACACTGAACCGCAAGCAGTTCGGCCGTCCGCTCGCCGCGACCCAGCTTGTGCAGTTGAAGCTCGCGAATATGCAGACGGAAATCGCGCTCGGACTTCAGGCGGCGTTGCGCGTGACGCGCCTGATGGATGAAGATCGCTGTCCGGCGGAAGCGGTGTCGATCGTTAAGCGCAACAACTGCGGCAAGGCGCTCGACATCGCACGGGTCGCGCGCGACATGCACGGCGGCAACGGCATCACCGCCGAGTATCATGTCATGCGTCACGTGATGAACCTGGAAACGGTGAACACCTACGAAGGCACGCATGACGTTCATGCGCTGATCCTCGGCCGCGGCATCACCGGCATTCAGGCCTTCTCGCAATAACGCGTCATGCACTTCGTTGAGACAAAGCGGGAATCCGCTGCCGCACGAATTCCGCTGGGAGAAATCCGGCATGACTGGACGCGCGCCGAAATTCGCGCGCTTTATGACATGCCGTTCATGGACCTTGTTCATGAAGCGCAACGTATTCACCGCCTGCACTTCGATCCGAACGAGATTCAGATTTCGACGCTCCTTTCGATAAAGACCGGCGGCTGCCCGGAGGACTGCGCCTATTGTTCGCAAAGCGCGAGCTATGACGCGGGCATCAAGGCGACCAGGCTGATGCAGGTCGAGCAGGTAATTGCCGACGCTCGTGCAGCGAAGGCAGCCGGAGCGCAACGCTTCTGCATGGGCGCGGCGTGGCGCTCGCCGAAGGACCGCGATCTCGAACAAGTCTGCAAGATGGTCGAAGGCGTCAAAGCGCTCGGTATGGAAAGTTGCGTCACGCTCGGCATGCTGACGCCGGCGCAGGCATTGCGCCTGAAGGAATCCGGTCTCGACTACTACAATCACAACATCGACACGTCGCCGGAATATTATCGGGAGATCATCACGACGCGGACTTTCAAGGACCGGCTCGATACGCTTGCCGCGGTGCGTGACGCGGGAATTAATGTCTGCTGCGGCGGCATCATCGGCATGGGCGAAGGCATCGACGACCGCATCGGTATGATCGAGCAGCTTGCCAACCTGCCGGAGCACCCGGAAAGCGTGCCGATCAATCTTCTGATGCAGGTCGAGGGCACTCCGGTTTCGAAGGGCCAGCAGATGGACCCGTTCGATTTTATCCGCATGATCGCGGTTGCGCGGATCACGATGCCTGTGTCCGTGGTTCGCCTTTCCGCAGGCCGCGAATATATGAACGAGCAGACGCAGGCGCTTTGTTTCCTCGCCGGTGCCAACTCGATGTTCTATGGCCCGAAACTGCTGACCACGCCGAACCCCGATCAGGACCGCGACATGCGTCTCCTGAACAAGCTCGGCATGCGTCCGATGTCTGAATCGTAATGCCTGCTCCGCTAGACGGCATCAAGGTGCTGGAGCTTGCGCGCGTGCTTGCGGGTCCGTGGGCCGGACAGATTTTGTCCGATCTCGGTGCCGACGTGATCAAGATCGAGCGGCCGGGGCAGGGTGACGAGACCCGCACCTGGGGCCCGCCTTATCTCGAAGGCAAGAGTGGCGAGAATCTTTCTGCCGCCTATTATCACGCGATCAATCGCGGCAAGCGTTCGGTGCTCGCCGACTTCACGAAGAAGGAAGACGTCGATCTCGTCATCGCGCTGATTGAAGAAGCCGATGTCGTTCTCGAAAATTACAAAGTCGGCGACCTGAAAAAATTCGGCCTCGACTACGAGAGCGTGAAGAAGATCAATCCGAAGATTATCTACTGCTCGGTCACCGGCTTCGGACAGGACGGACCTTACGCGAGCCGTCCCGGCTACGATCTCATCATTCAGGCGATGGGCGGCATCATGGACATCACCGGCGAACCGGATCGCGAACCGATGCGAACCGGTGTCGCTTACGTCGATGTGTTCACCGGCGTTTATTCCGCCGCTGGAATCCTCGCAGCATTGATCGCGCGCGGCAAAACCGGCGAGGGCCAGCACATCGATATGAGCCTGATGGATGTGCAGACCAGCGTGCTCGCCAATCAGGCGCTGAATTATCTCGTCTCCGGCAAGGCGCCGCGCCGCATGGGCAACGCCCATCCGAACGTCGTGCCGTATCAGGCGTTCGAGACGTCGGACGGCTACATGATCATTGCCGTCGGAAATGACGGCCAGTTCAAGAGCTTTTGCGACGTGCTCGGTCTGCCGGAAGTGCGCGACGATCCGCGCTATGCGAGCAACGGCAAGCGCAACGAGAATCGCGCAACGTTGATTCCTGCGCTGATGGCGAAGACGAAGCAGCGCACGCGCGCCGATCTTCTCGACGCACTGGAAAAGGCCAATGTTCCCGCGGGCCCGATCCGCTCTATCGACGAGGTCTTTGCCGACCCGCAGGTGATTGCCCGTAAGATGCGGATCGATCTACCGGACAGCGCTGCCAAAGGCGGCTCGATCCCAGGCGTCCGCGCGCCGATTACGATGTCGGGCACGCCCTTGCATTACGATAAGCCGTCGCCCCGTCACGGCGAGAATTCGGACGAGGTGCGGGCGGCGATTGCGGCGGGAAAACCCGCGTTCCGCTCGACGCGGGCGAGCTGAAGCTGAACCGAAGCTTGAAGCGCGCTTGAATCAACGCATCGCCCCAAGCGATTCAAAAGACTCACGATTTCCGGTTCCGCTGAATCGCCGTCTCAAGTCCGCCTGAATCGAATGATGAAGCGTAACGGCTGCGGGAAAATCGCAGCCAGACGGCTCAAAACTACGTTAAGTGTGCCGCTCGTTGCCCAAGGCTTACCCTTTGTTAAGCCTGCCTTCCGAGGATAGAATTTCAGCTTCAGGACTGGTGGTTCCGGACGTGCCCCGTACTCGTTTTTCCATCCCAGCCGCTCTCGCGGGCCTTTTTTTTGCGGGCGTGGCACCGGCCATGGCCGCGAATGAAGTCGTCACCGGCGACAGCCTCGGTGTCGGCATCGCCATGGCGTCGGGCTTCGAAAATCGCGCGGCGAATTCGGTTTCGATCCGCGGCGGTCACGCGGTCGAGCAGCTTCGCAAGATCCGCGCGGGCAGCACCGTCTTCATGAGTCTCGGTACAAACGACGCCGTCGGGTCGGTGAAGGGGCTCGAGAAGGGAATCGACCGTATCGTGCAGACCGCGGAAGCATCGCGGCTGAAATTGATCTGGATCGGCCCGCCCTGCGTTATCAAGCCGTGGGACAAGAACGCGGCAGAACTCGACGGGGTTCTGCGCCAGCGTCTCGCGGGTTCGGGTGTCACTTATGTGAGCATGCGCGACCCTTCGCTTTGCTCGTCATCGCTGCGCGGCAAGGACGGCGTCCACTTCAACATGGAAGGCTACCGGACGATGTGGTCGAAAACGGCCGCCGCGTCCGGCTATCAGGTCGCAAGCCTCAATCGGGATGCGCAGCCGCAGCCTCAAAAGAAGCAGCGTAAAGATGAAGCCGCGGCCCCGGCGCAAACGCAGCAGAAGGAAGCGCTGCGCGTCCGCACCACGGTAACATCTGCGTCATTGCTTCCGTTACCCTTGCCTGCGGCCGAACCCTCCAATAAAAAGCGCGGCAGCATCGCCGGCGAATATTTTTCTTTCGGCTTCCGCTGGCCGGATACAATGCGTTCCTCAGGTCATTATTTTCCCGCCGACTAATTCATGCGCGTCTTGAGCCCCAGACAGTTTCCGGTGTTCTTCGCCGCGGCG
This sequence comes from Xanthobacteraceae bacterium, assembly GCA_019752575.1. GTDB lineage: Bacteria > Pseudomonadota > Alphaproteobacteria > Rhizobiales > Xanthobacteraceae. The sequence continues at coordinate 47,574 of JAIELW010000007.1, read as the reverse complement.
CTCTCGCTTGCCGTAGTCGCGCAGGCGCAGAATACCGCGAAGCCGGAGCCGTTCCGCATCGCCTTCGTCGGCGACTCCATGGCCGACGGTCTGTGGCAGGGCGTCACCCGAACGATCGCGAAAAATAACTGCCTGAAACCGCTGATCGAAACGCAACGCTTCGGCCAGATCGGGACGGGTCTTACCCGGCTCGATAAATTCAACTGGCCGCGCGAACTGGTCGCGATCGGCAGGCGCTACAAGCCGCAGATTTATGTCGTCTCCCTCGGCCTCAATGACCGCAATCCGATTCACGATCCGGAAGGCAAGGACGCGCAGTACATGTCCAAGGAGTGGCCGGATGTGTATCGCGAGAAGATCGACAAGATGCTGAAAAGCGCGATTTCGATGAAAGCGAGTGTCGTGTGGCTCGGCATTCCGTCCTTGCGCGACGGCCGCGCCGATAAAGAGGCCAAAGAGAAGAACGCGCTCTATGCATCCGCGGTTGCGGCCCTGAACGATCCTACGGTTCGCTATGTCGATTTCTGGCGCATCAAGCCGGAAGGCGAAGACCCGTTCTCGACTTACGGACCCGGCGAGGACGGCAAGTTGATCGCGCTGCGCACGCCGGACGGCTCGCATTTCACGCCCGCCGGCTATGATCTGCTAGGCGCCTATCTCTACCCCAAAATTGTCGAAACTCTCCGCCAGCGTGGCGTCGATATCGACAAGCTTTGTCCCGCGAAAAACGAAGCGAATCCCGATACAAAGTCCAGCGTAAAGTCGGATTGAACGAGGACGCCGGACCTCGTTCGCGAACGGAACGGGTCAGATGACGCGCAAGAGGCGCAAACCACTCCGCTTTCTGCTGATCGCCTTCATCGCCGCGTTCTGCGTCGGCGTGATCGGCGCGATCCTGACCGATACGCACCAGTTGCCCGAAGAGACGCCGCGCACGCAGACGCGCGTCGAGTCGTATCATCCGAAGAACCAGGCAGAACAGCCGCAGGCGCAGCAGAATATGGCCGAAAGCGAAGCGATGCCGGACGAGACGCCGCCGGTGCCGACGCTCCCGCCGCGCAAACTCGACCCGATCGAAACGCCACGCAAGATACCGCCGCAGAAGAAGCGTGTTGCCGCACCGAAAGGCATCACGATTCTACAGATCGGCGACAGCCACACCGCCGCCGATTTCATGACCGGGGAATTGCGCAAGCAGTTGCAGGCGAAGTACGGCGACGGCGGCGCGGGCTACCTGATCGCAGGACGCCCGCATATCGGCGTGCGTTCGTCCGCGTTCCGGATCAACGCATCGCAAGGCTGGACCTACGAAGCGCTTCAGCAGAGCGCGGAGACTTCGAAGTTCTGGCTCTCCGGGTTCAACGCGATTGCAAAAGATGAAGGCGAGACGATCAGCTTCAAGTCGGAAACGCCGTTCAGTTTCGACCGCATCGAAATTCAGGCGCTTCGCCAGCCCAAAGGCGGCACCATCGAAATCCGTATCGACGGCGTCTTGCAATCGGAGGTACCGCTTGCCGGCGACATCCGCGAGCCGGTGGTGATTCAGATGCTGCCGGAACGCGCGGCGACCGACCGTCTGCGCGAGATCACGATCACCACCAAGGGCGAGGGCATCGTCAATCTCGCAAGCGTCGCGGTCTATAACCGGAAAGCCGGACTTTCCTATAACAGCGTCGGCTTTCCCGGCGCGTCCGTCGATATCGTCAACAAGTTCGACGAGGTCATTCTCGAAAACGAGTTGAAGCGCCTGAGCCCGCAGATCGTCGTGCTCGCCTTCGGCACCAACGAGGGCTTCAACGAGAAGCTCGAACTCGACCGCTACCGGCAAAGTTACGAGCGGGCGATTGCGAAAATCCGCCGCGCACTGCCGAACGTCATGATCGTCATGATGGCGCCGCCCGATGGCGCGCGCGGCCCGAAAAAAGAAGAAGGCGAGAATGACAAGAACGGGAAAAAAGCTCCCGCAAAAGCCGCTATAGATGACGGTCCTTGCGGGGAATGGAAGACGCCGCCGAACCTGAACAAGGTGCGCGAGCTGCAGGAGCAGATTGCCAAGCGTCACAAGCTCGTTTACTGGAACTGGGCCTCGATCATGCCCGCTGAATGCGGCGCGGATCGCTGGGCGAATATGTCCCCACCGCTGGTCGCCAAGGACCGCGTTCACTTCACGACGGAAGGTTACCGGCAGACGGCCGTGCAATTCCTGAAAGTGTTGCTGCCGGTGATCGAGCAAGTGCGCCAGTCCGACAATGCTGTTTCCAACCATTGAATTTGCGGCGTTCTTCGCGGTCGTTTTCGCGGTAACCTGGCTTCTCAACAATCGTAACGACCCCAAGAAGTGGTTTCTGGTAGCGGCGAGCTACCTTTTTTATTCCGCCTGGAATCCGAACTATCTATTCATTCTATTCGGAAGCTCGCTCGGAAATTATCTGCTCGCGCTCTGGATGGGCTCGTTGCCGAACGGCAGGCGGCGCAAGTTGATCATGTGGCTCGGCGTTACCGGCAATTTCGCGCTCTTGGGCGTCTTTAAATATTTCAATTTTTTCATTGCGAACTTCGCAAATCTTCTCGCCAGCCTTGGCGTCAAGGCAAACCTACCGTTTCTTGAAGTCGCGCTGCCGGTTGCGATCTCCTTCATTACCTTTCACGCGCTCTCGTATCTGATCGACGTTTATCGCCGCGAATTAGCCCCTTCTAAGTCGCTGGTCGACATTCTCTTGTACATCAGCTTCTTCCCGCATCTGGTGGCGGGGCCGATCGTGCGGGCGAAGGATTTTCTTTCACAGACGGTTCGGCGCCCTGAGCCGGAGAGCATCCGGGTCGCGTTCGCGGTTTTTCTGATACTCGGCGGCCTGTTTAAGAAAGTGATTGTCGCGAGCTATCTATCGACCAATTACGTCGACGACATCTTCCAGAATCCGACAGCCTATTCGAGTGCGGATCTGTGGCTCGCGATGTATGGCTATGCGCTGCAGATTTACTGCGATTTTTCCGCCTATACCGACATCGCCATCGGCGCCGCGAATCTGCTCGGCTATCGTTTCCCGCAGAACTTTAACCAACCCTATCGCGCGTTATCGATTCAGGATTTCTGGCGCCGCTGGCACATCACGCTTTCAACGTGGCTGCGCGACTATCTCTACAAGCCCTTGGGTGGCAGCCATTACGGTATTGCGTGGACATACTTTGCGCTAATGGTGACGATGCTCTTGGGCGGTCTTTGGCATGGCGCGAGCTGGAATTTCGTGATCTGGGGCGCGATGCATGGAGTCGCACTCGTGATCGAGCGTATGCTCGGCCTCACCGGCAATGAGGGCACGCGCCGCCTGCCGCCGGTGATCGCGTGGCTGATTACCTTCCACTTCGTCTGCTTCGCGTGGATTTTCTTCCGCTCGCAGACTTTCGAGTCCGCGCTCGATTATTTCCGGGTGATGCTCTCGTTCCAGAGCTTTGCAATCACGATGTCGCCGCTGGTGGCACTGACGTTCGCCTTCGGCGCGCTGACGCAGATGATCCCGGATCGAATGCAGGAGCGCGCGGAGGCGTGGTACGACCGCGCCTCGATTGCGCTGAAGATTGCGATCCCTGTGGCGGTAATCTGGCTGATCGCGGTGGCGTCGCCCGACGGCGTGCCGCCCTTCATCTATTTCCAGTTCTGATTACGGCTTTCTGGCCGCCGACTGAAGCTGCTCGCGCGCAAGCCGATAAAGCAGGGGAACGCGGGTCGCATTCGCGATGCCCTCGACGGTTTCCGCAGCCGCCGTCCCGAGCGGCTGCACGGATGCGGGCAGGTAGTCGCGCGTCCAGTTGGTAACGCTCTGCGGGATCGCGAGCCAAAGAATGGCGAGCGTGGCGTAGAGCACGACCGCAGCCGTACTGAGTGGACTGGCCGGTCGCGGCTTTGAAGGGATTGGTTCTTTCATCTCGACTGCCGTTTTAGGCACCCATTGCCAGCTTTTCTATGCGTACTACCTGCAGAACAGGCAATTTACCTACTTGGAAGGGATGGCTCGACCGTGTAAAAAATCCGTAAAATATCGAAGGAGGGAGACTATGCCGATCACCGAGAAGACCTCAAATCGTCTGGTGCTACTGGCGAGCGGCGCGACGCTCACACTCGACAAGCAGGCCAAGAAAGCCACGCTCCAGCGCAAGGGGTTGCTGTGGAAACCGAAACCGCTGGAGGCGGATCTTGCGGACGTTACCGACACCACGGTCGACACCGGCATTGACCGCGCTTCGGGCGTGGAGATTTCGAGCAACATGCTCGTCTTCAAGAATGGCGGGGCGTGGGCGCTCTACGCGGACAATAAGAAAGACGCGGAAGCGACCGCAGCCGGTATCCGCGATTTTCTCGGGTTGAAAAAATAACGAGCGCAGCCGGCCGCCATTCTCGCCGAATTTCAAAAGCAGGATTTGGTTGGGGGACTAGGATTCGAACCTAGATTGACGGAGTCAGAGTCCGCAGTTCTACCGTTGAACTATCCCCCAACGGCCGAAATTCTTGTGCATCAAGGATTGCGGCTGGGCGTCCGGCGGCCAAGCCTCCGAAACGCGGACCTTCTAGCCGACCCGGCTATACGCCGCAACCGGCGGCACCGGGCTATTCTGCGGGCTGAATCCCGGTTTCGGTCTCGTCGGAGGGCTGACGGCTCATAGCGAAGCCCGCGACCACGGCGCCGACCGCCAGGATCGGCAACAGGCGGCGAATGCCGAGCGTCCGCACGATCTGAAGTCCCGTGAGCAGCATTGCGGGGTCCTGCCACCAGTCCGGCTTTTGCTCCTTCTCGGCTTCAGCCTTCGCGATGCGCTGTTCCGCGGCACGCGCAAGCGCGCGGCGTTTGCGGCCAGATGCAACGAGCGGGATGAGCGCAATGAGGGCGATTGTACCAAAGACCGCAGCGACCGCGCCCCAGGCTTCCATCAAGCCGTAAGTCTGCATCGTCCAGAGGAAGAGTACGACAAGCGCGCTCGCGAAAGCCGCGACGCCGGCGAATGCGAAAATCGCGCCCGCGATCATGGCTTTCAAGGTGAGGTCGAGCCTCACCCTGAATTCGTCAATCAAGCCGCCGAACACGGAATGCTCCCCCGTGATCGCTTAGCGGCGCCAGATCGCGCCGATCAGGAAACCGATGCCGGCCGCCATCGCGAGCGTCGTCACCGGGCGCTTGTACACGGCGTCCTCGACCGCATCGCCGATCGTGCTCGTGACATCCTTCACTGCATCGACCGCTTCCTGGCCTTTGCCGCTCGCATCCGAAATGACGCCGTCGAGATTCTTGCGGGCGCGACGATAGGCGGCGCTGCCGGTCGCCGCCACGAGCGAAGCGACCTCTTGCGTCAGCTTCGAAACGTCGCCCTTCAGGGATTCGAATTCGCGGTCGAGCGCTTCCTTCGTTTGGGAGCCGTTGCTCGAAGTGGTGGTGGAAGTTGCCATTGGAAAAGCCCTCTGCATTCTTCCGCGCTGGAACTCGCGCAGGAAAAAGTGGTGAATCGGAAAGAGTCGATGCAGAAACGCCGGGGAACTCGATAAGTTCCCGCTTTTAGCTGGGCAGCTTCACTTCGTCCTTGGGGGCGAATTGATTGACGATGATGATCACGACAATCAGGAGCGGAACCGCGAGCAGCGCTCCGAATGGGCCCCACAGCCACGCCCAGAATGCGATCGAGAGGAATATAAAGAGCGGGTTCAGCGTGAGGCGTGCGCCGAGGATCGTCGGCGTCACGAATTGTCCTTCGACGGTGGACATGCCGATAAACAAAAGCGGTGCGATCATCGCCTGATAGAACGAGCCGAAAGTGACGAGGCCGACGCCCAAGAGCGTCACGATCATCGTTGCCGGGCCGATGTAGGGCACGAAATTCAGCACGAAGGCGAGGGCGCCCCACACCCACGGGCTCGGCAGCCCGAGGAAGTAGCAGGCCGCGCCGACGATGATGCCGACGCCGGCGTTAATGCCGGTCACGGTTGCGATGTAGGTTGCGAGGTTCGCCTCGACTTCATTCCAGATGCGGATCACGCGGAGGCGGGATTCGCGCGCCGATCCGAAGCGCACGATGCTCTCTTTCAGGCGGCCGCGATGGCCGAGGAAGAAAAAAAGCGTACCGAAGAAGATCAGGAGTTGCCCGACCGCCGGCGTTAGCGAAGCGAGCGCGGGTTGCAACAAACTGGAATTGAAATCGAAGGCAATCGTCTTGCTCTGCGAGGGGGCTGCGCCCAGCGCCTCGCGCAGCCGGTTCCATGCTTCGATCGGCGCGTCGAAGATCACGAGCTTCTCGCGCAGGTTCGCGCCGATCTCCGGCGCGCGGCCGATCCAGTCGCGCACAGGGTCGGCAAGAAAAACAATACCGGTGGAAAGCAGCCCGATCGTGCCGAGCACAAGGATCGCCGCCGTCGCCGCATGGGGCACGCCAAAACGCGCGCCGAGATTTGTAAGCGGCGCGAGAATGGTGCCGATGACCAGCGCAAGCGTGATTGGCAGGAATACGCCGCGGCCGTAGCTCAGCATCGCCATCAGCAGAATAAGAAAAATGCCGATCAGTGCGTATTGCGCGAACACCGCGCTGCCGCTGGCGGAGCTTCTTCCTTCGGTTTCGGCGTCGATTTCGCCTTCGGCGTTCAGGTGGGTGCGGTCGTCCATAGTCGCTTTCTGGGTCGGGCAGGGCTTCGGTATCTGCAAGCCCATTGCGGTCGCATGGTGGCGCAGCAGGGATGGCGAGGAAAGGGGTTGTCGGGAGACTGCGTTAACCGTTGAACCAATTGCCCCGTCGCGCGTTAAGAGCGCCGTAGCGGCGGTTTTCCAGGCAGGAAACCGCCGCCTTCGCAAACGGGAGTCGGGCAAATGGGCTTGCTGATCAACATTCTGATCACGTTTCTGGTAATCGTTTTGATCCTTTATCTCCTCGATCGCTTGCCGATCGACGGCCGCGCCAAGCAGATCGTCCGTATCGTCGTTATCGTCATCGGTATCCTCTATCTGCTTCGCTATCTGATGACGGCGGGGCCGGTGCTTTAGAGCGCCGTCTCAGGCCGATGGCTCGCCTCCGCAGCCTGCGGTAAGATCGCCGCTCCTGCATCGGAGGCGGCCATGTCTGACTCAATCCTCTACCACGAAGCCAATCGTGCATTGCAGGATCGCTTCAAGAGCCGGGCCATTGCCGACCGGCTCGAGCAGAAGCTTGCGCGCAGCGAATTCACCGCGGACGACCGTGCTTATATCGAAAGCGTCTATCTCTTTTTTCTTGCGACCGCAGACGCGCAAGGCAGGCCGGATTGCTCGTTCAAGGGCGGGCCGCGCGGCTTCGTGCGCGTGACCGCGCCGAACGAGCTTGTCTTTCCGGATTACGACGGCAACGGCATGTTTAAGAGTCTCGGCAATATCGACGCCAATCCGAACGTCGGACTGCTCTTCATCGATCTGGAAAAACCGCGGCGGCTTCGTGTGAACGGCACCGCGAAGATCAATCGCGACGATCCGCTGCTTGCGCAGACCACCGGCGCGCAACTGATCGTGCGTGTGACGGCAAAAGCGATCTTCCCGAATTGCCCGCGCTACATCCCGACCATGACGCTCGCGAACCCGTCGAAGTATACACCGGTCGCGGGGGTCACGCCCGAAGAACCCGGCTGGAAGAGTTTCCCGGACTTCAAGGACGCCGTGCATCCGCGCCATCCGACGGCGTGAATCTCTTCCGCATTGCGGTCGCAAAGCGTTGATTTGCCTGCGGCAGCCGCGCTGCCTTAGACTGATCCCAACGTAAAAATCAGTAGCCGGAACACTGTCGAGCGCTCCGAATTGCGCTCCGGTTTTCGGGGAAAGGCATGCCATGGCGGACCAGCCGCGCGAGAGCGCGTCCGGACCGCAACAAGCGGCCAAGTCCGGCCGGCGCCGCCGCAGGCGCCGTGGGCGCGGGGGCAACAGGGCGGCGTCGCAGACGCAGGCGCCCCGGCACGCGCATTACGGCGCGCTCGATCTTGGAACCAATAATTGCCGGCTGCTTGTTGCGGCGCCGACGCAGGATTCGTTTCGTGTCGTCGATGCCTTCTCGCGCATCGTTCGGCTTGGCGAGGGCTTGTCGCGCACCGGCGAGCTTTCGGAGGCGGCACAGGATCGCGCGATTGGCGCGCTGAAAATCTGCGCAGCGAAACTCGAGAGCAAGAGGGTCGCGCGCACGCGGCTGATCGCGACCGAGGCCTGCCGCGGCGCGCGCAACGGAGCCGAGTTTCTCGATCGTGTCGCGCGCGAAACCGGATTGAATCTCGAGATCGTCAACCGCGAAACCGAAGCGAAGTTGGCGGCCAATTCCTGTGCGCCGCTTTTGGACCGCGAGGCCGCTGGCGCAATCCTGTTCGATATCGGCGGCGGCTCCTCCGAACTCGCGTGGCTTGGCAAGGCGGCGGACGTCGATAGCGGACCGCCGCTTGCGCCGGTGCAGGAATGGGATTCGATGCCGCTCGGCGTGGTCACGCTTGCGGAGCGCTTTGGCGGCGAGAACGTCACGCCGGAAATATTCACCGCGATGGTCGACGATGTGCTGCCGCGCGTGAAGGCGTTTGCCGCGAAAGCGAACGGTGCGACCAACGGCGCGATCTATCTCCTCGGCACCTCGGGCACGGTGACGACGCTTGCCGGCATCCACCTCGAATTGCCGCGCTACGACCGCCGCCGCGTGGACGGCATCTGGCTTTCACGCGACGAGGTAACGAATGTCGTCACTAAGCTTTGTGCGACCAGCTATCAGGAGCGCGTAGCAAACCCGTGCATCGGTGCGCAGCGCGCCGACCTTGTGCTCGCGGGTTGCGCGATCCTGGAGGCGATCCGGATCGTATTTCCCTGCGAGCGGCTGCGTGTAGCAGATCGTGGGTTGCGCGAAGGCATGCTCGTCGAACTCATGCGCTCCGACGGCGTATGGAGGCGGGGGTGACGGAGAAAAAAACGCTTCCCGAGCGCGGCAAAGTTCGTGTGAAGTCGAAGAACAAGCGCACGCATTCTTCGCATCAGTGGCTGTCGCGCCAGTTGAACGATCCGTATGTGCGGAAAGCGCATGCGGAAGGGTATCGCTCGCGCGCGGCGTTCAAGCTGCTTGAGATCGACGACAAGCATAAAATTCTGAAACGCGGCCAGCGCGTGGTCGATCTGGGTGCGGCGCCAGGCGGCTGGTCGCAGATCGCGGCCGACCGTGTCGGCAGCGCCAAAGGTCAAGGCAAGGTCGTCGCGATCGATCTGCTCGACATCGAGCCGATCAGCGGCGTCGAATTCGCGCAGATGGATTTCAATGACGACGACGCGCCCGAAAGACTCAAAGAAATGCTCGGCGGGCAGGCGGATGTCGTGCTTTCCGATATGGCGGCGAATACCATCGGTCACCGCCAGACCGATCACCTGAAGATCGTTGCGCTGGTCGAGATGGCGGCGGAGTTCGCGCGCGAGGTGCTGGCGCCGGGCGGCAGTTTCATCGCGAAAGTCCTGCAGGGCGGTACCGAAGGCGAACTGCTCGCCTCGCTCAAGCGCGACTTCAAGGTGGTGAAGCACATCAAGCCGCCGGCGAGCCGGAAGGATTCTGCGGAGCTTTACGTGCTCGCGACCGGATTTCGCGGCTAATCACTTCTTTCCCTCTCCCCTTGTGGGAGAGGGTGCCCGAGCGAAGCGAGGGCGGGTGAGGGGTATATTGCGCACTGACCCCTCTCCCGGCGATCAACTCGCCGTGCTCGTTGCTCGCCACCCTCTCCCACAGGGGGAGAGGGTTTTACTCGGTGCGCAAGCTTAAGCCTGCGGCCCGCGTTCGGTGTCCTCCGCCTGCGGCGGGGGCGGTGCGATCAGCGAGGTGCCGGCATCGAACGGCAGCCTGATCAGCCAGAAGATCGCCATGAACGAGCAGGCAGCGACGACGAAAAACGCGATCGAGAAATCGCTCAAGAGAATCTCGTGCGAGGCGCGGGAGTAGCGCAAAGTTTCGAGCACGATGGCGGAAACCGCGACGCCGGCTGCAACCGTCAGGTTTTGCGCGACGCTGGTCAGACTCGTGGCCTGGCTCATGGTGCTGGCGCCGAGGTCGGCGTAGGCGAGCGAATTCAGCGTCGAGAATTGCAGCGCGCGGAAGAAGCCGCCGACGAACAGCACCGCGATGATGAGAAAGTAGGGTGTGCCCGGCGTGAAGAACCCGCAGGCCGCGATGAACGCGGATGCGGCGACCGTGTTCACCACGAGCACCCGTTTGATGCCGAAGCGGCGCAGGACCGGCGCCACGCTCGCACGCATCAGCATCGCGCCGGCGGCGCCCGCGAAAGTGAGCAGTCCCGATTGCAGCGCCGACATGCCAAAGCCGAGCTGAAACATCAGCGGCAGCAAAAACGGCATCGCGCCGACGCCGATCCGAAACAGCGAGCCGCCAACTACGCTCACGCGGAACGTCTGCACCGAGAACAGTTTCGGGTCGATCAGCGGCGCGGGATGCGTGCGCGCGTGGCGCACATAGAAGTACATCACGACTGCGCCGACCGCGATCATCCCCGCCGAGAACGAGACCGGAAGCAGTTCCTGGCCTATTGTGGTGAAGCCGAAAGCGAGGCCGGTGAGGCCGATGCCGGAAAGAATGAATCCCTTTACATCCAGCGGCGGCACGTTCTCCTCGCAGACGTTTTCGATGTATTTCGAAGCCAGCCAGAAGCCGATGATGCCGATCGGGATGTTGATCCAGAAAATCCAGCGCCAGTGAAAGTACGTCGTGATGAAGCCGCCGAGCGGCGGGCCGATCATCGGGCCGATCAGCGCAGGCACCACGAGCCAGGCGAGCGCCGAGACGAGTTCGTGCTTCGGGAACATGCGGATGATCACAAGCCGCCCGACCGGCACCATCATCGCGCCGCCCATGCCCTGAAAAATCCGGTAGAGCACGAGATCGGGCAAGGAGACCGCGAAGCCGCAGGCGAGCGAACTGAGCGTGAAGACGAGAATGGCCGCGCGGAAGATCGTGCGCGCGCCGAACTTGTCCGCCATCCAGCCGGAGATCGGGATGAACACCGCGAGCGAAAGCAGATAAGAGGTGAGCGCGAGTTTCAGCGCGATCGGGTCCACCTTCAGGTCGCGCGAGATTTCCGGGAGCGAGGTCGCGATCACGCTCGAGTCCACGTTCTCCATGAAGAGCGCGGTGGCGACGATGAGGGGGACGAGGATTTCGCGGCGCATGCGGGGGCGTGATTCTGTCGAGACAGATAGACCTTGAGAAGGCTAACGTCACGTCTAACTCGTCATGCCCGGCGTTCAAGTCGGCTTTAGCCGACTTGAAATTATTGATTGTCGATGTCGGGTAAACCCGACATCGATGCCGGGCATCCACGTCTTCCCTACCGCGCGGCTTGTTAAGGCGTGGATGGCCGGGACAAGCCCGGCCATGACGATAGAGTTCCAAGACGCCTTGCAGCACACGGAGGGCTGCCTACATGCTGGCCGGGACATAAAGGAGTCCGGAGATGATCTATTTTATCGCCTTCTTCCTGCCGCCGCTCGGCCTGCTCTTGAACGGCCAGCCGTTCGCGGCGGTTTTCAACGCGATCCTCTGGGTGATCTGCTTCTTTCTCGGCTGGTTCTTCTGGCCGCTGTGGCTCCTGCCCTCCACGCACGCGATTATTGCGATCATGATGCGCAACGACGCGCGCCGTCACCGCGAACTGGTGGACGCGATCGAGAAGCACGGGCCGCCGCCGGGGTGGAAGCGGTAATTCCCTCCTCGTCATCCCGGCCAAGTGAGCGCAGCGAACGCGAGCCGGAATCCATAACCCCTGTCTTAGCGAATCTTTCGCGCCGGCGTTTATGGGTCCCCGCCTTCGCGGGGACGACCCGTACTTTTTTGTCACCGATAACTTTTCAAACAGCATTCCGCGTTCTCGCGCTTTCGCAAGCCGAGGTTTTTGCCAGCGCGCTTGGCGCTTGCACCATTCGCGCCACCAAACAAGGCGGCGGGGACGCCGGGGATTTTCCGATCCCCACGGCCGCCTGCACGAAAAGCGAGAAGTGCAGACGGGGTAGTCACCGCGAGGTCCGAAATAATCTCCGGCGTCCCGCAGCGCGCGTGGGATTTTCGCGAATGCCGCAAGCGGCAAGCGCGTTCCCATTCGCGCCAACTACGCGCAGGTGGGTTACGGCCTGCTTCGCATGACCCCCGGTGGACTTACCTTGCTATCCACCGCTGGATGCCCACTCGGCTTCGCCGTTTGCGTCTTGGCAGACGCGCGCACGATGCCGCCAAGGCGGGCCGAAGTGGCGAGCGGCAGGCTCGCCGGGATCATTCGACTTCAGCCGCCGCATTCCGCCTCTCGCGTAAGAGACAGATCGCGGCCACCGCTTCCGGCCCACGCTTTGCTACGCGGGGCAAAGCGTCCTGTATTCGAGCCAGAACGCGCGCAGTTTATTTTCGATGAGGAGGGGCGGGGATAGATTTTTTCGAAGATTCGCGGAAGCGATTGAGCGGAAACGGGAAAGTGGTGCCGCGGAAAAGTCTATTTCCCCATCCGCATCCTTGGCGACGTCACGAGCCTGTCGTAAAACGTCGATATGTCGAGAAATATGGACAAGAAATCCGCCATCGAAGGCTTTGCCGCGCTGGCGCAGGATACGCGGCTGACCGCATTCCGCTATCTGGTGGCGGCCTTGCCGGAAGGTAAGAGCGCAGGAGAAGTAGCAAAGCATTGCAAGGTGCCGCACAATACCATGTCCACGCATCTCGCCATTCTCGAACGCGCGGGACTGATCGATTCCGAGAAAGCGGGGCGCGAAGTCGTCTACTCCGCCGACATTTCTGGATTGCGCGCCCTGGTGGATTTTCTCGCCAACGGCTGCTGCGGCGGCCGTCCTGAAATTTGCGGCGAAGTATTCGCAGGCGCGACGTGCGCGCCCGCGCGCAAAGCGGAGCGGCTTCGTGGATAAGCCCTACAACGTATTGTTTCTGTGCACGCACAATTCTGCACGCTCGGTTTTGGCCGAAGCGATCATGAACAGGATCGGCGCCGGAAAATTCGTCGCCTACAGCGCGGGAAGCCAGCCGCGCGGCGCGATCAATCCGAATACGCTGAAGCTGCTGAATCAACTCGGCTATGACACCAGCGGCTTCCGCTCGAAGTCATGGGACGAATTCGCAAAGCCGGGAGCGCCCGAGATCGATTTCATCTTCACGGTCTGCGACGACGCGGCCGGCGAGGCTTGTCCGGTCTGGCCGGGGAAACTGTTTGTCGCGCATTGGGGCGTTGCCGACCCCTCGGCGGTGAAGGGCGAAGATCTGCAAGTCGCGCTCGCGTTTCAGGAGGCCTATCGGCGGCTTTATCGCCGCATCGAATTGTTCGCGGCACTTCCGATCAAAGGCTTGGATTCGATGACGCTGAGGGCGCGGCTTCGGGAAATCGGCCGCGAAGAGGGCGCAACCGGCAAAGCGATGAGCGCAACTTGAGATCGCGCGCGCTGGCAGCGGAATTTATCGGTAGCGCCGTTCTGGCGGCCACCGTGATCGGTTCGGGGATAGCCGCGCAAAATCTTTCCGGCGGCAATGTTGCGATCGCGCTCCTCGCGAACGCCATTGCGACCGGCTCTATTCTCTTCGTGCTGATCTCGATGTTCGCCCCGCTTTCGGGCGCGCATTTCAATCCGGCCGTGAGTATCGCATTCGCGTTGCGGCGCGAACTTTCATGGCCGCTCTGTGGGTTTTACGCGGTTACGCAGATTGCGGGGATGATTATTGGCGCGTGGCTCGCGCACGCGATGTTCGAGCTGCCGGTATTGCAAACTTCGACGACGGTGCGATCCGGGTACAGTGTGGCGCTCGCTGAAGTCGTTGCGACATTCGGGCTGGTTCTTACGATCTTCGGCCTGAAAGAAAAGAGTGCGCCGCAAATTCCGGCCGCGGTCGCGCTCTATATTACGTCCGCCTACTGGTTTACGTCTTCCACGTCGTTCGCCAATCCCGCGATCACGATTGCGAGATCGCTGTCAGATACGTTTGCGGGAATCACGCCCGCAAGCGCGCCGGTTTTTATCGTGTGTCAGCTTGCCGGGATGCTTGCGGCGGTCGCGTTGGGCGCGTGGCTCTGGCCAGCAAAAGTCGAGCGATAGCTTGAAAGATTTATTTTTCTCGTCATGGCCGGGCTTGTCCCGGCGCGCCAATCCCCACCCTCGTCATTGCCGGGCTTGACCCGGCAATCCATACTGAATCGATGCAAGGTGCATGGCTTTACATTCTTGCAAGCAAGCCGCGCGGCACGCTTTACGTGGGCGTGACGAACGATATTGCGCGGCGTTTAGGCGAGCATCGCGACGGGCTGAACGACTTCACCTCGCGATACGAAATCAAGTCGCTCGTATATTGCGAGAATCACGCGACGATGCCGCTCGCGATTCAGCGCGAGAAAAACATCAAGCATTGGTCGAGAGCATGGAAGCTTGCGCTGATTGAGGATGCAAATCCAAAGTGGCGCGATCTATCGAAAGATTTCCGTGGTTGAGATTCATCATGGATGGCCGGGTCAAGCCCGGCCATGACGAATAAGTGAAATCTACCTCATGGTGAGGAGCGATGCGAAGCATCGCGTCTCGAACCATGAGGTCTCATCCTTCGAGACGCGCTCCTTCGGAGCGCTCCTCAGGATGAGGATTAAGCCACCTTCGTGAAATCCGGCGCGCGGCGTTCGGCACTCAATTCGTCATGCCCGGCCTTGTGCTGGGCATCTCGCTTAGTAGAGCACTGCCTTTGAAATCGAGATGGCCGGGTCAAGCCCGGCCATGACGAGTAAAATCTACCTCATGGTGAGGAGCGATGCGAAGCATCGCGTCTCGAACCATGAGGCCTCATCCTTCGAGACGCGCTCCTTCGAGCGCTCCTCAGGATGAGGATTACGCCACCTTCGTGAAATCCGGCGCGCGGCGTTCGGCAAACGCGCGGAAGGCCTCGAGCGCTTCCGGCGAGCGCAGGCGTTCCTTGAACGCCGCACCCTCGCGCTCCATCACATGCTTGATGATCGCAGGATCGCGCATCAACTGCTTCGTGAGCTTCAAGGCACCCGCGGGGCGGGTCGCGAGCTTCTTCGCGTAATCCATCGCGCGCACGCGGACCTGCGACGCAGGCACGGCTTCGGTGACGATGCCGATTTCGGCGGCTTCCTTGCCGGTGACCGGCTCGCCGAGCGCGAACATCTTGTAGGCGCGCGCATAGCCGATCCGCATCGGCAAGAGCATCGTCGAAGCCGCTTCCGGGACTAGCGCGAGGTTCACGAACGGCACGGTCAGCTTCGCGTCTTCCGCGATCACGACCATGTCGCAGTGAAGGAGCATCGTGGTGCCGACGCCGACCGCGTTGCCCTGGACCGCCGCGACATAGGGCTTGGTGGAGGAGGCGAGGCACTGCAAGAAGGGGGAGGCGGCGACATTTTCCGGCTGCACCTTGCCCATCGCGACTTCGGTGAAGTCCGCGATGTCGTTGCCGGAGGTGAACATGTCGCCCTCGGCCTGAAACAAGACCGCCCGGATGCCGGCTTCTTCCTCGGCCCGGATCATGCCCTGCACCAGCGCGCCATACATCGCCCGGTTCAGCGCGTTCTTCTTCTCGGCGCGGTTGAGCGTCATGGAAAGCACGCCGGCTTCCAGCGTGGTGCGGACGAGATCGGTCATGGGTTTTCCTCCGAGCTTTGCTCCGGATTATAGATTTACCTCTCCCCAAACCGAAGTCGATTTATCGACTTCGGTCTTTTTAGGTGCCCAACTCGGATAAATCCGAGTTGGGTGGGAGAGGTCGATTGCGAAGCAATCGGGTGAGGGGGTTCTGCACAAGCTATCCGGCTCAGATCCCCCTCACCCCAACCCTCTCCCCCTTGGGGAGAGGGGGAATGAACGTCGAATGCGTGGATGACGCTACGGCACCTTTGCCTTTTGGAACCGCCATGCTAACGACCCTCGCCAACCCAAGGCATATGGCGATTCCGGCCCGGCGGGCGGTGCGCCATCTTTCCGGCATAGACCGGTGGAACAGGAGTTGGCGATGAACCGTCTTACCGACGGCCTCGCGCGGGAAGCGCTCACCTTCGACGATGTGCTCCTGAAGCCCGGCCTATCCGATGTGCTGCCTTCCGAGGCGGAGGTCCGCACGCGGCTCACCCGATCCGTCACCCTCAACATTCCGATCCTGTCGGCTGCGATGGACACGATCACCGAAGCGCGGCTCGCGATCGCGATGGCGCAGGCCGGCGGCATCGGCGTCCTCCACCGCAACATGAACCCGGACGTGCAGGCCGAGCATGTGCGCCGCGTGAAGAAGTTCGAGAGCGGCATGGTGGTGAACCCGCTCACCATTCACCCCGAGGCGACGCTCGCAGAGGCACTCGAATTGATGCGCCAGAACTCGATCTCCGGCGTGCCGGTGACCGAGAAGGGCAACGGCTCGGGGCCGGGCAAGCTCGTCGGCATTCTCACGAACCGCGACGTGCGTTTCGCGACGAACAAGAGCCAGCGAGTGTCCGAACTGATGACGAAGGAAAATCTCGTCTCGGTTCGCGAAGGTGTCACACAAGACGTCGCGAAGCGCTTGCTGCACCAGCATCGCATCGAGAAGCTCCTGGTCGTGGACGAAAGCTACCGCTGCGTCGGGCTCATCACCGTGAAAGATATCGAGAAGGCGGTCGCCAATCCGAACGCCTGCAAGGACGAGCAGGGGCGGCTCCGCGTCGCGGCCGCGACCACGGTCGGCGAAGACGGCTTCGCGCGCACCGAGCAACTCGTCGATGCCGGTGTCGATGTGGTCGTGGTCGATACCGCGCACGGCCATACGCGCCGCGTGCTCGAAGCGGTTTCCCGGATCAAGCGGTTGTCTAACGCGGTGCAGGTCGTCGCCGGCAATGTCGCGACCGCGGAAGGCACCAAGGCGCTGATCGACAGCGGCGCGGACTCGATCAAGGTCGGCATCGGGCCGGGCTCGATCTGCACCACGCGCATGATCGCGGGCGTCGGCGTGCCGCAGCTCACCGCCATTCTCGACGCCGCCGAAGAAGCGAAGAAATCCGATGTGCCGGTGATCGCCGACGGCGGCGTGAAGTTTTCGGGCGATCTTGCGAAGGCGTTAGCTGCCGGCGCCGAATGCGCGATGATCGGCAACTTGCTCGCGGGCACCGATGAGTCCCCCGGCGACGTCTATCTCTATCAGGGCCGCTCTTATAAATCGTATCGCGGCATGGGCTCGGTCGGCGCGATGGCGCGCGGCTCGGCCGACCGCTACTTCCAGCAGGACATCAAGGACTCCCTCAAGCTCGTGCCGGAAGGCATCGAGGGGCAGGTGCCGTACAAGGGCCCGGTCGCGACCGTCTTGCATCAGCTCGTCGGTGGCTTACGCGCCTCGATGGGTTATGTCGGCGCCGCGACGTTGAAGGAATTCCGCGAGAAGGCGCAGTTCGTCCGTATCTCCGGCGCGGGTCTGCGCGAGAGCCACGTCCACGACGTGACGATCACGCGCGAGAGCCCGAATTATCCGGGGCGGTTGTAATTTATTCTCGTCATGGCCGGGCTCGTCCCGGCCATCCACGTCTTTACTGCATCGATAGGGTTTGAAGGCGTGGATGCCCGGCACCCAATGTCGGGTTTACCCGACGGCATATTGAAAACTAAAGTCGGCTAAAGCCGACTTTAGAGCCGGGCATGACGAATTTTATTGTTTCCGCGCCGCGTCGAGAATTTTCGCGACATTGTGCGCATTCGCGACATCGCGGAACGCGAGCTTGCCGGTGTGGCCGGCATTGCGTTGGCGCGTTGGAAAATCGGATGTAAAATAAACGTGCCCCGCGCCGCCGCCGGTTTCCAGCACCTCCAGCTTCTCGTCCATGCGATCGAAGGCGATGCTGGCGAGATCGAATTTCATGCCGTTATGCACGACCAGCGCGCGGCGGTCCGTGATCGCGTAGACCGTCTTGTCGCTTTCCCAGAGGATGACGAACGGCCCGGCGACAAACGCGACACCGACGAGCCCGAACGGCGTGAAGACAGTCCAGCTGATCCAGCCCAGCAGATAGACCGCGAGCCAGATCGCGAGCCACACGCCGCCGATCCACCACAGCCCCGACTTGGTGCGCAGAATGGAATAGACGTTCGGGCGTCCCGCCCAGCGGACGCGCTCGCCTTTCTCGAGGTGAGGCTCTAACGCGGGGAGGAGCGTGCGCTCGCCGGTAAATCCGGGATCGGTTGTCATTGGAAGGACTCGCGAAATTTCGGCTTAGAGATTACAACATCCCGCGCCTTTCGCAGGATTCTTATCTATGTCCCTTCGCCTTGTTCTTACGCTGCTTGCCGCAAGCGCCTTCGCCGCCGTGGCCTCCGCCCAACCCAAACCCAAAGAAGAATGCGCGACCCAGAACGGCCAATTTGCCGAGACGCGCTTTTGCGTAAGTTCCGCGCTGGCGCCGCAGGGCGAGAATAAATACGGCCCCGAGATTTTCGTCGAGGGCGACGAGAAGAAAGCGTGGTGCGAGGGCGTGGTCGGCTACGGCATCGGTGAGAGCGTCACCATCCATTTCAAGCCGGCCGTTCGCATGCAGGAATTTACCTTCGTCAACGGCTATCAGAAATCCGACGAGACTTACAAGAACAACAGCCGCGTGAAGCAGCTTCGCATCCAGACCAGTGACGGCTTCGCAAACGTCGTCACCGTGCCCGACACCAAAGACGGCCACACTGTCAAGCTGCCGCGGCCGGTGAAGCCGCAATGGGTGCGCTTCACCATCGCCGAGGTTTATCCCGGCGCGCGCGGCTCAGATACCTGTATCTCCGGCATTTTCCCGAATCTCGAACAACTGAATAACTGAGGGCACCATGACTACGCTCACGATTCTCGCGCCGCTGCTTGCCATGGCGGCACTCACTTTCTTCTTGATGTTCGGCATGGTGCTGACGCGCCGCCGCGCGGTGATGGACAAGAAGACCAACCCGAAGGATCTGCTCATTCGCGGCGGCAAGAATCCGTGGCCGCCGCAGGCCGCACAGTTCAGCGACGCCTACCAGAACGCGCTCGAACTGCCGGTCGTCTTTTACGTGCTCGTTATCGTTGCCTTCGCGACAAGACAGGCGGACGCGGTCTTCGTCGCGCTCGCCTGGGCCTTCGTCGCGTGCCGCGCCGTGCAGGCCTATGTGCACACGACCTCGAATACGCGCAAATATCGCAGCTATGCGTTCCGCAGCGGCGCGCTGGTGGCGTTCGCGATGTTTCTTCTGCTGGCCTACCGGCTCGCGACGACGTAAGGAATTGAAGCCATGACCGTTCCGATGATCCTGCTGCCCGTGTTCGTGATGATCGCGCTGACACTCTCGCTCGCGATCTGGATGGGCTACGAGCGCAATCGCCTGGTTTATTCGCGCGAAGTGAAAATCAAGGACATCGCGCTCACGAAGGAAAACTGGCCGGAGCAGGCGAAGAAGGTTTCGAACGCCTATCACAATCAATACGAGCTTCCGGTTCTCTTTTATGTGCTCGTCGCTTTCGCGCTTGTCACGCGCAAGGCCGATTTGATCTTCGTCGTGCTGTCGTGGGTGTTCGTGATTTCGCGTCTCGTGCATGCCTACATTCACACCACCACGAACTACGTGCCGCGCCGCTTCTTCGCCTATCTCGTCGGCCTTGGCGTGATCGCAATCATGTGGATTTACTTCGCGCTCCAGATTCTGGCCGGCATCTGATTGATGCCGGGCGGGAAAATCTGGCGGAAAAGAAATCTATCCGTCCTCTTCGTCATGGCGACCGAGCAGGAATACGGCCCTGAACTCAGGAAACGCATTCATCCGCTGATCACCGGCGTCGGTCCGGTGGAAGCGGCGAGCGTCACCAGCGAAGTGCTGGCAAAGCTGAAGGCGGAAGAAGAATTGCCGCAGCTCGTGTTCTCGCTCGGCTCCGCGGGCTCGCAAAAGCTCGAACACGCCGAGGTTTATCAGCTTGCGAGCGTGAGCTACCGCGACATGGATTGCTCGCCGCTCGGATTCGCGCGCGGCGTCGTGCCGTTTCTGAATGAACCTGCCGTCATTCCGATCCCGCTGCAGATTCCCGGCGTGCCTGCGGCGTCGATCGCAACAGGCGCAAGCATCGTCTCTGGCAAAATGTACGATGAGATCGATGCCGATATGGTTGATATGGAAAGCTACGCCGTCTATCGCGCCGCCAAGCGCTTCAACGTGCCGACGATCGGGCTGCGCGGCATCACCGACGGCAAGACCGAATTGTCGCGCTACGAAGACTGGGCCGATTATCTCGAGACCGTCGACAAGAAACTCGCCGCAGACATCGATAAATTCTTCGCGGCTGTTGAAAGCGGCGCTTTCTCTCTATAAGCGGCTCGCATGACACCCGCCGCGCGGCTTTCCGCCGCCATCGAAGTATTGACCGAAATCGAAGGCAAGAAGCGGCCTGCGCCGGATGCGCTCCGCGAATGGGGGCAAACGCACCGCTTCGCGGGTTCCGGCGACCGTTCGGCGATCGGCTCGCTTTTGTTCGATGCGCTGCGCCGCCGCGCGTCGAGCGCTTATCTTATGGGCGCGGAAACGCCGCGCGCGGTGCTGCTCGGCGCGCTTCGCCTCGCGCGCAACTTGAGCGCCGACGAAATTTCGAAACTCGCCGACGGTTCGCGTTTTGCGCCCGAACCTCTAAGCGATGACGAGCGCAAGCGGCTGGAGACGGGTTCGCTCGCCGGCGCGCCGCCGCATGTCACGGGCGATTATCCGGAGTGGCTGGACTCACATCTCGCGCAAAGTTTCGGCGACGAGCGCTGGCAGGAAGGAATGGCGTTGGCCAGCCGCGCGCCGCTCGACCTGCGCGTGAATACGTTGAAGGGCAATCGCGACGATGTAGCGAAAGAGCTTTCGCATCTGAACGCTTCGGCTTCGCGCTGGTCGCCGCACGGGTTGCGGATTGAGCTTTCTCCGGACGGCAAACAGCCACCGGTGATGTCCGAGCCGTCTTTCATAAAGGGCGGCTTCGAAGTGCAGGACGAAGGCTCGCAACTGGCCGCGCTGTTTGCAGGCGCGGAGCCGGGTCAGCAAGTGCTCGATCTCTGCGCGGGTGCGGGCGGCAAGACGTTGGCGCTTGCAGCGCATATGGAGAACAAGGGGCAGATTTTCGCCTACGATTCCGATCTGCGCCGCCTCAAGCCGATCCATGAACGAATTGCGCGCGCGGGTGCGCACAACGTGCAGGTGCGCTCGCCGAAAGGAAAGCAGGACGTGCTTTCCGATCTCGAAGGGAAAATGGACTTGGTTCTACTCGATGCGCCCTGCACCGGCACTGGCGTGTGGCGGCGGCATCCCGACGCGAAATGGCGCATTCGCCCCGGCGCGCTGGAAATTCGTCAGCGGGAGCAGGCGGCATTGCTCGACGAAACCATGCGCTTCGTGAAGCCGGGCGGGAAAATCGCCTACATCACCTGTTCGATCCTCGACGTGGAAAACGGCGGGCAGATCAGAGCGTTCCGCGAACGAAATTCTTCATTCGAGATTGCATCGCCCAACGAAGTCGTGAAGGCTCTGGGCGAGAATGCGATGATTTTTTCGCGCGCGGCGAAATTGTCGGACGAAGGCATACAGATGACGCCGCGCCGTACCGGGACGGACGGTTTTTTTGTGTCTGTGTTGAGAAAACAATAAACTCTTCATGGCCGGGCTCGTCCCGGCCATCCACGCTCCGTCCGTTGCTGTGCTCCAATTAAAGCAGCCGATTAGGCTGCCTTCGCCTTCAAGGTAGGGATGTGCTTCACATCGACCGATCGTTCGGCGTGCCAGGTGTCGTAAGCCAACTGCAAACGCGCCCAGATACCGGCACCGTTGCCGCAAAGCTTGCCGATCTTAACTGCCATTTCCGGGGTGATCGGTTTCTTCTCGTCCAGAATGTCGTAAAGATGCTGGCGAGAAATATCGAGGAGCCTAGCAATCTCCGTCTTTGGCCTGCCTAGGGCAGGCAGAACGGAGTCTCGCAAGATGGCACCCGGATGGATGGGGCAGATATTCGGGTTCCTCTTTGCTACATACTCGCGCATTGTGTGGTCATTCCCCAATCTCAGCAGGCCTATTCCCGCTGGTTAGTGATACTGCTCGAAATCTACGCGGTAAGCGTGGATGCCTTCAAATTCGAATGTTATGCACCAAGGTCCGTTGACATGAACCGTGAAGCGGGGCGGCTTGAAGCCACGGAGCGAGTGAAAGTCAAAGCCGGGGATATTCATATCTTCTGGGGCTTCGGCTTGCTCCAAGGCGTTCAAGCGCTGCTTAACGCGATTCTGTAATTTCGCGTCGATCTTCCGGGTTTTCCCGGCGTTCCAGAGTTCTTGCAGCCCCTTGTGCTTGAACGTCTTGATCATAGCCATTATGTACGCATTTAGCTGACATCATGTCAATTATCAGCTTACACACCGGGGCGGCGCTATTTCACTCTCTTTTTTGGAATCCTCGATTTAAAGTGTGACTTCCGCCTTCGCAGCCCCCGGCTGCCACTCGGCAATCGATTTCAGATCGGTCTCGCATTGCCAGCGGCCCCGCCGGCACATTTCCATCGTGCCCTTGTTGAGCGCGGCTTGCAGCGCGTCGCGCGAAATCACCCGGAAGTTCATGTCCGCGATTGTCTGCGTCATGTCCTTGCCGTCGTTCAAGCGGAAACCCCACTTCACGAGATGCCAGTTCAAGAGCGCAAAGCCCATCTTCGAGGTATTACTCTCGCGCGAGAACTGCGACTCGGTGAAGAACACGCCGTTCACCGCGAGGCCATAGCCGCCGCCCACCAGCGCGCCGTCCTTGTTCCAGACTTCGAACGAGTGCGCGTGTCCGGCGTCGTATAAATCCGCGAAGGCGTGCATGATTTTCGGGCGCAGCCAGGTGAGATGCCAGCGGCCAGGGCGGCGCTCGGCGCACGCCTTCATCACGCCTTCGAAATCGGAATCGAAGGTGACGCGATATTCGTTCTGCCGCATCTGGCGGCGCAGGCGCTTGGCGATGTGCAATTCGTTGAAGAAGAGCACGTAGCGCTCGTCCGTTGAAATCCATTTCGCCGGACCGACATGGCCGTAGGGATAAAGCGTGCGCTTGTAAGCCGCGAGGATCGTAGGAACGGAAAGATCGTGCGCGATGCCCGCGATCCCGCCAGCGCCGGCTTCGCGCGGATCGGGCAGATCTCTGCTCCCAAACATGTCGCGCAGCCAGACGCGCGCGAGGCCGGGGAGCGCGTTGATCCGTTGCGGCGTCAACGACCAGGCAACCCCGAGCGCGATCCGCGCCGCGATATCGCGCGGGCTTTCGCGAAACAGAGCCGCGCGGCGGGAGGCCACGTCGGGTATTGGCGGCACGATGGAGGGCGAATTCATGGATACTTTTTTAGCCCGGCCCGGCCTAATACCCGGTTAGGGCCGGGCGGTGCCCGCTTTAAGCTGTTGGAAAGCATATCCGCCGCGCCAGGCTGCGCTTGCGGGCCCCGCGCGCATCCCTTAGTTGCTTGCCATGAGCAGTGCCAAGAGCAGCATAAAGAGCAGCCCCGCCCGCGCCGCCGGCACGCCCACCGCTTCCGCCACGCCCGACCACGACAAAATCCTGATCGTCGATTTCGGCTCGCAGGTGACGCAGCTGATCGCGCGCCGCGTGCGCGAGATGGGCGTCTATTCCGAGATCGTGCCGTTCCAGTCCGCCGAAGCCGCGTTCAAGAAGATGAACCCGAAGGCGGTGATCCTCTCGGGCGGGCCTGAGTCGGTCCACGAGGAAGGTTCGCCGCGCGCGCCGCAGGCGATCTTCGACGCGGGGCTTCCCGTGCTCGGCATCTGCTACGGCCAGATGACGATGGCGGCGCAACTCGGCGGCACGGTCGAAGGCGGGCATCATCGCGAATTCGGCCGCGCCGATGTAGAGGTGAAGGCGGCGAGCCATCTCTACGAATCCGACTGGAAGGTCGGCGAGAAGCATCAGGTCTGGATGAGCCACGGCGACCGCATCACGAAGATGCCGCCGGGGTTCGAGGTCGCGGGCGTGTCGCCGAATGCGCCGTTCGCGATCATTCAGGACGAGAAGCGGAAATATTACGGCCTGATGTTTCACCCGGAAGTCGTGCACACGCCCGACGGCGCGAAGCTCATTCGCAATTTCGTCCGCAAGATCGCGGGTGCAAAAGCCGACTGGTCGATGCGCGCCTTCCGCGAAGAGGCGATCGAGCGCATCCGCGCGCAGGTAGGGAAGGGCCGCGTGATCTGCGGCTTGTCCGGCGGCGTCGACAGCTCGGTCGCAGCATTGCTCATTCACGAAGCGATCGGCGAACAGCTTACCTGCGTCTTCGTCGATCACGGGCTGCTGCGGTTGAACGAAGGCAAGACCGTCGTCGATCTGTTCCGCAATCACTACAACATTCCGCTCATTCATGCCGACGCGAGCGAAGTGTTCCTTCGCGAACTGAAGGGGGTCACGGACCCCGAGCAGAAACGCAAGATCATCGGCAAACTGTTCATCGACGTGTTCGAGGCGGAAGCGAAGAAGATTGGCGGCGCAGAATTTCTTGCGCAGGGCACGCTTTATCCCGACGTGATCGAGAGCGTGAGCTTCACCGGCGGGCCGTCGGTCACGATCAAGTCGCACCATAATGTCGGCGGGTTGCCCGCGCGCATGAACATGAAGCTCGTCGAGCCGCTGCGCGAACTCTTCAAGGACGAAGTGAGGAAGCTCGGGAAAGAACTGGGTCTGCCCGATGTGTTCGTCGGACGGCATCCGTTTCCGGGGCCGGGGCTTGCGATCCGCTGTCCGGGCGCGGTCACGAAGGAAGCGCTCGAAATCCTGCGCTTGGCGGACGCGATCTATCTCGACGAAATCCGCAAGGCGGGTTTGTACGACGAAATCTGGCAGGCTTTCGCGGTGATCCTCCCCGTGAAGACCGTCGGCGTCATGGGCGACGGCCGCACCTACGATCACGTGCTGGGCCTGCGGGCGGTCACCTCGGTCGACGGCATGACCGCGGACTTCTATCCCTTCGACATGAAGTTTCTGGGCCAAGTCGCGACCCGCATCATCAACGAGGTGAAGGGCGTCAACCGCGTCGTCTACGACGTGACGAGCAAGCCGCCGGGAACGATCGAGTGGGAGTGAGGTAATGAAAAGGCCAGCAGAGCATTTCGACGGCTGGCGAATAGATATTGATACTCCTTGGGAAGCATACAACAGAATATATTTTTCATATAAGCGCTCCGAGTTCGAGCAAGAGAATTATTTGCGGAGATTATATAGATCTCACTTTGTAGTTTTTTCTTACAGCTTCATCGACTCGATAGTCTCCAACGCCCTTCTAAATGATTTAAATTTACCCAAGTCACGCATTCAAAAGTTGAAGGGCTTGAGATCAAAAGTTGACGTAGTTGACCAGCACAATACATCTGTTCGTGTGCTCGATGCTTATGATGAATTCTGGAAAGATATCGAATGGATTCGTAACGAGCTCGTACACCCGTCTCGTAGAGATCATCTGGCTGCCATCGAGCTTGATAAACTGAATCTTGGTGACCGAATTCGATTGTTAAACATTTTCGCAGTAAGACATTTCGAGGCAGTCAATCAAGAGTTCCCTTATTGGCTCACAGGATGGAACCTTGTGAACTCAATGACGACTGGCAGGGTCAGTGACGGAATCATTGTTAGCAACAACACTCAATTCAAAGTGTTTCTCCAGATGCTCGGTCGGAATGATCTGCGTTTTCCTGCTCAGGCTCTAGAAACAATTAATCGGTATCTGATTGGCAAAGCCATGTATAACCAAGTTGCCAAATTTGTTGAGGGCGCCCCGTTTAATACCCAGCCGCTTCCGAAAGATGTTGGGTTCAGCCTTATGCCATTGTGGTCAAAGGTTTGGTGGGACCGAAATGAGATGGAAAAAATGCGAGCCTATCGTGTGAACCACAGGTCGGCTGTCAGAAGTCAGAATGCGAACGACGAATGAGTCGAGCTTAGCTCATCGCCCCAACCCTTCACGATAGCTTTTATAAAACGGCCGCCAATCAAGTGCTTCGACCGCCCGCGCGTTCCTCAAACGAAACGACGGAAATCCCGGCGGGCCGCCGGCTTCCGGTGCCTTCGCGCCGGCGCTCGCACAGATGAATCCGAACAGATCGCGCCACTGCACGGGCTCATGATCGCAAATCGTGAGCACGCGTTGCTTCGGCCATTTCTGCACGGCCTTCACCGTCGCCGCCGCCATGTCGGCGATGTGCACGAGCGAAACATATTCGAGACCGTCGCCCGGAAGCCGCAGCTTTCCGGCGGAAGCCCGCGCGAACCAGCCGTCGTCGAAACCGGTGCCGGGTCCGTAGAAAAGCCCGCCGCGTAAAATCATCCAGTCGAGGCCGCTTGCCTTGATCGTGTCTTCCATCGTGAGTGCGGCGAGGATCGCGTTGTTCGAGATGGAATCGCCGGACGGGCGATAGACATTGTCTTCGTTCGTCCACTCCGAATTTCCTGACGCCGCAACCCAGCCGATGCTCTGCTGCATGATTTTCAGAACACTCGCCTTGCGGCAGGCGTCCACGAAATTCGGCACGCCTTCCACGCGCAGCTTGTCGTTCGTAGCAAAATCACCCCGGCCGCTCGGGCCGGGGAGCGTGGTCGCGAGATTGATCGCGGCTTCGCAGCCTTCGAACGCGGCGGTCATCGCGCTAACATCGAAAATATCGGCGACCCGGATTTCCGCGCCCGCGGCACGCGCGGCGTTCGCCGCTTCGGGCCGCCGGACCACCGCGCGCACGCTGTGACCGTCGGCAATAAGACGAGGGATCAGATGCCGCGCGTAAACGCCGTTGGCGCCCAGAATCGCAACGCTTTTCGTCATCCGACTATCTAGTGGCGTGGCAGCTACACCGTCAATCACGCTGCGTGCCGTGCAGATTCAGACTAGCGAGGCCACCTAGCCACGCGCTACTCTCTGCCAAACGTAATCAAGGTTTGTGAGATGCCGCTCATAAGAAGCGCGCGGTTTCCGGAGGCGGCGATCGCGCCGGAAGACTTCAAGGACGACACGCCTTTCGAGCCGCGGCCGGTTCCCGCGCAAAAGGGCAGCGCGCAGGATTTGATTCAAGGTCTGGAAATTGTGCCGCTGGTCCGCAATCAGGACGCGCGCGGCGCGCTGGTCGAGCTCAGCGTGTTTGCTCAAGAGACCGAGCCGGTCGTCCACGTCTATCAGGTCTTCGCCGAGCCCGGTTCGGTGCGCGCGTGGGTCTATCACAAGCGGCAATACGATCGCCTCGCTTACACGAACGGCGATTTCGAAGTCGTGCTGTTCGACATCAGACAGGATAGTCCCACGCACCGCATGCTGAACGTGCTCCATGTCGGCGAAAAACATCCCTGTTTGATCCGGGTTCCTCCGCTTGTCGTGCATGGCGTGAAGAACAGGGGCGCGGCGCTCGCTTCTTTCGTCAACATGCCGACGCGGCGTTACAATGCGGCGCATCCCGACAAGTCGCGGCTGCCGAAAAACGATCCGCGCATTCCGTACACCTTCGATGAGCGCTGATCCGTTTTTCTCCGTCATCACCGCCACCTATAAGCGCGGAAACCTGATCAAACCCACGATCGAATCCGTGCTCGATCAAACCGAGCAGGATTTCGAATATCTCGTGGTCGGAGACGGCTGCACGGACGAAACCGAGGCGGCGGTGCGCGGATACGGCTCGGAGAAAATGCAGTGGCACAACCTGCCGGAAAATCGCGGCAGCCAGAGCTTTGCGAATAATTACGGCATCGCGCACGCGCGCGGCAAATGGATCTGCTACCTCGGCCATGACGACATCTGGGCGCCGGATCATCTCTCACGCATGCGCGAGACGATCGAGCAGGCGGGCGACGCGGATTTTGTGATCGGCGGTCTTGCCGATTGGGGTCCGCCGGATTCGGGCTGGATCAGCGTGACTGGGATTTTCGATTCGAATGACGCCGTTGCGACCAATTTCACGCCGCCGTCTTCGATTTCGCATAGGCGCGATGTCATCGATCGTGTCGGCGGGTGGCGACATCCGCTGGACATTGTCCTGTCTGTCGATACGGAATTCCTCCTGCGTGCCTACAAGGTGGGCATGCGGTTCGTGTCCACCAAGCGCGTCACCGTGCACAAGTTCACGTCCGGTCTGCGCTATCTCTCTTATTTGAGCCCCTCCGATGCCGAGCAACAGGCCGCGCTCGCGATGCTGCGCGCCGGCACGATGCCGGCGTCTGAGACGATCATCGAGCAGTCGAAGGAGCGCGGGCTGTTCATGAAGCTCGTGCATCAGCCGCCGGTAGGCGGGCCGGGTTCGCGCTTCAAACTCTCGCGCGAAAACCGGGGCCTGCAACTGCCGCCGCTGCAGCCGCTGCAAGGAGAGGCCGTCGTCGATCAGGATGCCACTCCGCGCGCCGGCGATTGGGAATCGAAAAGCGAGAAAAATCCGGGCGTGCGCAGGTCCTGGATCAACCCGCGTCCGAAAATTTTGATTCCGTTCCACGGAGGGGCTGCCGAATTCGAGATCGATGTCCGCAAGATGCCAAGCTTTCCCGAAGGCGGGCGCCTTCGCATCTTGCTTAACGGCGAGGAAGCGAAGGTGGCGTTTGAACCGGAAGGCGAGGGCGGTGCGCTTGGCTTCAGCGGTCCGCTGAAGGAAAACGATTATTCGGTGATCACGCTTCTGATCGCGCCGCCGCTCCGGGACGTGTCGCCGCGCCTCGATAAAAGAAAGTACGACCGCATCACGATCGGGGATGTCCGGCTGCGTCCGGCGAAGAAGCGCGGCTTGCTGCAAAAGCTGCTGTCGTCCTTCCGGAAAAAGGATTGGCCGCGCTAGCGGCGCAGTCAGTCAGCGGCGATATTGCGCGTCGCTCACCGGCTCAAGCCAATCGACCGCCTTGCCGTTCAGCGCTTCCTGAATCGCGATGTGAGTCATCGCGCTTCCGGCACTTGCGCCATGCCAGTGCTTTTCGCCCGGCGCGAACCACACCACATCGCCCGGCCGGATCTCCTCGACCGGGCCGCCTTCCGTCTGCGCCCAACCGACACCCGCGACGACGATCAGAGTCTGACCGAGCGGATGCGTATGCCATGTGGTGCGCGCGCCTGCCTCGAAAGTGACGCTCGCTGCGCGCACGCGCGCGGGGTCCGGCGCCTCGATCAACGGCTCGAGATTAACGTTTCCGGTGAAGTAGTCCTTCGAGCCTTTGCTCTGCGGCCGCGCGCCGTTTCGCTTGATTTCCATGCATTCCCCCAGTGCAAATATAGTCTGGTCCCGCTAACCACGGACGTTGTATTTATTGCCTCAAACCAGACGCACGAAATTAGCCGTTGCCTGCCGTCCGCTGCGAGACAAGCGCGTTTTGCCATTTCTCCTGCATTGAATATGCCGGATGCATCGATACGCTTTCGATCTGCTTGTCGAAAAACTGCTGGAAGTCGTGGCCATAGGTGTGTCTGACCAGAGACCACAGAGCCCGCACACCGGGAAGCGCGGCGATCTGCTCCCGGATCGTCGCCTCATAACCGCGATAGGCGTCCTGGTCG
This sequence comes from Xanthobacteraceae bacterium, assembly GCA_019752575.1. Classification (GTDB taxonomy): domain Bacteria; phylum Pseudomonadota; class Alphaproteobacteria; order Rhizobiales; family Xanthobacteraceae. The sequence continues at coordinate 18,045 of JAIELW010000007.1, read as the reverse complement.
ATCAATCCCTGACGAAATTGATAGTGCTGATTTTCGCATCCCATGAAAATTGCACGGCACATGAAGAAGAACTGCCCAAACTCCTCGCCGGTCAGCTCGTCCTTTCCTGCCGCTCCCATCGCGTAGCTCTTTCCATATTTTGGGTCTCCGATCATGGCGAAGAACTGCTGCCAATAGGCGGCATTTGACTGCAGTGTCGCCGCTCTGGAAGTTATCGTGTTCTGCCTTATCTCAAGACCCACGAAGATGAGGGAGCCGACAACCGCCAGGGCGCCGATGATCTGCGAAAGATTGGCCAAATCCGATAGCGACATCTGCATGTCCACGTTTTGTTGCGCTGCTTTTCCGGCCTTCATAGTCAGGCTATGAAGCGAAAATGGCAATCACGATCTACGGCATCAAGAACTGCGACACCATGAAGAAGGCGCGCGCCTGGCTCGACAAGAAGGGCGTGAGCTATGCGTTTCACGATTACAAGGTCAGTGGCATCGACAAGGCGAAGTTAGACGTCTGGGCGAAGAAGGCGGGCTGGGAGACGCTCCTCAATCGCACGGGAACCACGTTCCGCAAGTTGCCGGAGAAGGACAAGGCGTCCGTCAACGAAAAGAAGGCGATCGCGCTGATGCTCGAACAACCCTCGATGATCAAGCGTCCGGTGCTTGAGCTGCCGGGCGGCAAGATCGTCGTCGGTTTCAAGCCGGAAGAATACCGGAAGGTATTTTGAATAATAATCGTCATGGCCGGGCTCGTCCCGGCCATCCACGTCTTTACTGCGCTAATGGTCCGTTAAGGCGTGGATGCCCGGCACTCGATGTCGGGTTTACCCGACATCGACAGTTTAAACGCTCAAGTCGGCTAAAGCCGGCTTGAGCAGCCGGGCATGACGAGATTGGGAGATCCGTCATGTTGAAACTTCGCGTGAACTGCTTTTCGATTTCCCTCGACGGTTATGGCGCCGGGCCGTCGCAGAGCGTGAAGACGCCGCTCGGGGTTGGCGGCGAGGAACTGCACCGCTGGTTCATCCCGACCGAAGCGTTTCAGAAAATGTTCGGCAGGGAGGGCGGTTTACCCGAGATCGGAATATTAAACGACCAAGTCGGGTAAACCCGACTTGGTTGGCGCGTCCGGAATGACAATTATCGCGGCAGCGGCCACAGCCGCGCGGCCCCGCGCACGCCGCTGTCCGGCCCCCATTTGCTTTTGACGATTCTGGTGGCAAAGCGCGGCTTCGAGATGCCGGAATGAAACATGTGAGCGCTAACGCGCTCCGGCAATTCGCGATAGATCGCGGTAATGCTCGATACGCCGCCGCCGAGCACGATCACTTCCGGATCGAGCACGCCGACTACAGTGGCGAGAGCCTGTCCGAGTTTGTCGATATATTCGGAGAGCACGGCGCCCGCGACCGGATCACCCTCGGCGACCTTCGCTTCGATTTCGGGTAGCTGTGCGTTTTCGCCTGCGGTTGCATCATGATAGGCCGCGACCAGCGCGGGCCCGCTCAGGACCGTTTCGATGCAGTTGTTGCGTCCGCAGTAACAGGGCGAGCCGGTCGCTTCGCCTTCGCGGTCAGGGAAGGGATTGTGACCCCATTCGCCTGCGAGGCGATTGTTGCCGCGCCATGGTTCGCCGTTGACGGCGACGCCGCCGCCGACTCCGGTCCCCAGAATCACGCCGAATGCGACCGCAGCGCCTTTCGCCGCGCCGTCGTGCACTTCGGATGCGATCAGGCATTGCGCGTCGTTCGCAAGCCGCACTTTCTGGCCGAGGACGCGCTCCAAATCCGCTTCGAGGTTGTGGCCGATCAGGCAGGTGCTGTTCGCGTTCTTGACCGTATTCGAGAGAACGTCGATCTCGCCGGGAATGCCCGCGCCGATCGTGGCATGTGCCGCTTCCGGCACCGCGTCGCGCGACTTTTTCAAGAGCGCCATGGCGGCTTCGAGAAACGCCGGATAGTCGTCGCGCGGGGTCGCGGTTTCGTTTTTGAAAACGTAATTGCCGGCCGCATCCAGAACGCAGATCGCGATCTTGGTGCCGCCGACATCGAATCCGATCCGCAAACCGCGCCGTTCCGGCATTCTTTTCTCTTGTGCTTCCCCGCGCGATCATATCGCGGCGGGCGCTGGAGCCAAGCATGCAACCTCGAAGCGGGGCAGGCGGGGATCGGCGGGATCGCTCCACTTCGCCTCCTCTGGAATCCACTCGATGCCGCGATAGCTGCGCTCGACCGGCACCCAGTCCGGAAATTCGTGCGGCAGCCCGACATAGCACACGCCAAAGCCGGAATCTCCGGTTTCGATGATCGCGTAATTGCCGGCGATATAGTTGCGGCAGTCTTCCTTCACCCAGGCGGTTTTCTCTTTCGGGCGCGCGGAAATCTGCCGGTCCAGCACGCCGAGATTGACGTATTGCGTGCCCTTCGCCTCATGCCGCTCCATGACATGCGTGTGGCCGAACAGATGCAGACCGAGCCCGGGGAAGTCCTTCTCGATCCCGCGCAGCTCGTAATGGCACAGGAGGATCGTGCGCGAAAAATCCGCGCCCGTTTTCCTGAGCGCGCCCGCGAACCGCCGCCGCGCTGCGCCGTCGGGCTTGTCGCTGAATCCCGCGAACGTGATTCCGCCGAGGCTGACGAAACTGCGATGCAGGATCTGCGCGCGTGGGTGATACGTCGCGTCCATGGGCAGGTCGATGTCCCAGTTTCCGTAGACGTAGAAGATGGGGCAATCGAAGCTCGCGAGAATCCCGAAAAACTTCTCCGGGATTTTCCGGCCGATGTCGCCGCCGAACAGGATCGCGTCGAAATCGTTCTCTTGCTGCGCGCGCATTTTCCGCACGCAGGCGAGGTTGTTATGAACGTCGGAGAAGGCCAGAAACCGCATCGATTCGGAATCTACCCGGCCTTCGGGCTTGACCCAACCGCCCGGATCGTGGATGCACCTCCCGCCAATGCTAGACGCTTCCGCCGCACATCCAAGAGCCAACGAAACGCCGATCGAGCGCGAAGTCGCGCGTAGGCGCACGTTTGCGATCATCTCGCACCCGGACGCGGGCAAGACCACGCTCACCGAAAAGCTGCTTTTGTTCGGCGGCGCGATCAATCTCGCGGGCGAGGTGAAGGCGAAGAAGAACCGCATCAATACCCGCTCCGACTGGATGGCGATCGAGCGCGAACGCGGCATCTCGGTCGTGACGTCCGTAATGACCTTCGAATTCGGCGGGCTCGTGTTCAATCTGCTGGACACGCCGGGCCACGAAGACTTCTCTGAGGACACCTATCGCACGCTGACGGCGGTGGATTCCGCCGTCATGGTGATCGACGCCGCCAAGGGCATCGAGGCGCGAACGAGGAAGCTGTTCGAAGTCTGCCGCCTGCGCGACATTCCGATCGTCACCTTCATCAATAAAATGGATCGCGAGAGCCGCGATCCGTTCGAAATTCTCGACGAGATCGAAAAGACGCTCGCGCTCGATACCGCCCCGGTGACCTGGCCGATCGGACGGGGCAGGGATTTCGTCGGCACGGTGGAGCTTGCTTCCGGTGGCGTGCGCCGTCTTGAAGCCGACGCCAACGCCGCGCGCGAGCAGATGGATGCGGCGCAGATGGCGTCGCTCTCCGCCAATCTCGACGCCGCCGCGCTCGAAGAAGAATTGATGCTCGCGAAAGAAGGCACCAAGAAATTCGAGCTGGCGCCGTTCCGCGAAGGGCACCTGACGCCCGTGTTCTTCGGCTCGGCGCTGAAGAATTTCGGTGTGCGCGATCTCCTGGAAGCGCTCGGCGATTACGCGCCGCAACCGCGCGCGCAGGTCGCCGATAAGCGCACCGTGGAAGCGGCGGAAGCGAAACTCACCGCGTTCGTGTTCAAGATCCAGGCGAACATGGACCCGAACCACCGCGACCGCATCGCGTTCGCGCGGCTTTGCTCCGGCAAGCTTTCGCGCGGCATGAAGGTGAAGGTCGCGCGCACCGAAAAGCAGATGGCGCTGAACGCGCCGCAGTTCTTCTTCGCCAAAGACCGCGCGCTTGCGGAAGAAGCCTATGCCGGCGACGTGGTCGGCATCCCGAACCACGGCGTACTCCGGATCGGCGATACGCTGACCGAAGGCGAGGCGATCAATTTCGTCGGCGTGCCGAGTTTCGCGCCGGAAATTCTCCGCCGCGTGAAGCTCGGCGATCCGATGAAGGCGAAGAAGCTGAAAGAAGCGCTCCAGCAGCTCGCGGAAGAGGGCGTGGTGCAGGTGTTTCAGCCGATGGACGGCGCGCCGGCGCTGGTCGGCGTGGTCGGCCCCTTGCAGCTCGACGTTCTGAAGGCGCGGTTAGACGCCGAATACGGCCTGGAGATTTCGCTGGAGCAGAGCGAGTTCGATCTGGCGCGCTGGGTCTCGGCCGAAGACCGCACCAAGCTCGATACGTTCATCAACGCGAAGACCTTCTCGATGGCCTCCGATCTCGACGGCGATCCGGTGTTTCTGGCGAAGAGCAATTTCGACCTCGATTACACGCGCGAACGCGCGCCGGGCGTCGTGTTCTCCGACGTCAAGGATGTGAAGAAGGCGGCGTGAGCGCGCAACTTCCTACTCGTCATTGCCGGGCTTGACCCGGCAATCCATGAAGAAGCGCAATGCACCCTGCAGTCAGAATGGATCACCGGGTCTCGCCGCGCCGAACGGCTCGCTCCGCTCGCCGGGCGCGGCGGCCCGGTGATGACGAAGAGATGGACTACACGCGCGAGCGCGCACCGGGCGTGGTGTTCTCGGACGTCAAGGATGTGAAGAAGGCGGCGTGAACTATGCTGTCATTCCGGACGGCCAGCCAAGTCGGGTTTACCCGACTCGGGCCATTTAATATCCGATCTCGGGTAAACCCGAGATCGGTGGGCCGATCCGGAATCCAGGGCTGAAAGCATCGACTTACCGTGTCGCTCTGGATTCCGGGTTCGTCTCGCTTCGCTCGATGCCCCGGAATGACAAAGGGTGCAAACTGCTCCCGCGGTGATAGGCTTTCGTCATGGCCTGAAGACCGGGCCGGAATTCGAAGCCGGGGAGGAGAACACCATGGCGGAGAGCGTTTATAAGGTCATCGAAATCGTCGGCACCAGCACCGACTCCTGGGAGAAGGCCGCGAAAGCGGCGATCGACCGGGCCTCGAAATCGCTGGACGATTTGCGGGTCGCCGAAGTCGTGCAGCTCGACGTGCAACTGGATGACGGCAAGATCGAAGCCTATCGCGCGAAACTGAAAGTGTCCTTCAAGTACCGCGACGACTAGGCTTCGGCTTTAGCGCGCGAGTTCCCCGATAACCTCGTCATCACCGGGCCGCACTGGCCCGCGCTTTAGCGCGGCTGCCGGTGCGAGACCCGGTGATCCATGATGAAGCGCAGCGCATGCCGACAGATGAAATGGATCACCGGGTCTCGCCGCGCCGAACGGCTCGCTCCGCTCGCCGGGCGCGACGGCCCGGTGATGACGAAGGGTGAAGGTCATTCCGGGGCCAGCGCGTTAAGATTCGCGTCTCCACCCCTTCCATTGTAAAGAGCGCTCCCTATCTGCTCGTCCGCGCGGAATCGGCGGAAAACCGTTATCCGCGAGAATGATTGGCAAGGAGACGACCATGTCGATCCAGAACGCCGCCGACGTGCGCCGCAACACGGCGCCTGACATCCGCGCCCGCAAGGGCCGCGAGCCGATCGTGGCGCTGACTTCCTATCACGCGCACACCGCGCGCTGGCTCGACCCGCATGTCGATCTGCTCTTGGTGGGCGACAGCCTCGGCATGGTGATGCACGGCTTCGAATCGACCGTGCCGGTCACGCTTGACATGATGATCCTGCAAGGCCATGCGGTCATGCGCGGCTCGAAGAAGGCGCTCGTGGTGGTCGATCTCCCGTTCGGCACCTATGAGGCGAGCCCGGAGCAGGCCTTCCACACCGCCGCGCGCGTCTTGAAGGAAACCAACTGCGGCGCGGTGAAGATGGAAGGCGGCGTCCGCATGGCGGAGCACGTGCGTTTCCTCACCGAGCGCGGCGTGCCGGTGATGGGCCATGTCGGCCTGACCCCGCAATCGATCAACACGCTCGGCTCCTTCCGCGCCCGCGGCCGCGAGGAGAGCGAATGGGGCCCGATTCTCGACGACGCCCGCGCGATTGCCGATGCCGGCGCGTTTTCCATCGTGCTCGAGGCTATGGCCGAGCCGCTCGCAGTCAAAATCACGAAGGAAGTGGCGGTGCCGACCATCGGCATCGGCGCGTCACCCGCCTGCGACGGCCAGATCCTCGTGCTCGAAGACCTCTTGGGCCTGTCGCCGCGCGTGCCGAAATTCGTGAAGCAGTATGCCGATATGGGCCGCCTCATCGAGGAAGCGGTGTCGAATTACGCCAACGAGGTCCGCGACCGCTCCTTCCCGTCCGCCGAGCACGTTTACGCGTTGAAAAACAAGGCGAAAACGCCCACCTGAGGGCGTTGCCACGATACGCCCACATCTCTATTTTACGCCCGCTTTAACGAAATACGGGCATCAAGGGGCTGCGCGTCCCACGCGGCCCTTTTAGGATTTTGAATGTCGGACATCATCCGCGAAGTAGACGAAGAACTGCGCCGCGAGCGGCTCGCCAATATCTGGAAGAAGTACGGCGGCCTGATCGCGTTCGGGGCGTTCCTGCTCGTCGCAGCCACCGCGGGCTGGCGCGGCTACGAATATTACGCGGGCAAGCAGGCGGAAGCAGCATCCGAGCGCTTTGTCGCCGCCCAGAAACTTGCCGCCGACGCGACCAAGACCGGTGAGGCGATTGCGGCCTTCAAGGCGATCACCGCAGATGCGCCTTCCGCTTACAAGCTGCTCGCACGCTTTTCGGCGGCAGCCGAGCTCGGCCAGAAGGACGCGAAAGAGGGAGCGAGCGCCTTCGAGGCGATCGCCAACGACAATTCGGTCGAGCCCTTGATGCGCGAGCTTGCGAGCATCCGGGGTGCTGCGCTCGTGGTCGACACCGCCGACGCCGCCGAGATGCAGAAACGGCTCGCGCCCGCGCTCGCCGACGGCTCGGCGTTCCGCCATTCCGCGAACGAATTGCTCGCGCTTGCACATCTGCGCGCCGGCAACCAGACCGAAGCGCAGAAGCTGTTTCTGCTGCTCGCGTTCGATCCCGAAACGCCACCGGGCATGCGCAACCGTGCGCAGCGTCTGCAGGCGATGCTGTTCAACACCGCACCTGCGGCGCAGAAGAAGTAACCGCGATGCCGCGCGCGACGCCGAAATCTTTTGCACGAATTGCGCTGCTGCTGGCGCCGCTTTCGCTCGGCCTCGCGTCCTGCGAGACGCTGGAGAACCTCAATCCGTTCGACGACACCAAGAAGACGCCGCTCTCCGGCGACCGCCGCTCGGTGTTTCCGCAAGGCGTGCCGGGCGTGCAGTACAACGCACCGCCGACGCAGCCTTCGAACTCGAACATCCAGGTAGCGCCGCAGGAAATACCGGACCAGAATCCGCAGGTGCAGACCCAGACGCAGCCGCAGAACGTGCCGAATACAAAGCGTGGCCCGCAGAACAATTCCGACGATCCTTGGGCTGGGCAGCGCCGCTAACGCGGCGCTTGCGGGCTGGTCAACGCCGCTGATCGCGGCTAAGCGGTGACATGCTTCCCTCCGTCGCCATCGTGGGCCGGCCCAATGTCGGCAAATCGACGCTATTCAACCGGCTCGTCGGCCAGCGCGTGGCACTCGTCGACGACACGCCTGGCGTGACCCGCGACCGCCGCGAAGGCGAGGCGAAACTCGGCGATCTGAAATTCCGCATTTTCGATACCGCCGGCTTCGAGGAGGCGGGCGCGGAGAGCTTAGCTGGCCGCATGCGCGCGCAGACCGAAAGCGCGATCGCGGACGCCGACGCGGTTCTGTTTCTGATCGACGCGCGCGCCGGCCTGCTTCCCGACGACAAGGTCTTCGCGCAGATCGTCCGCAAGTCGGGCAAGCGCGCGGTGGTCGTCGCCAACAAGAGCGAAGGCAAGGCGGGCGCCGCGGGTGCGCTGGAAGCTTACGCGCTCGGGCTGGGTGACCCTATCAACATCTCGGCCGAGCACGGCGAGGGATTAGGCGAACTTTACGACGCCTTGCGCGACATTCTTCCCGAGGAGGAAGAGCGAGAAGCGGACGAGCGCGAGGAAGGCGAAACGGAGAAAGCCGCCGATACCATCCGGGTTGCCGTCGTCGGCCGCCCGAACGCGGGCAAGTCCACGCTCATCAACAAGCTGATTGGGGAAGACCGTCTGGTCACCGGGCCGGAGCCGGGGATCACGCGCGACTCGATCGAAGTGCTGTTCGAATATGGCGGACGCAAGTTCGAAATCCTCGACACCGCAGGCATGCGCAAGCGCGCGAAAGTGCAGGAGAAGCTCGAGAAGCTTTCGGTCGGCGACAGCTTACGCGCAATCCGCTTCGCCGAGGTGGTCGTGCTCCTGATGGACGCGACCATGCCGTTCGAGGAGCAGGATTTACGGATCGCCGATCTCGTGATGCGCGAAGGCCGCGGGCTCGTGATCGGCATGAACAAGCGCGATCTCGCAGCACCCGAGATGACCATGGGCAAGACCTTGCGCGAGGAGGCCGATCACTGGCTGCCGCAGGCGAAGGGCATGCCGATCATCGCGCTTTCCGGCATGCACGGAGACAACCTCGACAAGCTGATGCGCGCGGTGGTCGAGACCTACGAGGTCTGGAACAAGCGTGTTTCGACCTCGATCATCAACCGCTTTCTCGAACGCGCACTTGCGCAGAATCCGCCGCCTGCGGTTTCCGGTGCGCGCATCAAGTTGCGCTACATGACGCAGGCGAAAGCACGGCCGCCGACTTTCGTGCTGTTCGGAACGCGCACCGATGCGCTTCCTGAATCCTACATGCGCTATCTCGTGAACGGCGTGCGCGAGGCATTCGAAATGCCGGGCGTGCCGATCCGCTTCAACTTCCGCGAGCCGGAAAATCCGTTCAGGAAAAAGATGCTGAAGAAGGACGCGCGCGGGAAGCGCAAGAAGAAGAACCGGAAGTGACGCGAAGCGTCATCCCGGACGCGACGCAGCACGAAGTGGTGCGTCGCTGATCCGGCATCGCGTAATCTAGGACGATCCCGGCTCTCGCTTCGCTCGGCCGGGATGACGAGTTAGGCTGGCGGCGTGTAAGTGAGCCACTTCTTCGCCGGATAATTATAAAGCTTCCCGTTCTCTTGTACCTCCGGCAGGCACAATTCCACGATCGCTTCCGCGACCGTCTCCGGCGGCGTGAGTGTCATCGGATCTTCGCCGGGCATGGCTTTGGCGCGCATGCGCGTGCGGATCGGGCCGGGGTTGAACAGGTTCACCTTGATATTCGTGGTCGAGACTTCCGCGGCATAGGTCCGGACCAGCATGTCCATCGCCGCCTTCGAGACAGCGTAAGGCCCCCAATAAGCGGTCGCCTTGTTCGCGGCGCCCGAGGTGATGAAGACGGCGCGTGCCGCGTCGGCGGCGCGCAGCAACAGATCGAGCGAGCGCAGCAAACGATAGTTCGCGGTCACGTTGACGGCGATCACCTCGTCCCACGCCTTCTGATCGACATGCGGGAGCGGCGACAGCACGCCGAGCTGCCCGGCATTGCCGACGAGGATGTCGAGCTTCCTGAAGCGCTCGTAAAGCGCCTGGCCCATGCGGTCGAGATCGTCGAATTTGCGCAGGTCCGCCGGCACGAGCGTCGCTGAGCCGCCGAGCTTCCTGATTTCGTCATCGAGTTCTTCGAGGCCGCCGGTGGTGCGCGCGAGCGCGATCACATGCGCGCCTTTCGAAGCTAACGACTTGGCCACCGCCGCACCGATGCCGCGCGAGGCGCCGGTGACGAGCGCGATTTTTCCTTCAAGAGCCTTCGACATTTTATCTACTCGTCATGGCCGGGCTTGTCACCCAAGTCGGGCTTGCCCGACTTGGGCATCACATATTCAGAACTCGCACAAGCGCGAGTTCTGATGCCATCCACGTCTTTGATGCGGAAAAGGTTTTACAGGCGTGGATGCCCGGCACAAGGCCGGGCATGACGACAAATCGTCAGCTCGCTTCAGCGAGCAACGACAATTGCCGCGGCGCGATTTCGCCGTTCTTGTCGGTGAGCGGGGTCGGATATTCGCCCGTGAAGCAGTGGTCGGTGTATTGCGGGCGCTCCGGATTGCGTTTTCCCGCGCCCATCGCGCGGTAGAGGCCGTCGATGGAGAGGAAGGCGAGGCTGTCCGCGCCGATATAGTTGCGCATGCCTTCCAGATCGTGGTTCGCGGCGAGCAACTTGTCCTTGTCCGGCGTGTCGATGCCGTAGAAATCCGGATGCGTGATCGGCGGACTCGCGATGCGGAAGTGGACTTCCTTGGCGCCGGCCTCGCGCATCATGCGCACGATCTTCACCGAAGTGGTGCCGCGCACGAGCGAGTCGTCGATCAGCACAATGCGCTTGCCCGCGACCGCGGCCTTGTTCGCCGAGTGCTTCATGCGCACGCCGAGCTCGCGAATCTGCTGGGTCGGCTCAATGAACGTGCGGCCGACGTAATGGTTGCGGATGATGCCGAGCTCGTAGGGAATGTTCGCGGCTTGCGCGAAACCGATCGCGGCCGGCACGCCGGAATCCGGCACCGGCACGACCACATCGGCGTTGGCGGGCGCCTCGCGGGCAAGCTCGGTGCCGAGATTGCGGCGCACTTCATAGACGCTTTTGCCGCCGACCACGGAATCGGGCCGCGCAAAGTAAATGTATTCGAAGATGCAGGGGCGCGATGCCATCGGCGGGAAGGGCTTGTGCGACTCCACGCCTTCTTCGCTGATGACGATGACTTCGCCGTTCTCGACATCGCGCACGAATTTCGCGCCGATGATGTCCAGCGCGCAGGTTTCCGAGGTCAGGATCGGCGCGCCGTTGAGTTCGCCGAGCACCAGCGGGCGGATGCCAAAGGGGTCGCGCGCGCCGACGAGCTTCTTGTTAGTGAGGCCGACGAAGCTGTAGGCGCCTTCGATCTCGCGGATCGCATCGACGAAACGCTCGACGAAGCGTGCGCGCTTGGAGCGGGCGAGCAGGTGCAGGATCACTTCGGTGTCCGAGGTCGACTGCATGATCGCGCCGTCGCGCACGAGCTGGCGGCGGAGCGAAAGGGCGTTGGTGAGATTGCCGTTGTGGGCGACCGCGAAGCCGCCGCCGTCGAGTTCTGCGAACAGCGGCTGTACGTTGCGAAGAATCGTTTCGCCAGTGGTGGAGTAGCGCACATGGCCGACCGCGGCGCTGCCCGGCAGGCGCTCGATGACGTGGCGCTTGGAGAAGGTGTCGCCGACCAGGCCGAGGCGGCGCTCGGAATGGAAGCGCTTCTCGCTGGCATCGTAAGCGACGATACCGGCCGCTTCCTGTCCGCGATGCTGAAGCGCGTGAAGACCGAGCGCGGTCAGCGCGGTGGCGTCGGGGTGTCCGAAGATGCCGAACACGCCGCACTCCTCGCGTAGGGTGTCGCCCATCGCGCGTTTGTCGAGGTCGCCGGTATCCAGGTCTCGGGCCGTATCGTTCGCGCTCATCAACAAGCCCTTACCTGCTGGCGCGTCATTGCGAGGACGCGCGGGTGCTTTCGATCAACTGGTTCACGCCGGCGCGGTCGTTACGCTTGTAGGTCGGCTCGTTCGTGTTTGCTTGCGAGGGGTTCTGCTTGGCCCCTTTGTCCGTCCGCGGCGGCGTTGGCGCGGGATTGGTATCGGGCGCAGGCGTCTGCTCGTCGCCGCGCGGCTTTCTTAAGCGCTGCAAGATGGCGTTTTCGGGATCGTCCGGCAGCACCGATTTCAGCCAGTCGCCGGTGCTCTGCAGGATCGGCCGCGAGCGCGCGTTCTTGACCCAGTCGGGCTCGGTTTTGGCCGGAACCAGCCACGTGAAGAACAGGAAAGCGACCACCATGATGACGAGGCCGCGGGCAAGGCCGAACAGGAAACCGAGGGTGCGATCGAGCGCGCCGATGCGGCTGTCGAGGACGAGGTCGGAAATCTTCACCGTGAACAGCGAGACGATCAGGAGCGTCAGCAAAAACAGGCCGCCGACCGCGATGCCGGTCGCGAGCAAATCGTGTTGCACATACTGCTTCACGAAAGGCAGTACCCGCGAATAGCCGTAGAGCGTCACGACGGCGGCGATCACCCAGGAGGCGATCGAAAGAACTTCGCGCATGAAGCCGCGCACCATCGCGAGCACGCCCGAAATCAGCATAACTGCGAGCAACCCGAAATCTAGCGCGGTAGGGGTCATCAAAAACGCGTCTCCGCCTTGAAATATAAGCCGATTCGGGCGCCGGGGGCCTTCGCCGCAATGCATATAGCCCCTGATCCCGCTCCCGTCACCGGGTGCGGCAATCCATGCACCTTCTTATCGGGCATAGGTGACCGGAAAGTTTGCGCTAGCGCCGCAGCCTTAGGCGGAAAGGCCGGGTCAGGGCCGCGATCAGGTCGGTAACCACGCTCAGGAAAAGTGCTGCGATCCCCATCATGACAAAGGGCTTGGCCAGCAGCCTGAGCCCGGTCCAGTCCTTGGGCCAGAACAGCCGCATGTATTCGACTGCGAGTTCCCGCGAGCGCGCGCCCGTGAACCACGGCGGCAGGTCGCGGATGCGGACAAAGAGGTCGATCAGCACGACGGCAATCGCAAAGATCAGAATGCCGCGCACGATGCCGAACACAAGACCGAGAATCCGGCTTGGCGTCGTGATCCAAGGCGACATGCCGAAATGCGAGACCCAGGCGGCGATCAGGAATGTGACAATCGTCGCGCCCAAGAAAACGTAAGACGCCATGGTGCGGAACTGAGGCCGCACCCATTGCGAGACGCCCGCGTTCATTGCGTAGGCGTAAACGATCGCGAGCGCGACGGCGAAGCAAAGCAGCCCGATCGCTTCGCGCAAAAGCCCGCGCGCCCAACCGAGAAAGGCAGAGAGCAGCACGGTCGCGACAAAAATTCCGTCAAGGAGGGTTACGCGCACTTCTAGTTATCCTTTGTCATTCCGGGGCGCGAGCGTAAGCGAGCATAAAAAATGCCAAACTCGGATAAATCCGAGTTTGGTCGCGCGTCCGGAATGACAAAATTTGTTCTGGCAACGCGCATGATTTAACCAGCGTCGCGGTTCGGGATGCGGCGGATTTTCTGCGCCGCCGCGCCGATGTCGGCGACCAGCGCGTCGAGACCGGCGACCGTGCGGACGCTCAAGCCCTCGGAAGCGTCGCCGCGTCCGGCTTCGGGGATCACGGCGCGGGCGAAGCCGAGCTTTGCCGCTTCCTTCATGCGCGCGGTCGCCTGCGGCACTGCGCGCACCGCTCCCGTGAGCGAGGCTTCGCCGAAATAAACGCAGTCCGCAGGCAGCGGCACGTTATAGAGCGAGGAGATGAGCGCGGCTGCGATCGCCAGATCGGCGGCGGGCTCGGAGATGCGCAATCCGCCCGCGATGTTGAGATACACGTCCTGCTGGCCGAGGCGCACGCCGCAACGCGCCTCCAGGACCGCGAGGATCATCGAGAGACGGCTTTGGTCCGCGCCGACGACCGCGCGGCGCGGTGTGCCGAGCGCGGTGGGCGCGACCAGCGCCTGAATTTCCACGAGCAAAGGCCGTGTGCCCTCTAACCCGGCGAAGACGGCGGTGCCCGGCGATGACGTATCGCGATCCGAGAGAAACAGCGCGGAAGGGTTTTCCACTTCCTTCAACCCGCCGCCGGTCATTTCGAACACGCCGATCTCGTCGGTCGGGCCGAAGCGGTTTTTCATCGCGCGAAGAATTCTGAACTGATGCGCGCCGTCACCTTCGAACGAAAGCACGGCATCGACCATGTGTTCGACTACGCGGGGACCCGCGATCTGTCCGTCTTTCGTAACATGGCCGACCAGCACGACGGCGGTGCCGGATTTTTTGGCGAAGCGGAGCAACTGCTGCGCCGAGCCGCGCACCTGCGTCACGGTTCCCGGTGCGCTTTCGACCGTCTCGGTCCACATGGTCTGAATCGAGTCGATGATCGCGAGCGCCGGCGGCGTGCCTTCGGAGAGCGTCGCCACGATGTCTTCGACATTGGTTTCGGCCGCGAGTTGCACCGAAGCGTCGGTGAGGCCGAGGCGCTGCGCGCGCATGCGGACCTGATCGATCGCTTCTTCGCCGGAGACATAGACGACACGCTTGCCTTTGCGGGCGAGCGCGGCGGTCGCCTCGATCAGCAACGTCGATTTGCCGATGCCCGGATCGCCGCCGAGCAAGATCGCCGAGCCGCGCACAAAGCCGCCGCCGCTGACGCGGTCGAGCTCTTTAATTCCGGATGCGATGCGCGGCGCGCCTTCGGATTTTCCGGAAAGCGGCTCGAGCGCGATCAGGCGGCCCTTGCGCGAGGTGCGCTGCGTCGCGGGCACGGAAGCCTGCGTTGCCGTTTCCTCGACGATGGAATTCCATTCGCCGCAGGACTCGCACTTGCCCTGCCAGCGCGGGGTCACCGCGCCGCAGTTCTGGCAGACGAAGGTCGAGCGGGCTTTGGCCATGAGGAATCGGGTTCGAGCGGTTTCGGAGAAGCTACCATACACTCGTCATGCCCAGCCTTGTGCCGGGCATCCACGTCTTAACAGCTTCGCCACGCAAAAAAGGCGTGGATGGCCGGGACAAGCCCGGCCATGACGAAAATGGACTTTGTCGGCTAGTCCTTCTTCGTCGGCAGTAAATTGCCCGCCAAATCTGAGAGCGTCGGGCGCGGGAGTGCGGCGAACGGCAACGGCCGCGTGACCTCGATCGCGGCGATGCCGAGCCGCGCGGTGAGCAAGCCGTTCAACACGCCTTCGCCGAGCCGCGCGGAAAGCTTCGCGGCCAAGCCGTGACCCAACAACTGCTGCACGATGCTGTCGCCGACCGCCATGCCGCCGGTAAGCGCGAGATGCGAAATCACGTGGCGCATGAGCCGGAACATGCCGAGCACGCCCGGACGGCCGCCATAGAGGGTCGCGAGCTTGCGGATAAGAAAGAGCGTGTTGAAGAGCACGAACAGCATGTCGACCGCCGCGCGCGGCGAGATCGCAGTCACGAGCGAAACGCGCTTCGCAGCCGAGCTTACGAGCTTCCGCGCTTCTGCATCGAGCGGCGAGAGCAGTTCGCGCTCCGCAAGCCGCACATAATCCGCGCCGTCGATGATGTCGCGCGAATAATTTTCCATCGTCGCGCGGCCTTTCGCAAGCCGCGGCATCGTGCGGGCAACCGATAATAGCCCCGCAACAACGGCCTTGCCCTCTTCGCGGTCGTCGGAGGCGAGCACTTCGGCGGCGCGCTTCTGCAAGCGCTCGATCTTCTCCAGGCGGAAGATTGCGAACAGCTCACGCATCGCAATTACGAACAGCGCAAGTGCTGCGAGCGCGGTCAGCGCCAGCGCGAGCCAGCCGAGCCACGGCGCATAAGAGAAGAGCGATTGCACGAGATTGGCGACAGCCAAGCCCAGCGCGAGCGAGACGAGCCCGCCCGCCGCCGACCAGAACAGCTTCGACCAGAACCGGCTTCTCTTTTGCGCAGGTTCGATCACGGCGGGAAGGCTCAAAGCTTCCGCCGCTTCCAGCTCGCGCAATTCCGCGCGCGTGAGTAGCGGCTCGTCGGCGCTTGCCACCGCGACACGCGGGTCGTCGGGCTTGAAGGATGCGGGCTTGGTCATTCGAGGCGGTCTCCGGTCAGGAACTGCAACGCGCGGTCGAGGCGAATGTGAGGCAATGCGGGTTCGCCTCCGGCGGCGGCATCGAGCAAAGGCGGGCGGAATTTGAGAAAGCGGAAGTCGGTCTCGTCGGGCCCGCTCGCGGCAAGGCCCTTGAATTTCCACTCGCGATCCTCGCCTTCGATGAGCTCCGGAAGCTCGCCGGGAAACACGGCGGTCTCCTTGGTGCCGTCGAAAGTCTCGTTGCCGATGCGCTCGCCCGCAAGCGGCGTGCCGACGATGGCGGGGAGCTTCTCCTTGCCGCGCGTGACGACGGCCTCGCGGGTTGCGCGGATCGCCGCCATCGCAATCGCGTCGGTCTTGGCACCCGCAAGCTCGGAACGCTCCGCCGCGCGCGCGACCATGCGCGAGAGAATGTTCTCCAGCCGGTCGTGCTGCAGATGATGCAGGTGATCGGCTTTCGTCGCTGCGAACAGAATCCTGTCCGCGCGCGGTTTGAAGATCGAGGAAAGGAGCGTGCGGCGGCCGGTGTTGAAGCAGGCGGCGATTGCCGAGAGCGTTTGCTCGAGATCGGAAAGCGCTTCCGGCCCGGAGTTGATCGCGGCCAAAACATCCGCGAGCACGATCTGGCGGTCTAGCCGCGCGAAATGCTCGCGGAAGAACGGCCGCACCACATTCGCGCGATACGACTCAAAGCGCTCCGCCATCATGGCCCACAAGGAACCTTTCGGCGCTTCATCCCCGCGCGGGAGATCGAGCGGTGCGAAGGTGACGGCGGGCGAGCCTGCGAGATCGCCGGGCATCAGGAAGCGGCCGGGCGGCAGCAGGTTCATCGCGAAGCGCTCGTCGCGGCAGGCAACGAGATATTCGGTGAAGAACTTCGCGGCGTGGATCGCGTGCTGCTCGTCGGCGGACGCTCGCGGCTCAAGCGATTTCAGATGAATGTGCCACTGGTTCGCGAGCACCGCGCGCGGGGCCAGCTTCGAGAGCGCGATCGTCTCCGCCGACCACTGCTCATAGGTTTTGTCGAGCAACAGAAGATCGAGCAGCCACTCGCCGGGATAATCGACGATGTCGAGCGCGAGCGTCTTTTCCGCGCCGCGTTTGGTCTGGTAATCGATCTCGACGCGGATTTCCGAAATCGCGCGGGTCGACTCCGGCCAGCGGCGCAAGTCCACGAGATCGCGCAGATGCTTCTCGTATTCGAAGCGTGGCACCGCGGCGTCGGGCTGCGGAGAAAGCCGCACGCGCGCGATGCGGCCGGAGGTCAGCGCCTCGAATACGGGAAGCCTAGTCCCGTGCAGGAGCGCGTGGATCAGCGCCGTGATGAAGATGGTCTTGCCGGAGCGCGAAAGCCCGGTGACGCCGAGCCGGAGCGTGGGGCGCACGAGACCGCTGCCGTAATCCGCAATCGCGCGGCCGGCGAGGCGGGCATCTTCGAGAATGTCGTTGAGGGCCATCAGGCTTCCGCGTGCTCCGGCTGAGGAATATGGGGAGATTTGCGGCGGATGCGAGTCGCCCCTCACCCTGACCCTCTCCCCGACCCGAAGTCGGCTATAGCCGACTTCGGGATTGAGGAATGCACAAGTCGGATAAATCCGACTTGTGTGAGGGGAGAGGGAATCCGCCCCGGCTTGTGGCATCCTTTCCCTCTCCCCGCGAAGCGGGGAGAGGGTGGCGAGCGAAGCGAGCTGGGTGAGGGGCAAATGAAGCGCGACAAACTTGCCAATCCCTGGGTTTTTGTCGCGATCGGGCTCGCCGGGATCGCGATCGGGACAGCGATTATCCTGACGCAGACGAGCATTCTGCCGGTGCGCCAGCGGCTGGGCGTGGGCTCGACCAGCCTGATAGTGGTCTGCGCGGGGATCGTCTTTGCGGGCATCGGCGCGGTGTTCGCGCTCACCGGATTTTCGCAAACCGGCATCGGCAGCAGGATTCACGCAGCCGCGCCGTCGTTTTTCAAGGCGCTGAATTTTCTGGCGGCGCTTGTCGCGCTGATCGCACTCGCTTCGGTCGCGACCTATGCAGCGTTCGGGCCCGGCCCGCGCGCGTTTGCTTTTTCGATCCCGGTCATCGGCAACGTCTTCGGCGTGGAAACGCTCGGCCGGATTTTCTTCGGCGCGGCGGCGCTGATCGTGTGGGGCATGATCGGGGTGTTTGTGTGGATGGGAGTGAAAAGTAGTAAACACTAACGGGTGGTAGGAATATAAAACCTAGGCGGGCCAGGTTCGCCAGATAGCCGATGACCTGCTCCCCAATTTGCCCTCGTTTATAAGGAGAGTCTGTTCCGGTTTTGCAGTGAGGCCGAACTTTGGATCGCCGGCGGTTAGATTTTTCCGGCTCCATCACGATGGCGGGCTGGCTGCGCCAA
>JAIELW010000011.1 GCA_019752575.1 Xanthobacteraceae bacterium | reverse complement strand
GGATTGCCGGGTCAAGCCCGGCAATGACGAAGTTGATTTGGGCGAATAAAAAAAGGCCGGACTTCTGTCCGGCCTTCGAACTAATTTCACCTCTCCCCGTCGGGGAGAGGTCGGCGCGGAGCGCCGGGTGAGGGGGCTCTGCAGATTATTCGATTCATAAGCCCCTCACCCCAACCCTCTCCCGAATGGGGAGAGGGAGTTAAAGAAAAAAGCCGGACTTCTGTCCGGCCTTTCTCGTCGGCTTGGAGTGATCCGGGAAACTTCAGGCCGCGCCGGCGGCGATGCCCGAAGCAGGGGCGGGGATCGCGATACCCTCCGCCGAGTATTCGTTGAGCTTGTTCCTAAGCGTGCGGATCGAAATGCCGAGCACGTTGGCCGCGTGCGTGCGGTTGCCCAAGCAGTGCTTCAGCGTTTCGAGGATGAGATCGCGCTCGACATCGGCGACCGTGCGGCCGACGAGCGAAGCGGCAAGCTGGTCCGAAACGGCTTGCGCATGCGCGACCGGGCCGCTCGGGATGTTGGCGAGCGAGGTACCGTCCGGAAGCCGGATCGCATCGACGCCGATCTCGTCGCCGGTGGCGAGCAGCACCGCGCGGTGCAGCGTGTTCTCCATTTCGCGAACGTTGCCGGGCCAGCGGTTGCGCAGCAACTCGCGCTTGGCTTCCTGCGAGAGCGGCTTTGCCGCGACGCCGTTCACATCTGCGTAGTGCTTGATGAAGTGATCGGCGAGTTCGAGCACGTCCTGCGGGCGTTCGCGCAATGGCGGAATTTGCAGGTTCACGACGTTGAGCCGGTAGAGCAGATCCTCGCGGAAGCGGCCGGTGCGGACTTCTTCCGCGAGATTGCGGTTCGAAGTTGCAATGATGCGGATATCGACCGGGACGGGGCGTGTACCGCCGACGCGGTCGATCACGCGCTCCTGAATTGCGCGCAGAAGCTTCGCCTGCAGACGCACATCCATTTCCGAGATTTCGTCGAGCAACAGCGTGCCGCCGGTCGCTTCCTCGAACTTGCCGATGCGCCGCGCGATGGCGCCGGTAAACGAGCCTTTCTCGTGGCCGAAGAGTTCGGACTCCAGAAGATTTTCCGGGATCGCGGCGCAGTTCACTGAAACGAAAACCTTGTTCGCGCGCGGGCTTTTCACGTGGACGAAGCGCGCGAGCATTTCCTTGCCGGTGCCGCTTTCGCCGGTGATCAGGATCGAGGCTTCGGAAGTCGCGACCTGCGCGGCCAGACGCACGACGCGCGCCATCGCTTCGTCGCGGAACACGAAGTCGCGGCCGTCGTCGGCGACCGCCGCGAGCACCGCCGCGATCAGTTCCGGATCGGGCGGCAGCGGGATGTATTCCTTTGCGCCGGCATGGATCGCATCGACGGCCGCACGCGCGTCGGTTTCGACGCCGCAGGCGATGACCGGAGCGTGCATCCGCTCGTTTGCGATCTTCGTGACCAGGTCCCGGATGTCGAGCGTGACATCGGCCATGATGAGATCGGCGCCGCGGGCGCGCAGCACTTTCAGGCCCTGTTCGTTATCGACCGCGTGGGTGACGCTGGCGCCGCGATCGACCGCGATCTTGGTCGCCGCCGTGAGCTGGCCCTTGAGAGTGCCGATGATGAGTAGCCGCATGGTTCGCTCCGTCCGCCGGTTCAGGTCCGGTCGGCTTTGATGATTTCCGTCATGGTCACGCCGAGCCGGTCTTCCACGAGCACGACTTCGCCGCGCGCGACCAGACGATTGTTCACGAAAATGTCGATGGCTTCGCCGACCTTGCGGTCGAGCTCTAACATGGTGCCGGGCGCGATCTTTAAGAGATCGCCGACATCCATCCGCGTGCGGCCGAGCACCGCCGAGACGTGTACCGGCACGTCGAATAGCGCCTCGAGATCGTCGGCGCTCTTGACCGAGTGCTCCTCGTCGGGCGCAGTCGGCGGAGCCGCCGGATTGATCATATCCACATCGGCTTCGAGATTGGGCAGCGGCGGTTTGTTGTCGTCGCTCATGACTTGCTCTCCGGCACTTTGGGCGTGCCGTGCGGCACACCGAGATAATTCTGAATCGCCTGTTCGATGCGGGTTTCAATCGCCTGCGTGTCACGCGAGACGCCGCCGTCAGCCCATTCGATCAGGCAGTTCCCGCTCGCAATAGCGGGATCGGGAAGAATGACGAGACGGCTCGCGAAGCCGCGCTCGTCGGCGATTTTTTTCAGGCGCACGCCCGCGCTTTCCGCCATCTCCGGCGAAACGCGAACCGCGACGTGCGGAGCCGCGCGGACATGCGCGAGCACGTCGAGTACGAGCGCTTCGATCTCGGCGAGCGGCTGCTTCGCGAGCAGCGCGGGCGAAAGCTGGCGGGCAATGGCGGAGGCCACATCGATCGCCTCGCGCTCGAGCCGCGTTTCGATCGCGGCGAGGCGGCCGACCGCGAGATGCATATCGGTGGCAATGCGTTCGAGCTGCGCAGCGCAACGCTGTTCGCCTTCTGTCTTCGCGGCATCGAAGCCTTCGCGGAAAGAAGTTTTCTGGGCTTCCGCGATCGCGGCACGAGCGTTGCCGGAGAGGTCGCCGAAGCGGCTGTTGCCGTCGAATTCGACGTCGAAGAGATATTTGGCGGGAGTTTTCGGGCTGGCTGCGTTCATCAGTACACCAGCTCGTCTTCGGAGTTGCCGCCTTTGACGATCACGATCTCGCCTTTGTCGGCGAGATCCTTGGCGGTCGCAATCATCAGCGCCTGCGCTTCATCGACTTCGCGCAGCCGCACCGGCCCCATGTTCTGCAGGTCGTCGGTCATCATCTTCGCCGCGCGCTGCGACATGTTCTTGAGGAAGTATTCGCGCACGGTTTCGGTCGCGCCCTTGAGTGCGATCGTGAGCTTGCCCTTATCGACTTTGCGCAGGAGCGTCTGGATCGCGCCGGAATCGAGCTTCACCAGGTCGTCGAAAGTGAACATCAGCGTCTTGATGCGCTCGGCGGATTCCTTCTGCGAGGTTTCCATCGCCCCGAAGAAGCGGGCTTCGGTCTGACGGTCGAAGAAGTTGAAGATTTCCGCGATCGGCGCGTAAGGGTCGCGCTTCGAGGTTTGCGAGAGCGTGGACATGAATTCGGTGCGCAGCGTCTGCTCGACGCGCTCCAGCACGTCCTTCTGCACCGATTCCATCTTGATCAGGCGGTTGATGACGTCGAGCGCGAGCGGCTCCGGCAGCACCGCGAGCACGCGCGCGGCCTGCTCGGAGCGGATCTTAGAGAGCACGACCGCGATGGTCTGCGGGTATTCGTTCTTCAAGTAGTTCGCGAGCACGTCTTCCTGAACGTTCGAAAGCTTTTCCCACATGTTGCGGCCGGCGGGGCCGCGGATTTCTTCCATGATCGCGCCGACGCGCTCGCCGGGAAGAAACTGGGTCAGGAGACGCTCGGTGGCCGAGGTATTGCCGAGCAAGCCGCCGTTGCCGGAAAGCTGGCCGACGAAATCGACGAGCAAGGTATCGACGATGCCGGAATCGATGACGCCGAGCTGCGACATCGCAACGGAAAGCTCGCGCACCTCGTCTTCGTCGAGAAGTTTCCAGACGTCCTGGCCATGCTCTTCCCCGAGCGACAGCAACAGAATGCCCGCACGCTCGATGCCGTTCAGCGGCCGCCCGTTATGGGTCGGCGGCGGTCCTTTCTTCGGCTTGGCGGCGATGGCAGCGGTTGCGTTCATGCGTCAGCTCATACGGTCCGCTCGTTCATCCATTGGCGGAGAACGGAAACGGTTTCCTGCGGGTTGGACTGCACGAGTTCGCCGACTTTCTGCATCGACTTCTGATGCGCCTCGCCCATGATCTGTGCGGATTCGATGAGGCGCGCCGCCGGATGGTCGGAGCGCGGCAGCGGCGCCTGCGGGACTTCGATGGCCGGAGCAGTGGTCGCGACGGGAGCGGCGATCGCAGGCATGCCCGCAGGCGTCGCGGCGATTGCGCCGGCGGCGCTTTCGTCCGGCGTGATCACGCGGCGCACCAGCGGCCGCACCACGAAGAGCAGCACCAGCAGACCGAGAATCAGCATCACGCCGATTTCGATCGAGCGCATGATGTCGTCGGTGGTGAAGCGCAGGAGCGACAGAAAACCGGTGTCGCCGGCGGTCTGCGCGATCACGGTCGGCTCCGCAAAACGGAGGTTGACGACTTCGATCATGTCGCCGCGCTTCTCGTTGAAGCCGATCGCGGAACGCACCAGCGCCGTGATGCGCTCGAGATCTTCCTTGGCGCGCGGCGCGTAGGTCATTTCGTTGTTGTTGCCCTTGGTGTAAACCCCATCGACCAGCACTGCGACCGAGATGCGCTTCACGCGGCCCGGCTCCAGCGTTTCGGTGCGGGTGGTGCGCGTGATTTCGTAATTCACGACTTCTTCGGTCTTGCGGGAATTGTCGCGCGGCTGCTGGTTCTGCTGCTGCTGGTTGCGCGGCTGGTTATTGCCGGGAATTTCGTTCTGGACCGAAACGCCGTCGTTGTTCTGCGTGCTCGCGATCGCGGACTGCTCTTCGCGGGTCTGCGTCGAGCGCACGACGCGTTGCTCGGGATCGAAGCTGTCGGAGGTTTGCTGGATACGGGAGTAGTCGAGTTCGGCCGAGACCGTGATGCGTGCGCGGTTTGCGCCGACCACGCTGGTCACGATGGCGTCGATCTGCTCTTTCAGCTTGCGCTCGAAGGCGCTGTTGCGTTCTTCGAGGCCGGAAACGCCGGTGGTGCTGTCGCCGGAGCCGTCGGCGAGCAATTGCCCGCGCTCGTCGACGATCGAAATGCGCTCGGCTTTAAGCCCGCGCACGGCCGAAGCGACCAGATGACGGATCGCGCGGACCTGTGACATTTCCAGCGAACCGCGGACCTGCAGCACGATGGATGCCGAAGGCTCTTGCCGGTCGCGCGTGAAGAGCTGGCGCTCCGGGATCACGAGATGCACCCGCGCGGCGGCGATGCGGTCGATGGAGCGGATGGTGCGCGAGAGTTCGCCCTCCAGCGCGCGAACGTGGTTCACGTTCTGCACGAAGGATGTGGTGCCGAGCGTGTCGGTGCGGTCGAAGATTTCGTAGCCGACATTGCCGCCGCGCGGCAGGCCGGTTTCGGCGAGCCGCATGCGGGTGCGGGCGACCTTGTCCTTCGGGATTAGAATCGTCGCGCCGTCGTTCTTGATCTCGTAGGGGATGCCTTGCGTTTCCAGTTCGCGGACGACGCGCGAGGAGTCGTCGAGGCTCATCTCGGTGAAGAGCGGCGCCATGGCCGGCGCAGAGACGCGGGCGATAATGAAGAAAAAGAAGAAAACCAGGACCGCTGCCACCGCGCCCATGGCGGCAAGCCGCGCGGCGCCCAGCGTCCGAAAGAACTCGGCGATTCCGTTCAAGTAACTCTCCCCAGCCACCCCCGAAGCAGGGGTCACTAGGCAGAAATTTCCCTGTTCATGGTTTCTAAATAGTTAACGCCTTCAGATTCCTGCTGATTTTCAGCGAGCGGCCTATTTAAGGTAATAAGGTAGTGATTTCCGGCTTGACGGTGCTATATTACCTTTCAAGTCACACTTTGCCTGTTTTGGCCATTTCCCGCGACGTTCTGCCCCTTCCTTGATAGGTTTCTAAAGAGGAATGTACGCCGCGATTACGGAATCGCTGGAAACGGGCATCTTGAAGTCGACTGATTACGAGCAACTGTTCGAAAAAGCGCTGAACGGCCTTCACGCCGAGCGGCGCTATCGCGTGTTCACGCAGATCGAGCGCGACACCGCGCGCTTTCCGCGCGCGACCTGGCACTCGCCGCAAGGCGAGCGCGAGATAGTAGTCTGGTGTTCGAACGACTATCTCGGCATGGGCCGCCACCCGAAAGTCATCGAAGCGATGACGAAGGCCGCGAAAGAATGCGGCACCGGCGCCGGCGGCACCCGCAATATCGCGGGCAACAGCAAACATATCGTCGAGCTGGAGAGCGAACTCGCGAATCTTCACCAGAAAGAAGCCGCGCTGGTTTTCACCTCCGGTTACATCTCGAACGAGACCGGCATTTCCACGCTCGCCAAGCTGATGCCGGATTGCCTGATCTTGTCCGACGCGCTCAACCACAATTCGATGATCGAAGGCGTGCGCCAGTCCGGCGCGCAGAAGATGATCTTCCGCCACAACGATCTCGCGCATCTCGAAGAACTGCTGAAAGGCGCGGGCAACCGGCCGAAGCTGATCGTGTTCGAGAGCATCTATTCGATGGATGGCGATGTCGCGCCGATCGGCGCGATCTGCGATCTCGCCGAGCGCTATGGCGCGATGACCTATCTCGACGAAGTGCACGCGGTTGGCATGTATGGCGCGCGCGGCGCGGGTGTCGCGGAGCGCGACGGCGTGATGGCGCGGGTCGATGTGATCGAAGGCACGCTCGGCAAGGCGTTCGGCGTGGTCGGCGGCTACATCGCAGGCAAGGCTGCGGTCTGCGATGCGGTGCGCTCCTTCGCGCCGGGATTCATCTTCACGACCGCGCTGCCGCCTGCGGTCGCCGCCGCCGCGACCGCCTCGATCAGGCATCTCAAGACTTCGCAGACCGAGCGGGTCGGCCATCGCGCGCAGGTCGCGCGGGCGAAATCGGAAATGTTCAAGGCCGGTCTGCCGGTGATGCCGGGCAACACGCACATCATTCCGCTGATGGTCGGCGATGCCGCGCTGTGCAAGGCGGCGAGCGACATGCTGCTCTCCGAGCACGGCATCTATATCCAGCCGATCAATTACCCGACTGTGCCGCGTGGCGCCGAGCGGCTGCGTGTGACGCCCTCGCCGCTCCACGACGACAAGCTGATCGCCGAACTCGTCGATGCGCTGGTCGAGGTCTGGAACAAGCTCGGGCTTACGTTCGCGCGCGCGCAGCAAGCGGCGGAGTAATTATCTTGTCATTCCGGGGCGATGCGAAGCATCGAACCCGGAATCCAGGGCCATTCGCTAAGGGTTTTCCGTGCCGCTCTGGATTCCGGATCGCGCTAACGCGCGTGCGGAATGACAAATTCCATATTGTCGTCCCGGCCAAGCGGCGAAGCCGCGCGAGCCGGGACCCATAATCACCGAGTCCAATTTTTGGCACAGGGATTATGGGTCCCCGCTTTCGCGAGGACGACATGTCAGGCGCGCTTCGCCTTGCCAACCCCGAGATAGCTTTCGAGTATCTGCGGCTGCTTGCGCAGATCGGCACTCGCGGCTTCATGCACGACAGCGCCGCGTTCCAGAATCGCGGCGCGGTCGGTGACGCCGAGGATTTTCTGCGCGTTCTGCTCGACGAGAATCGCGGAAAGTTTTTCCTCCGCGATAATCCGGCGAAGAGCAGCCAGCAGTTCATCGACAATGATCGGAGCGAGGCCTTCAAGCGGCTCGTCGAGCAGAAGAAGTTTCGGATTCAAAACAAGCGAGCGGCCGACCGCGAGCATTTGCTGCTCGCCGCCGGAAAGCTGATTGCCCAAGTTATAGCGCCGCTCTTTAAGCCGCGGAAACATTTCGAAGACACGTTCAACATTCCAATTTCCGGGCAGAGCCACCGCCGAAAGATTTTCGGTCACGGTCAGCGACTTGAAAATGTTGCGCTCCTGCGGCACCCAGCCGATGCCGGCGAGCGCACGCTGATCGGGACGCAGCGCGGTGATGTCTTTTCCGTCGAGGACGATCTTTCCGCCGAAGCGCCGGGTGACACCGACAATGGAATTCACGAGCGTGGTCTTTCCCATGCCGTTGCGGCCGAGGAGCGCAAGCGATTGTCCGCGTTCGAGAGCGAGCGAAAGACCGGGCAGCACGACCGCTTCGCCGTAACCCGCGCGCAGATTCTCGATGCGAAGAATTTCAGTCATCGGTGCGCTCGCCCAGGTAAACCGCGCGGACGCGGGGATCATTCTCGATCTCCTTCGGCTCGCCTTCGACGAAGAGCTTGCCGTCAACAAGCACGGAGATGCGGTCGGCGAAACCGAAGACGATGTCCATGTCGTGCTCGATGAGCAGCACAGTGACGTCTTTCGGGAGTGCCGCGACGGTTTCGAGAATTTCGTGGCGTTCGGCTTCCGGCACCCCGGCTGCGGGTTCGTCGAGCAGCAGCAAACGTGGTTTTCCCGCGATCGCGAGCGCGATCTCGAGCTGGCGCTGCTTGCCGTAAGGCAGTGACGAGGTACGCTCGCCGAGCACGTCGGCGAGCCCGAACTGTTTGGCGAGCGCTATCGCTTCTCCGACGATCTTCTCGTCGCTGCCGAAGGCGCGCCAGAAACGCGTGCCTAGTTTCTCGCGCTCGCCGATTACGAGTGCGATGGCTTCGAGCGGCGAGAGCTCGCCGAACAACTGATTGATCTGGAAGGTGCGCGAAATCCCGCGCGCGACGCGCTGGTGCGGCTTGAGATTTGTGATGTCGGTGCCGCCGAGCTTCACGCGGCCCTTGCTCGGTTTCAGCACGCCGGTGAGCAGATTGATGAGCGTCGTCTTGCCCGCGCCATTCGGGCCGATCAGCGCGTGGCGCGCGCCCTCGCGCACCTTCAGGTTCACGTCATTCGTCGGCACGATGCCGCCGAAGCGCTTCTCCAGCCCGATGGTTTCGAGTGCGTTCATGGCTTCGCCTTGTCGTTACGAAGCGCGCCGAGGATGCGCTCGAAAATGCTGAACACGCCGCGGTCGCGCGCGAACAGCGCGATCACGACGAGCGCGAAGCCGATCCAGAACTCCCAGTATTGCGGCGTGATGTTGCCGATGAATTTCTGCGCGACCAGAAAGAGGGCGCTGCCGACCACGCCGCCGTAGAGATAACCGGTGCCGCCGATAATGAGCATCAGGAGCACGTCAGCAGAGCGCTGGAAGTCGATGTAGGTCAGCGACACCACCGGCGTCGTCTGCGCGAGCAGCGCACCCGCGATGCCGGCGTAGCTTGCTGCAATGGTATAGACCGCAATCAGGCGCAGGTTATTCGGGATGCCGATCGAAGACGCGCGCAGCGGGTTGCCTTTGATTGCGCGTAGCGAATAACCGAACGGCGAATGCACGATACGCTTTGCCACGAAGAAAAGTACGAAGCAGACGATCAGTACATAGGCGTAGGAATTCGCGGGGCGGAAATAGATCGGAAAGATACCGAGCACGGGATTGACCGGCATGCCGGTAAGACCATCGGCGCCGCCGGTGAGCCACGACATCTGATTCGCGATTTCATACATCACGAGCGCGATACCGAGTGTCACCATAAGCCTTGTCAGGTCCGTGCCGCGCAGCACGAGCAGGCTGGTGGCTAAGCCGAGCAGTCCGGCGGCAATCCCCGCCACGATCAATCCCGTTATTGGCTCGCCCGTGAAGTTGATGGCGAAGAGCGCGGCCACATAAGCGCCGAAGCCGAAATAGGCGGCGTGGCCGAGCGACACGATGCCGGCATAACCGAGCAGCAAATCGAGCGAGAGCGCGAACAGCGACCAGATCGCGATCTGCGTGAGCAGTGCGTGCTGACTCGGAAGCAAAAACACCGAAGCGGCGGCTGCGAGCCAGAACACATATTCGAGCCAGTGCCATGCGCGCTTTTTCTTCAGCGCGGTCACGGAATCCTGAACCGTATTTCCGGTGTTCATCGCTACTTCGAGGTGCCGCGCGCGAACAGGCCCTGCGGGCGCAGGACCAACACGACGATCATGATGGTGTAGATGACGAAGCCGCCATAACGCGGCGCGTAATATTTTCCGGCGACATCGCCGATGCCGAGCAAAATCGACGCGAGGAAGGGCCCGGTGATGCTCGAGGTGCCGCCGACCGAAACCACGATCAGAAAGTAGATCATGAATTTCAGCGGGAAGTGCGGCTCCAGCGAAAGGATTTCCGCGCCGAGCGCGCCGCCCAATCCCGCAAGCCCACAGCCGACCGCGAAGGTCAGCGCGAAAACCCAGTTGACGTTGATGCCCAGTCCACGCGCGATGCGCTGGTCATCGACGGCCGCGCGCAAGCGGCTGCCGAAGCGCGTGTAGCCGAGGATCAGTTGCAGCACGATCAAGATCAACGCGCAGACGAGAATAATGAGCAGGCGATACTTGCCGATGCCGACGCCGAAGAAATCGAAACGGCCTTGCAGATAAGCGGGCAGATTGATGAAACGCTGCTGCGAGCCGAGAAAATAATCGACGACCGCGGAGGTCATGAACACGAGGCCGATCGTGAACAGCACCTGTTCGAGATGGCTGCGGTTGTAGAAGTGAACGTAGAGCGTGCGCTCCGCCAGCAAGCCGATCATCGCCGCGAACATGAAAGCCACCGGCAGGCTCGCGAAGAACGGCACGCCGTAGACGTTCACCAGCACGTAGGCGCAGTATCCGCCGAGCATGGCGAAGGCGCCATGCGCGAGGTTTACGAAATTCATGAGGCCGAGCGTGACCGCGAGCCCGCAGGCGATCACGAACAGAAGCATGCCGTAAGCGATGCCGTCGAAGAGGATGGTCAGCATGTAAACTTAGGCCTTACGCGACCTCGAAGAGAAAACCCTCTCCCCAAGGGGGAGAGGGTAGGGTGAGGGGGATATGAGTCAACATTTGCGCAGAGCCCCCTCACCCGCGCCTTCGGCGCGACCTCTCCCCGCCGGGGAGAGGTTATCGTGTGCGAGTGCAGCGTCTTACTTCTTCTGCGCCTTCACCGGATCCTTGACGTCGGGGAAGCTCGCGAACTCGACATTGTAGAGTTCGCCGTTCTTCTTCTCGACCCGGCGGATATAGATGGTCTGGACGATATCGCGGGTTTCCGGATCGATCGAGATCGGGCCGCGCGGGCTTTCCCATTTGTGGCCCTTCATCGCGGTCAGCAGCGCATCGCCATCGGTCTTGCCGCCGGTTTTCTTCAGCGCCTCGTAGATGAGGTGGATGCCGTCATAGCCGCCGACCGACGCGAAGTTCGGGCGCATGCCGGGGTTCGCCTTCTTGAAGGCCGCGACATATTCCTTGTTCTTCGCCGAAGGATGATCGGTCGAATAGTTGTGCGCGGTGACGACGCCGATCGCCGCGTCGCCGAAGCCCGGCAGCACGTCGTCGTCGGTGATGTCGCCGGGGCCGATCAGGCGGATGCCGGATTTATCGAGGCCGCGTTCGACGAACTGCTTCATCAGGATCGCGCCGACGCCCGACGGTGTGAAGACGTAAAGCGCGTCCGGTTTCGCGTCGAGCACGCGTTGCAGGAAGGGGGCGAAGTCCGGGTTCTGGATCGGAACGCGGAGACTTTCGACGGTCTCGCCGCCTTTGCTCTTGAACTGATCGACGAAAGATTTTTCGGCATCGTGACCGGGCGCGTAGTCGGTGACAAGCGTCACGACTTTCTTGATTTTGTTCTGCGCGGCCCAGTCCGCGATGATCACCGCCGACTGCCCGAGCGTGAAGCTCGTGCGCACGATATAGGGCGAGCGCTCGGTGATGATCGAGGTGCCGGCCATCATCACGACCATCGGTATTTTCGAATTGGTCGCGATCGGCGCGGTCGCCATCGCGAGCGGCGTGAGCCCGAAGCCCGCGAGGAAGCTTACCTTGTCGTTCTGGATGAGTTCACCCGCGATGCGCGCGGTGTTCTCGGCGCGGCCCGCGTCGTCGCGCACGATCAGCTCGATCTTCTTGCCGGCGACCGTGGTGCCGTTCTGCTGCATATAAAGACGGGCCGCTGCTTCAAGCTGCTTGCCGGTCGTGGTGAAGGGGCCGGTGAGCGGAATAATGAGGCCGATCTTTACGGTCTCCTGCGCGGCTGCTGGCACGCTGCCGGCCGCAAGCGCAGTCGCCGCAAGCGCGGCCAGAAACGATCTGCGTAACATGGACTTTCTCCCTCCGGGATCGCGGCCTTTACCGGCCGCTTGTTCGAATTCCGACGGATACTCCGCCAAGTTTCCGGAATCCGCAAGAATTCGTGGGCAGCCCCACGGTTGCCGGACGGCTTTCCTTCCGGCTAGTTGGGCTAGATTAAAACCGGATTTTTTGCGGCACGGTGAGACAGATGCGGTTGCGTATTTATGGCGGCGTTATTGCTGCGCTTGCGTTGTCGGTGCTGAGCGGGACTTGGGCGGAGGCCCAACCGGCGCCTACGAACTGTAGGAACACGGGAAGCTTCGAGAAGTGGCTTGCCGAGTTCAAACGCGAGGCGGTCGAAAAAGGGCTTTCACCCCGCACGCTCGCCCGCACGCAGCATCTTCTGGTGCTCGACCATAAGATCATCGGCATCGATCGCGGCCAGCGCGTGTTCAGTCAGCCGTTTCTCGAATTTTCCAACCGCATGGCTGGCGGCGGACGCACACCGCGCGGGCAGGAGCTGATCAAGAAGCACGCTCAAATCTTCCAAAAAATCGAAACGCTATATGGCGTACCGGCGCCGGTGATCGTCGCGTTCTGGGCGCTGGAGAGCGGTTTCGGCGCGGACGTAGGCAAGTACGACGTTTTGCGTTCGCTCGCGACACTCGCTTACGATTGCCGCCGCAGCGAACGCTTCCGCAAGGAACTGCACGCGGCGCTGAAGATCATCGAGCGCGGCGATCTCACGCCCGACACCATGGTCGGTTCGTGGGCCGGGGAAC
Organism: Xanthobacteraceae bacterium; assembly: GCA_019752575.1. Classification (GTDB taxonomy): domain Bacteria; phylum Pseudomonadota; class Alphaproteobacteria; order Rhizobiales; family Xanthobacteraceae. The sequence goes on along the minus strand of JAIELW010000011.1, from coordinate 254,037 downwards.
TGGGGCAGACGCAATTCCTGCCGTCGCATTATTTCGACTACGGCGTCGATTTCGACGGCAACGGCAAAGTCGATCTCTTGCGCAGCGTGCCTGATGCGCTAGCGACGACCGCGCATTACATCCAGAAAATCGGCTGGCGGCGCGACGAGCCGTGGATGCTGGAAGTGCGGGTGCCGGAGCGCATGGACTGGAGCCAGGCAAGCCTCGACATCGAGCATCCGCATGCGCAGTGGGCGAAGTGGGGTGTCACGCTCGCAAGCGGGAAACCGCTTCCGGAGACCGCGCCGAACGCGTCGCTGCTCTTGCCGATGGGAAGGCTCGGGCCCGCATTCCTCGTCTATCCGAATTTCCGCATCTACACGGAATGGAATCATTCGCTGATCTATTCGACGACCGCGGCCTATCTCGCGACCCGCATCGCGGGTGCGCCCCTCCTGCGCAAAGGCAACGGCACGCCGGACAGTTTCACGATGGAGCAGGTGCGCGAGCTGCAGACGCTGCTCGTCAAGGCCGGTTACGAAGTCGGCGGCATAGACGGCAGGCTTGGCGCCGCTTCGCGCAAGGCGGTGCAGCAGGCGCAGATCAAGTTCAAGCTGCCTGCGGACGGTTATCCGACCGAGGAGTTAGTGCGAAGGTTGCGCCGCGGCGGAAGTTAAAGTCCTGACCTCATCCTGAGGAGCGCGAGCGAATGCGAGCGCGTCTCGAAGGATGGGGCCTCATGGTTCGAGACGCGGCCCTTCGGACCGCTCCTCACCATGAGGATCGTTAATCCTCCATCGCGATCAGCGTCGCGTCGCCGCCGGCAGCGGCGGTGTTGATCGTGATCGTCTGCTCGGTTGCGAAGCGCGGGAGATAATGCGGACCGCCGGCTTTCGGCCCGGTGCCTGAGAGGCCTGCGCCGCCGAACGGCTGCACACCGACGACCGCGCCGATCATGTTGCGGTTCACGTAGACATTGCCCGCGCCGAGCGTATCGGCAACCAGTCTGGTCGTGGTGTCGATCCGGGAGTGGACGCCGGCGGTCAGGCGATAGCCCTTGCGGGCGAGCTTGACGAGCGTTTCGTTCAGGTTTTTGCGCTCGTAGACCGCGATATGCAGCACGGGGCCGAACACTTCTTCGTTGAGTTCATCGATACTCCCGATCTCGAAAACATGCGGCGCGACGAAAGTGTCGCCTGCGGGTGCCTCGCCGGCGAAATGCAAACGCGAGGCGCCTTTCATTTTTCGGATGTGTTTTTCAAGGCGTTCCTTCGCGTCCGCATCGATAACAGGGCCGACATGGGTGGAAATCTCGCGCGGATCGCCAACTTTCAATTCTCGCGCGGCGCCGGTAATCATGCGAATGAACTTGTCCGCGACCTCGCGCTGCACAAGCAGGAGGCGAAGCGCCGAGCAGCGCTGACCGGCGGAGCGGAACGCGGATGCAATCACGTCATCCGCAACCTGCTCGGAGAGCGCGCTTGTGTCCGTGAGCATCACATTGATGCCGCCGGTTTCCGCGATCAGCGGCACGATGGGGCCGTCTTTGGCCGCGAGTGTGCGATTGATGATTTGCGCGACTTCGGTCGAGCCGGTGAAAACGACGCCTGCAACGAGAGGATTGGCCACGAGCGCGGCACCGGCCTGGCCGTCGCCCTGCACGAGCAAAAGCGCATTCTCGGGAATGCCTGCTTCATGGAGCAGCGCTACGGCTTCGGCGGCGATCCGCGGGGTCTGTTCGGCGGGCTTCGCAACGACGGTGTTTCCGGCTGCGAGTGCGGCCGTCACCTGTCCGGTAAAAATTGCGAGCGGAAAATTCCACGGCGAGATCGCAACGAACGGCCCGCGTCCGGTAAGGCGCAGTACGTTACGCTCGCCGGCCGGGCCCGGAAGCGGCGTGTCGTTCGCAAACAGCCTCCGCGTCTCGGCCGCATAGTAGCGGCAGAAGTCGGCTGCCTCGCGCACCTCGCCGAGCGCATCGTCGAGCGTTTTCTTTCCTTCACCTTGCAAGAGAAAGATGAAGCGGCCGCGCCGCGTTTCGATCAGATCGGCTGCGCGTTCGAGGATCGCAGCGCGCGTTTCGACGGGCGTTTGCTGCCACGCAGGGAAGTTCGCAGCGGTAATACCGGCGGCATCGTCCGGTGCATGGCTATGCGGCGTTTTTCCCGGTGCGCTGTCTGCGATCTCAGCGAGCAGAGCTTTCAGCGAAGCGCGGTGACCGAATTCGACGCCCGCAGAATTTTTCCGTGTGCCGTATAGATTGTGCGGCAATGGAATACGCAGGTTTCGTGCGCCGCGCAGTGCGACTTCTTCCGCCGGTGCACGCAGAAGTTTCTCTACAGGGATGTCTGCGTTCGCCGATGCCGAGGCGAAGGACGAATTCGCGCCATTTTCGAGCAGCCGCCGCACCAGATAAGCGAGCAAGTCTGCGTGTGCGCCGACCGGCGCATAGACGCGGCAGGCGAGCGACCCATTATCGGAGAGGAGCTTTTCGTAGAGCGCCTCGCCCATGCCGTGTAAGCGCTGGAATTCGAAGCCGTTGCTGTCTCCCGCCATCGCGAGCGCGCTTGCGACCGAGAGCGCATTATGCGTCGCAAATTGCGGATAGATATGCGGGCGCAGCGAAAGCAACTGCCGCGCACAAATCTCGTAATTCAGATCCGTCATCGCCTTCCGTGTGAAGACCGGGTAACCGGAAAGCCCGCGCTCCTGTGCGCGCTTGATCTCAGTGTCCCAATAGGCGCCTTTGACGAGCCGGATGGTGGCGCGGCGATTGTGCCGCTTCGCGAGCGATGCGAACCAGCCGATCACCGCGCTGGCACGCTTCTGATAGGCCTGCACGGCGATGCCGAAGCCGTACCAGTCATCAAGTTCCGGACGGGCGAATATGTCCGCGACCACATCGAGCGACAGTTCGAGACGATCCGCCTCCTCGGCATCGACCGTGAATTGAAGGTCGAACGATTTCGCGGCGAGCGCCAGTTCGAGCAGAACCGGCGCAAGCTCTTTCATGACACGCTCGCGGCTGATCGCTTCGTAGCGCGGATGCAGCGCGGAAAGCTTCACGGATATTCCCGGGCGCTCTGCCGATGATTTCCCGCCCGCGCTCTTGCCGATTGCGGCTATCGCTTTGAGGTAGGATTCCCGGTATCGCACTGCGTCCGTTGCCGTGCGTGCACCCTCGCCGAGCATGTCGAAGGAATAGCGGTAGCGCGGATTTTCTTCGGCGCGCGCGAGCGCACCTTCGATGTTCTCCCCGAAGACGAAGTGCTGGCCCATGATCCGCATGGCCTGACGCATCGCTGTCCGCACCGTGGGAAGGCCAATGCGTTTTGCGAGTGTGCCGACGATGCCTTCCGGTGTTTCGCCGGGCTGAATCGTCTTTGCGCTGAGCGCGAGTGCCCAGACCGATGCGTTGACGAGTAGCGCATCCGATTTCGATTTGTGATGTTCGAAATCGCCTGCGGCGAACTTGTCCTGGATCAAGCGGTCGGCAGTGTCGGCGTCGGGAATGCGCAGCAACGCCTCGGCGAGCACCATCAGCGCGATGCCTTCCTTGGTCGAGAGCGAGAACTCGCGCAGCAATTGCTCGACGCCGCCGAAACCGCCGGATTGTGCACGGATTGCAGCAATGAATGCGCGCGCTTTTTCTTCGACCGCGCTTTGGTTTTCGCTTGAACTGCGATGCGCGGCGAGAAGGCGCGCAGCAATTGCATCATCGTCTTCGGCAAAGGGCGCGTCGAAGGGCTGGAGGCGGCCATGATCTTCTCCTCTGGCCGCCAGGAGTAGGGCACAATTTTCCGTATCTCTATAGCCATTATTAGAGATATGCCGCATAATCACCGGAAATAGCTCTATAAAATAGTGAAAATCATGGAAATCGACAAGATCGACCGGAAAATTCTTCAGCTTTTGCAAGTAGATGGCCGGATCGCCTCGGTCGAGCTCGCGGAGCGCGTCGGCCTGTCGCCGACCTCGACCGGCGAGCGGCTGAAGCGCTTGCAGAAAGACGGCTACATCACCGGCTTCGGCGCGAAGCTGGACCCGCACCTTCTAGACTTGCCGCTTCTCGTCTTCGTCGAGGTCTCGCTCGACAAGACGACGCCGGACATTTTCGACAAGTTTGCGCAAGCGGTGCGCCGCGCGCCCGAGGTGCTCGAGTGCCACATGGTGGCCGGCGGCTTCGACTATCTCGTGAAGACGCGCGTTGCCGACATCGCGGCCTATCGCAAGTTTCTCGGCAACGTGCTCTTGGCGCTGCCAGGCGTGAAGGAAACCCGCACTTACGCGGTCATGGAAGAAGTGAAGACCGATCAGTTGTTGCCGGTGTGAGTCGCGGCTTTACGACAGCGGTGCGTAGCGCTCGGCAAGGCAACTTTGTACAGCGTCGGCGCTTCGCCAGAAACCCGCGCACGACGCCGGCAAGTTTCGAAATAAAATTGGTCATAGGAAAGGTTGGTAGCGGGGGAGGGACTCGAACCCCCGACCCCAGGATTATGATTCCCGTGCTCTAACCAGCTGAGCTACCCCGCCGCCTGTTTCGTAACGGCAAAGCTACCATTCGAGAGGGCCGGGATATGAAACCCGGCGCCGTCGCTGTCAAGGATTGAAGGAACTTCAGGCTGTCGCAGCGGCCGGCTTGGCGCTTGCCGCAGCCTGGCGGGCGAAGCGCATCAGCGTGAACACGCCGAAGGGCGGAACCGTGCGGCGCTCGACGAGGCGGACGTTGCCGTTCTTTTCCGCCCAATCGGAAAGCCGCTTGAAGGGGAATTCCGGCGACCAGCCGAGCTTGCGCGCGTGCTGCGAGAACCAGCGCTCGAAACTCGCACGTAATCCACGCTCGGCACCAATGTGGTTCACCAGCACGATCTCACCGCCGGGTTTGAGCACGCGCGCGAATTCGTCGAGCGTTTTTTCCGGCTGCGGAACGGTGGTGATGACGAATTGCGCGACCACGCAATCGAACGAGCCGTCGGCAAAGGAAAGGTTTGCGCCGTCCATGACGCAGAGGCCCTTCACGTTTTGAAGTTTCTCGCGGTCCACGCGCTCCTGCGCCTTCCGGAGCATCGGCTCGGAAATATCGACGCCGATCACTTCGTGCGATTTTTCGAAATAAGGAAGTTCCAGGCCGGTTCCGACGCCGACATTCAGGATACGGCCGCCCACGCGGGTGGCGGCAGTGGTCGCCGTGCGGCGGCCCATGTCGAGTAGCGGACCGAACACGAGGTCATAAACGGGCGCCCAGCGGGCATAGGCTTTTTCGATGGTGGCGCGGTCCAGGCCGCCCTGCGCCTCTTTGCCGTTGCCAGCGACTTCGGTCTTCATGGACGCCCCTTCGAACGCTCAAACCACCAACGCGGCTTCGGGTTGCAAAGCCGATACTATTTTCTCGCGACTTTCGTCTAACGGCAAGGTGGCGGCGATCACGCCGCCGCCGAGCACACGGGCGCGCGGATCGGCGCTGTCATAAAGAACGCAGGCCTGGCCGGGTGCGACCCCTTCCTCTCCATCGGCGAAGCCGATGGAAATTCGGTTGCCGTCGCAATGCAGCGCAGCTTCCACGGGCGAACGTGTGGAGCGCACGCGGGCGAATACCGGCGTCTGGGCCTGCGCCATTTCGGCCGGCGAAACGGTGCCGAGCCAATTGATGTCGCGCAGTTGCGCGCGACCGACCAGTAACGCTTCGCGCGGGCCGACAATCACGCGCTTCGTTTTTGCATCGAGCTTGATGACGTAGAGCGGCTCGCCTTCTGGAGTACCAAGAGCAATGTTGAGGCCGCGGCGCTGGCCGACCGTGTAATGAATGATGCCCTGATGCGTGCCGAGCGTGCGGCCATCGAGATGCACGATCTCGCCCGGTTCGCCGGCATTCGGCTTTAGCCGATCAATGATCGTGGTGTAGCGGCCCGATGGCACGAAGCAGATGTCCTGGCTGTCCGGCTTGTTCGCGACGATCAGGCCGAGTTCTTCGGCGATCGCGCGCACGGCGGGCTTCGCCAAGCCGCCGAGCGGGAAGCGCAGGTAATCGAGCTGCTCCTGCGTGGTCGCGTAGAGAAAATAGCTCTGGTCGCGGTCGGCGTCATGCGCGCGATACATCGCGCGATGATTTCCGGCGCCGCGGCTCTCGATGTAGTGGCCGGTGACGAGCGCGGTGCCGCCGAGATCCTTGGCCGTCGCCAGCAAATCCTTGAACTTCACGGTTTGGTTGCAGGAGATGCAGGGCACCGGCGTCTCGCCGCGCGCATAAGAGTCCGCGAAAGGCCGGATCACCTGCTCGCGAAAACGCTCCTCGTAGTCGAGCACGAAATGCGGAATGCCGATCTTCGCCGCGACCATGCGCGCGTCATGGATGTCGGAGCCGGCGCAGCAGGCACCTTTCTTTTGGATCGCCTCGCCATGGTTGTAGAGCTGCAACGTGACGCCGACGACGTCATAGCCCGCGCGCTTTGCGAGCACTGCGGCGACCGACGAATCCACGCCGCCCGACATCGCGACAACGATGCGGGTCTTCTGCGGCAGTCCTTCGATTTCGAAATCGGGCTTCATGTTTTATCTCTTGGCGGGCGTTATAGGGATCGATGTCCGCCAAGCAAAGAGGCGGCAAAGTCTGCCGGGTGTGCGGAATCTGCCGGTCGGTTCCGGCAGGCATGATTACGGAAATCGTTGATTTCTGGCATTTTCCGCGAGCCAAATCTGGCCCGGCACTTGCTAAAGGAAATGCGGATCCATTCGTTCCTTCGAGGTGCCCTCTTGGCCAGCGTCTCCGCCGTTTCCTCCACCGACTTCCGAGCCAGCCTTTCCCAGCCGCAGAATTCCGCGGCGGAGGGCGACGATCCGTTTTCGTTGCTTCTGAACGCGGTCGCCGACGTCAAAGCCGGCGTGCGAGAGCCGGATGCGCCCAAAGCGGAGCGCCGCGACGACGTGCCGGCGAAACAGCCGAAGCCGGAAGCGGACGCAGACCGCCAGGCCAAGCGCCGCACGCCGGATGCCGAAAAGCCCGAAGCGAATCCGCAGACCGAAGCCAGCGATCCGGCAAAGTCGGCTGACGAGAGCGGCGAGGAAACCGAAACCGACGACAGCGGCGATTACACCGCGAGCGCAGACGCGCTCCTGATGATTGCGCTGACCGAGACTGAGCAGCAGACCGCGGTCGGCACGCAAGCGAGCGCCGATCCGAATGTGGCGCAGATCGCCGCCGCGCCTGCGATTGCCGCCACCGCGCAGGTCACCACTGCGACGCAGACCGCTCCCGCACTCGCGGCAGCAATCGCCGACGTAACGGTTCCCGCCGCCGCCGAAGCACAACCGGTGCAGACATCGCAGCAGCCGGCGAAGATCGATGTTCAGTTGGAAATCGCACCGGCTTCGGGAAACGGAAAGACTCGCGAGCTTTCGCTTCCGGAAGCCGCGGTTGAGGCAATTCTTTCGCATGCGAAGCCGGAGAACGCGGCTGCGCAGTTCAAGCTTGAGGGCCGGGCGCAAGTGCAGACTCAACCGGGTTCGGTGAGTGTTGCGACCGCGAGGGCGCTGCAAGGCCCGGCGCATCTCGAGATGCTGAACGCCGCGATCAACAAGCAAGTCCAGCTTTCGCTGGGGCTCGAGGCGAACGAGACGGCCCCGGAGTTGCCGAAGCCGCAGGTTTCCTCGAATGCGGTCGCGCCGAACTTTGCGATGACGGTACAGATCAATGCGCCGGTGCAGGCGCAAACCATGATGGCCGCAGAAGTCTCGCGCGCCGTGCCGCTCAACGAACTCGCTGTCGAGATCGCGACCCGTGCGGGCAAGGGCGAGCGGCGCTTCGACATCCGCCTCGATCCGCCGGAACTCGGCCGGATCGATGTGCGACTCGAGATCGATAATAAGGGCAACACCAACACGAAGCTGATCGTGGAGCGCGCGGAAACGCTCGACATGCTTCAGCGCGACGCGCGCGGACTCGAAAAGGCGCTGCAGAACGCCGGCCTGAAGCTCGACGCCGGCGGCCTCGAATTTTCGCTCCGGCAGGATACGCAGGCACAACAAGGACAGCACGGCCATGCGCCTGCGTTGCGCGGCGGTCCCGATCTCGCCGAGGCTGATGCCGAAATTATGACCGAGATTGCGGCCGGCAACGCAACGCTTGCGGCGCAGATGCGCGGCGGCGTCGATATCCGGATTTAGGAGCGCGTCATGGCTGTCACCTCGGTCACGCAAACGCAAGCCCAAACTGCGGCGCAGACCAGCCGCGCGTCGATCGCGAACAACTTCGATACGTTCCTGCTGTTGCTCACCACGCAGCTCAAGAACCAGAATCCGCTCGATCCGCTCGACACCAACCAGTTCACGCAGCAGCTCGTGCAGTTCGCGGGCGTCGAGCAGCAGATCCGCACGAACGAGTCGCTCGAAGCGCTCGTCAATCTCAACAAGTCGAGCCAGCTTTCGACCGCAATGAACTATGTCGGCGCGACGATCACAGCGGACGGGGCGACCAGCGCGCTAAAGGATAACGTCGCGACCTGGTACGTCACCGCCCCGCGCAACGCCTCGGCCACGATCAACATCGCGGACGCCACCGGCAACGTCATTTTCACCACCGAGACCACTTTAGAGGCCGGCACCTCCGGCTTCACGTGGGACGGCAAGATGTCGAATGGCCAGACCGCGCCGGCGGGTCAGTACACGATCAAGATCAATGCGAAGGATGCGAGCGGTCAGGGCGTTACCGTTTCGACCCAGTTCTCCGGTGTGGTCGATGCGGTCGATCTCTCAGGCAGCGAGCCGCTCCTGATGGTAGGCACCGCGCTAATCAAGCTCGACAAGGTCAAAGCGGTGCAGCGCCCGCAGTCGAACTAGTAGCAAAAACCCTTAATTTTACGGGCCTTTTTGACCTGTTCCCGTTCCGCCAAATGTGAGCGGGACTAATAACCTTTTGGAAACAAACCCTTAGGGAAATGTTCATCGCTCGACACTAGTGTTTCCGTCATTACGAGTTGTGTTCCGAGTGAGTTTGTAATGACCGAAGCGCATCGCCCGAGAGTGAAATATGTGATCGGGCCGGACGGTAGCCCCTTGACGATCGCGGACCTTCCTCCGCCATCGACCCGTCGTTGGGTCATTCGCCGCAAGGCTGAAGTCGTTGCGGCCGTGCGTGGCGGCTTGCTTTCGCTCGAAGAAGCCTGCGCGCGCTACACTCTCACCGTCGAAGAATTCCTCAACTGGCAAGCTTCGATCGATAAGCACGGTCTTGCCGGTCTGCGCACCACGCGCATTCAGCAGTACCGGATGTAATTGCGCTTCGTCTTAGAACGGAACGCGTAACAGCCCGATCCCGATCAAGATCAGAAAGAGCGCGGCCCAGCGTTTGGGGCCGAACCGCTCGTCGAAAATAAGCGCTCCCAAAATCGCTGCGAATAACATCGAAGTCTCGCGCAACGCCGCGACGAGGCCGATCGGCGCTTTGGTCATCGCCCAGAGCGCGATCCCGTAGCTCGCGATGCTGAGTCCGCCCGCAAACAAGGCGCGTATCCAGAAGCCGCGTTCCTTCTCGGCGATCTGCTCGCGATAGAAAACGAGCGCGATCGGGACGATCAACAACGCGGTGCCCGCCATCATCCAGGACACGTAAGAAAGGGCATTGCCCGCGAGCCGCGCGCCGAGACCGTCGACTAGCGTATAGGCGACGACGATTGCGGCGTTGGTGAAGGCGAGCACCGCCGCGCGCGGCGTGAGCCCGCCGCGCAAGAGGGCGTCGGCGGAAAGCGTGACCACGCCTGCGGCAATCGCGCCGATCGCGAGCCAGCCCGAAAGTGCAAGCATTTCGCCGAGCCAGACCGCTGCGAGAATTGCGGTGAACGCGGGAGCCGAACCGCGCGTCAGCGGATAGGCAACGCCGAGATCGGCATGACGCAGCGCGTATCCTACGAGCGCGAAATAAAAGACATGGATCACCGCCGAGAAGGCGATCAGCGGCCAGCTCGGTGCGAGCGGCAGCGGGCTTACGAGCGCAATCGGAAGCGCGATCGCGCCTGCGCCAACCGCAATCGCAGCCGACGCCGCGAGCTTGTCCGGTTCCCATTTGATGAGGGCGTTCCAGCTCGCGTGCAAAAGCGCGCCGGCCAGAACCGCGAGAAGAATTGCAGTGGTCAAGGAAAGCCCGTCTTTGAGTCAATTGAGCCATAGCGGCTTTTGGGCGTTGTCGCTATTCCGTCTTGTTGTTTCCCTTGCGCTTTTCATGCGCAGGCGCTTCGATTGCGGCGAATACGGGGGTTCGAGAAGTGTTTCGGTTTGCGGCGAACCTGAACATGCTGTTCGGGGAATATGCGTTTCGCGACCGCTTTGCGGCGGCCTATCACGCCGGATTCTCGGCGGTAGAATTGCTGCACCCTTATGCCGAGCCGGTGGAGCATCTGAAAGGTTGGCTCACCGAAAGCCGGCTGAAATGCGTGCTGATCAATACGCCGTTTGCGGCGGACGGCAGCGACGCGGGCTGCGCCGCGGTGGCGGGCCGTGAGCACGATTTTTTCCGCAAGATTCATCTGGCGCTCAGCTATGCCCGTGCGATCGATGTGCCGACGATCCATGTCATGGCGGGGGACGCGAAACGCGACATCCGCAACACCGAGGCGTTTATCTCAAACTTGAAAAGGGCCGGCGCGGAAGCGGCAGAAGTCGGCGTCACGCTCACGATCGAGCCATTGAACGCGCGCGACCGGCCGAATTATTTCCTGCGCTATACCGATCAGGCCGCCGAGATCATCGACGCGGTCGGGCTCGATAACGTGCGGCTGCAATTCGACATCTATCACACGCAGATCACCGAGGGCGACCTTACGCGCCGGATCGAAAAACACGCCAAGCGCATCGGTCATGTACAGGTTGCGGGCGTGCCGCTACGCGACGAGCCCGATCGCGGCGAAGTGAATATCGCTTCGGTGTTCAACGCGCTCGCATTCTCGAGCTATGACGGCTTCATCGGCTGCGAGTATCGCCCGCGCGGGCGCACCGAAGCCGGTCTCGGCTGGCTGGAACCTTATCGTCTGGCGCCAGTGGAGCGGATTTGACATTCGCGATCAAATTTCAGCGGGCGCACGACGCGAGTGTCAAATCCAAAGCTCCACTGGAACATTTATATTTGCTAGCGGTCCTTTGATCCTAACATTCGCAAAAAAGAGCCGCCTAAGGCGGGATGCGAATGTTAGGATCGGACCACTAGCGTGACAGCGCGAGAGGCCGCCGCTAGTCTTCCTCCGCGGCGCTTGGGACAGGGACGAAAAGCGTGAGCGACAAGAACAAGCCGGCGATGCCGGTGGCTGTGACGCCACTGAAGCAAGCTTTACACGATGCCCGGATCGAGGCGGCGGAACGTTCCGCCGTGATTGTCGATCTGCGCGATGCCGAGATGGCGCGCCTCGAAATCCTGAACGAGACCATCGATAAGGTATTCAAGGACATTCCGGCGCGGCACACGGATTATTTCGATCGCGGCGTTTCCGGCGGCGTGCAGCCGCGGCTGTGGCTGGACGCGATCACGCATGTCGCGATGGGCAACGACAAGCGGACCTATCGGTTGCTTACCGATACCGTGAACGGCCGGCGCGTGCTCGAGGAAAGCACCGAAGTGCCGCCGATGCGCGAGGCAATCACGCGCTATGTCGCGCGCAGGTTGGTCGCGCGCGAGCAGGCGCTGGCAACGACGGAGACGAAAGAAGAAGCGCCCGAGAAAAATCGCGGAGCCGTGTTCGCGGCTTTCGTCATCGGCGCACTGTTCGGCGCGGCGGCGCTATTCGCCGCGGTTTGGTTCGCGACGAATCCATAATCCTCATGGTGAGGAACGGGCGAAGCCCGCGTCTCGAACCATGAAGCCTCATCCTTCGAGACGCGCCTTCGGCGCTCCTCAGGATGAGGCGAGCTAAATCAGCTTCGCGCTTCTGACTTTCGCGATGCCCGAGCCGCTCGGCGCGAAGCCGTAGCTTTCCATTTCGCAGGACCAGCTACCCGCTTTGCCGCCGATGCGATAGACATTGTACGCGCCGCCACGTTCCGGAATGCTACCGGGATTGGAGGCGGATGGCACGCCGATCACATTCACGGCTCCATCTGCTCCGGTAATCTTCTGCATCATCGCCTTGTGCTTGTGGCCGTGCAGCACCAGCTCTGCGCCTTGTCGCGCAACCACGGCGCAAAAAGCTTTCGCGTCGGTCAGCACTTCGTGCGGCGAGTGGCGGCCCGCCGGCGGATGATGAATGAGTACCACCCGGAAGCGATGTTCCTCCTTCATCGTTTTCAGCAAATGCTCGCATTCCATGAGCTGTGCCTTGCCGAGCTTGCCGGTGGCGAGAAAGGGCGCAGTCGGAATCGCAGTCGATAGCCCGATGATCGCAACATTGCCGCGCCGGCGAAGATAAGGAAAAGCGGCGCCCGAGATGTTTGCTTTTGCGGCGGGCTCGTCGCCGGCGATGTATTCCTTCCACAGATCGACATGCAGGAGCGCGGTGCCGTGCACATAGGCGTCGTGATTGCCGGGCACCATCGAGACGCGCTCGCCGGGGCCGAGGTTTTCCAGAAAGCGCCGCGCTAACCCGTATTCGCCGGGCAGCCCGAGGTTTACGAGATCGCCCGTAACTGCGAGGTGATCGAAGCCGCGCGCCTTCATATCGGCGACGAGCGCACCCAGAAAATCCGGGCTGTGATGCACCGAGCGCCGGGCGCGCCAGTTGAAGTAGCCGACCGCGCGCTTGCCCATCAGTTCCAGGAGCTTCGGGCGTGGTATCGGCGACAAATGCGGATCGGAAAGATGGGCGAGCGCGAACATCGGCCTTGTGTAGCGGGATTTGGCGGAAGGCAAAATGCCGTCAAATGTCGTCCCCGCGAAGGCGGGGACCCATAACCACGGCTGGTGCAAAATAAGCTATGCAGGTGGTTATGGATCCCGGCTCGCGGCGCTTCGCGCCTTGGCCGGGATGACGAGGTAGAATTCCGTGATCCGCCGATTCCTTCATCTCTACTGGCGCATGAAGCGCGGCATGACGCTCGGCGTGCGCGGCATTGTATTGCGAAACGGTGAAGTGCTGCTGGTGCGGCACGGCTACACGCCGGGCTGGCATCTGCCGGGCGGCGGTGTCGAGCCGGGCGAGACGTTCGAAGAAGCGCTCGTGAAGGAATTGCGTGAAGAAGGCAATGTTCGCGTTGCCGGCGCGCCGAAGCTGCACGCGCTGTTCCAGAACAGAAATGCTTCCGCGCGCGATCATGTCGCGGTCTATGTCGTGCGCGAGTTCGACTATGGCGGCCCGCTCGCGCCGACCTTCGAAATTCAGGAAGCGAAATTCTTTCCGCTGCGTGCGCTGCCCGAGGGCACGACACAGCCCACACGGCGGCGCATCGAGGAAGTGATTAACGGCACACCCGCCCCGGCGCAGTGGTAAATCCGGGCCTGTCGAAAAAGCCGCGGCAATACACATTCGCAAACGCGCCGTCATTGGACCGGCTTTGGCTCTCATGGTATTCCGCGCGCGAATTAAAACCGGAACAGCGCCTTGGCCGATCTTTCGCTCAACATCCAGCCCGAAACGCCGGAAGACGATCTCGCGATCGAGAAGCTCTCGGAACGGACCTTCGGTCCGGGCCGCTTCGCGCGCTCGGCGTACCGGTTGCGCGAAGGCGTCGATCACCGGCGCGAGCTTTCCTACACCGCCCGCATCGGCACGCTGCTTGTAGGCTCGGTGCGGCTCACGCCGGTCAAGATCGGGGGCGTGAAGGCGTTGCTCTTGGGCCCGCTCACGGTCGAGCCCCCATTCAGGAGCCGCGGCGTGGGACGCGCGCTGATGGAAGCCTCGATGAAGGCTACGAAAGCCTCCGGCGCGAAACTCGTCCTGCTCGTCGGCGACGAACCTTATTACGGCCGGCTGGGATTCAAGAAAGTGGAGCATGGCCGCGTGAAATTGCCGGGACCGGTCGATCCCGAGCGCGTGCTGGTGGCGGAGCTGGCGGCCGGCTCTTTCGAGAACGTCAGCGGCGCGGTGCGCCGCGACTACGGCCGGGATTAACGCACACGCTGCACGAGCACGAAGGTTTGCTCGATCGTGCGCGAAGGCAGACCGGTGAGCAGCGGCAGCAGCTTGAATTTTCCGTCTGCGCAGAAATTTTCCAGCATCGCGCTCAGCTTATCGAGCCCGATATTGAAGGGATCGAGAATCGTCGGCGAGAGCCCGTGCGCGCGCGACCACTCCAGCACCATCACGCCGTTTACGCCGAGGCAGGAAAGCCACGCAGTGAACAGTTTCTGCGGGTCGTAAGAGTGATCGAAGCTGTTGGAATAGATCACATCGACGGCGCCGCGCCATTCCGGTTTCACTTCGTGGAAGTCCCACTCGATGGTCATCGGAAATTGCGAAGCGGTGTCGGAGATTTCCGTGCCCAGAATCGTCGCGGGTTTCGATAACGAAGCCTGAAAGAATTTCTGTTCGGCGGCGTTGCGCGTGCCGTGGCAGAGCACGAACTTGATTTCGGGAATAATTTTTTCCAGCTCGCGGCAGAGATAGGCGATGTTCTCTTGCGCGACAAAGACACGCTCGATCTTGCCCTTGTTTCCGAGGGTCTGAATCTTTTTATAGAGCTCGTAATCAAATTTGCCGTTCGATTGATACGACAGGACGTCGTAAGCCTCGCCGTGCGCGATTTTCTTGCGGCCGACGCGCTCGTTATAGAGGCGGCGGATCTCCAGCTCATAAGGATCCGCACCGCGGCCGCGCTTCAGCCAGTAGCGAAGCCGGAATAGAAGATAGTCTATGTATCCGATCATGCGCGCCGTCCTACGACGCGCGCGCAGATGAATCAATCTCGATAGAGCTTATCGGCTTCGCGTGCCATCGAAGGCAGGTCTACCTGCCTTCGCGTGTCCATGCAGCGGCGATGCCCGCCATCAGGATGAGCAGGCCGGAAAGTCCCGCGAATAGCGGGAACAGCCCAAGGCCGCGCACGACGCTCGCGTCGCGCATCTTGATGCCGATCCAGTCGGGACCGGCGAAGCGCTCGGCGGAGCGGATCTGCGCGATCCGCGGCGCGCCGCCGGAAAGATCGGCGAGCCTGAGCACGCCGCCCGCGGTGCCGTTCGCAAGCGGCAGCATCACGTCGCGCGTGCTCGTCACTTCGAGATATTCGCGCGGATTGAGCGGGCCGAGATTGACGAGCGCCGTGAGCTTGCCGTCGGTTGCGCGCCAGAGGCCGAGTTCTTCGGCCTTGATCGCGCCGCGGAAGATGCCGGGCTCGGCGCGCGCAAGATTCAAAATCTGCGTCGCGCCCGAAGGCTGCGTGACGGTCACGGGCTCCGCGGTCTCGCTCATGGTGCGGCGTTCGATCACGATCTCGCCCCCGCGCGCGGTCATCACGAGGCGCTCTTCCTCGAGCTCCGGCTCCTTCATCAGCCAGTGCGAGAGGCGGCGCAGCAGATCGAGATGCGGGCCGCCGCCTTCATAGCCGCGCGCCCAGAGCCAGATGTGGTCGGACAGAAGCAGTGCGACCCGGCCGTCGCCGTAGCGGGAGAGCACGAGCAGCGGCTGATTGTTCGGGCCGTTCATCAGTGCCGTGCCGTTCGACATCTGTGTGTCGATCAGACGGAAGAAGCGGCTCCATTGCGGCGGCGTGGTTTCGGAGCCCGGAAGCAGGCGTGTCACAGGATGGCGCTTGCCTTCGTCGGTGAGCCCCGGCTTGTAGGCGATCTCGGTGATATTGCCGGTCGGCGTCGCGGGAAGGATCGCTTCGAGCGGCGTGCGCCACACAGAGTTGCGTCCGGCGTAATCCGGTCCCGCCGCGATCAGGAGCGCGCCGCCGCCGCGGACATATTCGACGATGTTGTCGAAATAAATCAGCGGCAGCACGCCCTGCTGCGCGTAGCGGTCGAAGATGATCAGGTGGAATTCCTTGATCTTCTGCTGAAAGAGTTCGCGCGTCGGGAAAGCGATCAGCGAAAGCTCGTGGATCGGCGTGCCGTCCTGCTTCTCCGGCGGACGGAGAATGGTGAAGTGCACGAGATCGACGTTGGCGTCGGATTTCAGAAGATTGCGCCAGGTGCGCTCGCCGGAATGCGGCTCGCCGGAAACGAGCAGCACGCGGAGCTTCTCCCGCACGCCATCGACCGTCAGCGCGACGCGGTTGTTCAGGAGTGTCAATTCGCCTTCGAGCGGGGATGCCTCGATCTCGACGATGTTCGGTCCGGCACGCGCGATCTCGACCTGAACGCGCTCCTCGGTGCCTGCCGTCACGACGGTATTCGCGACCACGTTGCCGTCGCGGCGCACGATGACATTCACGCGCGCGCCGTTCGGAATGCCTTCGTCAACCACGCGGAAGCCGATGGTCTGGCGCTGCCCGACGATGCCGAAGCGCGGGGTCGAAGTGAGCGCCACGCGGCGGTCGCGTTCGTTGTCGCGTCCGGTGATCAGCGAGTGAACCGGCGCGTCGAAGCCGAGATGCTGCGGCAAGGGGACGTCATGCACGCGGCCGTCGGTGATCATGATCGCGCCGGCGACGCGCTCCGGCGGTACGTCGGCAAGCGTCGCGCTCAGTGCCGCGAAAAGTTTGGTGCCGTCGCCTTCGCCGTCGGTGCCGCCGTCGACGATGCGGACTTCGAGATTGGGAATCGCGGAGAGGCGCTGTTTCAGAATTTCCGCCGCCTTGTTGGTCGCTTCGGTGCGGTCGCCGAAGCGCTGGCTCGCGCTCCTGTCGAGCACGATGGCGACGACGGAAGTCAGCGGATCGCGGTCTTCGCGGGTGAGCGAAGGATTTGCGAGCGCAATCACGCCGAGCGCCAGCGCAATCGCGCGGGTGATCGCCCCGCGCGAACGCGAAACGAGAAGAAGTGCCGCGACCAGCGCGGCAACGACCGCCGCCGCGAGCAGGAGCGGGAGCGAGATCAGCGGTTCGAACGCGATACCGAGGTTCATGGGCAAGACTCGCCCTTTGTCCTCATCCTTCGAGACGCGTCCTGCGGACGCTCCTCAGGATGAGGACTCCTCTTGGTGAGGAGCGTGACGAAGTCGCGCGTCTCGAACCATGAGGATGCAAGCACAGTCACTGCCCCAACCTCTCTAGCAGCGCGGGTACGTGCACCTGATCTGCCTTGTAGTTGCCCGTCAGCACGTACATTACGATGTTCACGCCGACACGGTAGGCGAATTCGCGCTGGCGCGGCTCGCCGGGTGTCAGCGGCAGCATCGGCTGGCCGTCGCCGCTCACGGCCCAGGCCCCGGCGAAATCGTTCGAGGTGATCAAAATCGGCGAGACGCCGTCGCCTGCGCGCGCGGGACGGTTCGTCTGTTCTTCCTCGTCCGCCGGCAACGTTTCCACCCAGAGGTTGCCGCTCGTAAAGCGGCCCGGAAAATCGCGCAGGAGATAGAACGATTTCGTCAGCACGTGATCCGTCGGCACCGTTTCGAGCTCGGGCAGATCGAGCGAGGAGAGAATGTCGCGCAAGGCCGCGGTCGCGGGCGACACCTCGCCGCTGCGCGGATTGTTGATCGCGAGCGCATCGCGCGTGTCGAACAGGATCGTGCCGCCCTGTTTCATATAGGCGTCGATGCGGGCGAGCACTTCTTTCGAGGGCTTCGGCGTGCCGGGCACCACCGGCCAATACAAAATCGGGAAGAAGGCGAGTTCGTCGCTCGCGATGTTGACGCCCATCGGGGCGCCGGGCTCCAGCGCCGTGCGTGCCGAGAGAAAAGCCGTCAGCCCTTCGAGGCCGGCTCTCGAGATGTTGTCGGTTTCGCGGTCGCCGGTGATGACATAGGCGAGCCGCGTTTGCAGGCTTGCGCGCAATTCGAAGGGCAAGGACGAGTCGTTGTTCTGCTGTGGCAGGCGTTGCGGCGTTTGGGCTTGCGCTTCGCTGTTTGCGAAGAACAGCGAAGCGCACAGCGCAAGCAAGATCGCCACGGCCGCGCGCTTGCGCGCGAACCGATTAATGCCGCCCGCAAGCCAAAACACAATCAGCGCGTCGATGAGCAGAAGAAGCAGCACGAGCGAGAGCAAGGCCGCGCGCAGATCGACGGGCTCGGAGCGGCGATAGGCTTCGACGTTGGCTTTCAGCTTCGACAGATCGAGCGCCGCGAGCTTGTCGCCCGGCAGCAGCGTATTGACCGCGAGCAGGCTTTCGGTCGGGCCGTAGAATCCGGGCGGGTGATCGAGATTGCCGCGATCGGTGAAATCGGCGGCGACGGGCTTCGCGGTCGGGCCGGGCGCAGTGAAGGCGCCGTAACCGTCGAGCAGGCGGTTCGGCGCGACCGTCTGCACGTTCGCGCGCGGTGCGTTTTGCGTTTCTTCCGCGGGACGATTGACCGCGCTGCCTAAACCCACAGTGCGGCGGAGCATCTCGACGAAAGCGCCGGAGAGCGGCAGGTTCGACCACGACGTATCGGCGGTCACGTGAAAGAGCGCGAGCAGGCCCTTGCCGCGGCGCTCGGCGGTGACCAGCGGCGTGCCGTCGGCAAGCGACGCCCAGGTGCGCTCGGCCAAGCGTCCGTCGGGTTCGGCGAGCACCTGGCGCGTGACGAGGACATCCTCCGGCGCGGTCATATCCGCGAACGGGCCCTCGCGCGAGAAGCTGCCGAATTTCTGCGGCTGCTCCCATGAGAGCGAGCCGCCAAGCACGCGGCCGCCACGGCGCAGTTTTACCGGTACCAGCACATCGTCGTCGGAAGCGGCCAAGCGGCGTCCGGCGAAGCGGATCAGCACGCCGCCGTTCTCCATCCACTTGAAGAGCTGTTCGCGCACTTCCGGCGGAATGGTGCCGACATCGGAAAGCACGATCACGGGAATCTGCTGCTCGATGAAGCGGGCAATCGCTTCGCCGGGCGCGGTATTGCCCGCGAGGCGCACGTCCGCGAACGGCGAAAGCGCGCGGGACAGATAGAAGGTCGCGGCCAGGAGCGGCTGCGCGGTTTCGATGGTGCCGCCGGAGATGATGCCGACGGTGCGGCGGCGCCAGCGTTTGTCGAGCAACTGCACCGCGCCAGCCGAGCGTTCGCTGGTGATTTCGAGACGGGTGATGTCGTTGCGGATCTCGACCGGCAGTTCGAACTTCGCTTCGGCTTCCAGCGTGCCGACCGCGAACGAGAACGGCGCGTCGCCAAGCGGAAGGCCGCGCAGGTCGCGCGCGCGGATGCTGCCGTTCGCGGGCGTGTTGGTGTCTGCGCGCAGCACCTTCACGATCAACGCGCCCGCCTTGTTTTCCGCCGCTGCGAGCGCAAGCGCGCTTTGCGTGCCGCCGGAAATCACGGTGAGCTGGCCAGCAGGTATGCGATCGTTCAGCGCGTGGATGAAAGCCTCGCCATCACCGAGATCGGCGCCGTCGGAGAGCCAGATCACGGAAGCGTCCGGCTGGCGCTTCAGAAGGTCAGTAAGTCCCGGAAGAATGTCGGCGCGGTTCGGCGCATGCGGCGCGGGCGTAAGCAAACGCAACTGCTCGCGCGCCTCCAGCGGACGCAGGAGCGAAACGTCTTTCTTCGGGCTCGCGGTCGCAAGCATCGCGACCGGGCGGTTTTCCGCTTCCGCGCGCGCGATGATCGCGTTCGCGGTGAAGAGCCGGTTCTGCCATTGCGCGGCGGAAGCCCAGCCGGAGTCCACGAGCAAAATAATCGGTCCACTCGCACGCGAGGTTGCTGGCGGCGGATTCAAGAGCGGGCCTGCCGCTGCGATGATGACGAGAGCTGCGAGCAGCAGGCGCAGTACCGTCAGCCACCACGGCGTGCGCGCCGGCGTTTCCTCTTTCGGTTCGATTTCGAGAAGCAGCCGCGTCGGCGGAAACTGAATCAGACGCGGGCGCGGCGGCACCAGCCGCAGCAAGTACCAAAGCAACGGGAGTGCTACGAGCGCGAGCAGGATCAGCGGGGAGGTGAAGCCGATCGGCAGCCCGATCATGCCGCCTCCGTTTCGCCGAGCTTCACGCTTGCGCGCTTCCTCGAGATCACGTCGCGCGCTTCGCCCATGCGCGCATGCAGCGAGATCAGGAGTTCGCTCGCCGTACGGTCGGTGCGATGGATCGCGAAACTCCAGCCGCGGCGCGAAGTTTCTTCGCGAATGGTTTCGCGATGTTTCGCGACCAGCGCGAGATAATCACGCGCCCACATCTCGGCGCGGCCGACGGTGAGATTTTGTCCGGTTTCCGGCTCGCGGAAATCGATACGGCCGGAATAAGGGAAAGTTTCTTCCGCGGGATCGACGATTTGCACGACATGGCCACCGGGCTCGCGTTTGGCCATGTGATCGATCGCGGCGACGATTTGGCCGACCGGGCTCCACAAGTCGGAAAGCAGCACGACTTCCTCGCGCGGGCCGGGCGTGATCGGCGGCGGCAAACTCTTCCAGTCGCCACCGGCATGAATGACCGCCTCGGCCATGCGCTCAATCACATTCCTGCTCGCGGTCGGACGCATCAGGCCCGGGATCGCGACCCGCTCGCCGCCCTGGACGAGCAATTCGCCGAGCGCAAAGGCGAGCATGAGCGCGCGGTCGCGCTTCGTCTCCCAGACGAGCGGCGAGGCGAAGATCATGGAAGGCGAAAGATCGGGCCAGATCCAGACGGTGTGCGAGGCCTCCCATTCGCGCTCGCGCACATAAAGATGATCGTCGCGCGCCGAGCGGCGCCAGTCGACGCGGTTCGACGGCTCGCCGTCCGTGAAGCGGCGGTATTGCCAGAAATTCTCGCCCGGTCCCGCGCGGCGGCGGCCGTGCAGGCCGTGAAACACCGACGCGGCGGCGCGGCGGGCTTCGAGAATCAGCCGCGGCATGGCGGCGGCAAGGTGCTGCGCACTTTGCGTCGCCTGCCGTACCGGCGCGATCTCTTCTTCCCGTGCCCCGCTTACGTCGATGGGTGCATTCATCCGATCTTGGCTTTCAGCTTGCCGATCAAGCCTTCGACCGTCGCGCCGTCGGCGCGCGCAGCGAAAGTGAGCGCCATGCGGTGTTTCAAGACGGGCTCGGCGAGTTCGAGCACGTCATCGACCGACGGCGCGAGGCGTCCGTCCAGAAGCGCGCGGGCGCGGACCGCGAGCATCAAGGCTTGGCTCGCGCGCGGGCCGGGGCCCCATGCGATCTGTTTTGCGATCTCGCTGCTCGCGTTATCGGGGCGTGCGGAGCGAACGAGATTGAGGATCGCTTCGACGACCGACTCGCCGACTGGAATCCGCCGCACGAGGCGCTGTGCCGCCATCAGGTCTTCGGCGCTCATTGCTACGCGCGGCTTCGTTTCCTCGACGCCGGTGGTGTCGAAAAGAATCTTCTTTTCCGCTTCGCGGTCCGGATAGGTGACGTCGATTTCCATCAGGAAGCGATCGAGCTGCGCCTCCGGGAGCGGATAGGTGCCTTCCTGTTCGAGCGGATTCTGGGTCGCGAGCACGTGGAAGGGCTTCGGCAGGTCGTGGCGCTGGCCTGCGACCGTCACATGATATTCCTGCATCGACTGCAGCAGCGCGGACTGCGTGCGCGGAGAAGCGCGGTTGATTTCGTCCGCGAGCAGAAGCTGCGTAAATACCGGTCCCTGAATGAAGCGGAACGAACGCTTGCCGGCCGCCGACTCTTCCAGCACTTCCGCGCCGAGGATGTCGGAAGGCATCAGGTCCGGGGTGAACTGCACGCGGCGTGCGAGCAGGCCGAGTACGGTGCCCATGGTATCTACGAGCTTCGTTTTCGCGAGACCGGGCACGCCCAAGAGCAGCGCATGGCCGCCGGCCAGCACCGTAATCAGCGCGTGATCGACGACTTTCTCCTGGCCGAAGATGACGTTGCCGATCGCCGCGCGTGCGGCTTTGACGGAAGCCGCCGTCGTCTCCGCAGCGCGCACGATCATCTGGTCGAAATTTTCCGGACTTGCGGGGCTCAACGGCTCCTCCTTCGGCTGGCGAGGGGCATTCTAGTGATCCGGTTCTGACATTCGTATTCCGTTGCAGCAGGCACTTCTACGAATGTCAGAACCAAAGGATCACTAGTGAATATTGCTTGGCAGTGTGGCTTTGTTCGAAAAGTCCGCAAATGAGCGTGCCGAGGTGGGGTGCGGACTTCTCGAACGCCACACTGCTGCCGGTACTTGTATTCGCGGCCTTCCGACTCACTTATTCCAAGCATGTTCATGCAATTTCCATGCACACGAAAGGCCGCGACTGGGTCCGGAGTGAGGCGGTCCCAAAAGGGCTTTTAAGCGTTTAGGCTATGATGAAAGCACGCTTTTTCGCGATCACAATCCGAGTAGCTTTATGACGGGCCACAGCACGAATCAGGGGACAGCGCCGAAGGGGCTGGAATCGCTGATTGCGGCGGTGGGCAAGGAGCGCAAACTGCCGCCCGTGCATCTGTGGAATCCGCCCTTCTGCGGCGATCTCGACATGCGAATCGCGGCGGATGGAACCTGGTTCTATCTCGGCACGCCGATCGGCCGACCCGCGCTGGTGCGACTCTTTGCGTCGGTCCTGAAGCGCGAAGGCGACAAATATTTTCTGGTGACGCCGGTGGAAAAGGTCGGGATCAAAGTCGAGGACGCGCCTTTCCATGCAGTCGAGATGGCGGTGGATGGCGAGGGCGCAAGCCGCGTGCTGTCGTTCAGGACGAATGTGGACGATCTCGTGCGCTGCGACGCCGAACATCCGCTGCGCTTCGAGCCCGAGGAAAACACCGGCGGCTTGAAGCCCTATCTTCATGTACGGCGCGATCTGTGGGCGCGCGTCACACGTGCGCTGTTCTTCGATCTCGTGGAGATGGGCGAGACGCGCAAGCTCAACGGCAAGGAATTGTTTGGCATTTCCTCCGCCGGAGAGTTTTTTTCGATGGCGCCCGCCGCAACCATCGCGGGCCTGCGCTGAATGATCGAAGGCAATCTGGTGGAAGAAAGATTCTCGCCCCCGCTTCGCGAGTTTGTCGCGCTCGCGAAGGAAAAATTATTTCGCGAACCGCAGGGCGATTTGTTTGCGCATGCGCGCGAGTTCACGCGCGGCGATCACA
This sequence comes from Xanthobacteraceae bacterium, assembly GCA_019752575.1. GTDB lineage: Bacteria > Pseudomonadota > Alphaproteobacteria > Rhizobiales > Xanthobacteraceae. The sequence goes on along the minus strand of JAIELW010000011.1, from coordinate 231,102 downwards.
TGCTCAATCCGGATTTCACGGATCGCATCGGCGACAACGCGCCGCGGCCTGCGGCTGTGCTCATTCCGATCGTGGCGCATGACGAGCCAAGCGTGCTGCTCACGCAGCGTTCGAAAGAATTGAGCACGCACGCGGGGCAGGTGGCCTTTCCCGGCGGGCGGATCGATCCGGGCGACGCTTCGCCGCTTGCGGCGGCGCTGCGCGAGGCCGATGAGGAGATCGGATTGCCTGCGCGCTTCGCAACCCCGCTCGGCTATCTCGATTCTTATCTATCAGGCACCGGCTTCCGCATCGTGCCGGTGGTGGCGCTGATCGCGCCGGGCTTCACCCTCAAGATCAATCCGCGCGAGGTGGACGAGGTTTTCGAGGTGCCGCTTTCCTTCCTGATGGCGCGGGAAAACCACGCCAAGCATTCTGGCGTGTGGAAAGGGGTCGAAAGACACTTCTACGCAATGCCCTTCGAAAAGCGTAATATCTGGGGCGCGACCGCAGGGATGATCCGAAACCTTTACGAGAAACTATACGAATAATGGCCCGCACCATTTTCACCGAGCTTGCATTCTTCATCGCGCCGTTCGCGATCTACGCGATCGTGCTGCTTCTGATGAAAAAAGACGCACGCGACCGCGAAAACTGGGGCGCGAAGGTCGTGGCGTGGCTTGCGTTGACCGGGATCGCGCTGGTTGCGGTTAGCCTCGTCTGGTTCTCGCATTACGGCGGCTACCAGCCGGGCAAGACTTATATTCCCGCGTATATCGACAAGGATGGCAAGTTCCATCCGGGCGAAACGAAATGACGAGCGCGCCCGCGCAACGGAAACTCGCCGCGGATCAAGTCGCTTTCTTAAAAGTGCAACCCTTGGCCGACGTACTCGCCGCGCTGAACGGCGCAGGTGAGGAAACGCGCGTAGTCGGCGGCGCGGTGCGAAATCTTTTGTTCGGACTGCCTTTGCACGAAGTCGATCTGGCGACCACGGCCGAGCCGAAGAAAGCGATCGAGCGCGTGACGGCAGCAGGCATGAAAGTCGTGCCGACCGGAATCGAGCACGGCACGGTGACGGTGGTGGCCGACGGCAGGCCGTTCGAAGTGACGACGCTGCGCGAGGATGTCGAAACCGACGGCCGTCACGCGGTGGTGCGCTTCGGGCGCGACTGGAAGCAGGACGCCGAACGGCGCGATTTCACGATCAATGCGATGTCACTCTCGAGCGACGGCATAGTGCACGACTATTGCGGCGGGCTTTCTGATGTCGAGAAGAAGCGCGTGCGCTTTATCGGAGATGCCGACCAGCGTATCGCGGAAGATTATCTGCGCGTGCTCCGCTTCTTCCGTTTCTTCGCGGCTTATGGCGAGGGCGAACCGGACCGCGAAGGCTATCTCGCCTGTGCGCGGGCGCGCGACAAACTGGACCAACTTTCGCGCGAGCGAATCCGCGCAGAAATAATGAAGCTGCTTGTCGCCAAGCGCGCACCGGAAGCGATGATCGCCATGGCGGATACCGGCATCTATGATCATGTATTCGCGAACGCACCGGAATTGCCTGCGCTCGCGCGGCTCGCGCTGATCGAGCGATCGAATGAGATCGTACCGGACGCCGTGCGGCGGCTTGCGGCCGTCGCGGTTCGTCTCGACGAAGATGCGGCGCACTTGCGCGAGCGGCTGCGGCTCTCGAACGACGAATACAAGCGTCTCGTTTCGATGGGCGACCGGTGGTGGCAGCTCACGCCTGCGAGCGGCGAAGCCTATGCGAAAGAGACGCTCTATCGCATCGGCGCGGACGAATATTCGGACCGCGCGCTGATTTCGTTCGCGCACTCCGATGCCTCGCTCGCAGACGAGAAGTGGGGCGCACTGCTTTCTTTGCCTCAAAGCTGGACAGCGCCGCGTTTCCCGCTTTCCGCCGAAGACTTCATCAAGCGCGGCGTGGAGAAGGGGCCGAAGCTCGGCAAAACGCTTGCCGCTGCCGAGACCGCCTGGATCGCCGCGAATTTTCCGGAAGATGCGGCCTCTCTGGAGAAGATTGTGGATGCGGCAATTCTTTAAATCGTCATGCCCGCCCTTGTGGCGGGCATCCACGCCTTCCTTATCGAACGTCAGATAAGGCGTGGATGGCCGGGACAAGCCCGGCCATGATGAAGAAATAATGTCTCGCGGTATTGTTATTGGGCAGCGGCGTTATTCTCAGTAAAGTCCATTCATGCGATTTTTGCGTGTTCTTCTTATATTCGTCGTTGGCGCCCTGCTCGGCACGGCGTTCGGTTTCGCGGCCGGCATCTGGTTCTTCCCCTACATCTTCCCGCTCGAACCCGTGAACCATGTGCTCACGCAGGAAGAAACGAAGGTTGAGGTCGTCGCAAAAGGCACTTTCATTCACGCCAACCCGCGCGACCCCATTCATTGGGGCAAGGGCTCGGTCAGCGTTTACAAGAATCTTGTTTTCCTGGAACAGGATTTCGAAGTCGGGCCGGGTCCGGACTACCGCGTGCTTCTGGTTCCGAAATCCGGGATCAAGACGAACGGGGACGTGCGCGAAGTGCTCAGCAAATCCGTCGATCTCGGTCAGATTCAGGCGTTCAAAGGCGGGCAGCGCTATCCGATTCCGCCGAACGTCAATCTCGCCGACTATCAGAGCGTGGTGATCTGGTGCCGGCAGTTCGGCGTGCTGATCTCGCCGGCGGATTTGAGGAAGTAAACTGCGACCTCATCCTTCGAGACGGCGCTTCGCGCCTCCTCAGGATGAGGTCGTTTTATTTTTCAGCCTCGTCCTGAGGAGCGAGCCGAAGGCTCGCGTCTCGAAGGACGACTGGCTTCAGGGCCACTTCACCACCGGCGGCAGCGAGGAAAGAATCGAATTCACGTTGCCGCCGGTCTTCAATCCGAACACCGTGCCGCGATCGTAAAGCAGATTGAATTCGACATAGCGCCCGCGGCGCACGAGTTGCTCCTCTCGCTCGGCGTCGTTCCAGGGTTTCGCAAAATTCGCGCGCACGATCTTCGGATAGACATCGAGAAAGCTTTTCCCCACTTCCTGCGTGAAAGCGAAATCCGCGTCGCGATTTCCGCTGTCCAGCCAGTCGTAGAAAATGCCGCCGATGCCGCGCGGCTCATTCCTGTGTTTCAGGAAAAAGTATTCGTCGCACCAGCTTTTGAGTTTTGCGTAGTCCGCGATGCTCTTATGTTTGTCGCAGGCCGATTTCATCGCGCCGTGGAACGCGATCGTATCGGGGTCGGCCTGGGTGCGGCGCGCATTCAAAACAGGTGTCAGGTCCGCGCCGCCGCCGAACCACGCTTTTGCGGTCACGACATGCCGCGTATTCATGTGAACCGCGGGCACATGCGGATTGCGCGGATGCGCAATCAGCGAAATGCCGGACGCCCAAAAGCGCGGGTCTTCCTTGGCGCCTTTGATTTCGTTGCGGAACTCCGGTGCGAATTCGCCGTGCACAGTCGAGATGTGGATGCCGGCTTTTTCGAACAGGCGGCCGGAGAGCATCGACATTTCGCCGCCGCCGCCGGGCTCTCCAGTATGGTCGGTGCGCTCCCATGGCGAGCGGACGAATTTCCCGGCCGCGCCTTCATATAAAGAGGAAGGCGCTTCGGTCTCCAGTTTCTCAAAGGCCGTGCAGAGCCGGTCGCGAAGCTCGCGAAACCATCCCCGTGCGCGGTTCTTGAAATCCTCAGTCATCGTTCAGACGCCCCGTCTGGCGCAGTGCTTCGCCCAAAACCATCGAAAGCGCTACCGCGATATTGAGCGAGCGCAGGCCCTCGCGCATCGGGATGCGCAGCGAAGCATCGGCGCTCGCATGCACGTTGTCCGGAACGCCGGAGGACTCGCGTCCGACCATGAGCAGATCGCCGTCACGAAAGGCGAACGAGGAATAGAGTTGCTTCGCCTTCGTGGTCAGCAGGACAAGCCGCCGGCCGTTCGCTTTGCGCCACGTTTCGAATGCGGCGAACGAGACATGCCGCTCGATTTTCACTGTATCCAGGTAGTCCAAACCGGCGCGGCGGAATGCCCGGTCGCTCACCGGAAAGCCTGCCGGCTCGATGATGTGGACAGGCACGCCAAGACACGCACCGAGACGCATGATGGTCCCGGTGTTCTGCGGAATGTCAGGCTCGTAAAGCGCGATTTCCATTGGCGGCTCAATGGCATGTGCGGAAGGCGGGGACACGCGGAAAATCGCGCATAACGACTCCGTGCCGCATGGCCGGATACTGGACAATAATGGGCTCAAGTGACATTAGAAGCGTTCAATAGGGGCGCCGCAATCGGCAGATTCTGTCGATTTTTGCAGGGTTTGCGCCGCGGACCGGGGCCACCGCCGACATCTAGGCGAGTCCGTTTCGCGGCGTCTTGCTTGAGAAGCGGTCACGCTCCGTCGATGCGATGGAAAGGACCGGAACTTGGCGAAATCCACCACCATGAATGGCGATCAGCCGACCCGGCGCGACTTCCTCTATATTGCGACTGGCGCAATGGGCGCGGTCGGCGCCGCCGCCGCCGCGTGGCCGCTCATTCATCAGATGAATCCCGACGCTTCGGTGCAGGCGCTGGCTTCCGCCGAAGTCGATCTGTCGCCCGTGCAGGAAGGCCAGATCATCACCGTGAAGTGGCGCGGCAAGCCGGTCTTCATCGCGCACCGCACCAAGAAGGAAATCGAGGAAGCGAAGGCGACCCCGCTCCGCGACCTGCCCGATCCGCAGCCCGACGACGCGCGCGTGAAAAAGGGTAAGGAGCAGTGGCTCGTGCTGGTCGGCGTCTGCACCCATCTCGGTTGCGTGCCGCTCGGTCATCAGGGCGACTACAAGGGCTTCTTCTGCCCGTGCCACGGTTCGCACTACGACACCTCGGGCCGCATCCGGAAAGGCCCGGCGCCGCTGAATCTCGAAGTGCCTCCCTACGAATTTGCTTCCGACACGATGGTGCGGATCGGTTGATCCGCACTTCGCTTATTGAAAACGGAATCTGAAGAATGAGCGGGCCGTCGAACTTCAAGCCGAAAAGCGCATTCCTGCAATGGACCGAGCGCCGTCTCCCGATCCTCGGGCTGATGCACTCCTCCTTCGTCGCTTACCCGACGCCGCGCAACCTGAACTACTGGTGGACCTTCGGCGGAATCCTTTCGTTCTGCCTCGGTGTGCAGATCATCACCGGCATCGTGCTCGCGATGCATTACACGCCGACCGTCGTCGGCGCGTTCGACTCGGTCGAGCACATCATGCGCGACGTGAACTTCGGCTGGCTCTTGCGCTACGTGCACGCGAACGGCGCGTCGATGTTCTTCATCGCCGTCTACATCCACATTTTCCGCGGCTTCTATTACGGCTCATACAAGGAGCCGCGCGAGATCCTCTGGATTCTCGGCGTCATCATCTTCCTCCTGATGATGGCAACCGCGTTCATGGGCTACGTGCTGCCGTGGGGCCAGATGAGCTTCTGGGGCGCCACCGTCATCACCAACCTGTTCTCGGCGATTCCGGGCATCGGTCCGAAGGTCGTGGAATTCCTATGGGGCGGTTACTCGGTCGATCAGCCGACGCTGCAGCGCTTTTTCTCGCTGCACTACCTGCTGCCGTTCATGATCGCGGGCGTCGTCGTCCTGCACATCTGGGCGCTGCATGAGGTCGGCCAGAACAATCCGGCCGGTATCGACGTGAAGAGCGACAAGGATGTCGTGGCGTTCACGCCCTATGCGACCGCGAAGGATAACTTCGCGATGGTCTGCTTTATGATCTTCTTCGCGTGGTTCGTGTTCTACATCCCGAACTATCTTGGTCACGCCGACAACTACATCCCGGCGAACCCGCTGCAGACGCCGACGCACATCGTGCCGGAGTGGTACTTCCTGCCGTTCTACGCAATCCTGCGGGCGATCCCGTCGAAGCTCGGCGGCGTCATCGCGATGTTCGCGTCGATCGCGGTGCTTGCTTTCCTGCCGTGGCTGGATCGCGCCAAGACCCGCTCGGCCAAGTACCGTCCGCTGTTCAAGCAGTTCTTCTGGATCTTCGTGATCTGCTGCATCGGCTTGGGCTGGCTCGGCGCCAAGCCCGCGGAAGGCGGCTATGTCATCGCCTCGCGTATTCTCACCGCTTACTACTTCATCCACTTCTTCGTAATCTTGCCGCTGCTCTCGTATTACGAGAAGCCTTCGCCGGTGCCGGCGTCGATCGCGGAGTCGGTGCTCGGCAATCAGCCGCTCGCCCCGGCGAAGGTCAAAGGCTCGCGCTAAGGGGCATATGATGAACAAGAACACCCTTATCGCGCTCGGCCTCGCTTCCGCGATTTCGTTCGGCGCTTCAAACGCGGCGCTCGCCGCCGACCCGCATGCGCCGCTGCCGCCGCGCCTGAAGTGGACTTTCTCAGGTCCCTTCGGCCACTACGACAAGCAGCAGCTGCAGCGCGGCTTCAAGGTCTATCGCGAAGTCTGCCAGGCCTGTCATTCGCTGAAGCTCGTCGCCTTCCGCACGCTCGGCCAGGCCGGCGCGCTCGGCTTCACCGAAGGCCAGATCAAGACGCTCGCGGGCGAATATCAGATCACCGACGGTCCGAACGACCGCGGCGAGATGTTCCAGCGCCCCGGCCGTCCGTCCGATTACTTCCCGCCGATCTTCGCGAACGAGCAGGCCGCGCGCGCGACCCATAACGGCGCGCTGCCGGTCGATCTCTCGGTGATCGCGAAGGCGCGCACCTACGAAGTCGGCTTTCCCGGTTTCCTGATCGACATCGTCCGCCAGTATCAGGAGAACGGCGTCGATTATCTGCACGCGCTGCTTACCGGCTACGAAAATCCGCCGGCGGGCGAGCAGCTCACGCCGACGCAGTTCTGGAACAAATATTTTCCCGGCAACCGCATCTCCATGCGCCCGCCGCTCGAAGACAAGCGCGTCGAATACACCGACGGTTCGCCGCAGACGGTCGACCAGTATGCGCGCGACGTCACCGCGTTCTTGATGTGGGCCGCCGAGCCGCATCTCGATCAGCGCAAGCGCATCGGCTTCCAGGTCATGATCTTCCTGATCGTGTTTGCGGGGCTCGCCTACTTCACCAAGAAGAAGGTCTGGGCCAGCGCGCACTGAGCGCGAACCGGATAAGAAAAAGGCCCCGCTATGCGGGGCCTTTTTTATTGGGTCTCCTCCGCTCAGCTTTTCGCCGGCGCGGCCCCTTTGCCGTAAGCCTGTTTATACGAAGACGTGCCTTTCTTGGACGTCTCCGCCTTCGGCTTTTTCTTTTCCTTGGTGGATCTCATCTGGCCCTTGGCCATGGCGCTCTCCTCAAGAATTTCTTGCGGCGTTTCGCGAATCCGTCGCCGCCGGGAAGTAGGCTATTCTCGTTTTGCGCCTGCCGACAAGGTGTAGCCTGCGAACCACAGGGAATTTCATGAATCCGCCCGACGCGCTCGACCTTCGTGCCGCCATCCGCACGATCCCGGACTATCCCAAGCCCGGTATCCGGTTCCGCGACATCACGACCTTGCTAGGCAACGCGCGGGCGTTCCGCCGCGCGGTGGACGATCTCGTGAACCCTTGGGCGGGCTCGAAGATCGACAAGGTGGCGGGAATCGAGGCGCGCGGTTTCATTATCGGCGGCGCGGTGGCGCATCAGGTTTCCGCGGGCTTCGTGCCGATCCGCAAAAAGGGAAAACTGCCCTACGAGACGGTGCGGATCGCTTACTCGCTCGAATACGGCATCGACGAGATGGAAATGCACAAGGATGCGGTGAGCAAAGGCGAGCGCGTGATCCTCGTGGACGATCTGATCGCAACCGGCGGCACGGCGGAAGGCGCGGTGAAGCTGCTGCGCGGGATGGGCGCGGAAGTGCTCGCGGCGTGCTTTGTCGTCGACCTGCCGGAACTGGGCGGTGCCGCGAAATTGCGCGCGTTAGGTGTGCCGGTGCGGACGCTGGTGAACTTCGAGGGGCATTGAATTTCCTAACTGTCATTCCGGATGCGCGAGCGAAAGTCGGGTTTACCCGACTTTCGTAATTTAAATATGCGCAAGTCGGATAAATCCGACTTGCGTAAGCGCGATCCGGAATGACAAGGTGGCAAGATGATCTTCGACTTTTTGACCTTATTTGGTCTCTTCGCCGTCAGCGCGATGCTTTTGTTCTACGCGCTGGAAGACCGCAGCCCGTGGTTCATTTTCGCGTTTGCGATCGCCTGCGCATTGGCGTCAGTTTACGGCTTCTTGCAGGGGGCGTGGCCCTTCGGCGTAATCGAGGCGATCTGGGCGGTGATTGCGCTTGCGCGCTTCAGGAAGCGTCTCAATGTCATCCCCGCGAAAGCGGGGATCCATAACCCCGGTGCCTAAATAAGATCAGGCGTTAGGTCTTGCCAATCAGGGTTCTCGCGCTCAATGAGCTCAATCTTCCAGTCACGATTCCACTTCTTTAATTGTTTCTCTCGCGCGATAGCCTGTTCAGGTTCGTCGAAGAGTTCAATGTGAACTAGCATCTTAACTTTGTAATCGCGCACGAATTTTGAACCTACGCCGGAGCGGTGCTCGCCTAATCGTTTTGAAAGATTGTTCGTAATCCCGATGTAAAGCGTCCCGTGCCGTTTGCTCGCGAGGATATATACGGCGTATCGCATCACTCACGCAGGGAGTATGGGTCCCCGCGTGCGCGGGGACGACAATAAAAGCATCATTTCGGCTTCCGCGGCATGAAAGCCGAACTGTCGAACTCGTAAACGCGCTCGCCTTTCTGGTTCACGCCGTAAATCTTCGCGAGCATCAATCCCCACTCGGGGCGGGTTGCCGATTCGCGCAATTCCATGATCTCGCTTGTGTAGGTGACGGTGTCGCCGGCATAGACGGGCTTAAGCCATTTCAGGTTCTTGAATCCGGGCGAGGGGCCGGAGGCAACCGGCTTCTCGCCGCGCGCAAGTGCTTCCTCGTAGGCGGCTTTATTGAAGTCCACGATCTTGCGCATGCAAGCGGCGGCGGTGTGCCACCCGGAAGCGCAGAGCCCGCCGAACAGCGATTTCTTGCCCGCTTCCTCGCTCAAGTGAAACGGTTGCGGATCGTACTTTTTCGCAAAGCGAATGATGTTCTCGGCGGTGAAGGTGTAAGAGCCGAACTCGCGGACATCGCCGATTTTCATTTCCTCGAAATATTTCACGGCGTGGCTGCCGAATTGCGCTTGCCGAAGAAGCCGGAATAAGACGATTGCAACACGATTTCGTTTTTGCCGTTCAGCATCTCCAGATTGAAGCGCACGAGCCCGACTTGCGGACGGCTGCCGGAGTCGCGCTTGCCGAGGCAAGTGACGCGGATCGTCAGTTGATCGTCCGGCCGGACCGGCCTCATCCAGCGCATTTCATCGACGCCCGGCGCGCCGAGCGAACTCGATTCATGCAGAAAGCCGTCGTAAATCATGCGCATCATGATCGCGCAGCTGTGCCAGCCGGAGGCGGAAAGACCTTTCAGCATCGACTTGTTCGCCGCTTCGTCGTCGAGATGCATCGGTTGCGGATCGAATTCGGTCGCGTATTCGATGATTTCCCCGCGCGTAATCAGGCGCGGCCCGAAAGTCATGACGCTGCCGACCTCGAAATCCTCGTAGGCGAAGCGGGCGGTTTTCGCGTCCATCGGTTTCCTGAAAAGCTTAGTTGGCGAAGCGGAAGTGCATGACATCGCCGTCCTGCACCACATATTCCTTGCCCTCGAGCCGTAGCTTGCCGGCATCGCGCGCGCCAGCCTCGCCCTTGCATGCGACGTAGTCGGCATATGCAATCGTCTCGGCGCGGATGAATCCCTTCTCGAAATCGGTGTGGATCACGCCCGCGGCCTGCGGTCCCCGCATGCCCTTCACGATGGTCCAGGCGCGGGCCTCCTTCGGGCCTGCGGTAAAATAGGTGATCAGGCCCAAGAGTTCGTAGCCTTTGCGGATCAGGCGATCGAGACCCGGTTCAACCAAGCCCGCAGCGTCGAGAAATTCCTTACGCTCGCCGATGGGAAGCATCGCGATTTCGGATTCGATCTTCGCCGAGATCGCGACCGTAACGGCGTTTTCGGTTTTCGCCTTCGCCTCGACTTTCCTCGACAGTTCGTTGCCGGTCGCCGCGGCACTTTCCTCGACGTTGCAGACATAGAGCACCGGCTTTGCCGTGATCAGTTGCAGCGCTTGAAACGCCGCTTCTTCTTCGTCCTTGCGCTGCACGACGCGCGCGGGCTTGCCGTTCGAAAGTGCCTCGATCGAGCGCTTCACGAGATCGAGTTGCGCGATGGCTTCCTTGTCCTGCCCGCGCGCTTTCTTGGTGAGGTTATCGATGCGCTTCTCGAGGCTGTCGAGGTCGGCAAGCATCAGCTCGGTTTCCACCGTCTCGGCGTCGCGCAAGGGATCGATGCCGCCTTCGACATGCGTGATGTCGCTGTCCTCGAAGCAGCGGAGCACATGCACGATGGCATCGACTTCGCGGATATGGCCGAGGAACTGGTTGCCGAGGCCTTCGCCTTTTGAGGCGCCGCGCACGAGCCCCGCGATATCCACGAAGTTGATCTTGGTCGGTACGATCTCCGCCGAGCCCGCGATTTTGGCGAGCGCATCGACGCGCGCGTCAGGAACCGCCACTTCGCCGACATTCGGCTCGATGGTGCAGAACGGATAGTTCGCCGCCTGTGCCGCGGCGGTCTGCGTCAACGCATTGAAGAGGGTCGATTTGCCGACATTCGGCAGACCGACGATTCCGCATTTGAATCCCATGATTACTTTTCTTGCTTAGATGGATTTGAGGACGCCGCTCTTTTCGAGCGCGAGGTGTACGCGATTCTGGAAATCTTCGAGCTTGCGGCTCACGAGGTATTCCGCCGCATCGGAAATCGCCTCGCACATGGTCTCGACCCACGGGTGCTCGGCTTTCGCGAAATCCGAAAGCACCCAGCGTGAAACGAGATTACGGTCGCCCGGATGACCGACCCCGATGCGCACGCGCATGTAGTCGTTGCCGCAATGCTGCGTGATCGAGCGAAGACCGTTGTGGCCGGCGTTGCCGCCGCCGAGCTTCGCGCGCAGCTTCGCGGGAGGCAGGTCGATCTCGTCATAGAAGACGGCGGTATCGCCGAGTGCGATTTTGTAGAACTTCTGCGCAGCCGCGACCGAAAGGCCGGAGTCGTTCATGTAAGTTTGGGGCTTGTGCAGGAGTACCTTTTCGCCCGCGATCTCGCCTTCGGCGGTCTGCGCCTGAAAGCGTTTGCGCCAGGGCGAAAAGCGATGACGGTAATGGATCGCGTCGGCGGCCATGAAGCCGACATTGTGCCGGTTGCGGCGATACTGCTCGCCCGGATTGCCAAGTCCCGCGAATAAAAACATCGGACGGTCTCCGCGGGGACCGGCGGGCGGGTGCTAGGATAAGCACCCGCCGCGTCGTCTTACTTCTTGTCGCCGCCTTCGGGCTTCGCACCCTTGGCGTCGGCGGCCGGAGCCGCGGGAGCAGCGCCTTCGCCAGCGGCCGGAGCCACACCTTCGCCAGCCGGCGGAGTGCCCGCGGCAGCAGCGGCTTCCGCGGCAGCAGCGTCGGCTTTGGCCTTCGCAGCGGCGGCAGCGAGTTCTTCGAGGTAGCCCGAGGACGGCACGATGGTCGCGATCGTGAAATCGCGGTCGCGGATCACGGGCTTCACGCCGTCCGGCAGCTTCACCGCCGAGATGTGCAGCGAGTCGTTGATCTCGAGGCCGGTGAGGTCGGCGGTGATGGATTCCGGAATCTGTTCGGCCGGGCAGTGGAAGTCGACCGTGTGGCGCACGACGTTCAGCGTACCGCCGCGCTTGATGCCGGGCGAGGCTTCCTGATTGATGAAGTGGACCGGCACCGCGACCTTGATGATCGCGCCCTTGCCGAGGCGCTGGAAGTCGACGTGGACCGGGCGATCCTTCAGCGGATCGAGCTGGAAATCGCGCGGGATCACGCGGGTCTTCTGGCCGTCGATCTCGAGATCGAAAACGGTGGTAAGGAAGCGGCCGGCATAGATGCGGCGGCCGATTTCGACGGCATCGACCGAGATCGAGGCGGCCGGCTGGTTCTCGCCGTAAACGGTTCCAGGGACGCGTCCCGCGCGGCGTTCGGCACGGGCGGCGCCCTTACCGGCGTTAGCGCGACTTACAGCCTTCAATTCCTTCGCGGCAGCCATCGTTCTATTCCTCGTCAAAGCCTTGATCGGACGGCAAAAAATTGCCCGTCCGGTGGCGCACCGGCGTCACGCGACAGCGCAAGCCTGTTGGGTTCGAGCGGGCTTATACCGGCTCAATCTGGCAGGCGCAACGAGGCTTTCGCGGCTCCGAAAGGCCTCAGAATTTGCGGTTGATGCCCGCCTTCAGCCCGTTCACGCCGGTCACGTCGGGGCCGAGGTGCTGGAACGGGGTGGTCCGCTCGGCGGCCAGGAAGCCCTCGGTATTGCCGATGATCTGGCGATATTCGAGCCGGGTCTTGGCGTCGCCGGTCGGGTTAACCTCGAAGCCGGTGCCGACTTTCCCGCCCAGAAGCGACGGCGGCAGGTTGTAGTAGGTGCCGCCCGTGAAGTTGTTGTTCACCGAGACCGTGCCGTCCGGATTGGCCACGAGCGAGCGCTTGGTGCCGCCGTAGAGCTGCCATGTGTTCAGATCGTATTCGAGGCGGCCGTCGATCGCGCCGGTGCCGCCGGAGTTCGCGAGCGTTCCGGCATAGATGTCAGTCGGGATCACGGTCGGCGTGGCCGAGGCAGCCGTGACATTGGTGCCGACATTCGCCTTTAAGTTACCGCGCTGCCAGTTGTAGGCGGTCGGAATCGAATTGCTCTTTTCTTCGACCGTATTGTAGCCGGGATAGCGTTTCTGCTTCTGCGCCAGCGCATCGAGCGAGATGCCTTCGCTCTCGGGAATTCCGTCAAGCCAGAGTTCCGCCGAAGAATAGATGTTCCAGTCTTCGTGCGCCAAGGACGGCGCTTGCGCCGTCTGGTGACGCTCGTTCAGCGTGTTTTCGATGAGGCCGCGCAGTTGCGCGCTGTCCGGTGTCTCTTTTTGCGACGGCGGAGGAAGTTCGCTCTGTTCGATCGGGCCCGCAAGCGCAGTTCCCGCGAGGAGCATCGTAAAAATAGTAGCCGCGATTTCGCGTTTCATAGGGCCCTCCCTATGCGACGTATGCCGCAGTTTCGTGTGTGGCTTTGCTGTTACGCTCCAATCATGGAAGCGATGTGGCAGCAAAACACGAATTCGTTAACAGAATGCCGGAATTTTACGCGCAGCAGTTGCGTGTGCTCGTCATATCAATCGAAGAGGCTGGAGACGCTCTCTTCGTGTGCAGTTCTGCCGATCGCTTCGCCCATCAAGGTCGCAATCGAGAGCACGCGGATATTCCGTGCGACGCGCACCGCCTCGGTCGGCTGGATTGTGTCGGTGATCACGAGTTCCTTGAGCTTCGACGCGGTAACGCGCGCGACCGCGCCGCCGGAAAGCACGCCGTGCGTGATGTAGGCGGTGACGGAAGTCGCGCCTTTTTCGAGCAGCGCTTCGGCGGCGTTTACGAGCGTACCGCCGGAATCGACGATGTCGTCGATCAGGATGCAATCGCGGCCTTCGACGTCGCCGATCACGTTCATCACTTCGGATTCGTTCGGCCGCTCGCGGCGCTTGTCGATGATGGCGAGCGGCGCATCGATGCGTTTCGCGAGGCCGCGGGCGCGGACGACGCCGCCGACGTCGGGCGAGACCACGGTGACTTTGCCGAGTTCGAAGCGCTCCTTCACGTCGCGCACCATGACTGGCGAGGCGAAGAGGTTATCGACGGGAATGTCGAAGAAGCCCTGGATCTGCGCTGCGTGCAGGTCGACCGTCATCACGCGATCGGCGCCGGCGCGGGTAATCAGATTCGCGACCAGCTTTGCCGAGATCGGCGTGCGCGGGCCCGGTTTTCGATCCTGCCGCGCGTAACCGAAATAAGGAACTACCGCGGTGATGCGGCGCGCAGACGAGCGGCGCAGCGCGTCGGTCAGGATCAGCATTTCCATCAGGTGGTCGTTTGCAGGGAACGATGTCGACTGGACGATGAAAACGTCCTGACCGCGCACGTTCTCTTCGATCTCGACGAAGATTTCCATGTCGGCGAAGCGCCGCACGGTTGCCTTGGTCAGCGGCGTCTCGAGATAGGAGGCGATGGTTTCGGCAAGCGCGCGATTCGAGTTGCCGGCGACGAGCTTGACGGTTCCGTTATTCTTGCCCTGCCGACCCGCCATTCACGCCATCCATTCGCGCCTTCCGGCGCATGACCCTTGGGCCAAAGTCACTAGTACCGCCTATTGGCAGTTCCTGCACGGCGATCCGCGAGTCCAACCAGGAACTGCCAATAGAAAGCGGTACTAGAATTATAAATTTGCTAGTACCCGTTACTTTCCGAAGTTCGTGATGGAATCGACGAGACGTTTACGAACTTCGGAAAGTGGGTACTAGCCCGCCGCCGCCAACCCTGTAAATACGAGGCCAAAGGCAGTCCCCGGTGGTGTTTCCTATTGTCATTCCGGGGCGCGTGTCGCGCGCATCTTCACCTCTCCCCGTTGGGGAGAGGTCGATGACCGAAGGTCATCGGGTGAGGGGCTACTGAAGCCGTTCACTTGCACAGAACCCCTCACCCCCACCCTCTCCCCGTTGGGGAGAGGGAGTAAGAATATTCTGGTACGTGGTCGCTCAGCGAGTAAGCGCGATGGCCGCGATCTGGCGGCCATAATCCGGCTCGCCGCGGTGGGTGGTGCGGCGATAGGAGAAGAAGCGCTTTTCGTCGGAATAGGTGTCGAGGCCGAGGTCGTCGATCTGGCCGACGCTGGCGTTTTCCAGCCGCAGGCGAATCAACCCGGCAAGGTCGAACATCGCGTGCCCCGCTCTCGTGGCGGGCGAAAAGAATTTTGCGTAGGACGATTCGGCTTCCTTGAAGCGGGCGACGAATTCCGGGCCCACTTCGTAGCTCTGCTGCCGGATCAATGGGCCGATGGCGACAGCGATATTTTTACGCGAAGCGCCCAGCTCGACCATCTTCGCGACGGTCGCTTCGGCGATACCGCCGAGCGCACCCTTCCAGCCGGCGTGCGCGGCCGCGACAATGCCGGCATCGGCATCCGCAAACAATAGCGGCCCGCAATCCGCGGCCGAGGCGCCTACGGCGAGCCCTTTCGTGCGCGTGACAATGCCGTCGGCGCGCGCGGCGTTCTCGCGGCTCCACGCCTTGCCCGCGACGACGACATCGGCGGAATGGATTTGGTAACACGTGATGAGATGTTCCGCGCCGAGCGTTTCGCTCATGCGGCGGCGATTTTCGGAAACGTGCGCCACGCTGTCCTTCGAGCCGATGCCGCCGTTCAGCGACGTATAGATGCCTTCGGAGACGCCGCCCTCGCGCGTGAAGAAGGCATGGCGGATGCCGGGAAGTTTTGCGAGCGCGGTGGATTCGACCTTCATCTGATTAAGCGTCGCCGCTGATCTTGGCGCCGTCAAATCCGGGAAGGCGCGGCAAATCGCGATGCGCAAAGGCAATCGCCTTAAAAAGTTCGCCCATGCCGGGCGCCGGGCCGATCAACCTTGTCAGCGCGGTACCAATTTCATCGCGCATTTCGTCTTTTGCGTTTCGTTGCAGAATTTCCGCGCGGACTTCGATGCCAAGCTGCGTGAGGAAATCTCGCTGCGTGAATGGACCGATGGCGCGCACACGTTTGTTGGCAAGTGCAGCCAGTGCTTCGAAATCGACTTGCGACGTGAGATCGGCTTCGCCCGGCGCTTCCAGCGGTTCGGCATAGTCGTGGCCGCTGACGGCTTGTAGCGTGTCGCCGAAGCCGGATTCGGCGTGGCCGTAATCGATGAAGAGAGCGGCGCCGCCGCATTTCCCGATGCGCGAAACGATTTCCGAAATCGGCGTGAGATCGCGTTGCTCGAACACCGCGCCGTTGGGTGCAGGCGTGAGACGTTCCGGCATCTGCTTCTCGAAATCCGGCAGCGGCGCGGGATCGAGCCCGAACGCGAATCCGCCATCCGCGCCTAGCCCGATCTTTCGCTCGTGCCAGCGGCCGGCTTTCTTTTCGAATTGGCCGATGGGAAGCGCATCGACGAATTCGTTGCCGATCACGATGAGCGGCGCATCGGGAAGCGTATTGGTTTCGCCATGCCACGCAATTGACGGAACCGCGCCATGCAAAGTTTCGCGCTGTTTCTCTTGCAAGACCGGACTGGTCTCGACGAAGTGCAGTTCGGCCGCATTCAGAAACCCCGGCATTACCTGCGCCGCGCGCAACGCGTCTTTCATCAGCGTGCCGCGGCCGGGACCGGCTTCGACGAGCGCCACGCGGGATGGCGAACCCATCAGCCGCCAGACTTCCGCGCACCAGACGCCGATCAGTTCGCCGAACATCTGCGAGATTTCCGGCGCGGTGGTGAAATCGCCGCTCATACCGAAAGGGTCGCGCGTTGTGTAATAGCCGTATTTTGGATGCGAGAGGCAGAGCGCCATGTAGCGCGAGACTTCGAGCGGACCTTGCGTCTCGATCAGCGCGCGGATTTCGCGCTCTAGGTTGTTCATCTCATTTCCTCATGCGCGGGCTCGACCCGCGCATCCAGAGAGACAGGACACATGGCTCTGGATGGCCGGGTCAAGCCCGGCCATGAGGGGGTTTGGTTTTCGGCGCTTTGAATTTCGTGACGCCGCGTTGCTTGGCAATCCACATCGCGCCGAAACCGACCGCGAGCATCGGAATAGAAAGCAGCATACCCATCGTCAGCCCGCCGGTGAGATAGCCGATATGCGCGTCCGGCTCGCGGAAGAATTCCGAGACGATGCGCGCGATACCATAGCCGCCGACGAACATGCCGCCGATCATGCCGGGATATTTCAGCGCGCCCTTGCGCCACATCACAACGAGGATTGCGAACAGCACGACGCCTTCCAGCGTGCCTTCGTAAAGCTGGCTCGCGTGGCGCGGGCTCGGCCCGCCGTTCGGGAACACGAAGGCCCAGGGCACGTCGGTGACGCGGCCCCAAAGCTCGCTGTTGATGAAGTTCGCGATGCGGCCGAGGAACAAGCCGATCGGCGTCACGATCGCCGCGACATCGAGCATCGAAAGCATCGGGATGCCGCGCGAACGCGCGAATAGAAGCAGCGCCAGGATCGTGCCGAGAAAGCCGCCATGGAACGACATGCCGCCGCGCCACAGCACAAGAATTTCGGAAGGGTGCGCGAAGAAATAGGCCGGGTTGTAGAACAGCACGTAGCCAAGCCGCCCGCCGAGCACGACGCCGAGTGCGACCCAGACGATGAGGTCGTCAATGTCTTCGGGGGTCATGGGCGAGACGCCGCCCCAATATGCTTTCGCGGCGGCAATCCTGCGTGCCATCCACCAGCCGCCGACGATGCCGCCGACATAGGCGAGCGCATACCAGCGGATCGAGAGCGGGCCGACCGAGATCAGCACCGGATCGATCATGGGGAAGGGAAGCGCGAAAAGCGGCATGGGCTCGGCTGAATCAGCCCTCTCTTAACCGAAGTCAAGAAGCCGCCTTGCAGCAAGGCCCTGCGATACCCATTGTAGAGCATGGGCCGCCGGTTGCGGCTCAAGGAGCCGTGTCATGACCCAGACCAGCAACCGCATTTTCGACGAGTTCGCGCGTCTTGCGAACGATGCCGCGGGCGTTGCGGGCGGTGTGCGCCGCGAGGTCGAGACCATGGTCCGCTCGCAGGCCGAGCGAATCTTGCGCGGCATGGATGTCGTGACCCGCGAGGAGCACGAGGCGGTCAAGGAAATGGCCGCGAAGGCGCGCGACGAAAATGAGAAGCTCGCGGCCCGCGTGGCCGAGCTCGAGGCGCTTCTGAAGAATCAGGCGCCGACGATCTGACAGTTCTCCACCGCTAATTGCGTTTCCGGCCGCTTGCGGCTGTGAAAAGCCGTGGAACCGCCATTGAAGGCGAGGGCGAATTCGATTCTTCTGACGCAACTGATTTGCGGTTCAATTTGGCGAATCAGCAAGTTGCGGCGGCAGACCAAACGGGGAGCGAAGGACGGCTTCGGCATCCGTGCCGGAGACCGTTGAAGGATTCTCCGAGGGCCTGAAGCCCAGGAAAGGATGCGGAATGTCACTGGCTGAATTCGATAGAGGGGTAGGCGGGAATCCCGTCGATCTGGTCGAGCGGCTGGCTGCGGTCAACGACTGGTCGTTCGAGCGGGCGAACGAGTCCGAGATCACGCTTTCCATCAAGGGGCGCCACACCAACTACAACGTATCGTTTCAGTGGATGGACGAGTTGGAGGCGCTGCACACGGCCTGCGCCTTCGACCTCAAGGTGCCGGAGGCCAGGCGCGCCGAAATCTACCGGCTGCTCGCGATGGTCAACGAGCAGCTCTGGCTCGGGCACTTCGACCTCTGGTCGGAGGAGGGTCTCGTCATGTATCGCGACGGGCTGGTACTCTCCGGCGGAGCGGAGGCAAGCGGCCGGCAATGCGAAGCACTCCTGGAAAACGCCGTCAGCGCTGCGGAGCGCTATTATCCCGCGTTCCAGTTCGTGATCTGGGCGGGCAAGACCGCGCGCGAGGCGATGGACGCGACTCTGTTCGAGACCGCCGGCGAGGCGTAATTCCATGAGCGCTCTTTCCGCGCTCAAGGGGACCGTCATGCTCGCAGGCGCGGGCAAGATGGGCGGGGCGTTGCTCGAAGGCTGGCTGAAAGCCGGATTGCCCGCTTCGCAGGTCGCCGTGCGCGATCCCGGCCCGCCGCCGGAAATTCTGTCGCTGCTTTCCGCAAGCAAGATTCCGCTCAACGAAAATCCGAAAAGCGAAGTCGCAGCGCTGATTCTCGCGGTGAAGCCGCAGGTCGCACAGGATGTGCTGCCGCAGCTTTCGCACTTCGCCGGCGCGAATTCGGTTGTCATCTCCGTGATGGCCGGGCGCACGATTTCGTTTCTGGAGCAGTCATTTCCGAAGTCAGCGGTGATCCGCACGATCCCGAATACGCCGGCTGCGATCGGGCGCGGCATTACGGTCGCGACACCGAACAAGCGCGCGGACGCAAAGGCGCGCGCGCTCACCGATGCGCTGTTGCGCTCGACCGGGCCGGTCGAGTGGATCGAAGACGAAGGCCTGATGGACGCGGCGACCGCGGTATCCGGCTCGGGGCCCGCTTACGTGTTTCTGCTTGCGGAAACGCTTGCGCGCGCAGGCGAGAAAGCGGGTCTGCCGAAAGAATTGGCGGCGAAGCTTGCGCGGGAAACCGTCTCCGGCGCGGGCGAGTTGCTTTACCGATCCGATCTCCCCGCATCGAAGCTGCGCGAAAATGTGACCTCGCCGAATGGCACCACCGCCGCCGCGCTTAAAATTCTGATGGGCGAGGCGGGCTTCGATAAATTGCTCGAAGAGGCCGTCGCCGCTGCCACAAAACGCGGCAAGGAATTGGCGGGCTGAGAAATCGTCATCCCGGAATTTCGCGCAGCGAAATATCCGGGATCGTTCACATTAATAATTGATGACGGTCCCGGCTCGCGGCGCTTCGCGCCTTGGCCGGGACGACGAACACCCAAACTCCACGCCTTCCCATCGCCACAGGTTGTTTCTAAACTGAACTCTCTCGGATTTCCGGCGTTTTCCGCTTATGGAGGACCGTCATGGTTGACGCACAGGCTCGCGAAAAAATCCTCGGCGCATTTCTGACGCTCTTGGCCGAAAAGCGCTTCGAACGCATCGAACTTTCCGAGGTCGCCCAACTTGCCAATGTCTCTTTGGCGGATTTGCGCGGCGAATTCGGCTCGACCTTCGACATGGTCGCGGCCTTCTTCCGCGAGACCGACAAGAAGGTGCTCTCGGGCGGCGAGCAGTTGAAACTCGATCCGGAGCTTGGCGACCAGTCGGCGCGCGATCGCCTCTTCGAGGTTTTGATGCGGCGCTTCGAGGCGCTTAGCCCCCATCGCGAGGCCGTCCGCTCGCTCTATCGCTCGGCGCGTACCAATCCGCAGCTTGCGATGGGTCTCAACAAGCTCGCCGTGCGTTCGCAGCAATGGATGTTGTCGTCGGCAGGGATCGGGTCGTCGGGGATCATCGGCGGAATGCGGGCGCAGGCGCTTGCCGGCTTTTTCGCGCGGGCGACCCGGACCTGGCTCGACGACGAAGATCCGGGCCTTGCGCGCACGATGGCTTCGCTCGACCGGCAGCTTGCGACGGCCGAACGTCTCGCGGGCTTCGCGAAGGAGATGTGCCGCTTCGTGCCGCGTTGCGCACCGCGCCGCTCGCGCCGCGACGAGGCGTTCCCGGAAGACCCGAACGCGCCGGTCGCCGTCTAAGAATCTTTACTGGGGGCTAGAATGAAGCACGACGCGCCAGCGCCGAGAATTTCGTTCGACGACTTCATGAAAGTCGATATCCGCGTCGGCACGATTATCGAGGCGGAACCGTTTCCCGAGGCGAAGAAGCCCGCGATCAAGATGATAATCGACTTCGGCCCCGAGATCGGGATCAAGAAGTCTTCCGCGCAGATCACGAAATACTACAAGCCCGAGCAACTGCCCGGTAAGCGCGTAGCCGCGGTGGTCAATTTTCCGCCGCGGCAGATCGGGCCGGTCATGTCGGAAGTTTTGACACTCGGATTTCCCGATGAGGAAGGCGCGGTGGTGCTGTTCTCGCCGGATCACGCGGTGAAGAACGGCTCGCGGCTTTTCTAATCGTCATCCCGGAATTTCGCACAGCGAAATATCCGGGATCGTCCGCATCTTACCGATAGCGGTCCCGGCTCTCGCTTCGCTCGGTCGGGACGACGATTAAGCAGGAATTCTCACCGTCGCGCGCAGGCCGCCGAGCGAACTGTCGCTCAGGAAAATATCGCCGCCATGCGCGATCGCGATGTCGCGCGCGATGGACAGTCCGAGACCGCTGTTGCCCTGGTCCTGATTGCGCGAGGCATCCAAGCGGAGAAATGGGCGGAAAACATCTTCGCGCTTGTCGGCGGGAATGCCGGGGCCGTCGTCCTCCACCGAAATTTCAAGCCAGCGCGGTTCGCGCTTGCCGGAGAGCGAGATGTTCTTGCCGTAGCGGATCGCGTTCGCAACGAGGTTCGCGACACAGCGGCGCAGCGCTTCTTTCCGCGCCTGCACGATCGGCGGGCCCGCGAAGGTCGCGGTCGCCTTGCGGCCTTGGCGCTCAACGTGAGCGGCAAGTTCTTTCAGCATCTCGGAGGCGTCGAGCATGCCGGGGCCTTCGCCGGATTCTCCGCGTGCGAACGAGAGATAGGCTTCCAGCATGTTCTGCAATTCGTCGACGTCGCGGCGCATGGCTTCGATTTCGGGACCTTCCGGCAGGAACGCGAGTTCGAGCTTGAAACGCGTCAGCACCGTGCGCATGTCGTGCGAGACGCCCGCGAGCATCGTGGTGCGCTGCTCGATCTGACGCTCGATGCGGCGTTTCATTTCGAGGAATGCCGCCGCCGCGCGCCGCACTTCGGTGGCGCCGCGCGGCCGGAAGTTCGGGACTTCGCGGCCCTTGCCGAAGGCTTCCGCCGCTTCGGCAAGCTGAAGGATCGGCTTGATCTGGTTGCGCAGGAACAGGATCGAAATAAAAATCAGCACCAGCGAGGTGCCGAGCATCCACATGATGAAGATGTGCGAGTTCGAGGCGTAAGCGTGATTGCGCGGCGCGAAAACGCGGAACACGTTCTTGTCGAGCTTGATGCGGATTTCGATGACGTTGGAGTTGCCGACCGTATCGATCCAGAACGGCCGCTGGATCAGCGTGCCGATCTCGCGCGAGAGCGCGCTGTCGAGCGGCGAGAAAAACGGCTTTGGTCCCGGTGGCGGCAGGTCTGCGTCGGGCAGGAGTTCGACCGTGAGACCGAGCCGGTCGCTTGCCATCTTGCGGAGAAACGCGGCGTCCTTGTCCTGCGGATATTGCTGATAGACATCGATCAGCGAAGCGATGTCGCGCGAGACGGCGGCGGAGAGGCGCTGGGTAACGACGTTCCAGTGCCGCTCCATGAAGACGAACATCAGCACCGACTGCAGGAGCACGATCGGCGTCAGCAGGATGAGAAGCGTGCGGGCGTAAAGGCCTTTCGGCAGGCGTGCGTTCAGCCAGGTGCCGATGCGGTCGTAGCTGTCGCCGACCCGGCTGAAGATCGATTTGATTCCGCGGATGCCTGCGTCGATCGAGGTCACGGCGCTACCAGGAGCCGATAACCGACGCCGCGCACCGTGCGCAGGTAGACAGGATCGGCGGGATCCTTTTCGATCTTGCGGCGCAAGCGATTGATCTGCACGTCCACCGCGCGGTCGGAGGCGTCGCCGCCCGGTGCTACGAGGTCCTGTCTCGGCACCGTGTCGCCCGCGCGCAGCGCCAGCACGCGCAGCATGTCGCATTCGCGGTCGGTGATGCGCACCGGCTCGCCGTTTTTCGTGAGATCGCCGCGTTCGAGCTGAAACTCGTATTCGCCGAAGCGGACGCTCTCGACCGCCGGAACCGCGGGGGTCGCCGCGCGGCGCAGGACGCTGTTGATGCGCAAGAGCAACTCGCGCGGGTCGAACGGCTTCGGCAGATAGTCGTCCACGCCGGCTTCGAGGCCGGCGATGCGGTCCGAAGTTTCCGCGCGCGCGGTCAGCATCAGGATCGGCACGTCCGAAGTTTCGCGAATCGATTTTGCAAGCTCGAGGCCGGTTTCGCCCGGCATCATCACGTCGAGGACGAGCATGTCGAAGGCCATGCCGCCGAGTTTGACGCGCGCATCGGCGGCGTCGGAAGCGGTCGTCACCCGGTATGCGTGATCGGCGAGGTAGCGCGACAAGAGTTCGCGGATGCGCTGGTCGTCGTCGACCACGAGAAGGTGGGGAGCGTCGTCTGAAGGCGGCTGCAGCGGCTTGTTCATGTCGCCGCTCACTTTTTCGCGTTCGCGCGCGAAATCAGCCGCTCGACTTCCTCGCGCGATTCCGGATCGATCATGGAGGCGAGGAATTTGCGGGCTTCGGCACGCGCGCCGGGTCCGCATTCGTTGAACGCGCGGGCGAAACGGCGCGTCTGCAGCGCGACGAGCTGGCGTGCCAATTCTTCGCCCTTGGGCGCGACATACAGCAGACGTTCGCGGCGGTCGGTGTCGCCGGCCTTCTGCTGGATGTAGCCGTTGTCCACGAGTTCGCGCAGCACGCGCCCTAAGCTCTGCTTGGTGATTTTCAGCACCGCAAGAAGGTCCGCGACCCGCATGCCCGGATGGCGGTTCACGAAATGCACGACCCGGTGGTGGGCCCGGCCGAAGCCGAGGCGGGCCAGAAGCTCGTCCGCGTCGCCTACGAAATCTCGGTAGGCGAAGAACAGAAGCTCGATCAGCTCGACCGCCGGGATGCCCTCATTGCCTTGAGAATCATCAGCTTTTCCGGCGCCCTTGGGGCTAATGGGGAGCGTTGAGACGTTTACGTCAGCCATATTGACTTATTTTCGTTTGATTGTTACCGAGAGTGCCGTTTTTGCGAAAGGATCGTACCGAAAGCCCCTCGGCTGCCGTTACGATCATTGCGCGAGACGGAGAGAACCGCTCTCATTGGCCGAAACATAACGGGTGTCGGCCAGCGAGGCAAAAGCCCGAAAGTCAGAGCCGAATGAAGGCTCGCGTGTGAGGAGCAACGCCAATGGCCGGTGAACCCTTCGACAAACGTCCCGGAAAGATCTGGTACGACGGCAATCTCGTGCCGTGGGAGAGCGCCAACCTCCACGTCTTGTCGCATGGCCTGCATTACGCGAGCTGCGTGTTCGAAGGCGAGCGCGCTTACGGCGGCGAAATCTTCAAATGCACCGAGCATTCCGAGCGGCTGAAGAAGTCCGCCGAGTTGCTCGACTTCGAAATCCCGTATTCGGTCGCGCAGATCGACGAAGCCAAGAAGCTGGTGCTGAAAACCAACGGCCAGAAGGACGCCTATGTGCGCCCGGTCGCGTGGCGGGGCTCCGAGATGATGGGCGTCTCGGCGCAGAACAACAAAATCCATCTCGCGATCGCGACCTGGGAATGGCCGAGCTATTTCGATCCGGCGCAGCGGCTGAAAGGCATCCGTCTCGACGTGGCTACGTATCGCCGCCCCGATCCGGCGACGATCCCTTGCAAGGCGAAAGCGGCCGGCCTCTATATGATCTGCACGATCTCGAAGCATCAGGCCGAGCGTAAAGGCTACGCCGATGCGATGATGTACGACTATCGCGGCTTCGTCGCCGAATGCACCGGCGCGAATATGTTCTTCGTGCAGGACGGCAAGATTCACACGCCGACGCCGGACTGCTTCCTCGACGGCATCACGCGCCGCACGGTGGTCGAACTCGCAAGGCGCCGCGGCTATGAAGTGATCGAGCGCCACATCAAGCCGGAAGAGCTTTCGGGCTTCACCGAATGCTTCATCACCGGCACCGCTGCGGAAGTGACGGCGGTGTCCGAAATCGGCGACTGGAAGTTCACGCCGTCGAAGATCACGCAGACGCTGATGGACGACTACACCACGGCAGTGCAGCCGAAGCAGAAGGCGGCATAAGTTTTTTCACCCCGCGTTCCAGCAATTTAGAGCGTCATGCCCGGCCTTGTGCCGGGCATCCACGTCTTTAGGGCTTCGATGCTGCTAAGGCGTGGATGGCCGGGACAAGCCCGGCGATGACGAAAAAGATTTACTTCCAGCGTGCAGCCGCGCGCTCGTCTTTCTCGTTCGCATCGACCCAGGCTTCGCGTCCGCCGCCTTCGGTCCGTTTCCAGAACGGCGCGCTCGTTTTCAGGTAATCCATGATGAATTCGGCGGCCTGAAACGCGGCCTCGCGATGCGCGGAGGCTGTCGCGACGAAGACGATGGTTTCGCCGGGTTCGATGCGGCCGACGCGATGCACGACACGCGCGGCGAGAAGCGGCCAGCGCCGATTCGCTTCCTCGACATGCTTGCCGATCTCCTGCTCGGCCATGCCCGGATAATGTTCGAGGAACAGCGCCGAGATTTTGCCGCCCTTCTCGTCCGCGCGGCAGATGCCGGAGAAGGTCACGACCGCGCCGATATTGCCGCCGGCTTCGGAAACGGCCTTCGTCTCGGCGTTCGTGTCGATTGCCAAGGTTGTAATGATGACCGTTTCCACGCTCTTCATCTTCGTCGTCCCCGCGAAGGCGGGGACCCATAATCCCTGCGATTAAGTTAGGTCGGGAGTCCGATCCTGCCAATCAGGATTTTCCCGTTCGATCAAATTGATCTCCCAGTCACGATTCCATTTCTTCAGTTGCTTCTCGCGAGTAATGGCGGACTCTGGGTCGTCAAACAGTTCTACGTGGACGAGACGATTCACCTTGTAGTCACGGACAAACTTCGAGCCTTTACCGAGGCTGTGCTCGCTCAGGCGTCTGCTCAAATCATTCGTAACGCCGATGTAGAGTGTGCCGTGACGCTTGCTGGCAAGAATGTAGACCGCGTATTCCATCGGGCACAGGGGCTATGGGTCCCCGCCTTCGCGGGGACGACAGAAAAGCAGCTACCCCCCCGTCATCGGCGGGAAGAATGCGATCTCGCTGGCGCCCGCGATCTTCGTTTCCGGGCGCACGTGCGTCTTGTCGATCGCGGCGCGGATCACCTTCGGATTGTCGAAGGCAAGCTCATATTCCTCGCCGCGCGATTTCAGCCACATCATGAGATCGCCAATGGTGTGCACGGACGCGGGCACATCCACATCTTCTTCGGTCTTGTCGAGGCGCTCGCGCAGCCAGGCGAAATAAACGATCTTCATACTAGTGGTCCGATTCTAACATTCGCATTCCGTCTCGGCGCGGTCCTTTGCGAATGTTAGAATCAAAGGACCACTAGCAATTTTAAATTGATAGTGGAGTTTTGGATTTGACATTCGCTTTGAGAGCAAGTTGCGCCGACTAGCGAATGTCAAATCCACTCCACTATTCGACCAGATGTTTCGACCCGGCGCGGAAGTAATCATAGCCGGTGTAGAGCGTGAGGATCGCGGAAATCCAGAGCAGCGCGAGCCCGATCAGCGACGTGAAGGGCAGGATCACATCGCCGGCATCGCCCGCGATCAGAAAACCGACCGCGACGAGCTGCATCCCGGTCTTCCATTTCGCGAGATTGGTGACCGGAACGCTGACACGAAGCTCCGCGAGATACTCGCGCAAGCCCGAGACGAGAATCTCGCGGCACAGAATGATGATCGCGGCCCAGAGCGCCCAGCCGCGGATGGTGCCGTCGGCGGCGAGCATCAGCAGACAGGACGAAACGAGCAGCTTGTCTGCGATCGGATCGAGCATGCGGCCGAGCCTCGAGAACTGGCCGTAGGTGCGCGCGGCCCAGCCGTCGAGCCAGTCGGTGACGGCGGCGGCGATGTAAATCGAAAGCGCGACCCAGCGCAGCCAAAGTCCGCCGTCGAGCACCGCGATTCCGAACAGGCAAGCCGCGACCGCGGGCACAGCGGCGATGCGGCCGTAGGTCAGCATGTTCGCAAGACTCCACGCCGAGCCGCCCTTCGCCGGCGTCACTCTTGCTGCGGTGGGAGTCTGATTCATCCGGAAATCCATTTGGCAGGAGCAAGACACTCCCTGCCGATGGCGTCAATGCGGCATCGCGGGATGCAGCCGTTGTGCAGCTGCATGGAAGTCATCCGCCTGCATGGAAATAGTCGTAAACCGCTTTTGCGAGCCGCGAGTCGATTCCGGGCACGCTTTCCAGATCGGAAAGCGAGGCTTGCTCGATCGCCTGCAAGGTCCCGAAGTGATGCAATAGAGCGCGCTTGCGCGACGGGCCGACGCCTGGAATCTCCTGCAAGCCGGTGGAGCCGATGTCCTTGCTTCTGCGCGCGCGATGCGAGCCGATGGCGAAGCGATGCGCCTCGTCGCGCAGCCGTTCGACAAAATAAAGCACCGGATCGCGCGGCGGCAGACGAAACGGCTCGCGGCCCGCGATGTGAAACAACTCGCGCCCGGCATCGCGGTCGAGGCCCTTTGCCACGGCAAGCAGCGGCACATCGCTTACGCCGGCTTCCGCCATTGCTTCCCGCGCGGCATTCAGTTGCGGCAGGCCGCCGTCCACGATCACCAGATCGGGCCAAGGGGTTTCGCCCGCGGTTTCGGCGTTTTCGTTCTGCTGCTCGCGCGGGTTCTCGTCGAGCAGCCGCTTGAAGCGGCGTTTCAGCACCTCGCGCATCATGCCGGTGTCGTCGCCGGTCTTGGTGTCCGGCGATTTGATGTTGAACTTGCGGTACTGGTTTTTCGCAAATCCCTCAGGCCCGGCCACGATCATCGCGCCGACCGCGTTCGTCCCCATGATGTGACTATTGTCGTAGACCTCGATGCGCTTCGGCGTTGCCGGCAAACCGAAAGTTTCGGCGAGACTCTTGAGCAGGCGAAGCTGCGACGAAGATTCCGCAAGCCTGCGCTCCAGCGCTTCGCGCGCATTCTGCAGGGCGTGCGCGATGAGTTCGGATTTCTCTCCGCGTTGCGGCACCGCGATCTCGATGCGGCGGCCGGCTTTTTCCGAAAGCGCCTCGACCAGCAGATCGTATTCTTCCGGCCTGTGCGAGAGCAGGATCAGTTTCGGGATCGCCTTGTCGGCATAAAACTGCGCGAGGAAGGGTCCGAGAATCTCCTCGATGCCAAGCGATTTGTCGGCGCGCGGGAAGTGCGCGCGGTTGCCCCAGTTCTGGAAGCCGCGCACGAAGAAACTCTGCACGCAGGTGATGCCGCCGTGCTGGTAGGCGGCGAACACGTCCGCTTCTTCGGTGTTGCGCGGATGCACGCCCTGGTGCGACTGGATCGCCGAGAGCGCCGCGAGACGGTCACGCAACACCGCCGCCTTTTCGTAATCGAGCGCCTCGGACGCAGTCTGCATATCGCGCACGAGGTGGTCTTTGACCGCGGTGCTTTTGCCGGAAAGAAAATCGCGCGCCTCGCCGACCATGCGGTTGTACTCGTCGAGCGCGATCTCGCCGGTGCAGGGCGCTGAGCAGCGCTTGATCTGAAACAGCAGGCATGGCCGCGTGCGGCTTTCGTAAACCGAATCCGAGCAGGAGCGCAGGAAGAACGCGCGCTCGAGCGCGGTGATGGTGCGGTTCACGGAACCGGCGGAGGCAAAAGGACCGAAGAAATCGCCGGGCCGGTTGCGCGCGCCGCGATGCTTCGCGATTGCAGGTGCGGGGTGGCCGGCGGTCAGCAGGATATAAGGAAACGACTTATCGTCGCGCAGCAGCACATTATAGTAGGGGCGGAAGCGCTTGATCAGGTTCGCTTCCAAGAGCAGCGCTTCGGTCTCGGTCGAGGTCGTGACCAGTTCCATCGACACGGTCGCGGCGATCATGCGCGTGATGCGGCGCGAATGTCCTTCGGGCCTCGTATAAGAAGTCACGCGCTTGCGGATGTTCTTGGCTTTGCCGACGTAAAGTACGGCGCCGGACGTATCGAGCATCCGGTAGCAGCCGGGAGATTCCGGCGCGAGCTTCACGAATTCGCGGATGACCTCGCGGCCCCGTTGCAGCGGCCCGGCCTCGGGCTCGGCGTCTTCCTCTTCGACCGCTTCGGCGAGAATCTCGTCCTCGTCGTCCTCGGCTTCGCCCGAGCTAGCGCCGATCAAGCCTTCTTCTTCTTCGATGCGCTGATCGAGGTTGTCGGGGGCGGTTTTTTCGCGGGGCATTTTAGGAAAATAGGGTTTTGCGGCGCTTCAAGCCAGCGCGGCGGAATTTCGCCGGCAGAGCGGCGGAAAAACATCACCTTCCCGCCCGGCCGGTTCCCCGACCGCGCCTTTCTTTACCTTTTGTTAGGCACGGCAGCGAAGATGGCGCCCGCCGCTAACCGTAGTTAACCCCTCAATTCTTCTAAAATTTTATCTTTCGGGAAATGGAATTCGTAAGTCCGCCCTGGCGGAGGAGGCTTGTCGTGAGGAAGTTTCTGTTGGCGGCGGCGTTGTTCGTTGCGGCACCCGCTTTCGCGGGCGATCTGCCGCGGAACTACAACAATCCGCAGGTCTACCGGAATTTGTTCAACTGGACCGGCTTCTATGCCGGCGTCCATGGCGGCTGGGGCTGGGGCGACGCCAACAACAGCGACATCAGCGGCTACGCGCTCGGCGCGCAGCTCGGCTACAATTATCAGATGGTAAGCGGCCTCACCTTCGGTGTGGAAGCCGATCTTACGATTACCGGCATCGACGGCGCCGCGGCGGGCGGCATTTTCACCGCCGATTACATCGGAACTTTGCGCGGGCGTCTCGGCTACGCTTTCGATCGCGTGTTGGTTTATGCAACCGGCGGTCTCGCCTATGCGGGCGGCGATCTGCGCGTCGCCGGATTGTCGAACGATCAGGATCATTTCGGTTACGCGCTCGGCTTCGGCATCGAAGGCATGATCGCGTCGAACGTCAGCGCACGGCTCGAATATATCTACACGGACTTCGGCAGCCGGACGTATCAAACGGTCGGCGGTCCGGTCAGCGTCGGTTTCAATTCGAGTCTGCTGCGCGCAGGCGTGAACTATCGCTTCTAAGACAATCGTCGAAGATGGAACTTTGAAAATTAATCTCTCGTAAAGGAACTTCGACGGTTACGTAGCGTTTGAGCTTGGAGGGCAATCTTCCGTCCGAATTGCGTCTGGTTTCCGCCATATTCGGATACCGCTTTAGCCGTTCGGTGTTGCTCAAATGGCATAGTTTTTAAGCGCTCCGGGAGTTAAACCGGCGCGAACTAAGACGACCTAGCGGCCTCCTTGGTGGGGGCATTTCTGAAGTCTGTGAATCAAGGATGGTCACAATGAAAAAGATCCTGCTCTCGGGCGTTGCCCTTGTCGCGCTCTTCGCCGCGGCTCCGGCTTCCGCCGCCGACGTTCCGGTTCGCGGTCCGGTCTACAAGGCCGCTCCGGCGCCGGTGTTCAACTGGACCGGCTTCTACTTCGGCGGTCACGTCGGCTACGGCTGGGGCGACACCGAGCTCGTCGGCGACGTCGACGGCTTCCTCGGCGGTCTGCAGGCCGGCTACAACTGGCAGTTCTCGCGCAACTGGGTGTTCGGCATCGAAGCTGACATCAGCGGCACCGACATGAACAACGCCGCGTTCTCGCACGTCGATTACCTCGGCACGCTGCGCGCCCGCATCGGCTACACTTGGGATCGCACGATGCTCTACGGCACGGGCGGTCTCGCCTGGAACCGTTCGAGCACGTTCGGCTTCCACGACACCGACACCGGCTACGCGCTCGGCCTCGGCATCGAGTGGGCGTTCGCTCCGAACTGGTCGACGAAGGTTGAGTACATGTACTACAACTTCGACAACGCCACGACGTTCGGCGACACCGACATCTCGACCGTCAAGGTCGGCCTGAACTATCGCTTCGGCTACTAAGCCACGGCGGCTTCGTTCTAGCGAAAAACCCCGGACTTCGGTCCGGGGTTTTTTGTTTTCGGATTTCGCGCTCGCTCAGTGCGCCTTGGTTTTTTCGAAGGCGGGGATTTTCGCAGCGAAGTTGTCGAGCCAGGCGACCAGCTTCGGGTATTTCGCGCGCCACTTTCCTTCGAAGCGCAGGTCGAGATAGCCGAGCGCGCAGGCAAGACCGATGTGGCCGATATCCGGAACCGGCGGCAACGGCGGCGGCGCGGCTTCGAGTACGTCCAGCGCGCGCGTGACCTTCTCGGCCTGATAGCCGGTCCATTTCGCGACCCAGTGCTCCTCCGGGCGGAAGCGCTTCTCGTAAACCTGCAGAAGCGCGGCATCCATGATGCCGTCGGCGATTGCGTGCAACCTGAGTGCACCCCAGCGCGGATTGCCTTCGCGGGGGATGATCTTGCCGCCGCCGGCGAGCGCGTCGAGATATTCGAGGATCACCGGAGAATCGAACAGCGCCGATCCGTCTTCCAGAACCAGCGCGGGGATTTTTCCGAGCGGGTTCTGTTTGCGGATCGAGTCCGACGGGTCGTTGGTGTCGGTGGTTTCGATCTTGATCTGGTCGCTTAGGCCGAGAATGGACGCTGCGATCTTGATCTTGCGGCCGAAGGGTGAGGGCGGAGAACTGCGCAGGATAAGCATTTGCTACTTATCATACGCAGTTGGCTCGCGATCAACTGGCGCCTTGCAGATTTACCGCCTTCGGTCCCTTGCCGCGCTTGTCCGGCTCGATCTCGAACGAAACGCGCTGCCCCTCGTTCAGCGTGCCCAAGCCCGAACTCATCACGGCCGAGACGTGCACGAACACGTCGCGCCCGCCGTCGTCGGGTTTGATGAATCCATAGCCTTTTTCGGAATTGAAAAACTTCACGGTGCCGGTAGTCGGCATACTTCTTCTCCCCTGCATTTAGCGGCCGCTTGTCGCGGCTCTTCTCTTCCCGGGGAAAAGCTAGGATAAAGCCGTTGCATTGAAAAGCAGCAGTTAGTCGATTGCCTCGATGCGGACCGCCCCGCGGTTTTCGCCCGCGAGCGATTGGCGCAGTGCGGGAAGCAGGACTTCGCTTTCCTGTTTCAGTTTCCACGGCGGGTTGATGGCGAGCATCCCGGTTGCGTGCAGCGGGCCTTCGCTCTGCGGTTTCTCGATCTCGAATTCGAGTTTCAGTGCCGGTTTGCCCGCGGCTCGCACGACCCGGCGGATGGCCGCGTCGGTGTCGTGGCGGTTCTTGACCGGATACCAGATCAGATAGACGCCAGTTGCGAAGCGGCGCACCGCCTCCTCGACGCCGCTTGCGACCTGCCTGAACTCCGACGGGTCCTCATAGGGCGGGTCGATCAAAATGACCCCGCGGCGTTCCTTCGGCGGCAGCAGCGATTTCAGCGCCGTCCAGCCGTCGAGCGCGAGGCATTTCGCGCGGCGATCGCGGCCGACGCATTTTTCCAGCAACGCGAACTCCTCGGGGTGAAGTTCGCAAAAAACCATCGCATCCCGTGCGCGTGCGAGCGTTTGCACGATGAGCGGCGAGCCCGGATAAGCCGGCGCGAATTTTTCGACCGCGCGAAGATAAGGCTGCAAGAGCTCGAGCGCGGCACCTTGCGGCAGATCGTTCAGCAAGCGCCGGATGCCCTTTTCCGACTCCGCGGTAGCCTTGGCGGCTTCGCTGTCGAGATCGTAGCGGCCCGCGCCGGCATGCGTGTCGATGACGCGATAGGGCGCGTCTTTCGCGGCGATAAGCGTCAGCACGCGTGCAAGCACAGCGTGTTTGAAAACGTCGGCGAAGTTGCCGGCGTGATAGCCGTGCCGGTAATTCATCGCGGCAATTTAGCGGAAGCGAGGCTCAGCCGCGAACGGGCGGCAGCGATACGCGCGGGTTGCGGCACGCCTGCCGGTCCGCCTGCGGACATTTGCGGAATTCCAGTTCCTTGGTCATGCAGATCCGGACTTCGCGCAGGTTTCTGCGGTCGCAGGTGACCGAAATCATCTCGCTGTCGAGTCCCGGATTGGAGACGCGAAACGCATTCTCGACTTCCGGCGGCGAGACGGTCTGCCATTTCGTTGACTGCTCGAACTGCGGAGGAATTTTGATCTTCTCGAAGGCCTTTCGCAGCAGCGCGAAATATTGATCGGGCGCAAGGCCCGAGCAGGTGCCGTGCTTGCGCCATTGATGGATCACGAGCCCGCGGCTCGGCATTACGTCCTGCAAGCCGCGGATCGTCTGCTCGGACACGCGCGGCGAGTTGTAGGCGCAGTCGGCGGGAAAACCGCGGTCATATTGCGGCCAGAAGCCGTGCACGATGAAGCTCAAGGGCTTCTGCGCGCGGCATTGCGCCGGGTCGGCGCGGTTGCCTGCGGAGTCGCAGTAGGACGGCGACCACGACAGTGCGAGTACGTAGAAATCGAATTGCCCCGGCTCGCCATATTGCTGGGCTTTCGCCGGAGAGAGTGTGGCGACCAGCGCGATCAGCGCCGCCGCGAGGCCGCGCATTTACGGTCTCGCCTGCTTGCAATCGGGTGCGTAGGAGAGATTGCGATCCATGCCGACGACGCACCAGGTCACGCCCCAGGTGATTCCTGCGAAACCGGTGTCTTCGCCGACCGAGTAATAGACCTTGGTCCACGCCTGCTTGCCGAATTCGGCACTCGAAACCAGCACCTTCGCTTCGCAGTAACGGCGCGGAATGAGTTTATCGCCCCAGGGACGGAAGGCGATCTCGCGCACATCGGCGAATTCATCGATATTCGCGTCCGAGCCCCAGAAGCGTCGCTCTTTCATCGCAAAGCGGCGGGGAATTTTGTAGAGGCCCCACTCGCAGCCCGGCACGTTGCCGCTATAGCCGGGGCCGGTCAGCAGGCCGAAATTCATCTCGAGCCAGCTCGCGGCGGATGCGGGCTGCGTCGCGAGCGCGGAACCCATTGCGATTGCGGCGGCGAGGGCGAGCATCAGTTTACGCATGCGGATATTCCCGGTTTCGGCGCACGATTACTTGGCCCCCCGGCCCGGTCAAGCGCGGAAAAGGCACACTGGCTGCGAAAATGCTGCACTTGCTTCGCCCGCATTGCCGCACTAGCTTCGCCCGAAATCGAACCATCCGGAGCATTACATGTTCGTCCTCAAGCCCAAGGCCGAATGGATCGCGGCTTTCGCGCTCGCCATTCTCATGGCGGTCACCCGCATCCACCATTTCGGCATCGGGACCGTCGCTCCGGATGCATCGACCGGCGTGTTCTTTCTCGCCGGTCTCCTGCTCGGCTCGCCGTGGTGGATCGCTGCGTTTCTGATCGAGGCTGTCGTTCTCGACGGTGTCGCGATCGGCTTTCTGAAAGTTGCCGATGCGTGCATGTCGTCGGGTTACGCGCTGCTCGCGCCGGCCTACGCCGCGCTTTGGTTCGCGGGCCGCGCGCTGCGCAAGACCGAGACGCTCGATCTTCTCGCGGCAGGCAAGTTCGTTTGCTTCGTCTGCGCGGGCACGATCGCTTTCTTTATCGTTTCCAATCTCGGCTATTTTCTCGGCAGCGACTTCTACCAGCTCGGCTTCGCGGAATATGTCACGCGCGTGTCGCGTTACTTCCCCATGTACCTGACCGTAACGCTGTTCTACTCCGCTTTCGGCATCGCGGCATTTTTCGCCGCGCGCCGTCTCGGCGTGCTTGAGATCGCACCTGCGCGCTAATCGCGCGTAAAATTTTCGCATTTTCCTACTTTCATAAGTAGAAAACGCTCCGCGCCGGGCGATGTCTTTCCGCGCGAAAGTGGTATCCTGCGCCTCCTTGGGGTTTTGCTTTTTCATTCAGGAGGCGTGTGTATGACGATTCTCGGTCGGGGTATGGCCGGCGAGCCGGTTAAGCGTTTGCAGGAAAAACTCGGCATTCCGGTTGATGGGCAGTTCGGTCCGGCGACGGAAAAAGCGGTTCGCGACTTTCAGGCGAAAGAGAAAATCGCCGTCGACGGTCTCGCGGGTCCGGACACTTTCACGCATATGGGTCTGCCGGAGCTCGTCTATCTCCAGGTCGGCTCGATCGGCGAGACGGTGAAGAAGCTGCAGACCGAACTCGGCATTACAGCCGACGGCCGCTACGGCCCGGCGACGGCGAATGCGGTCAAGGAATTCCAGAAGAAGAACGGCCTTGCCGTGGACGGCATCGCCGGCCCCACGACGCTCGCAAAGACGAAAACCTTCGGCAAGGAAATGACGGCATCCGTGATTGCCTCGTCGATCATCGACGCGGGCTCCAAGGCTGCGCGCAGCATCTGGGACACGATTACCGGCGCGTTCAAGAAGTAACCGCTCACTCTTATCCGCCGCCTTCGAAAGAAGGCGGCGGATTTCTCCCGGCGTGCCGCTCCTGCTCCGCAGAGTGAAGCGCCGATTTACAGTGCGGCGGAGCAATGGAGGCGATCCATGTCACCTACCGTTATCAATCTCATCGTTCAGATCATTGCAGGCGCGCTTGCCGGTACGGCTCTCGGCAGTACGCTGAAAAATCTTTCGGCCGGTCCTGTCGGCAACATCATCATCGGCGCGGTCGGCGGCGGCGTCGGCGGCCAGATTCTGCAGGCGTTGATTCCGGCGCTGCAGGCGACGGCCGCGGGTCCCGATCTCGGCAGCATCGTCAGTCAGGCAGTCGGCGGCGGCGCAGCAGGCGCGATCCTGACTGCGATCGTCGGCGCGGTCAAAAACAACATGGGCAAGTAAGCTCTTTCGCTTCGATGAAAACCCCGGCGAGCGATCGCCGGGGTTTTTGTTTGCTACCAATTGCGCTCGTGCATGAGGCCGCCGCCGCAGCATGGGTCCGTGTAAGGCGAGGGCTCGATGACGACGACTGTCGATGCGCCCCGAGGATAGACCTCTCGTTGCGCAACAAAACCATCGTTGCCCCAGAAACCGAGCGGATGGAAAAAGGAGCGCTTGTCCGCCATTTGCGCATTTGCGGCGGAGGCAAATACGACAGCGGCCAGAACGATCACGGCTCGAAGCGAAACTTTCATCGGTTACTCCAACTTGCTTGTCAGCAACCGGCAAATCCGATCAGCGTTCCAAATAAAATCGGCTCCGGCGTTTGCGGCCGGAGCCGAACAGTTTGTTGCCGCTGACTAGCGGCGGCAGACTTGTACCGGACCGCTGCGGCGGTTTTCGATCCAGCAGCCGGCAACCGGCTGCGCCGTTACGACACCGGCATGCGAGGGCGGGCCATAGGCATAGGCGTTATCGGCAGCCGCGCCGAGCGCAACACCGCCGACGCCGGCGACGATGATTACCGGGATTACCCAGGCAGGCGTCACCGCCGATGCCGGTTGCGTCGCGCCGATGGTTCCGAGGCCCAGCGCGCCAGCCGCGGTGAGCGCAATTACAGTCTTTCTAAAATTCATCTTGCATCTCCTCGTTGCCCGTAACTTCAGGCCAACAAGTGCGCGCAGTCATCGTTCCTCCCGAAGCAAGGTCATTGCCGGGCGATGTTGTGACGCCGGTGTGCAGATGGAACGGAGAAAGTTCCGGGCTCAGCAGCGCCAGATATTGACAGTGGTGCGGCCCTGACTGCCGGGAACGCTGACCTGCTGCCGTCCGCAGCCGCCGGTTTCGCCGAGGCGATAGACGGCCGGCTGCGCGATGGCCGGAACCGAGGCGGTGAAATCGTCTTCCGGCGGGATGCCGATGTCGCCGTTCTGATAGATGACCGCGGGACCGGCGAGCACAGGCAGGAACTGGCGGTGGCGATGACGCCAGCCGTGGTGATGATGCTTGCGGTTATAAAAGAAGACGTGGCTCTTCGGCTGCACCGAGAAGCGATAGTTGAGCGGCGTGCGGAACTGGAGATTGGTGGCAAGCTGCGCTTCGGCCGGCGTGAAGCTCGCGGCGGAAAGCATAATCGCGATGACGGTGGTCATTCGTTTCATGACGCTACTCCCGTACATTCCGCCGCATCTGCACGAAGCGTAAACGCTCCCCGCGCGCGAGTCGATCCGAATTATGAGGAGCTTATTGCTTCTTCTTGTCCCTGTGCAGCTTGCCGAAGCGCGCGGCGCCGCCGAGATCCCAGCCGAAGCCGTTCAGGCGGAACGGCTTGCCGTTCTGCTTCTCGACTTCACCGATCGGCGTGCCGCTCCGGATGCCGAACGGCGTCAGCCATTTGGAAGGACCATCGATGCCGATATAAATCGGCCGCGCGAGGTTCAGCTCGTCGCGCCATTCGATCGTGAGCCGCCGCTCGCGGTCGCGCTCGAACAAAATAGTCGCCATGCCGGTCGAGCCCTGCGGTGCGTCGATCTTCTTGTAGACGACGTTGTCCGCGCCGAAGGCTTTGACGAGTGCCGCGTGCGAGGTATCGCGCCCGAACAGGCCCGAGCAATCGATCTGCGCGGCGCGTGCGGCGGATAGCATTGTCAGCGCCGCCGTCACTCCGATGAATACGGATGTCTTCCAGCCCGTCATGGCGGCAAGCATGGCACGCCTGAAGCGACGCCGGAAAACCGCTGCTCGCGCTTTCGTCATTTTCGCGCTTTCCCGGATCGGCTATAAGCGCGCGGTTCGGAATCCGGGAAGGACCATGAAACGTATTCTGCTTGCATTTACCGTCTCGCTCGCAATGACCGCCGCCGCGCAGGCAAGCGCGAGCCTCGGCTGCACCAATGCCGACGATACCAACGTCGCCAACGCGGCAAGGTGAGCTGCTCGGCCGGATGATCGACATGCAGCGAATTCTTTTCTGCGCACTCGCGCTCATGGCTTTGACTTTCGCCGCGCAGGCGGCGGAGGCGATGGTGCTGAGCTGCTTTCCCGAGCGCGCGAAGGGTGCGCCGGGGATCGACGCCTATGTCGATGCCTTCGTGCCGGGCGGCTATCCGCCGAACCGGATCGAGGCGGTGCGCGTGCTCGCGCGCTTCGGCGAGGACGTCTACGAATTCTTTCCCGAGCAAACGAAGATCGCTGAGCTGCGCAACGGCGAATTGCGCATCCATCAGTGGCAGCCGCTTTCGGCCGGCGAAAGCGCGGAAATCCGCTTCGAGGGAAAAATCTCGGCGCAGAAAGGCGAGCCGTTCACGCTCGCCATGTACATCCGCAACGAGCGGCGCAGCGGGCAGGGCAGCCTGCGCTGCACGATCGAGTAGATTTCGCGCGTAGGGTTAGGTCAGCCTGCTTTCCCGAAATCGCCGCCGCGCGTTAACGCTCTTTTCGGTATGCCGGAACAGCGGAGTTTTCCGCGCGTTTTCGAAGTAGGAGGATTTCGTCATGCGATTTCCGCCGAACTGGTCGATGGAACTGGTGTTGGTCGTCGCGCTGTTCGTCTCGATCCTTGTCGTGCTTTTCGCGTTGATGGGCCCGCCCGGCGACCGCACGAGCAACACGCTGGAGCGCAGCGAAGCGAACCATTTTTTCGTCCAGCGCCGCGTGCCGCCGGCCGTGGAAGAGACCGCGCCCGGCAGGTGATTGCGCGGCTGGCCGCGCGGGAGTAAATTCGGCGCAAGACGATTGCCCGCACCGGACGATCCGCAAGGGCCGTAACATGAGCCGCGACAAGGTTCACATTCTTCAAATTCCGAAGCGCCCCGCCGCGCGCGGGAGTTTCGCGGCGCGTATCCCGATGGATCTTCTGTTTCTGGCGGGCCTCGGGGTCGCCTTCGTGCTTGCGCATTACAGCGACAAGCCGCCGCTGGTGGAGAAGCCGATCTCGCTCGAGCGCATCGACGGCCCGCTGGTCGCGGAGAACAACCGGCTCGGCGTGCGGGTACTCGAAACCGGCCTGCGCGGGCTGGAGCGGTAATTTCCCCGGCAAGCAATTTTGTCATTCCGGACGCGCGCTCCTTTGCGCGCGATCCGGAATCCAGGGGCGGCTCGCGCAAGCGGCTCTGGATTCCGGGTTCGCTCGCTTTCGCAAGTCGGATTTATCCGACTTGCGCATATTTGAATGCGGAAGTCGGGTAAACCCGACTTCCGCTCGCGCCCCGGAATGACAACAAGCTCGTCATCACCGGGCCGCGACACCCCGCGCGAAGCGCGGCTGGTGGAGCGAGACCCGGTGATCCATGCGGGCTGTCAGCGCTTGCGGAGCTTCCTCATG
Organism: Xanthobacteraceae bacterium; assembly: GCA_019752575.1. Taxonomy (GTDB): domain Bacteria; phylum Pseudomonadota; class Alphaproteobacteria; order Rhizobiales; family Xanthobacteraceae. The sequence continues at coordinate 192,706 of JAIELW010000011.1, read as the reverse complement.
GATTGCCGGGTCAAGCCCGGCAATGACGAATCAAAAAAGCGCGAGCGCGGGGGAGGCGAGGAGAAGGGTAAGCGCGAGTAGAAGGCTATTTGAGTTTCTTCTGGATGGCATCTAGCAATTGCCCCGTGCAAGTCACGAATTCTTGGGCTTGTTGTAGGGGTACTCTCAGAGGCGCTGTCACATCCTGTGAACTACCTTTTCGTAGGTAGGTCAAACGAAAGCCCGCATACACTCCGTCAATCAGCAGGGGCAGCGCATCAAGTGGATAGCCGATACACGCGCCATCGCCTTCACATTTAAATATTACGGTTTCTTTTCCAGCGAGGTTAGACCCAGCGGCCGATAGATACCCATGTGAGATATCGAACGGTGCAAAAGCCGATCCTTTGAATTCTGACCCTCGAATTTTGTAGACAATAGCGGGGAGTTGATCTTCTTTGAGCCACATCATTGCAATGGCGCCACGCAATGCGACGGGCCGACCTTGCGAAGCGTAATGATCTCTAAACCAGAGTAGATATTCTAGCTCGCAACTATTGAGCTGGCCGCGCACTGTACGAAAGTGCATTTTCACTTCAACGTTTTCGATATTGCCTCCGCCGGGCTCGACTGTTTGCGCGTGCGCAGGCAACAATGAAAAGCTAAATAAGAAAGCTGCAATTCTTAGTCTCATAGGCTCGCAGCATATCCAGCTTTCAACTCATAGTGAAAGGCTTAGACAATTACCTCCCCTTCCTCTTAAACGTCCGCGTCCCGCCTTTGCCCGCGGTGGAGGCGGGTTTGCGGCCGGTCGGTAGCGGCGCGCCGAATTTCTTCTGGCCCGCATAGGACTCCGCCTTCGCGGCCATCTTGTGTTCCAGATTGCCCGCGTGGGTGCTCGCTCCGCTCGCCACGCGGGCGGTCGGATCATCCACGAACGCCAGCTCCACCTCGCGCAGGCGCTTGATTTCGTCGCGCAGGCGCGCGGCTTCCTCGAAGTCGAGATCGCCCGCCGCTTCCTTCATCTGCTTGTCGAGGTCCTTGAGCACGGCCTCGAAATTGTGCCCGTAGGTCGCGATGTCCTCGGCGAAGCCCGCGTCCACGTTCACGCGGTCGCGCTCATACATCGAGCCCATGATGTCGCCGATGGATTTGCGCACGCTCTCCGGCGTAATCCCGTGGTCGGCGTTCCACTTCTCCTGCTTCTCGCGGCGGCGGTTGGTCTCCGCGATCGCGCGCTGCATCGAGCCGGTCTCGCTGTCGGCGTACAAGATCACGCGGCCGTCCACGTTGCGCGCGGCGCGGCCGATGGTCTGCACCAGCGAAGTCTCCGAGCGCAGGAAGCCTTCCTTGTCGGCGTCGAGAATGGCGACCAGCCCGCACTCGGGAATATCGAGGCCCTCGCGCAAGAGATTAATGCCGATCAGCACGTCGAACGCACCTAACCGCAGGTCGCGGATAATCTCGATGCGCTCGATGGTGTCGATGTCCGAATGCATGTAGCGCACGCGCACGCCCTGCTCGTGCAGATATTCGGTGAGGTCTTCGGCCATGCGCTTGGTGAGCGTGGTGACGAGCGTGCGGTAGCCCGCCTTCGCCACCTGCCGCACTTCGCCGAGGAGATCGTCCACCTGCGTGCGCGCGGGGCGGATCGAGATCTGCGGGTCGGTGAGGCCGGTGGGGCGGATGACCTGCTCCGCGAACACGCCCTGCGTCTGGTTCATCTCCCAGCCGCCGGGGGTCGCCGAAACCGCGATGGTCTGCGGGCGCATCAGGTCCCATTCCTCGAAGCGGAGCGGGCGGTTGTCCATGCAGGAGGGCAGGCGGAAGCCGTATTCCGCGAGCGTCGCCTTGCGGCGGAAGTCGCCGCGATACATGCCGCCGAGCTGCGGCACGGTGACGTGGCTTTCGTCCACGAACACGAGCGCGTTGTCCGGGATATATTCGAACAAAGTCGGCGGCGGCTCGCCGGGCCTGCGGCCCGTGAGCCAGCGCGAATAGTTCTCGATGCCGGAGCAGACGCCGGCGGCGGTCAGCATCTCGATGTCGAACATGGTGCGCTGCTCGAGCCTTTGCGCTTCCAGGAGCCGGTTCGCCTTGTGGAGTTCGGTGAGGCGCTGCTTCAGTTCGACCTTGATGCCTTCGATCGCCTGATTGAGCGTCGGGCGCGGCGTCACGTAATGCGAATTCGCGTAGATCTTGATGAAGTCGAGTTCGTTGTGTTTGGCGCCGGTCAGCGGGTCGAATTCGTGGATCGCCTCCACGTCGTCGCCGAACAGGGAGACGCGCCAGGCGCGGTCCTCGTAGTGCGCGGGGAACAGCTCGATCACGTCGCCGCGCACGCGGAAGGTGCCGCGCGCGAAATCCATGTCGGTGCGGCGATACTGGAGCGCCACGAGATCGGCGATGAGCTGGCGCTGGTTGAGTTTGCCGCCCTTACTTACGTCGAAGGTCATGCGCGAATAAGTTTCGACCGAGCCGATGCCATAGATGCACGACACCGAGGCCACGATGATGACGTCGTCGCGCTCCAGCAACGCGCGCGTCGCCGAGTGGCGCATGCGGTCGATCTGCTCGTTGATCGCGGAATCTTTTTCGATGTAGGTGTCCGTGCGCGGGACATAGGCTTCCGGCTGGTAGTAGTCGTAATAGCTCACGAAATACTCGACCGCGTTCTCGGGGAAGAAACTCCTGAACTCGCCATAGAGCTGGGCTGCAAGCGTCTTGTTCGGCGCGAGAATGAGCGCGGGGCGCTGCACGCGCTCGATCACCTGCGCCATCGTGAACGTCTTGCCGGAGCCGGTGACGCCGAGCAGCACCTGCGTGCGCTCGTTCTCGTTTACGCCCTTTACGAGCTCCTCGATCGCGGTCGGCTGGTCGCCGGAGGGCTCGAACGGCGAGACCAGCTTGAACTTCCTGCCGCCTTCGGATTTTTGCGGGCGCTCGGGACGATGCGGCGCCCACATCGCATTGTTGATCTCGGGGCGGCCGTCGCGGATCAGGTTCGCGAGCGCGTCCGCGGAGGCTTTGACGCCCATCGCGGGAATGTAATCGGCGTCGTTCTCCGGCTTTTCGAAGCCGGCCGCGCGCGCGAGTTCCGGGTCCACGGCTGCGCCGAGCTTCGGCGTGTCGAAGTTTAGCTGCGGGCGTTCGGCCATGCCGTGGCTTACGCCACGCGCGGTCCGATAGGGCTTTTCGGCCTTACTGGCCTTCGCGCCCTCTTTGGGCTTCGACTCTTTGGGCATGGCCCGAATATGGGCAACGGAACGCGGCGAGGGAAGGGCGGCGGATTAGCGGATTAGCGGAAAATGCGCGCGGCTAGTCGCCGCCGCCGACATCGCCCGCGATCAGAATTGCTCGCTTCATACCCGGCGAAAGACGACGCCGATTACCAGAAGGATCCAGCCGATCAGCAGAAGTTCATAGACATAGCGGGGATTGATGATCGGAATCTGGACTATGCGGTAATAGATCAGAAGCGAGATCACGGCGAAAACGACGGAGAGTGCGAAGATGATCGTGGAAGGAGGGGTAAGTGCGAAATTTCCGCGGCGATAGGCCATGAGAGTTCTCCGGAATAAAAAGACAAAAGGAACGCACCAAGTCCGAGGCGGATAACGCGCAAGTCCGGCACGAAGTTCCGGATGCTCAGAGCCGCTTGAACATCGCGCCGACCATCAAGACGGCCCAGGCGCCGGTCATGAAGGCGAAGCGGTGCAGGCCGACGAAGGGGAGCGGCTGATGAGACTCAGGAGCGCCAGCACGGCGAGAACGATGGACAGCAAAAACATAATGGTCGTTGGCGCGGTGATACGCATGAAAATCTCCTAGCCGCGCGGCGGGAAGGTCAGCGTCTTCTGTTTGGTCTTGTTCGCGATGATCGCGACGATAGCGGCGTAGACGATAAAGACCAGTGCTGCGACCGGGATTCCGATCATCACGCCCCAGATCGCGGTGCCGATGTGGTGGCCGCTCTGCGTTGCGATCCCGAAGATGCGGCAGGTGCCGACGCCGCCTTCGTTAAAGGAGCAATGCGGCGCGATGCTCGCAAGCGCGACAAAGCCCATGATAATTGCGCCGAGTACCGACCAGCCCGCGGTGAAGAGTGCCGCGAGCAGGCGGCCGCCAGCACCGGCAAAAGAGCGATGCACGAAAATCAGCGCGAAGGCGAACCAGAAACCGCCGATGAAGACGAAGAACGAGGCGAACGCCGCCGCGGCATCGAGCGCACGCTTTGCGGTATCGCCGAGCGATCTGCCGCCGATGACGCAGGCCACGCCCGCGGGATCGCAGCCCGCGATTTTTCCGTAGCTCGAAACGATGAGAAGAAAGATCGCCGGGATTGCTGGAACCAGAAGCAGTCGCAAAAGCACAAGGCGCCATTTCAGGCGGCGCGGCTTCGGTGCGTGCGTGGCGTCGAGGGCCGACATCAGGTTATTACTTCGCAGGCGTCAATCGCAATACCTTGCCGTTTCGTGCATCGGTTAGCAACCAGATCGCGCCGTCCGGCGCCTGCCGCACATCGCGGATGCGGTCGCCGAGTTTTTCGAGCAACGGCTCTTCTTTCACGAATTTCTCGCCATTGACTTCGATGCGATAGACCGAAGTGAAGACGAGCGAGCCGGTGAAGAGATTACCTTTCCACTCCGGAAACAGGTCTCCCGTGTAGAACATCGCGCCGGAAGGCGCGATCGACGGCGTCCAGTGATGGATCGGCTGCTCCATACCTTCCTTGTGCGTGTTCTCGTGAATCTTCGAGCCGGAATAGTCGATGCCGTAGCCGATCACCGGCCAGCCGTAGTTCTTGCCGGCTTCCGGAATGTTGATTTCGTCGCCGCCGCGCGGGCCGTGTTCGGTCAACCAGAGCTTTCCGGTGACGGGATGCAGCACCGCGCCCTGCACGTTGCGGTGGCCCCAGGACCAGATTTCCGGCATCGCGTTCTTGTCGTTCACGAAGGGGTTGTCTTTCGGTACGCCGCCGTCGGGGGTGATGCGGATGATCTTGCCGATGTGGTTGGTGAGGTCCTGCGACGGGGTTTTCAGGTTGCGCTCGCCGGTGGTGACGAAGAGATTGCCGTCGCGCGCGAACACGAGCCTAGAGCCGAAATGAAAGCCGCCGAGCCGCGCCGGTTCCTGCCTGAAAATGATTTTCACGTCTTCGAGCGCGGCTTTGCCGTCTTTCTCGACGAGACGCCCGCGCGCCACGGAAGTGCTGGAGCCTGCGGCGCCGCGCGGCTCCGCGAAGCTCAGGAAAACCAGATTGTCTTTCGCGAAATTGGGCGAGAGCGCGACATCGAGCAGTCCGCCCTGGCCGACCGCGGCGACTTCAGGAACGCCGCCGATAGGGTCGGAGAGCTTGTTGTCTTTCCCGATGATGCGAAGCCGGCCCGGCCGCTCGGTGACGAGTGCGCGGCCGTCGGGAAGAAACACGAGCCCCCATGGGTTCTGCAATCCGCTCGCGATCACCTCGACGCGGATGCTGATCTTTTCGCTTTTGATGACGACGGGCTCAGTCTGCGCCGCGGCGGGAGCGGCGAGCAGAAGGAGAGCAACGGAAAAAACGGAAGATTTTTTCATGCGGGTGAACCTAAGGCCTAACCCGCAAGGTGCCAATTCGGCGAAGGTTCGGAAATTAGCGGCGGGAGACGGTCGTGGTGTGGCGGCGCTGGCCGCGCTTGGAATGGGCGGGCGCCACATCGCGCAAAGCGAGAATGGTAAGCACGCCCATGACCACCACGATCACCGAGACGATGCCGAGCGTCGTCAAGGTCGTGCCGGCCGATTCTTCCATCATGATCAGATCGCTGCGGGTCGCCGCCATTGCGCCCGAAGCGCCTGCGACGGTCAGGATCACGACGATGGAAACGATCAGCGAAACGGTGAGGGCAAGTTCGGCAAGCGCTGCACGCAGCGTGCGTTCGCGGCGCGCGTCCGCGACAGCATTCTGGCCGTGATCGGCTACGAGAAACTTGGTCATTTGCCTCACTCACCGCTGCAGAACAGCGGGCCCCGGTAGAACCTCAGACACCACACACGACCGAAGCAATAAGCAATATTAAGTGCCGAAATCGGCTTGCACGCGACGGTATTATTGTTCCCCTGCGGTCTCCACGCGGCGAAATGATGGCAAATCGTTAAGGGTCCCCGCAACCCTCAACTTTGCGGTTTGGATAACGGATTAGATAGCGGCATTCCCGCGCGCAGGGGACAGGCCAAAAGACACGCTGGAATGAGCTTCGTCGATGGAAATGTGCCCCGGATTGCCTGCAATCCGGGCAAGCCAGCGGCCGATGCTCGGAAAAGCGCCGAGGTCGAATTCGCCCTCATGGGCGACATGGGTGTGCGCATAGAGCGCGAGATCCGCGACGGTTTCCCGATCGCCAACGAAATAGTCGTGTTTTGAGAGATGCTGCTCCATCAGCGCGAGCGCCGCGTAGCCGCGCTCCATCCACTGATCGATTTCGTGCGTTCGCAACTCGCGGCCGCCGCGCACGAAGCGCAGCCAGAAGCGCGCCTCCGCGATCGCTGGCTCGTGGCTATGCTGCTCGAAGAACATCCAGCGCAGCGTCTCGGCAGATTCGAAACGGCCGGCCGGTAGCCAGTGCGTGCCATCCGCAATATAGACGAGGATCGCGTTCGACTCAGCGAGGATGCGGCCGTCGTCGAGTTCGAGGATCGGCAGCCGGCCTTCGGGATTTTTCGCAAGATATTCGGGCGTGCGGTTCTCGCCCTTGAAGCGGTCGATCTCGACCAGATGATAATTCTGGCGGAGGCGCGCCAGGAGCATGCGCACCTTGTAGCTGTTGCCCGACGACTGCATCGAATAAAGGGTCTGCACGAATCGTCTCTCCATCCTTGCACCAGCAAAGGCCCGCCGAAGGTGGCCGAAGCGCGGCGGCTTGGGAAGCCGGGTCCGGCATGGCAGCGCTGCGCGGCTTAATACAGCCTATATACTGGCCGTGTGACGGAAGGTTGCGGCATCTTGCGCCGCGCGGCGCATAACAATTCCAAACAGCAGGATTATTGCGAACAGTCCGAGCGGCACGAAAGTTAGCTCCGCGAGGGTGCGTGTGAGCAGCGGCGCGATGAAGACGAATGCCAGCGCGGATTTTTCGTAAGGCGCGAAGCCTTTGGCGAGACCATGCGCGGCGAGAAATGCGATCGCGGGTGCAGCGATCATCAGGTCATAGTCCAATAGATAAGGCGTCGCCAACATCGAGCCCGCGATCAGTGCGGCGGCTTTCAGCGCGAACGCGGCAGGACCGCGCCAAAGCCAGACGAGACAGACGGCGACAATGGCGAAGACGACTGCCTGTGTTGCGTAAGCAAGTGTGACCGGCCCGCCGATAAGGCGCACGGTGGAAAACACGCTCTGAATTTTGTGAAAGCCGGTATCGCCTTTCTCCAGCACGATCTCGCGCGTAAACGTCATGCTCTCGCGGAACGCTTCCCACACGCCGGGGCCGAAGGCAAAATAAGTTGCCGCACAAAGCGCAATGACAGTTGCGCTCGCAGCCAGGAACGCACGCCAATATCCTCCGGCTGCGAGCGCGAGCGGAATGAGTACGCCGAATTGCGGCTTGTAGATCAGTAGGCCGAACAGAATTCCGGCTGCGATGGGTTTGCGGCCGAGCAGGAACAGGCCGCCGCCGATCAGCGCTGCGGTGAGAAAACCGTTATGTCCGTGCGCGATGTTGACGAGTACGGCGGGGAAGGCGAGCGCTGGCAGCCAGATTTCTGCGCGCGGAAGAATGGCGCGGATCGACCACAGATAAAGAGCGAGCGTGGACACCTGCCAGACCGCGAGTGCCGCGAGATAGGGAAACGAAGCAAGCGCGGCGGCCAGGAACAGAAAGATCGGCGGATAATGCCAGCCGTAAAACGGCGTTTTCTCGCCGAATATTTCCTGTTCTTTCTTGTGCTGTAGCGGCGGGCTGAACGGCGCGGCGGGCTTGCCTTCGAGCACATATTTCCCGGCGGCATAGACATTCGAAAAATCGGTGCCGAGCGGGCGGTTCTGGTAGTCGTTCAAGCCCTTCGAGGTCGCGAACAGGCCAGTCAGCGCAAGCACAGCGAGGGCGAGCAGAATCAGCGAATAGGCGCGAAGCCGCTCCGCCGTCAGCCAGTTGCCGCTCGCAAGACCGTTCATGTCCGACTCGTTCGTGAATCCGGCATTTTCTTACGCCTGTTTTTATCCTTCGGGCCCTTAAGTTCCGGTTGCGGGGTAGGGCCGCTTTGACTACTTTCCGCGCCGCCGAAGAACGGCGATCCGGAGCACGACAATGGCCTTCATTTCCGATGCGCTCTCGCGCATCAAGCCTTCGCTCACGATCGGAATTTCCAACGTCGCTCGCGAGATGAAAGCGGCGGGGAAAGACGTGATCGCGCTTTCGGCGGGCGAGCCGGATTTCGATACGCCGCAGCATATTAAAGACGCGGCGATCGCCGCGATCCAGCGCGGCGAGACCAAGTACACCGCGGTCGACGGCATTCCTGAGCTGAAGGCCGCGATCTGCCGCAAGTTCGAACGTGAGAACGGCCTCAAGTACAAGCCGAGCCAGGTGACCGTCGGCACCGGCGGCAAGCAGGTGCTGTTCAACGCGCTGGTTGCAACCATCAACCCCGGCGACGAGGTCATTATCCCGGCGCCGTACTGGGTCAGCTATCCGGACATCGTTTCGTTCGCGGGCGGCACGCCGGTGCCGCTGCCGACGAAGGCGGAGCATGGCTTCAAGGTGCAGCCTGCCGATCTCGAGAAGGCGATCACGAAGAAGACCAAATGGTTCATCTTCAACTCGCCGTCGAACCCGTCGGGCGCTGCCTATTCGCGCGGCGAACTGAAGAAGGTGACGGACGTGCTCGTGAAGCATCCGCATGTGTGGGTGCTCACCGACGATATGTACGAGCACCTCGTCTACGACGATTTCAAGTTCGCGACGCCGGCGCAGGTCGAGCCTTCGCTCTACGAGCGCACGCTCACCATGAACGGCGTGTCGAAGGCCTATTGCATGACCGGCTGGCGCATCGGCTACGGCGCGGGGCCGGAGCAACTCATCAAGGCGATGGGCACCTTGCAGTCGCAGTCGACCACGAACCCGTCCGCGATTTCGCAATGGGCGGCGCTGGCGGCGCTCGACGGCCCGCAGGATTTCATCCCGAAGCATAACCAGTCGTTCAAGAGCCGCCGCGATCTGATCGTCTCGATGTTGAACCAGGCGAAAGGCATCAAGTGCCCGACGCCGGAAGGTGCGTTCTATGTCTATCCATCCTGCGCGGGCACGCTCGGGATGACCTCGCCTTCGGGCAAGAAGATCGAGAACGACGAGGACTTCGCGAAAGAGTTGCTCGCCGCCGAAGGCGTCGCGGTGGTGCACGGCGCGGCGTTCGGCTCGTCGCCTGCATTCCGCATTTCCTACGCGACTTCTGACAAAGAACTCGAAGAAGCCGGCAAGCGCATTCAGCGCTTCTGCGGCAATCTGAAATAATTCCAATCTTCTTGCGGAACGTTTACCGCGCTTCCGCGCGCTCCTAGTCTCCCGCGAAATCATTCGCGGGAGATTTCTTATGAAGAAGGTTGCGTCCGGCTTCGCCGCCCTTGCTTTCGCTGTTTCTGGCGCACAGGCGCAGGAGACATGCGCGCTTAACTATCCGTTTTTCGAGGCTGCAATTCCGCATCTCGACCTTCCGGCTTGTCCCAAAGACCTCGCGAGGCCGGGGGCGTTCTGCCGCGTAACGACGGCGAACGATGCCGTGCACGTCTTTGTGTTCGAGGAGAAAGGTAAGCAGTGCTTGCTCGCCGTCAAAAGTTATCGCGACTATCAGTTGAATCTGAAATAAGCTGCGCACGCTGCGCTGCAAAATTATGATGAACGATGGAACTTTTTCTCTCGACCCGCGTTACGGGCTGCGGCATATGTCTGCAATCCAACCGAGCCCGCAAGTAACGGGCCTTCCGAAGGGAGCCTCCATGAACCGTCGTCTTTTGACCCTTGTCGCCTCTGTTGCCGCGATCTTCGGCTTTGCCGTGTCGCCGGCGAACGCCCAGCATTTCGAGCGCATCGGCACGCTGGATTGCAAAGTTGCGCCGAACGTGAGCTTCGTGGTCGGTTCGCATCGCACCGCCGGCTGTATTTTCTATCCGGCGAACAAGCGGCAGATGCATCGCTATCGCGCCGATCTCGGCCGCGTCGGCGTCGATCTTAACATCAGCCAGGGCGGCCACTTCATCTGGGCCGTGCATGCGCATAACCGCCGTCTCTATCCGGGCGATCTGCGCGGTACCTACACCGGTGCGTCGGGCAACATCGCGCTCGGCCTCGGCCTCGGCGCCAATGTGCTGGTCGGCGGCTCGAACAATACGGTCGCGCTGCAGCCGGTCTCCGGCGAAGGCAATGTCGGCGTGGGCATCTCGCTCGGCGTCGGCCAGATCGTTCTCCGCTAAGCTTTAACCAATTCAAGCGAAGCGCGGCCCGGAACTTCCGGGCCGCGTTTGTTTTGCACATTCGTTGCGGCGCAAAGCATTTCTTTGCTTGCGCTCTCACGCTTTCGCTGAAACGATCACATCCCGGCCGTCCTCTCTCGGCCGGTTTACCCGGTCAAGCCGGGCGAGCGGCGCTCGACACCACCGGGTTAGGGAGGTGTCGATGGCTGACAATAAAGGCCCCGCGCGCAACGGCTCCGCCGGGGCAGGAAACACCAAGGACATAAGTCGCAAGGGACCGCGCGCGATTGCGCTCGTGGGTCCGTTTCAATCCGGAAAAACAACGCTGTTGGAGGCGATTCTTGCGCGCACGGGCGCAATCGCCCGCGCCGGCAGCGTCGATGCGGGAACCTCGGTCGGCGACGCCGGCGCGGAAGCCCGCTCGCACAAAATGAGCGTCGAGTTGAACGTCGCCTCGACGGAATTTCTCGGCGATACCTATCATTTTATCGATTGTCCCGGTTCGGTGGAATTCGCGCACGACATGCGCGCGGCGATCCCGGCGGTCGATGCCGCGGTTGTGGTCTGCGAAGCGGACCCGAAGAAAATTCCCCAGTTGCAGCTCGTGATGCGCGAGCTGGAAGCACAGGGAATTCCGCGTTTTCTGTTCATCAACAAAATCGATAAGGCGGAACGGCGGTTGCGCGAGACGCTCGCGCTGCTGCAGCCGGTATCGCGGATTCCGCTGGTATTGCGGCAGATTCCGATCTGGAAGGACGGCATCGTCGTCGGCTTCGTCGATCTCGCACTCGAGCGGGCCTTCATCTACCGCGAGCACGCGGCGAGCGAAGTCGTCGATCTCGAAGGCGACAACGCGACGCGTGAGAAAGACGCGCGCTTCACGATGCTGGAAAAGCTCGCCGATCACGACGATGAACTGATGGAGCAACTGCTCGAAGACATCCAGCCGCCGCGCGACAAGGTATTCGACGATCTCTCGAAAGAGCTGCGCGACGGCGCGATCTGTCCGGTATTGATCGGTTCGGCGACACGGCAAAACGGCGTGCTGCGGCTGATGAAGGCGTTGCGGCACGAGGCGCCGGGCGTCGAGCAGACCGTGGCGCGGCTGAAGCTGCGGACGAACGGAGAGGGCATCGCCGATGTCGTAAAGACGCTGCATACGGCGCATGGCGGCAAGCTCTCGATCTCCCGCATACTTGCGGGCGAAATTGGCGAGGGCGCGACGGTTACCTCTTCTTCCGGCGCGACCACACGCGTTGCCGGCGTGTTCTCGATCACGGGCGCGGCGGTCGAGAAACGCGGTACCGCCGTTGCCGGAGATATCGCAGGCTTCGGCAAGCTCGATCCGGTCGCGACCTGCGAAACGATCACGACCGGCAAGCTTGCCGTTTCGCTCGGTGCGGTCGTGTCCTATCCGCCGGTGCTTTCGCTTGCGGTTTCGGCGGCGGAACGCAAGGACGACGTGAAGCTCGGTCTCGCGCTCGCGAAGCTCGCCGAGGAAGACCCGTCGCTGAGCATCGTGCACAACGCCGATCTCGGCGAGATCGTTTTGTATGGCCAGGGCGAGATGCATCTCCGGGTCGCGGTCGAGCGGCTGCACGACCGTTTCGGCGTAAAGGTGCATACGCATCCGCCGCGCGTCGGCTATCGCGAGACCATCCGCAAGCAGATTTCGCAGCGCGGGCGACACAAAAAGCAGTCGGGCGGGCACGGCCAGTTCGGCGACGTGGTGCTGGATGTCAGGCCGCTGCCGCGCGGCGGCGGCATCACTTTCGGCGATACGATCAAGGGCGGCGTGGTGCCACAACAATATGTGCCGTCAGTGGAACAAGGCGTGCGGGCCTATCTGAAATGCGGGCCGCTCGGCTTTCCGGTGGTCGATGTCGCGGTGACGTTGACCGACGGCTCCTATCACTCGGTCGATTCATCCGACATGGCGTTCCAGATGGCGGGACGGCTTGCGATGTCCGAAGCGCTGCCGAACTGTCAGCCGGTACTGCTCGAGCCGATCTTCGAAGTGGAGATCGCCTGTCCGAACGACGCGACCGCGAAGATCAACGCGATCCTGTCGCAGCGGCGCGGGCAAATTCTCGGCTTCGAATCGCGCGACGGCTGGGACGGCTGGGACGTGGTGCGCGGGAAGCTGCCCGAATCCGCGATCGGCGATCTGATCGTGGAAATCCGCTCGGCGACCGCCGGTGTCGGCGGGCTCACGTCGCGCTTCGATCATCTCGCCGAACTGACCGGCAAGCAGGCCGATCAGATCGTCGCGTCGAGAAGAGCTGCGGAATAGGGGGACGGAAACGGCCGGGAAAGTGTCCCGGCCGTTTTTGTAACTGTCATTCCGGACGCGCACACCAAGTCGGGCAAACCCGACTTGGTGTGCGTGATCCGGAAACCAGGGGCGACAAGTGCAAGCGGTTCTGGATTCCGGGTTCGCTCGCTTTCGCTCGCGCCCCGGAATGACAGCATTAGTTACGCCAGCGCCGGATAGCTCGTGTAGCCGTTCGCATCGCCCTTTTCGCCGCCGCCGTAAAAAGTCGCGGCGTCCCATTCGGCGAGCTTCGTGTTGTTCTTGTAGCGCTCCGGCAAATCCGGGTTCGAAATGAACGGCTTGCCGAAAGCGACGAGGTCGGCTTCGCCGCGAGTGACCGCACCGGTTCCGCTTTCGGCATCGAATCCTTCAGCGACGATATAGGTGCCGTCGAAGACTTCGCGTAACGCGGGCGAAATGCGCTGCGAAGCCTTCGCAGAATCGACCACGTGGATATAGCCGAGCTTGCGCTTGTTCAGTTCGTCGACGAGCTGCGAGAAGGTCGCGAGCGGGTCGCTGTCCGACATCGAGTGCCCGGTGAAGTAGGGCGAGAGGCGATAGCCGACGCGATCCGCGCCCCAAACGCTGATGACTGCGTCAACGACTTCGAGCGGGAAGCGTAGACGATTTGCGAGCGAACCGCCGTAATTGTCGGTGCGCTTGTTGGTGCCGTCGCGGGTGAACTGGTCGAGCAGATAGCCGTTCGCGCCATGCAGTTCGACTCCGTCGAAGCCCGCGTCTTTGGCGTTCTGCGCGCCGCGGCGGAAATCCTCGACGATGCCGGGAAGTTCGGACGCATCGAGCGCGCGCGGCTTCGAATAATCCTTCTGGCCTTCCTGCGTCCAGGTTTTGCCCTCGGCGGCGATCGCTGAAGGCGCTACCGGCGGCTGACCGCCGTGGAAATCGGAATGCGAAATGCGGCCGACATGCCAGAGCTGAAGAAAGATTTTTCCGCCGGCCTTGTGCACGGCGCCGGTGACTTTCTTCCAGCCTTCGACCTGTTCTTTGGAGTGAATGCCCGGCGTGCGGACATAGCCGACGCCTTGCGGGCTCACCTGCGTGGCTTCGGTGACGATCAGTCCGGCGCCGGCGCGCTGCGCGTAATATTCGGCAGCGAGCGGGTTCGGCACGCTGCCGTCAATGGCGCGCGAGCGCGTCATCGGCGACATCACGAAACGGTTTTTCAGTTTCAGCGAGCCGCGTTCATAGGGCGAAAAAAGAGTAAGCGTCTTCGCGTCATGAAAATTCATGGCGGTGTCCTTTCTGGGGGATGAGTGCCGGACGGTCCCGCGGGGGCACGCAAAAGACCGTCCGGCTGTTTCCGCGGCGGGGGAGGCTGCCGCGGTTAGGGGAACTTCAGACTTCGAGCGCCTCCGCGCGGTTTTCCGCGATCAGAAGGAACTCGGTTTCGAGAGCCTCGGGGTCCACGCCGTCGGCTTCCATGACCGTGCGGATCAGGGGATCGTTCAGCGCCTCAGCCATGCTGAGCTCGGTATTGCGGACCGCAGGCAGGCATGCGCTAAAGGCGTCTAGGCATCGACTCATTGGGGCTCTCCTTCTCGTGAGGGGTCGGTATCAGCAGGAGCTTGATTTGGTACCGATCGGTAACATATAGGTACTGACCGGTAACACCTGAGTCAAGAGGCATGACCCCACGTATTTCACCGCTCCCGGCCAAATCCGATCTGGCGCCTGTGCAAGCGTTGCCGCCGCGCGAGCGCATCCTTGTCGCGGCCTCGGACCTGTTTTACCGGCAGGGCATCCGGGCGGTCGGCGTCGATGCGATCGCGGAAGCCGCCGGCACCAACAAAATGACGCTCTACCGGCACTTCGAGTCGAAAGATGCGCTGGTCGCCGAATATCTCCGCTGTCTCGCCGGCAAGTCTGACATGTTCTGGGCGCATCTCGCGCGCGAGCATCCCGACAGTCCGCGCAAACAGCTCGGCGCCTGGCTGGAAGCCGCGGGTAAAGATGCGAACGATCCGCAAGGACGCGGTTGCGCCCTTGCAAATGCCGCGGTCGAACTGGCCGAGAAGGACCATCCGGCACGCCGCGTGATTGAAGAACACAAACGCGCATCGCGCGACCGCTTGGCGAAACTCTGCGCCGATGCCGGCCTGAAGCAGCCGGAAATGCTTGCCGACGAACTCTTTTTGCTGCTCGAAGGCGCGCGGGTCTGCGCGCAGAGCATCGGCACCGACAGCCCCTGCTGCGGCTTCGTGCGCATGGGCGAAGCCATTATCGCTTCGCACGAGCAATAGTTGTTCCAGCGTCGTCCCCGCGAAGGCGGGGACCCATATCCCCTGTCTTTATTATGATTATGCGAACAGGCGCCTCTTTTAATTACGCAGGCAGGGGTTATGGGTCCCGGCTCGCGCGCTTCGCGCTTGGCCGGGACGACGTAAAAGAAACACACGCTTCCGTGAATTGCCTTTTTTGCGTGGCAACGGTCTAGCTTCGATGGGGTTAGCCATTCGAGGAGGACGGACCATGCTAATCAAGCGCAAGCGCGGATGGGAAATCCCGGAGCAGCAGGCAACGCCCGAGAGCGTCTATTTCAGCCGCCGCAAATTGTTGGGCGCGGGCGCTTCGCTTGCCGCCGCCTCGTTCTTTCCCGAACTCGCGAACGCGCAGCGCGTCAGCGATGTTCCCGATCCGACTGCCGCGCTCTATCCCGCGAAGAAGAACGAGAAATACAAGTTCGACGGCAGACTTACCGAAGAGCGTCTGGCTGCGAACTACAACAACTTCTACGAATACGGCACGAACAAATACATTGCCGCCGCCGCGCAGCAACTCCGGATCCGGCCTTGGCAGATCAAGTTCGACGGCATGGTCGAGAAAGAACAAACCGTCGACTTCGATACATTGTTCAAGGCTGTAGCCTCGTCACTCGAAGAACGCACCTATCGCCTGCGCTGCGTCGAGGCGTGGTCGGCGGTGATCCCGTGGACCGGCTTTCAGATGTCCGAGCTCGTGAAATTCGCTAAGCCCCTTTCCGGTGCGAAATACATCCGCATGGAAACGTTCAACGATCCGAAGATGGCGCCGCAACAACGCTCCGGATTTTTGAGCGACGGTAATTGGCCCTACATCGAAGGCTGCACCATCGAAGAAGCGAACAACGAGCTGGCTTTCATGGTGACGGGCGCTTACGGCAAGCCCGGCTACAAGCAGTTCGGGGCGCCGATCCGGCTGATGCAGCCTTGGAAGTACGGCTTCAAGGCGATCAAGTCGATCGTGCGCATGACCTTCACCGACAAGCGCCCGGTCAGCTACTGGGAAAAGCTGCAGGCGCAGGAATACGGGTTCTGGGCGAATGTGAACCCCGAAGTTTCGCATCCGCGCTGGTCGCAGGCGACCGAGCGCGACATCGGCACCGGCGAGCGGCGTCCGACCGTACTCTTCAACGGCTACGGCGAATATGTCGCCGGGCTCTACAAGGATCTGAAGGGCGAGCGGCTCTGGGCGTGAGTTAACGAGCCGCACTAGCAGAAATTTGACTCGTCATGGCCGGGCTTGTCCCGGCCATCCACGTCTTTACAGCGCGGATCAGTTATAAGGCGTGGATGCCCGGCACAAGGCCGGGCATGACGAACTCAATTGCGTTCGTGGATAACTAAAGCGCGCTCATAAATAAAAGCCGGGCTTCTTGCGAAGCCCGGCTGAATATTCGCCGCTTACGCGGCGGTGCCTGCCAGAGGGAGAAGTTGCCAACGCGCGCGCAGGGAAGGGGGAAGGGAGCGCGCGAAGCTACAGGACACAGACGGATACTTGTACCGATTGGTACGCCCGGCAATCAGGTTCGCTACATACCCCCCATGCGCCGTGCGCAGGCGGGTTCTAAAAGCTCAATATTTCCAGCGCTGGGCGTTCGCGAGCAGGAAGTCGCGGAAGACCTGAATGCGAGCGACCGAACGAAGTTCTTCCGGGTACACGAAATACGCGTCCAGTTCTGGGGCATCGCTCTCCGAAAACAAGCGCACCAGACTTTCGTTGCCTTCGACGAGGTAATCGGGAAGCGTGGCGATGCCGACGCTGTTTTCCACAGCCACTTTCAATCCAACCACGTTGTTCACTGTCATAGAAGCGAGGCGCGGCGAGCCGTTGGCGCGGCCGATCTCGCTGAGCCAGTTCAGATTCGAAAAATACCCTGGAATGTTTCCACCCAAGGTCAGGATGCGGTGACCGTCGAGTTCTTCCGGCGAGCGCGGATGGCCTTTCTTCGCGAGATATTCGGTCGAAGCATAAGCGTGGAAATGCACCGTGAATAACTTGCGCTGAATGAGATCGGGCTGCACCGGCTGGCGCAGACGGATCGCGACATCGGCTTCGCGCATGCCAAGATCGAGTTCTTCGTCGGTCAATTGCAGATGAATGCGGATGTCCGGGTAAAGCTCGAGAAACTCGTCGATGCGCGCGGTGAGCCAATAGGAGCCGAGCCCCACCGTCGTGGTGACGCGCATCTCGCCATTCGGCTTTTCGCGATTGTCGGTGAGCTTGGTGCGCACCGCTTCGAGCTTCATGAACACGTCATGGGCCGTGCGGAACAGCATCTCGCCCTGTTCGGTAAGAATCAGCCCGCGTGCGTGACGGTGAAAGAGCGGCGCTTTCAGTTCCTGCTCCAGCGCCGAGACCTGGCGGCTCACCGCCGACTGCGAAAGGCCGAGCGCCTCGCCGGCATGCGTGAATGAGCCGGCTTCCGCGGCGACGTGGAAGACTTTCAGCTTGTCCCAGTCCATGCCGTTGCTGCTCATTCGGCGGCTGCGCGGTTTGCGCCCTCCGCGGCGAGGAAGCGTTCTGCTTCGAGCGCTGCCATGCAGCCCAAGCCGGCCGCGGTCACGGCTTGACGGAAGATGTCGTCGGTGACGTCGCCTGCGGCGAAGAGCCCCGGCACGGAAGTCGCGGTGGAATCCGGCGCGGTCCAGACATAGCCGTTCGGCTTCATCTTCACTTTACCGCTCACGAGTTCGGTCGAGGGCTGGTGACCGATCGCGATAAAGACGCCGTCGGTGTTGCGGTCGGTGACCGCGCCGGTGCGGACGTTCTTCAGCTTCACGCCCGTAACCTTCTGCGGCGTGCCGCCGCCGACGATTTCCTCGATCGACGAATCCCAGACCAGCTCGATCTTGGGGTTCTTGAACAGGCGATCCTGCAGGATGCGCTCGGCGCGCAAGCTGTCGCGGCGATGCACCAGCGTCACCTTGGACGCGAATTTCGTGAGGAACAGCGCTTCCTCGACCGCGGTGTTGCCGCCGCCCACGACCACGACATTCTTGTTCTTGTAGAAAAAGCCGTCGCAGGTCGCACAGGCCGAGACACCGGCGCCGCGATACTTCTGCTCGGACGGCATCTCGAGCCACTTGGCTTGTGCGCCGGTCGCAAGGATCACGGTATCGGCGAGATAGACGCCGCCGGATTCCAGCGTGATCTTGAATGGGCGCTGCGCGGTGTCGAGTTCCTTCACATGATCGGCGACGAGTTTAGTGCCGACATGGGCCGCCTGCGCCTTCATCTGCTCCATGAGCCAGGGGCCCTGGATTACGTCGGCGAAGCCGGGATAGTTCTCGACGTCGGTAGTGATAGTTAGCTGGCCGCCGGGCTGGATGCCTTCGATCAGCACGGGCTCCAGCATCGCGCGGGCCGCGTATATAGCCGCCGTGTAACCGGCCGGGCCGGAACCGATGATGACGACCTTCGCGTGCGTGGCGGGCATGGCGATTATTCCCGATGAGATTCTGGCGCGATAGCTAGGTGTCCCCCCGAGCCATGCGCTGTGCGCATATATCTAGGGTACCGACCGGTACGGCGGCAAGCGTCATGCCCAACTTTCAACCGTCTGCTCACGCAATATTGTTTCGCGAGCCGGTTTCATGCACTAGGGTACACGAAAGAAAATTGCGGAGACCGCCTTTGCTCGCGAGCCTCGATAAAATCGACTGGCACATCCTCAAGATCCTTCAGGAAGAAGGCCGGATTACCAACGTGGAATTATCGCGCCGGGTCGGCATCTCCGCGCCGCCCTGCCTGCGCCGCGTCCGTGCGTTGGAGGAGGCCGGGTTTATCCGCGGCTATCGCGCGCTGCTCGACGAGAAAATACTCGGCTATCCGGTGACGGTGTTCGCGATGGTGCACCTTGCGAGCCAGGCCGAGAGCGACCTCAACGCTTTCAACGATCGCGTGAAGAAGTGGCCGCTGGTGCGCGAGTGCCACATGCTCTCCGGCGAGTTCGATTTCATTATGAAGTGCGTGGCGCCTGATCTCGCGACCTTTCAGGCTTTTGTCTCCGAACTCACCGCCGCGCCGAACGTGCGCAACGTGAAGACGTCGCTAACGCTCGGCCGCTCCAAGGACGCGCCGAACGTGCCGCTCGAAAACAAAATCTGACGGTCAGAGATATTTTCTAACCCACTGTGCGAAGACCGAAACGAGGTTCTGCGCACGCACGGCTTCGCCCTGCGGCGTGAACGCGAACAGCGAGCGGTCGAAAGGCAGTGTGAGGCGGATCGGGATGAGATCGCGTCCCGGCACGATCACCACGCCATCGAGATAATCGTCGCGCCCGGCGATGCCGAAGCCGGGATGGCGCATGATTTTTGCATCGTTGATACGCACGCGAAGCGGACCTTTGTATTTTCCACCCACCGCTTTCCGAATTTCGCGCGGCAAGGCACCGCGAATGAGCGCCGCGAGAGCGGGCTCGTAACGCGCGACCGATGGCGCTATTTCGATGGCGACGCGTTGTGCCTGCGCGGGGCTCGCGTGTGCGGCGCAGAGTAAAGCGAATAGCGCAACGAAAGCGGTGCGGATCACTTCCGTCAGACTTCCCGCGCGGTCCATTGCGCGAAGGCTTCGATCAGACTGAATACGCGGCGCTCGTCGAAATTGCGCGCATACCACGCGCCGGCATTGCTCGGCGGCAGCACCACGCGGATAGGGATCGGTGCGCGGCCCGGCACGAGGACCACGCCCATCAGCGTGTCTTCGATCAGCCCCTGGCTGCTTTCTTCGCCCGCGTTCGGCGGAATGCGGATGTAGGTGATACGCACAGTCAGCGGCGCGCCGCGATTACCGAGACGAGGTCCAAGCGCCTTCGACAGTTCGCCCGCAAGCATCGGCTTCAGCGCCTGCGCGAGATGACGGTGACCGGTCGCAGCGATGCGCGAGGTGTCGATGTTCACCGAGCGGTACAATCCATCGCGCGCGGAAGTGTCACTCGGCAGGAAAGCGAGAAGCGTTAGCCCGAAAGCAATAGCGAGAAATTTCTGCATAGGCGGCTCCTTGTTCTTCTGTTCGTTCGCTTCGAGAGCGGGTTTATCAGACCCAGTCGATCTTCAGGACTTCATAGCCCTTGGCGCCTTTCGGCGTCATGACTTCGACCGAAGCGCCTTTTTTCTTGCCGATCAGCGCGCGCGCGATCGGCGAAGTGATGGAAATCTTGCCCGCCTTCGCGTCGGCCTCGGTCTCGCCGACGATCTGGAATTTACGCTGCTCGTCGGTGTCTTCATCGACCAGCGTGACGGTCGCGCCGAAGGTAATCGTGTCGCCGGAAAGTTTCGAAACATCGATTACTTCCGCGCGGGAAATCTTGTCTTCCAGCTCCGCGATGCGGCCTTCGTTCAGCGACTGCGTCTCCTTGGCGGCGTGATACTCGGCGTTTTCCGATAGATCGCCGTGACCGCGCGCTTCGGTGATGGCCTGAATGATCCGCGGGCGCTCGACGGCCTGGCGCTGGCGCAATTCGACCTCTAGGGCTTCGTAGCCCGCGGCCGTCATGGGGATCTTCTCCATCGTCGTCTCCAATTCCAACCGGCCATAACGCGGCCGATTCAGTAAAGTTCGCCCACCGCGCGCCGGTATTTCCGGCTGCCCGCGGATTGCGCGAACCCTTTAGAACGTGCCGTTTTTGCGGAGGTTTAGCTGGCCTTCGCGAAGTAGTGTTGCAACGCCCGGACCTCTAAATCGCCGGCCAGATAGGCCTTGATGCCCTGCGCCGCAGCAACGGCTCCGGATAGCGTGGTGTAATAGGGCACTTTATGCAAGAGGGCGGCGCGGCGCAGGGACCGGCTATCGGCCAGGGCCTGCGCGCCTTCGGTGGTATTAAAGACGAGCTGCACGTCGCCATTCGTAATCGCGTCTACGATATGCGGGCGGCCTTCCAGCACCTTGTTGATTTTCTCCGCGGGCAGGCCCTGTTCTTTCAGGTAGCGCAGGGTGCCGGACGTTGCGATCAGCTTGAAGCCGAGCTCGGAGAGCGTCTTTAGCGCAGGAAGAATGCGTTCCTTGTCGGTGTCCTTCACCGAAACGAAAACCGTACCTTTGCGGGGTAGTTGTGTGCCGCCGCCGAGCTGGCTTTTGGCGAAGGCGACCGCGTAATCCTTGTCCAAACCCATAACTTCTCCGGTCGAGCGCATCTCGGGTCCGAGTACGGTATCGACGCCGGGGAAACGCGCGAACGGGAAGACCGCTTCCTTGACTGCGATGTGATCGATCTTCGGCGCCTTGAGGCCCTTGACCTTCTGCACGCCCGCCATCACCAGCGAAGCGATCTTCGCGACCGGAATACCGATGGTCTTTGCGACGAAGGGCACGGTGCGCGAAGCGCGCGGGTTCACCTCGAGGACGTAAACCTTTCCGTCCTTGATCGCGTATTGCACGTTCATCAGCCCGCCGACTTTGAGCGCGATCGCGAGCGCGCGGGTTTCTTCTTCGAGTTGCTTGATCGTCTTGTCGTCGAGCGAGTGGGTGGGGAGCGAGCAGGCGGAATCACCGGAGTGAATGCCGGCTTCCTCGATGTGTTCCATGATGCCGGCGACGAAAACAGTTTCGCCGTCGGAAAGCGCATCGACATCGACTTCGATGGCGTCGGAAAGATAGCGGTCGATCAAGACCGGGCTCTTGCCGGAAACGACGACCGCCTCTTTCATGTAGCGCTCGAGCTGCGTCGCATCGTGCACGATTTCCATGGCGCGGCCGCCGAGCACGTAAGACGGACGGATCACCACCGGGAAGCCGATCTTCTCCACGATCTCGCGCGCTTCTTTCGTCGATTTCGCGATGCCGTTCTCGGGCTGCAAGAGATCGAGTTTTTCGAGCAGTTTCTTGAAGCGGTCGCGGTCTTCGGCGAGGTCGATGGCGTCGGGCGAGGTGCCGAGAATGTTGACGTCCGCCTTTTCGAGGGCGTCGGCGAGCTTCAGCGGCGTCTGGCCGCCGAACTGCACGATCGCACCATGCAGTTCGCCGTTGGTGCGCTCGCGGTCCAGAATCTCGATCACATCCTCGGCGGTAAGCGGCTCGAAATACAGGCGATCCGAGGTGTCGTAGTCGGTCGAGACCGTTTCCGGATTGCAGTTGATCATGATGGTTTCGAAACCGTCGTCGCGCAGCGCGAAGGCGGCGTGACAGCAGCAGTAGTCGAACTCGATACCCTGGCCGATGCGGTTCGGGCCGCCGCCAAGGATTGCGACCTTCTTCTTGTCCGAGACTTTCGCTTCGTCGGCGGGCGCGCCCGCGAACGGTGCCTCATAGGTCGAATACATATAAGCGGTTGGCGAGGCGAATTCCGCGGCGCAGGTGTCGATGCGCTTGTAAACCGGGCGCACGTTCAACGCGCGGCGCTTCTTCGCGACTTCCGCTTCGGTCATGCCGGTCAGCTTCGCGAGGCGCGCGTCGGAGAAGCCGTTGGCTTTCAGCATGCGCATCGGCGCGGCGGCCGCCGGCAGGCCTTTCGCTTTGATCTCGTCTTCGAGGTCGACGATGGCGCGCAATTGACCGAGGAACCACGGATCGATTTTGCAGGCGTTGAAGATTTCCTCGTCGGTGGTGCCGAGGCGCATGGCCTGCGCGACTTTGAGCAAACGATCCGGCGTCGGACGGCCGAGCGCGGCGCGGATCGCGTTCTTGTCGTCGCCCTGACCGAGACCCTCGATCTCGATCTCGTCGAGGCCGGAAAGCCCGGTCTCCAGCGAGCGCAGCGCCTTCTGCAGGCTCTCGCGGAAGGTGCGGCCGATCGCCATGGCTTCGCCGACCGATTTCATCGAAGTGGTCAGCACGTTGAAGTTCGGATCGCTCGACGGGAATTTCTCGAAAGCGAACCGCGGGATTTTCGTGACGACGTAGTCGATGGTCGGCTCGAAGGCTGCCGGGGTCGCGCCGCCGGTAATGTCGTTCGCGATTTCGTCGAGCGTGTAGCCGACCGCGAGCTTGGCGGCGACCTTCGCGATCGGAAAGCCGGTGGCCTTCGAGGCGAGCGCGGACGAGCGCGACACGCGCGGATTCATTTCGATGACGATCAGGCGGCCGTCGGCGGGGTTTACCGCGAACTGCACGTTGGAGCCACCGGTTTCGACGCCGATCTCGCGCAACACCGCGATCGAGGCGTCGCGCATGATCTGGTATTCTTTGTCGGTCAGCGTCAGCGCGGGTGCGACGGTGATGCTGTCGCCGGTATGCACGCCCATCGGATCGAGGTTCTCGATGGAACAGATGATGATGCAGTTGTCCTTCTTATCGCGGACAACCTCCATCTCGTATTCCTTCCAGCCGAGCACCGACTCTTCGATCAGCACTTCGTTCGTGGGCGAGGCATCGATGCCGCGCTCGACGATGTCGAGGAATTCGTCGCGGTTGTAGGCGATGCCGCCGCCGGTGCCGCCCATCGTGAAAGAGGGGCGAATGATCGCGGGCAGCCCGATGTCTTTGAGCGCGTCGAGCGCCTGTCCGAGCGTCTTGATCTGATGCGAGCGCGGCGTTTCCAGCCCGATCTTCGTCATGGCCCGGCGGAAGCGCTCGCGGTCTTCGGCCTTATCGATCGCGTCGGCGGTCGCGCCGATCATCTCGACATTATATTTGTCGAGCACGCCCATCTTGCGGAGCGACAGCGCGGTGTTGAGCGCAGTCTGCCCGCCCATCGTGGGAAGCAGGGCGTCCGGGCGCTCCTTCTCGATGATCTTCGCTACGATTTCCGGCGTGATCGGCTCGATGTAGGTGGCGTCGGCCAGATCCGGATCCGTCATGATCGTCGCCGGATTGGAGTTCACCAGCACGATCCGGTAGCCCTCTTCTTTCAGGGCCTTGCAAGCCTGCGTGCCGGAATAATCGAATTCGCAGGCCTGGCCGATCACGATGGGACCGGCGCCGACGATGAGGATCGATTTGATGTCGGTGCGTTTGGGCATAACTTTTCTTACCCTCTCCCCATGGGGGAGAGGGTAGGGTGAGGGGGTTCTGCGTTGAAGAAATCTTGAGCGCCGATCCCCCTCACCCGAATGCGCTTCGCGCACTCGACCTCTCCCCGTCGGGGAGAGGTTAAATGAGAGAGATCGGTTTGCATTTCCGTGCTCTCCCCTTGGGGGAGAGGGTAGGGTGAGGGGGTACTGCGTTGAAGATCGCGCGCAAACTTCGCCGGAACGAAACCGAAGCAGAAAAACTGCTTTGGAAACATCTGCGCGGACGCCGGCTCGATGGATATAAATTCAGAAGACAAGTCGCAATCGGCGGATACGTTGCCGATTTTGCCGCGCTCGAACCTCGACTGATCATTGAGTTGGATGGCGGGCAACACGCCGAGCAAGTTGTCAGAGACGAAAAGCGAACCGCGGAACTCGAAAAATTTGGATTTCGAGTCATTCGCTTCTGGAATCATGACGTAATCGCGAACATCGACGGCGTTATGGAAGCGGTTTTGCAAGAGCTTCTTCTCGTCCGTTGATCCCCCTCACCCCAACCCTCTCCCCGACGGGGAGAGGGAGTTGAGTGAGGGCACAAAAAAAGGCCGCGCGGTCGCGCGTCCTTTCCATCCTCGCGGAAGCTCGGGAGCGAAAGCGGGCCCGCGGCTGGCCGGGGTCTTAGACCAGATTCGGAGGGCAAGGAAGCCTAAAGAACGCCGCCCACAGGCGGCTTTCGGTGCATCTCGCCTGCGCTGGGCGGAACCCCGTCAGCACGCGGATTTTACTGCGAAAAACGCGGCTCCCCATTGAGGCGAGATAAGCCCTGCGACAGACTGTGCAGCCGTAATTCAGGGGAAGCCCGCACATGCGCTGGGACTGGGTCGTCTACGGCATCATTGCCGCTGTTCTCATCTACGTCGTCATCGTCTTCAACCGGCTCGTCCGCCAGCGCAACGTGGTGCGCGAAGCGTGGAGCGGCATCGACGTACAGCTCAAGCGCCGCACCGATCTCGTGCCGGCGCTGGTCGAGACCGTGAAGGGCTACGCCACGCACGAGCGAACGCTGCTTGAGGAAGTCACGGCAAAACGTGCGATGAGTATCGACGCGCAGGCGCAGGGCAACGTCGCGCAGAACGCGCAGGCGACGCAGCAGCTCGGCTCGGCGGTTGGCAGGTTGATTGCGGTCGCCGAAGCCTATCCGCAACTGAAGGCCAACGAGAATTTCCTGAAATTGCAGGAGCAGCTCTCCGAGATCGAGGAGCAGTTGCAATATGCGCGGCGCTATTACAACGGCGCGGTGCGCAACCTGAACATCTCGATCCAGTCGTTCCCGGAATTGCTGATCGCGAAGCCGCTCGGATTTTCCGAACAGCCGTTTTTCGAACTCGACGATCGGGCGCAGGGCAACAATCCGAACATTTCCTTCGATCGGAGGGCCTGATCATGCGCCGCATAATTGCCGCCGCATTTCTTTTGCTCGCTGCGCAGGCTTCCGCGGTTGCGCAGGAACGCATCATCAATTTCGTCAGCGACATCACGGTGCAGACCAACGGCGACCTGGATGTTACCGAGACGATCACGATTCAGGCCGAGGGCAACCAGTTCCGCCGCGGTATCTTCCGCGATTTCCCGACCCGCTATCGCCGCCGCACCGACGGCACCAATGTCGTTGTCGGCTTCGACGTGATTTCGGTGACGCGGAACGGGCAGACCGAAAACTACACGACCGAAAATATCTCGAACGGCGTGCGCACCAAGGTCGGCAACGCGAATATCTTCATCCCGCGCGGCCAGCACACCTACACGATCCGCTACCGCACGACGCGGCAGGTCGGCTTCTTCGAGAAGTTCGACGAACTCTATTGGAACGCGACCGGCAACGGCTGGAATTTCTTCATCGACAACGTGGAGGCGCGGATCACGCTGCCGCAGGGCGCACAGATCGGACAGAACGCGCTTTACACCGGCGCGTTCGGCGACAGCGGCAAAGACGCGCGCGTGGTCGAGCAGACGCAGAATCGTATCGTGTGGCGCACCGCGCGCCGCCTGCCGCCCAATCACGGCCTCACGGTCGCGGTCGCATGGCAGAAGGGAATCGTTGCCCCGCCGAGCGGCGCGCAGCAGGCGAGTTATTTTCTCCAGGACAATCTTCCGATTCTGGCCGCGCTGATCGGCGTGATCGGCATCGCGTTCTATTATCTCTCGACCTGGGCACGCGTCGGCCGCGATCCTCCGGCCGGCACGATCATTCCGCTGTTCGGCCCGCCGAACGACATGACGCCCGCGGCAGTGCGCTATGTCGATCAACTCAGCTTCGACAATCGCGCTTTCACCGCGGCGATCGTCGATCTCGGCGTGAAAGGACATATTCGTATCGACGAAACGCCGAGCTTCTCGCAAATTTCCACGCGCGCGGGCGGCCGGCCGCTCAAGCTCGCCGAGCAGGAGATGCATGCGCAGCTTTTTTCGAAAGGCTCTCCGGTCGCGCTCGCGCAGACCAATCACGTGGTCGTCGGCGGCGCGAAGTCGGCGCTCGAAAACCGTCTCTCCGCGCAATACAACGGCACGCTGTTCGCCAATAATTACGGCTGGTCGTTCCTAGGCTTTTTCCTCGCGCTCGTCGTGATCGCGGTGATGCTGTTTGCGATCGGCAGCACCAAGAGCGGCGACGAAGTTGCGGCCGGCATCATGGGTACGCTCATTCCCTGCGGGCTCTTGCTCGTCGCCTGCGGTGTGATGATGGCGGGATTCACATCGCATAAGCGGTGGAACCTCTGGATCATCATCGGCGGCATTCTCTGGCTCGTTGCCGCGGCGGGCGGGCTTTGGTTCATCTGGGGTCTCGGCGGCGGCGTGAATCTTAACCTGATGATCCCGGCGCTTGCGTCCTACCTTATTCTTTCGGTGGGGCTGTTCGGCTTTTACTGGCTGAAAGCGCCGAGCAAGCAGGGCCAGTTGATCCGCGACCAGATCTCCGGCTTCCGCGAATATCTTGGCGTCGCGGAAGAAGACCGCCTGAACTTCGCGCATCCGCCGAAGAAGACGCCGGAACTGTTCGAGAAATTCCTGCCTTATGCCATCGCGCTCGATGTCGAGAACGAATGGGGCAAGAAATTCGCGGGCGTGCTTGCGGCCGCTGCCGTGGCGGGTGCTGCGGGTTACGCCTGGTACCATGGCAAGCGCGACTGGAGTAAAGACCCGGCTGGCTTCTCCAGCCATCTCGGTAGTTCGGTCGCAGCCGCGATCTCGTCGGCCTCGACCGCGCCGGGCTCCAGCAGCGGCTCGGGCGGCGGCGGTTCGTCCGGCGGCGGCGGCGGTGGTGGTGGCGGCGGCGGCTGGTAGCGCGCCGCACTCTCGATGCGATGATCCGGAAGTTCGCTCTTTCGTTCCTGCTGTTCGCGGCGCTTGGCGGCGCTGCGCAGAGCTACGAACGCATCCGGCAGTTCGACAGCGAAGTAGACGTGCAAACGAACGGCGATCTCATCGTCACCGAGGTCATCACGGTCGAAGCGGAAGGGCGCGAAATCCGCCGCGGCATCCTGCGCGATTTTCCGACGACCTATGCTTTGCCGGACGGCCGCCGCGTCGTGATCGGCTTCGAGGTGATCTCGGTCGCGCGTAACGGCAAGAGCGAGCAATATTCGCTCGAGAGCCTGTACAACGGCACGCGCATTCGCATCGGCAGTTCGTCGGTGTTGCTGGGGCGCGGCACGCACACTTATACGATCAAGTATCGCACCACGCGGCAGATCGGCTTCTTTCGCGACTTCGACGAGTTGTACTGGAACGTCACCGGCACCGGCTGGACGTTCGAAATCGAAAGCGCGGTCGCGACGATCAGGCTGCCGGTAGGCGCGCAAATTCAGGCGCGCTCGTTCTACACCGGCGCGCAGGGCGAGAAGGGGCAGGATGCGCGCGTCGTCGGCGAGAGCGGCAACGTCATCGTGTTTCGCACCACCAGGCAGTTGCCCGCGCGTAACGGCCTCACCGTCGCCATCGCCTGGCAGAAGGGCATCGTCTCGCCGCCAGGTCCGCTGCTCGCCGCGCGGTATTTTTTCTTCGACAACATCGCCGCTTCGCTCTCCGTGCTCGGCTTTGCGATGGTGTTCTTCTATTTCTTCTATCAATGGTTCCGCTACGGCCGCGATCCGGCGTCGGGCACGATCATCCCGGTGTTCGAGCCGCCAACCGGAATGTCCGCGGCGGGCATGCGCTATGTCGATCGCTATGCGAACTTCGACGACAAGGGCTTTACGGCTGCGATCGTCGAACTCGGCGTCAAGGGTCACCTGAAGATCACCGAAGACAAGGGCGTCACCACCGTCGAGAAGCGCGATGGCAGCAAGCCGGTGCATGACGGCGAGGAGGCGATCAAGCGACACTTCTTCACCAAGAAGAAGACGCTGGAGCTCAAGCAGGCAAACCACGTCCAGATCGGCGGCGCACGCGAAGCGCTGAAATCGAATCTCGCGCGGCTCTATGGCAATCACTTCCGCCACAACTACGGGAAGTGGGGTTGGGGGTTGTTTCTCACGTTCGTGGCCGTCGTGCTTTGCCTGACCGGAATCGGAATCCAGTTCAGTCGCGTTTATGCCTCGGACGCTTTTGTCGGCACGCTGTTGCCCATCATTCCTTTGCTACTCGCTTCGTTCGCGCTGAACAACGGCTTCACCGCGCGCAACGACAACGGTTTCCTGATCGGCGTCGGCGTCGTGTTCGGCATCATCCCGGCTGCAATCGGGCTTTGGTACGTCTGGCGCAGCGTCGATGGCTTCTATGAAGTCATCCCGACGATCTGCGCGTTTGCGTCCACCATGCTCTGCGCGTTCTATCTCGAATGGATGGAGGCGCCGACGCCGCAGGGCCGCAAGGCGCTCGATCACATCGAGGGTTTCCGCGAGTATCTCGGCACTGCAGACGAAGGGCCGCGACTCGAAGCGCTGAATCCACCCGCGAAAACGCCTGAATTATTCGAGCGCATGCTGCCTTATGCGATCGCGCTCGACGTAGAAAATACCTGGGCGGAGAAATTCAAGAACGTGCTCGCGGCGGCGGCAGCGGCGCCTGCGGCGGCTGCAACCGGGGCCGTGATATCGAATTGGTATTCGGGCAATCGCGACTGGAGCAAGGATGTCGGCAGCGTCACGAGCTCTGTCTCGTCGAGTCTGACTACGGTCGTCGCATCCGCCTCGGCCGCGCCGGGCACGAGTTCGAGCTACAGCGGTTCTTCGTCGAGCAGCTCCAGCTATTCCGGCGGCAGCTTCGGCGGCGGGTCGTCGGGCGGCGGTGGCGGCGGCGGCGGCGGAAGCGGGTGGTGATGGGCGAGAAAAAGAATTTTGTCATCCCCACGAAAGCGGGGGATCCATACTCCCGGTGTTTCTGTCGAAGTCAGGCGCCTGTTAAAATAACTTCTAGTCGTGGTTATGGGTCCCCGCCTTCGCGGGGACGACACCTTTTGTAAGCTCTAATCTGCAATCGCCGGATTTTTCTGTGCGCGGAACGCCATGCGGCCCTGGTTGTGGCCGAGATTCGGGCGAAGCCGAGCCGCGTCGTAACCCGCTTCGGTGAGCAGCTTCAGCATTTCTTCTTCCGTGTAGGTCGTAAGCCCGAGTTCGGCGCGCAGCTTGCGGTAATCGGAAAGCGTCGTCTTTACGAGGCCGATGAAGGCGGCGGTTAGGAAGCCGTTCGCGGCGGCGAAACGCAGCAGCGAAAGCGCATCGGCGATCGCGCTCTGCTTCGGGCTGATGACGTCGGCAACAGCCAGCGCGCCGCCGGGCGCGAGCAGACGGCGCCAGATTTTCAGAAGCGCGAGCAATTCGTCGCGCTTTAAATATTGAATAAGCGAGTTTGCGACGATCAGGTCGAGGCTTTCCGGCTGCATCGCCGCGGCTTCTTCCGGCGTGGTGACGGCGATGTTCGCAATCTTGCCGAAGCGTTCTTGCAAGCGCGTGCGCACGGTGGGCGCGGCCTCGCAGAGATAAAGCGTCGCGCAGTCGGCGGCGATCCTGTCGGCGTGTAGTGCCTCGCCGCAGCCGTAATCCAGCACGCGCGCCTGTCTCGAAGGCAACAGCCGGACGATGTCATCGGCGATATTGGCGTAATGCACGTCGAAATGGCGTGCGTTCACATAAATCGGGTGATCGGAATCCCAGTATGAAATCCAGTCGCGCATCTCGTAGCGGTACCAGTTGGCGGCGGTGCGGCAGACCCGATAGCATGGGGACGGCGATTCACGAAGGGATGCACGATGCAGCGGATCTCGGCACTAGCGGCTTTGGCCGCGCTGCTGATCGCGGTGCCGGCTTTCGCCTTCGAGAACGAACTCCTCGGCAAGCGCGACGTGGACGTGCCGCAATACAAGAGCGAGCAGGGCATGATCCTGTTCGACGAGAAGGGCGCGCAGACCGAGTTCGGAATCGAGTACGGCGCCTACAAGAAGAACTACGTGCTGCTCCTGTTGCGCGACACCGGCGCGCGCACGAAAACCGACTCGACGATCTTCGAGATCATCCAGGTGGTGCGGGTGTCGAAGCCGCGCGGCCTCGATCTCTATACGGTCGGTTGCTACCTGAAGCCCGGCCCGGACTCGCAGCCGGGCGAGTATGTGATGGCATTCGCACGCTTCAAGGCCGGAAGCGATGGGCCGCCCAGCGCGCTCACCGGCGCCTGGATGTTCGACTGGCAGACCAAACGCATCGTCGCGGTGCCGGAGCAGAAGGTCGATTGCCGGGAACCGGGCGGTTGAGGCCGCGTTGCTCCTTCATCGCAAGAAGGAGGAAACGATGGCCACCTGTCACACCTGCGGAAACGACTACGACAAGTCTTTCGAGGTCGTTCATTCCGGCAAAAAGTTCACTTTCGACAGTTTCGAATGTGCGATCCAGGCGCTGGCGCCGAGCTGCGCGCATTGCAAATGCCGCATCATCGGCCACGGTCTCGAGGCCGACGGGAAGTTTTATTGCTGCGATCACTGCGCGGAAAAATCCGGCGTGAAGGGATTGAAGGATCGCATCTGATGCCTGCGATCGAAGGCGTGATCGAAACCATCCTCTATGTCGACGATCTCGATCGCGCGAGAAAATTCTACGAGGACATACTTAAGCTCGAAAAGATGTTCGATAACGATATCATGCGCGTCTACAAGGCCGGACGCTCCGTGCTGATCTTGTTTAAGCGCGGCGGGGCGAAACAGGACATGAAATTCGAAAACGGCAATATTCCCGCGCATGACGGCAGCGGACGGATGCACATGGCTTTTGCCGTCGCCGCGGCCGAACTGAAGCCGTGGGAAAAAATTTTCGGCGACAACGGCGTTGCGATCGAAGGCCGGATGAAATGGCCGAAGGGCGGGGAGAGTATCTACTTCCGCGACCCTGACGGAAATCTTCTCGAGTTCGCGACGCCGGGGCTTTGGGAGAACTACTGATCCGCGCTTCGTCCCTGCGCGACGCCGTAGACCGCCATTCCCGCGAGCATCGCGGCGGCGAAGATTGCGGCGGGCGCGCTGGCAAAGCCGAGATTGACGATCGCAGGCGCGGGGCACACTCCGGCAAGCCCCCAGCCGACACCGAAGATCGCCGCTCCCGCGAGCAATCGCGGATCGATTTCGTTCTTTGACGGCAAGGACAGCGGATCGCCGAGCAGACTTTTGCCCCGCCGCCCGGCGGCAACGAAGCCGATCGCCGCAACCATAAGCGCGCCGCCCATCACGAAGATGAGCGAGGGGTCCCAGCGCCCGAAGATGTCGAGAAAGCCGAAAATCTTTTCCGGCTGCGTCATGCCGGAAATCAGAAGGCCGGCGCCGAAGATCAGCCCGATGACGAAAGCGATGAGATTTTTCATGATGCGGCCGGCGCTCCGATAATATGGCGCACCAAGAAGACCGTCGCGATGCCGGCGATCATGAACACCGCGGTCGCGACGATCGAGCGCGGCGAAAGCCGTGAGATTCCGCAGATGCCGTGGCCGCTGGTGCACCCCGCGCCAAGCCGCGTGCCGAAGCCGACCAGCAATCCCGCGACGACGAGCGTGAGCGTATTCGTCTCGAAGACCGGCGGCGCGGCTGCGCGGAACAGTCCGAGCAACAGCGGTGCCGCAAGCAGGCCGGCGACGAAGCTCAGGCGCAACGGCGCGTCGCCGCGCGGCGGAAAGAGACCGCCGATCACGCTGCTTGCCCCCATCACCCGGCCGTTGAGATTGATGAAGAGAGCGGCGGCGAGCCCGATCAGCAGGCCGCCCGCGAGCGAAGGCCAGGGCGTGAAATTCAGCCAGTCGATCTTCATTTGTCGGGATCTCCGTGCGGAGCGTATCTTAACACGGTTCTGGTTCGATTGGTTGCAACAACTTCCTCTCCCCGTCGGGGAGAGGTTAAAAAAGTCACCGCCGCCAAGCGCGATATTCCGGCACTTTCTCGCTCATCTCGTCGAACAGCCAGACCATGCGGTCGGCGAACCAGAGTTTGAAGATCACGACGGCAATACCGCCGGCAACGAACGTGAAAGGCTCCGCCGCGATCAATCCCGCTACTGCCGCCAACATGCCGAGCGCCGAACCGGTGCCGAGCAGTGTCGCCACGTTGGTGTGCTCGACCGGAACCGGATGCATGACGCGCAGGAGATAGACCCGTTCGCCGAGTACCGCGCGCGAGGCCCAGCTTTGCGTGGATGCGGGCGGCGGAAAGATGCGCGGGTTCAGCCATAGCCAGAGCGCGAGCAGCGCAATCGGAGCCAGGCAGTACCAGCCGATCCAGTGCGCGCTCCAGAAGGAGAGCATGAGAAATGGAAACGTCGCGAAGCGGGTCCAGACGCTCCACGGATTTGCGTGCCGCTCCCACACGCGTTCGTCCATCTGAAGGAGTGCGGCGATGAACTCGAAGAGCGCGTTCATAACATTACTCCCTCTCCCCGATGGGGAGAGGGTTGGGGTGAGGGGGTCCTGAGTCTGACAACATCCGCAGTTCCCCCTCACCCGATCGCTTCGCGATCGGCCTCTCCCCCGCGGGGAGAGGCGTACCAGTCAGGTTCAGACTTTACCCAGCGAAAACTTGTACTGGCAGCCGGGGCCGCTGCTCGTCGTAAAGCTACCCGTTACTCTGCCGCCGGAAATCTTGCCGCTCCATTCGAGCTTCACCGCCTTCTCGGTCGGGTGATACGAGCCGCTCACCTTGAACGCGCCGTCTTTGACGTCGCCTTCATAGGTGCGTTGCGCGCGGCCGCTGAAGATGCGGATCGACTTGCCTTTGACCTCGGTCCAGAAAAATTCGTTCTTGTCGCCGCAGTTTTCGCCTTTCACGAACTCATGCCTGCCGGTGTAGCGGCCGTCAGGCGATTGGGCGTAAGCGAGGATAGGGAGAAAGAGCGCAGGGATGACAAGGATGAATGTGCGAAAGCGCATGATCGTTTAGTTCCGTTTCAGCGAAAGCAGAAACTGGCAGATGCCGCTGCCCTTTTGCAGCATCGTGCCGAGGCCGGTCTTGGTTGCGAGAATTTGTCCGCGCCATTCGAGCGCCGCCTTGTTGCGCGCGGTACCGCTCGCGAAAAACTGGCCGTCGCTCTGAATCTTGCCTTCGAGCGGCTTTTCCGCGCGCTGGCTCGCAATGCGGATAGTTGCGCCTTTGATCTCCAGCAGAAAGACATCCGACTTCGCGCCGCACTCGTCGCCGCCCTTTGTGAGGATCATTTTTCCTTCGTACTTGCCGTCGAAGGATTGGGCGTGGGCGAAGGTGGAAAGAAGTAGACCGAATAGCAAAATACTGAATGAACGGAATTGCATTAAGCGCCTCCCTGTTTCCCTCCCCTTGACGGGGAGGGTCGCGCACGAACGGAGTGAGTGCGCGGGGTGGGGTGACAGCGTAATAAATTATTGCTGAACCCCCACCCGGCTCGCTCCGCTCGCCACCCTCCCCGCAAGGGGGAGGGAAAGCAAGTCACGCGCGCTTGTGTTGCTTCATCAATCCTACAAAACGCTCGAACAGGTAGCGGCTGTCGCGCGGGCCGGGCGAGGCTTCGGGGTGATACTGCACCGAGAAGGCCGGCTTGCTTTTCAGCGCGATGCCCGCGTTCGAACCGTCGAAGAGCGAGACGTGCGTTTCCTCGGCGTCGGCGGGCAGCGTATCGCGATCGACCGCGAAGCCGTGGTTCATCGAGGTGATCTCGACCTTGCCGGTGGTCTTGTCTTTCACCGGATGGTTCGCGCCGTGGTGACCCTGATGCATCTTCAGCGTCTTTGCGCCGATCGCGAGGCCGAGCATCTGATGACCGAGACAAATGCCGAAAGTCGGTGTGCCGCTGTCGATCAGCTTCTGGATCACAGGTACGGCATACTTGCCAGTCGCAGCGGGATCACCCGGACCGTTCGAAAGAAACACGCCATCGGGCTTCATTCCGAGAATATCTTCGGCAGAAGTCGTGGCGGGCACGACGGTCACCTTGCATTTATTCGCGGCAAGCAAGCGCAGAATGTTGCGCTTGATGCCGTAGTCGATGCAGATGACGTTGTATTCCGGATTTTCCTCGCGGCCGTAGCCCTTGCCCCACTCCCATGGCGTTTCGTCCCAGGAATAACGCTGCGCGGTCGTGACGCTAGGCACGAGGTCCATGCCGTCGAGGCCCGGCCATTCGCGCGCCTGTTTCTTCAGCGCGCCGAGATCGAATTTTCCGTCAGGCGAATGCGCGATCACGCTATTGGGCATGCCCTTTTCGCGAATGCGCGCGGTGAGCGCGCGGGTGTCGATCCCTGCAAGTCCCACAATGCCCCGCGCTTTGAGCCACGCATCGAGGTGGCGGCTCGCGCGATAATTCGAGGGCTCGGTGATATCGGCTTGCAGCACGACACCGCGGGCGCCATGCGCCGCGGCCATGTTCACGGTCTCGATGTCTTCGTCGTTGACGCCGACATTGCCGATGTGAGGAAACGTGAAAGTGATGATCTGCCCGGCATAGGAAGGGTCGGTGAGAACCTCCTGATAGCCGGTCATCGCGGTGTTGAAGCAAACCTCGCCGACTTCGGCGCCGGTTGCGCCGAGGCCGTGGCCTTCGAGCACCGTGCCGTCAGCCAGCACCAACAGGGCCGTGGGCTTTTGCTCGGCCCAGCCGTTCGTCGCTTGTTTCGGGTTCATAAGCGGCCTAAATAGCGGCGAGTCCCAGATATATAAAGTGAAAAATTCACGGATACATAGGAATGATGCGAATGCCGAATATCGTTCTGCAATCAGTCGTGACCTGCCCGCTTTGTGGATACCAATCGCTCGAAACGATGGCGGAGAACGCCTGCGCAATTGGCTATGATTGCAAGGGCTGCGGGGCGCGACTGAATCCGCTCGCTGGCGATTGCTGCGTATTCTGCTCCTACGGATCGGTGCCGTGCCCGCCGATCCAGCGTGAACGCCGCTGACACGGCTGCAAAACGAGGAAAAAATGCTGCGCGATCAGATCAACAACGCCGTGAAAGACGCGATGAAATCGGGCGAGAAGCTGAAGCTTTCCACGCTCCGGCTGGTGAACGCCGCGATCAAGAACGCCGATATCGAGGCGCGCGGGGGCAGCAAGGGGCCGCTCGACGACGCAGCACTGCTCGGCCTGTTCCAGAAAATGATCAAGCAGCGGCAGGAATCGGTCGAGCTTTACGAGAAGGGCGGGCGCCCGGAACTCGCGGCAAACGAGCGCGGCGAGATCGAAATCATCCAGGGCTTTCTGCCGAAGCAGATGTCGGACGCGGAAGTCCAGGCCGCGATCAAGGCCGCGATCGCGGAATCCGGCGCGGCTTCGGTCAAGGACATGGGCAAGGTGATCGCAGCGTTGCGCGCGAAATATGCGGGGCAAATGGATTTCGGCAAGGCGAGCGGGCTGGTGAAGGCCGCGCTCTCGGGCTAGCGTTTCGCGACCGCGCGCCTCGCTAGAATATGTTCTGCACAGGGTCGCTGCCGCGCTTGGTGTAATTCAACGATTTGCGCTAAGAGTCCCGCCCGGGGACTGGGATTTCCGGGATGAAGCGCGTTCTCGTTGCGTCTGCGTTGTGGCTCGCCGTTTCGGCTGCGCCTTCTTTCGCGCAGGACAAGCATCAGAAAAATCTCGAACACATGCTGAAGCGCTTGGACCCGGCAACGCGCCTCGAGCAGGTGTGTGACGTGCAGGCGATGAAGCAGATCGCGCGCGAGAACCGCGAATTCAAGATCGACCGCTCGGTGGCCAGCGCACTCGAAGAGCCGCGCGCAAAAGGCGACACGCTCACCGGCAAGGGCGGCGCGTTCCGCTCCAAAGGAAAATGGTATCAATTCGCGTTCACCTGCCAGGCATCGCCTGATCGATTGCGCGTGCTGTCGTTCGAATACAAGCTCGGCGGCGAAATTCCCGAGACGCAGTGGTCGAAGCACGGACTTTATCAGTAGCAAGGAGGCGAGAAATGCCTGAAGTCATCGTTCACGCTGCCGCGGGCCGCACGCCGGAACAGAAAAAGAAGCTGATGCTCGCGATCACCGATGCGGTGGTGAAGGAATTCGGCGCGCCGAAAGAGTCGGTGACCGTGACGATCATGGAAGCGCCGCGCGAACTGAAGATGAAAGCGGGCGTGCTGTTCAGCGAGCGGTAGCTAAGCCCGCTTCTTGCCTTTAGTTGCGCTACGGTTATGGCGGGTAACTTCGTTTACGAATGAACGAAGTACAGCATTTATTCTGCGCTGATAGCCTTCTCCGTCTTTTCTGAAGAATTCTAGGACATCCACATCTAGTCGGATCGAAATAGGTTCTTTTTTTACGGGAACTACTACTTCTGCCCTTGACCAATCTACTTCTTTGAAGTCTTGCCAATCTTCATCGCTGGCTATCGAGTTGTTGATAGCGTCATCAGAAAGCGAGCGGACGCGCTTCCAATCGGTCTTACCCCTCGCTCTCTTTAGTTGCGATAGTGTGATGGTACGCGAGTTCTTCATTTTTCCTTGCCTTTCGCGCGCTAATTATTCGAATCTTATTCGCGCGTTTGGTGACGATCACAGCAAGAACGACACCATTCTCAGATGGGCCAATAGCAGCATATCGCTCTTCATCATTCCGGTCTGAGCGAACAGCTAAAAAAGGACGAAGGAAAATTCTTGCCGCATCTACAAAATCAATGCCTCGTTCTTTTAAGACCTTCTTTCGTTTTGCTTCGTCCCACTCAAAGCCGTCAACTGATCCTAGAGGACTTTCGACTTTCTTCGACATTGCATCGCTTCCTTATGTTTTTCGTACAATGTGTCGGCATTGCAATCCTCCAGTATTGACCGGCCTATTCCAGTCTTGTTTTGTATATACAAACGTATTGCATAATTGTCAAAGCTACGAATGTCTACCTATTCCCGATCTCATACATCACAATGTAATTGCCGCAGGTGTCGTCGAAGATCGCGATCGTCGGGCCGCCGCCCGGCGCTTTCTGCGGCGGCATTTTGAACGCGACGCCTTTGGCTTTCAGCTTCTCGTATTCTTCCTGCACGTTGTCGGAAGCGAGCATGGTGTAAGGGATGCCCTTCTCGTAGAGCGTCTCGCGGTACGTCCTCGCGAAGTCCATCCCGCAGGGCTCGAGCAACAACTCGGGTCCGTCCGGCTCATCCGGCGGCACGACGGCGATCCACCGCGCGCCGCCGGCGGGAATGTCGGTTTTCACCTTGAACCCGAGCGTCTCGGTGTAGAACTTCAGCGCCTTCGCCTGATCGCCGACGACGATGCTTTCCAGTCTTACGCGCATGGCGAAACCTCCTTACCTCGCATCTGTAAATTTCCAACGGACTCTCAGAGATTTTGATCCTTTCTAGAAGCCAGGACGAGTTTCTTAACGAGCCCGTCAGGGATTGGCTGGCTCGGCGAGAAGGTGACGCCAGTCTTGGTAGACTTAAGTCCGGCCGCGGCAATGTCGTCGGCATGCGACTTGATGGCGGAAGGAGCTAGATAGAGGCCGCATTGCTTACTGAACGCCGCATAGCCCGCGATGATGGATTGTCCGATCCCGAACCCTGGCATTTTATAGGCGATGACTTCTTCGGCGTCAGGCAGCGCGCGCAAGTTGAGCGCGCAATCGAACCAGCAGAGGGCGGAGGTCTTTAGGAGCCTTAGCTATGTAGGCGTCGTGATCAGCAAACATGAACTCTCCTTACTTCGCGAATTTTTCGGCGTAGTGCTTCCGCGCCTCCAGCCACATGGCCCAGAAGTCGCCAGGCTCGCGGTTGTTCAAGCGGTCGGCAAGAAGCGCCAGATGCGCGTGCCAGCCGGGCGAGACGTTCTTCAGATCGCCGGCGGTGAGCTTGCGGTGGGTAAGCGTCAGCAGCACGCCGCCGTTCGATTGCCCGGTGAGTTCGTATGTGACTTCCGAATGTTCGCCGAAGGTCATGGTCAGCGTGCGCGGCGCATCGATCGCGATAATTTCGCCGTCCATCTTGTGACCTTCCTCATGCATCTTCCTGAATTCTTCCGGCGGCTGGGTGCCTGGCTTTGCGATGTTCTTATGCTGGAAGAACATCTGCGTCTTGCCGCCCTGCTTCAGTTCGAAGTCGCCGGCGGCGATCCACTGCTTGCGCTTGTCGGACTGGGTCAGGTAAGCCCAGACACGCTCGACCGGGCCGGGGAGCAGACGCTCGAAGCGGAGCGTGCTTGCGTCCAAGAGCACGCCGTCTTTGTCGAGAAGAGTACTCATCACTTTTTCCTTCCTGCTGCTTTGTCTTCGTCACGGAGAATTTTTTCGAGGCGGTCGAGGTTCCTGATCCAGTAGCGGCGGATGCGCTGGAGCCATTCGTCCATTTCTTCGAAGCCGTCCTTGTTCAGCGAATAGAGCCGTTTCTGCGCATCGGCGCGGACGGTGACTAACTTCGCGTCTTTCAGAACCTTCAGATGCTGCGAGACCGCGGGCGCGCTGATTTCGAATTTCGAAGCGATCACGCCCGCGGAGAGCTCCTTGCCGGCGAGCATTTCGACGATGCGCTGACGCGTGGGGTCGCCGAGGGCGGTGATCGTTTCCATGCCGCTTTATATAAGTAGCAGCTTAATTAAGTCAAGAACAAAATAAAGACCCCCACCCTGAATCCCTCCCCCGCAAGCGGGGGAGGGAGGCGAGCGTCAGCGAGCGGGTGGGGGCGATCTGTCCACAGGGCCGGCTGTAGGAAACTGAGATCGACGGACCTACATTGGTTCTCTCAGCAAATCTGCTTGGAACCCATGCGCTTTCCGCCGTCATTTCTCGACGAAATCCGCGCCCGTCTTCCGGTTTCGGAAGTCGTGCGCCGCCGCGTGGCGCTGAAAAAAGCGGGCCGCGAGTGGAAAGGCTTGTCGCCCTTCAATCAGGAAAAAACGCCGTCGTTCACGGTGAACGACCAGAAGGGCTTCTACCACTGCTTCTCTTCGGGAAAGCACGGCGACCAGTTCGGCTTCGTGATGGAGACCGAAGGGCTCACGTTTCCCGAGGCGGTCGAGAAACTTGCCGGCATCGCGGGTGTGCCGATGCCGGTCATCTCTCCCGACATGGAGAAGAAGGAGGCGCGCCGCCGCACGCTCCATGACGTGATGGAGCTTGCCGCGAAATTCTTCGAGGAAAGCTTACAGGCGCGGACCGGCGCGCGCGCGCGCGGTTACTTAAACGATCGCGGGCTGACGCCGGAAATCCAGTCGCGCTTCCGCATGGGCTATGCGCCTGCCGAACGCTTCGCGCTCAAAGAATATCTCGGCGGCAAGGGTGTCCCGGTCGAAGACATGATCGAGACGGGGCTCCTCATTCATGGCGAGGGCATTCCGGTTCCCTACGACCGCTTTCGCGAACGCGTGATGTTTCCGATCGCGGATTTCAGAAACCGGATCGTCGGCTTTGGCGGCCGCGCGCTGTCGCCCGACGCGCAGGCGAAGTATCTGAACTCGCCGGAAACCACGCTCTTTCATAAAGGCAATCTGCTCTACAACGGCGCGAACGCGCGCGCGGCGACGCAGAAGGGCCACTCATTGATTGTCGTCGAGGGTTACGTCGATGCAATCTCGATGGCCGTCGCGGGTTTCGAAGCGACGGTAGCGCCGCTCGGCACCGCGCTCACCGAAGACCAGCTTGGGCTTTGCTGGCGCATGGTGGACGAGCCGATCCTCTGCTTCGACGGCGATAACGCGGGCAAGCGCGCCGCCTATCGCGCAGTCGAGCTTGCGCTGCCGTTCCTCGCGCCGGGCAAGAGCCTGCGCTTCGCCGCGCTTCCCGAAGGAAAAGATCCCGACGATCTCATCCGCACGAGCGGCGCGGAAGCGATGCAGGAAATTTTGAACGGCGCGCGGCCGCTTTCCGAAATGCTGTGGCTTCGCGAGATCGAAAGCGCTCGCCTCGATACGCCGGAGCAGCGCGCCGCTTTAGAGAAGCGCATTGGCGAACTGCTCGCCCAGATCGCGGACGAGACCGTGCGGCGCTACTATCGCGACGATTTCCGCTCGCGGCTTTCGCGCCTGTTCGCGCCGGAGCAGAGCCGCGCGATGGTGCCGCGCCGCGAGTCGCGCGAATTTCGCCCGCGCCAGCCCGGGCGGCCTTATCCGCCGCGAGTCGCGACGACACGCTCGCCGAACCTCGCGAACAGCCCGATTTTGCGCGGGCATCATGCCGCAGTCCCGTCGCGGGAAGCGCTGATCCTTTTGGCGGTTCTGAGCCACCCCTGGCTGCTCTCTGACCACGCGGAGGAGTTTGCCGAACTGGAACTCGCCCATGGCGATGCTAGTGCCTTGCGCAAGGCTATTCTGGAAGCGGCGGCGAGGGGCGATATTTCGGACCCTGCGGCCCTTACCGGGATGCTGGAAGCGGCCGGTGCCGCTCCCATTCGGACACGCATGGAACGTGCCATTTCCCACCAGTCCGACTGGGAAATCCGCCCCGATTCCGCTCCCGAAGATGTGCTTGCCTGGTGGCATCAAATCGTGAGCTTGCATCGCAGGAAACGCACGCTATCTAGAGAGCTGCGGGAAGCTGAACGCGCGTTGGGCGCGGAGCCAACCGAGGCCAACCAAGCCCGGCTATTGGACCTTCAAGAGCGGCTCGCGATCCTGGACGGGACGGAGGCTCTTATCGAAGGGTTCGGGGCACAGTCAGGCCGACCGGCGCGTACAATGTAGTAACTGGCAGGCTGATTCGGGTGTCCGGCAGCCTTGGAACACAAGGACTTGCTCGTGGCCTCCAAAGACAAAGCCAAGAAAGCCGACAAGAAGAAAGAAAAAGAAAAGGCTGCCAAGGCCAAGCAGGCGGCTGCGGCCGCCAAGGCGAAGGAAGCTGCTGCGAAGCAGAAAGCGAAAGAAAAAGAGAAGGCCGCCAAGGAAAAAGAAAAGGCGGCCGCCGCCGCGTTGAAAGCGAAAGAAGCCGCCGCGAAGAAGAAGCCGCTGACGGCGCTGCAGAAAGCGCTCGCCGCTTCCGACAAGATTCAGCCGAAGAAGGCGGAGCCGAAAAGCGTTCCCGTTCCGGCGAAGTCCGCGAAGGGGACTGCCGGTAAAGCCGCGCCCGCGAGCGGCGGTCTCGGCACTACCTTCGGTAAGGCAAAGGATCTCCTGCGCGCGATCGTCGGCGGCAAGCCGATGCCGCCCGCGCCGGCTGCGAAAGAGACGCCCGCCGATACGCGCCGCACCGCGGCCGGTGTCGAGTCGTTGAAGCGTGCCGCCGGCGCGACCGCGCCGGTGAAAGGCGGCAACACCGAACAGCCCGCCGAGGGTGAGGACGCGGCCGGTCCGCTCCTCGATCTCTCCGATGCCGCGGTCAAGAAGATGATCAAGGCGGCGAAGAAGCGCGGCTATGTCACCTACGACCAGTTGAACGACGTGATGCCGTCGGAAGAAGTCACCTCCGAGCAGATCGAAGACGTGCTCGCGATGATGAACGACATGGGCATCAATGTCGTCGAGGCCGAGGACACCGACGGCGAGGAAGAAGACGACGATGACGATGACGATACGGGTTCCGACCTCGTAGAAACTTCGTCGAAATCGCTTGCGACCACGAAGAAGTCGGAGCCCGGCGAGCGCACCGACGATCCGGTCCGCATGTATCTGCGCGAAATGGGTTCGGTCGAACTCCTGTCGCGCGAAGGCGAAATCGCGATCGCGAAGCGCATCGAGGCCGGCCGCGAGGCGATGATCGCGGGTCTCTGCGAAAGCCCGCTCACCTTCCAGGCGAT
Source organism: Xanthobacteraceae bacterium (assembly GCA_019752575.1). GTDB lineage: Bacteria > Pseudomonadota > Alphaproteobacteria > Rhizobiales > Xanthobacteraceae. The sequence continues at coordinate 150,663 of JAIELW010000011.1, read as the reverse complement.
CATCGTGTGGCGCGACGAACTCGCGGAAGCGAAAGCGCTGTTGCGCGACATCATCGATCTCGAAGCCACCTATGCCGGACCGGAAGCGAAGAACCAGCCGGTCAATCCGAATCCGCCGATGGGCGGGCAGGCCGCGATCCGCGAACAGCAGGCCGCGGCCGCCGCCGCGCGCCAGAAGGCGGAAGAAGCGCCATCGACCGCGCCGCGCGGCGACGACGATGAAGAAGGCACGCCGCCTCCGCAGGAATCGGACGACGACGAGGACGATCTCGAAAACGCGCTTTCGTTGGCTGCGATGGAAGCCGAGCTGAAGCCGCAGGTGGTGGAGACCTTCGACAAGGTCGCCGACGCCTACAAGCGCCTGCGCAAGCTGCAGGACCAGAACGTCGAGAACAAGCTCAAGAACGAGTCGCTCTCGCCCTCGCAAGAGCGCCGCTACAAGAAGCTGAAAGAAGAGCTCGTCACCGACGTCAAATCGCTTTCGCTCAACCAGGGCCGCATCGACGCGCTGGTGGAGCAGCTTTACGAAATCAACCGCCGTCTCGTCGGTCTCGAAGTGCGCCTGATGCGCCTCGCCGAAAGCCACGGCGTCGAGCGCGAAGACTTCATCAAGAATTACCAGAACTCCGAACTCGATCCGAAGTGGCTGTTGCGTGTCGGCAAGCTCGGCCAGAAGGGCTGGAAGGGCTTCATCGGCAACGACAAGGACCGCATCAAGCAGATCCGTCACGACATTCATGCGCTGGCGACCGAGACCGGCCTCGAAATTCTCGAGTTCCGCCGCATCGTCTCGATGGTGCAGAAGGGCGAGCGCGAGGCGCGGCAGGCGAAGAAGGAAATGGTGGAAGCCAACCTTCGCCTCGTGATTTCGATCGCCAAAAAATACACGAACCGCGGGTTGCAGTTCCTCGATCTCATTCAGGAAGGCAACATCGGCCTCATGAAGGCGGTCGATAAATTCGAATACCGCCGCGGCTACAAGTTCTCGACCTATGCCACCTGGTGGATCCGGCAGGCGATCACGCGCTCGATCGCGGACCAGGCGCGCACCATCCGCATTCCGGTGCACATGATCGAGACGATCAACAAGATCGTCCGCACCTCGCGCCAGATGCTGCACGAAATCGGCCGCGAGCCGACGCCGGAAGAGCTCGCCGAAAAGCTCGGCATGCCGCTCGAAAAGGTCCGCAAGGTTCTGAAAATCGCCAAAGAGCCGATCTCGCTCGAGACGCCGATCGGCGACGAGGAAGATTCGCATCTCGGCGATTTCATCGAGGACAAGAACGCGGTGCTACCGATCGACGCTGCGATCCAGTCGAACCTGCGCGAAACCACGACCCGCGTGCTCGCCTCGCTCACCCCGCGCGAAGAGCGCGTGCTGCGCATGCGCTTCGGGATCGGCATGAACACCGACCACACGCTCGAGGAAGTCGGCCAGCAGTTCTCGGTGACGCGCGAGCGCATCCGCCAGATCGAGGCGAAGGCGCTCCGGAAGCTCAAGCATCCGAGTAGATCGCGGAAGCTGCGCTCGTTCCTCGATAACTAAAAATCCGCGACGATTATCGTCATGGCCGGGCTTGTCCCGGCCATCTCGATTCTTGGGCATGGTGCTCACCTAAACGAGATGCCCGGCACAAGGCCGGGCATGACAGAATGGAACTTATCCCCCGGCCCCGCGGTTATCCGCTCTGACATTCATATTGGCAGAGCTGTTCATGGCGCTTTCCGGCTGGAAGTCCCGAAAGAATTTCGCGGGCGAGAAGAAGGTTGCCGCTCTCGTCGGCGCGCTTTTTCTCGTGGGACTCGCGGCGTTTCATTTCGCGATGCCGAACGGCACCATGCTGATCCTGCGCGGGGTCGCCGCCGACAATGCGCCGCGCGGCCAGCTCGACGACTATTCCGCCAAGCAATATGCGTGGCGTTCGGGCTATGCCGGCCATGTGCTCGATGTTGCGGGCGGGACAAGCGAGCAGATGAAGCTCGCGCTCGATCTGGTCCGCTCGGACCCGCGGGTAGCGGCGCTCTATGGCTTCTCCGGCGGGGCCTTCAGCGTGCTGAACGTGTGGAGCCAGCTCAAGCCCGAGGAGAAATCGCGCATCCGCCGGATCGTGATCGTCGGCGCCCCGGAAATCAGCGAGCAGAATTTTCCGGGCGCTGCCAGCGTCGTGATCCAGCCCGATCCGCCCGAAGGCCATATGGAAGCCCCGCGCGCGCTCCTGAAGGCGACGCAGTAGCGGCAAACCGAATTCCGCCGCAAGTCATTGTTAGCTCCCTCTCCCCAAGGGGGAGAGGGTTGGGGTGAGGGGGTGCATGAAGAAGAGATTTTGTAACCCCTCACCCGGCCCGCTTCGCGTGCCGACCTCTCCCAATGGGAGAGGTTGTCGGGACATTTGAGTTGATCCGATGATATTCAGAATTGCTTTCGTGCTCTTTTTTTCTCTCGCGTTGATCGCCCCCGCATCCGCCGCAAAATGCGGCGGCAACTTCGAGAGCTTCATCGCGGAGTTCAGGCGCGAGGCGGCGGCGAAGGGCATTCCCCAGCGCGTGCTCGCGGAAGCGTTCGACGACATCGAATACGACCCCAAGGTGATGGCGTTCGACCGCCGCCAGCGCAACACCTTCAAGCGCTCGTGGGAGGATTATGCGCGCTCGCGCGTGACGCCCGCGCGGGTGAAGCGCGCGAAGGCGTTGCTCAAGCGCCACGAGAAGCTGTTCGATCGCGTGGAGCGGCGCTTCGGCGTGCCGCGCGAACTGGTGATGGCGATCTGGACCATGGAGACCGACAACGGCGGCGACACCGGCAGGCTGCCGGTGGTGAAAACGCTCTCGACGCTCGCGCACGACTGCCGCCGCACCGATCTGTTTCAGGGCGAGTTGCTGGCGGCACTCCAGATCATCGCGCGCGGCGATCTTTCGAAGCGGGATTTATTGGGGGCTTATGCCGGCGAGATCGGCCAGACGCAGTTTCTGCCGAGCTCCTATATAAAGTATGGCGTCGATTTCGACGGCGACGGGCATGTGAACCTGCGCCGCTCGGTGCCGGATGTGATGGCATCGACCGCGAACCTGCTCGCGGTCAACGGCTGGCAGAAGGGGCAGCCTTTCGGCGAGGGCACGCAGAATTTTCAGGTGCTGCGGGAGTGGAATCGCTCGGAGGTGTATCGGAAGACGCTCCACTATTTTGCAGAGCAGTTGAGGTAGGGTTACTTATTCTTGAACCGCTTCCACTCTTCCCAGTCGATAAGCTCAGTGTTTGTCACGCTTAAATCATTTGTTGAAATTCTGTCCATGAACAGCACGAGGTTGGAGCAACCGAATCTGGCACTGGGGACCAACAATCCATCAAATTCGAGGAAGTGTGCTGCAGCAGCTATTGCTTGAGTGGTTTCGTAATCGAAGGTCTCGTATTTAGCCGTATCAACACCTAATTTGGCGAGGTCGTCGAGATTGGCCAATTGAAGTGTTCGCTCCGTTTTTACTTCGATGGTGTGCAGTTGGTGACGTATCAAGCTCGGCCAAATGGGTTCCAAAGACAATCGAAATCCAACTTCAGCCAACGCTCCATTCTTTTCTACACTGGTGTAAAGTACCTCGAATTCACCAATAGATGTCCACCGTCCATGGGCTGCTGTTCCCCTCAAGGGATCGCGCCCCTTTCGAGTGACTCTCCAAACTCTTAATTGAAGCGACTCTGGAGTTAAATCTTCCAACGCATCCAGAATTGCGCGATCATGAATTCGGCTGGACGACATCGTTTACGTGAACGTCCCATCGTCAAGACTTTCAATTACGGTCAGAACTTTGTCTGCTGAGCCCTGATGAATCAAATCAATCGCTCGCTCTCCATTAAGCAATCGGTGCTTAGAATAGAGCCAAAGTCGCGTTTCATCAGGTGTGTAGAATTCAGCGAGACGATCTACGATATATCGAAGATCGGAAATTACCAATTGAGTTCGCGGATGCGGGAGTGCCTTTCCGGCCGTCCATCGTGAGACTGTCGCTGGCGACACATCGACAATATTCGCAACATCCGTACCCTTTAACCCTCCGCGTTCACGTAGGTCATCTATCAACTTGGAAACTGCACTTGCCATTTTCTAGCCTGTCGCTTTGTTTGTTTTTTGTGGGCTCCCTCGAAATCTAAGCGCTCGACTTCTAGACTTTGAGCCAGAGTTTGCATGGACATCGCTTAATGGGTCACGAAGAAGAATCAGTCTTTTCTTCGCGTCTGACACAACCTTCGAAATCTCGTCATCGGCAATCTTCAATTTAGCTCCTTGCCTGGCAGAGCGAATGGCTGGGTCTAGATGGTGAAGCAAGAAGTGTTCCCCTCGGCGAGATTCGGGAATTGACGATAAATTTTCAATTTGCCGACTACGCTGCGTAATAAAGTGCACGTGAGGCTTATCAATCATATCTTCGATGCCGTGTGGGCAGCAGGATTGGTCGTTACAACCAAACCTTGCCCGAGCACCTTTGGTTTCAAAAAACCTTTCAAGCTGATCTTCCTTGAAGTAACGATCAAGCTCAGGGATATAAATGCGCTTTGCAGAGCCGCCGCCTTTAGCTTGTGGCTTCTTCCAATCTCCCGACCTAAAGTTTTCTTTTTGGCCGACGCCACTACTGAGTCCTGCAATCGCGCCAAGGGCAGCTGCGGCAATACCAGAAAAGCCGCCTGCAAAATCGGCGACGAGCGGCCTATTGGCTTGATGAAATCGCTGTGCAGCTTCAATGAATGCCCGAGTTGCTGTTCCGGTCGCGGACGCTCCAAAGCCAGACGAACGCAGCCAAATATTATCAATCGGCAAGTGTTGAAGCTCGGAGACGAACAGATCGGTATTTGTTGGATCTTTAAGGACCGCGTTAGTAGTAATTAACTGGTAATCGATTGCGACGTTCTTCCCACCAGAACGATCCAGCTCACGCCTCAGCGCCTCGCTGAGTTTCAGGTCAACAGCCAGCCAAGGGCTAGGGGTGCTTTCAATTAGATGAGTAGGCGCCAGAACAGCATCAACGCCATAACTGACAGCAAAGTCCGCAAGTGCTTTTGCTGTGTCCAAATTTCTTGCTTGCGAGAAATCCTGAGGTGTCCAAGGCCTGTCGGAATTGCCCCATGGCAAATTTCCAACCGCCGAATCAAAGCGAGCGCTTGTCGCCATTTCCGCGCAGTTCGGGTCGAGGACCGTTTCATAGCCGCGACTACGTAGTGCCTTTAGTAGGTCAACCTGCTCACCGATGTGAGCCGCATCAAAAACAACCCTGCGTATGGGGAGCCTATTGGCCGCAAGCAAAGCTTCAAGTTTTCGAAATCCTGTGTGACCAACACGCAGAAACGCTCCAATCGCGCTGGATGGGGGATGCAATACATGGACGGTGGCGGACATGCTGACGTCTCCTGTCGGAGGTACTCTAGCTTTTGTTTTTATAATTTTCAACTATGAAAGTAAAACGTAATATATTCCCTTTTTGTTCTTAAATTTCCTTTATTTATCATGCGTTTGCAGTGCCAGACTCGAGCGGACTACGGCTTTTCAACTAGCGATCGTTTGAAGATCTTCGCGGAAATAGGGCCTCTCAAAATGCCACTCACCGAGTGCCTCTCCTTACTCCCGCCCCAATCTAGGATTATAGTCCTGTCACTCTCTCCGCACTGAGGGGCGTTTCTCGAGGCGTCGTGAAGCGGGGGAGGGTGTGGCGCCTGCTGTTCCGGTTTCGCAAACCGGGACACCGGGCGATCCGGGGCTCCGCCCGGCGGCAAGACGACCGCCTGCCAGGAGCTTGGCTGACGGAGCGGGCGCTTCTCTTTCGCGCCCGCACGAAAAGCGCGGTCCGGATCGGAAGGAAGACGCCACAAATCCGCACGATGCGGGCCTTTGGTTTTGCCGGAATGCGATACATCGCAAGCCGGCACCCGCGGCGTGCCGGAGCGTCGAAAGGCGCCGGTATCTCGCAAGAGATACCGCTACGCACGATACGGCAGCGCCTTTCGGCGCTCCTCCCCCTCTTTCTCCCTCGGGCGCGGGAAAGAGCGACGGTTCGGGAAATCCCGCGATATCGCGCGCGATGTGACGGAGGCTTGCCCTTTGTCGTCCTCGCGAAAGCGGGGACCCATAACCTTCAGCGCCAACTTTTGGCGCAGGGAGTATGGATCCCGGCTCGCGCGGCTTCGCCGCTTGGCCGGGATGACACGATCGCAATTTGACTGCGCCGCGCCCCTGTCGCACGATTTTCGAACGGAGCCTCCATATGACAGAGACAAGCGAAGCCCGTGAAGTCCGGATCGCCTCGCTCGGCATGCGCGCGCTCGGCGCGTTCGGCGATTTCGTCGTCCTCGGCGTGACCGCCGCGGTCTACAGCAATTTCTTCGGGCAGGTTTCGAGCAGCGGTTACGGCTTCAGCGTCGACGGCACGCCGGCCGTCGTGCTTTACGTGCTGTTCTTCGCCTATTTCGTGGTGACGGAAGCGGTCTGGAGTGCCACGCCAGCGAAGCTTCTGCTCGGCATGCGGGTCGTGCGCGAGAGCGACGGCGCGGACATCGGCTGGAGCGAGTCCGTGATCCGCAACGTCCTGCGCGTCGTCGATATATTTCCGGTGCTTTATCTGGTCGGCTTCTTCTTCGCCGTCTCCTCGCCGAAAACGCAGCGGCTCGGCGACCGCATCGCGCGCACGGTGGTGATCCGCGTCTGACGCGCCCGCGCATTGCCGCTATGAGAAAATGCCCTAGCGTTTCGCCGCATCGCAGCTTGATCTTTCGCCGCGCCGCGACGACAACGGAACATCATGAGCCCGCAGAATAATTCGATTGCGACCGGAGTCGCCGAGTCGCCTTATGCCTGGGCGCGCCTGTGGACGGCGCTGCTCGCGGGCGCGATCGGCTCGGTCGGCATGTGGTCGGTGGTGGTGATCCTGCCGGCGGTGCAGGCCGATTTCGGCGTGCTGCGCGCCGACGCGACGCTGCCCTATACGCTCACCATGCTCGGCTTCGGCATCGGCGGCATCGCCATGGGCAGGCTCGCCGACCGCTACGGCATCGTGTTTCCGATGCTGATCGGCACGGCCTCCCTCTCCGCCGGCTATTTGCTCTCTGGCATTGCGCCGACGCTCCTCCTGTTCGCGCTCACACATCTGCTGATCGGCATCGGCGCGTCGGTGACGTTCGCACCGATGATGGCCGATCTCTCGCACTGGTTCACCAAGCGGCGCGGGATCGCGGTGGCGATGGCGGCGTCCGGCAATTACGTGGCCGGCGCGATCTGGCCGCCGATCGTGCAATATTCGACCGCGACCTACGGCTGGCGGCCGACGCAACTCTGGATCGGCGTTTTCGTTCTCCTCGCCATTCTTCCGCTGATCTTCGTCTTCCGTCGCCGCATCGCGCTCTCCGAAGTCGCAACCGCGAACGCGGCTGCTGCCGGCGCGCGCAACGCGCTCGGGCTTTCCTCGAATGCGCTGATGATCATTCTGAGCGTCGCGGCCATCGCCTGCTGTGTCGCGATGTCGATGCCGCAGGTGCATATCGTGGCTTACTGCGGCGACCTCGGCTATGGCGCCGCGCGCGGCGCGGAGATGCTGGCCTTGATGCTCGCGTTCGGGATTATCAGCCGCGTCGCTTCCGGTTTTGTCGCGGACAAGATCGGCGGTGTCGCGACTTTGCTCATCGGCTCGTTCCTGCAAGGGGTTGCGCTTTTTCTTTATCTCTTCTTCGACGGACTGACCTCGCTCTATGCGATCTCGATTCTGTTCGGTCTGTTTCAGGGCGGCATCGTGCCGATGTATGCGGTGATCGTGCGCGAGTACTTCCCGCCGCAGGAAGCGGGCGTCCGCGTCGGCATTGTCATCTTTTCGTCGATCATCGGCATGGCCTTCGGCGGCTGGGTCTCCGGCGCGATTTTCGACTACACCGGCAATTATTACGCGGCTTTCGCGAACGGACTGATTTGGAACTTCCTGAACGTCGCGATCGTCGTGTGGCTCTTGCTGGCGTCACGCCCGAAGAAGCAGGGCGCTTCCGCGCAGGCGCCGCTCGCGGCCTGATCGCCGCACCATTATCCCTGAAGAATTATCGGGCGAAACGTTGCCAATGCGATCTGGCATCCTATCTAGAGCGCTTGAAGTGTGAGGCTGCGATGGCTGAAAAGGTAACGGTTTCGATCCCGCACAAGCTCGGCAAGGAGGAGGCCACCCGCCGGATCAAGAAGGGCTTCGCCGCCGCGCGCGAGAAGGGCGGCAGCATGATGAATTTCGCCGACGAAACCTGGAACGGCGATCAGGTCGCCTTCAACGTCTCGATGCTCGGACAGAACGCCGCCGGCACCATCGACATCCGCGACGATCATGTCGTCATCGACGTCTCGCTACCGTGGCTGCTCGCCAAGATGGCGGAGCAGGCGAAGGTGCTGATCGAAAAGCAGGGCAACCGGCTTCTCCTCGAAAAGAAATAAGCCGTCCCGCCGTGCGGCAACGCGGGGCCTTCGCATGGCTGCCGCGCCTCGTCTCCCATTGCATACGGAGCGCGAAGCCCGCATAGGAGTTGCGCCCTTCCTCCGGTTTTCCCGCACATGCCCGGCGACACGCGCATCTTTTACGGCTGGTACATCGTTGCCGCGATCTGTCTGATCACAACGATCACCTCCGGGCTCGCTTTCTACAATCTTTCGGTGCTTCTGAACGCATTTGTCGCCGAGCGCGGCTTCCCGGTTTCGCTGACGAGTGCTGCGACCGCCGCGTTTTTCGTGTCGGGTGGGGTCGCGGGCGTGTTGGTCGGAAGATTGGTCGACCGCTTCGACCCGCGCGCAGCGATTGTCGGCGCCGCGGTCGTCGGGTCGGCGTGCTTGTTTTCGGTCGGTTATCTGCGCGAAACCTGGCAGCTCTTTCTCTTTCACATCGTCTTCGGCTTCGCTTACGGCGGCACCGGCCTTGTGCCGTTGACCACACTGGTCACGCGCTGGTTCAGCGTGAAGCGCTCGCTCGCGCTATCGCTCGCCTCCACCGGCCTTTCGCTCGGCGGCATTTTTATCGCGCCGTTCGTGGCGCTTTCCATCGAGCGCGGGGGCTTGAGCGCGACCGGGCCGTGGATGGCGGTTGTGTTTCTCGCCATCGTGCCGGTCGCCTTGTTCGTCGTTCGCAGCAATCCTGCCGTGATGGGGCTCGAGCCGGACGGCGGCGTAAAGGGCGCGAACGGCGAGAGCGCGCAGGCGGTACCTTCGGTTAGCTATGCCGAGGCGAAGCGAACCGGATTTTTCTACGCGGTTTCAATTGCCTATCTTTTCTTGTTGGGCGCGCAGGTCGGCGCGATCGCGCATCTTTATCGCCTCGCCAATATCAGGAACGGCGCGGAAACAGCGGCGCTGGCGCTCGCATTCCTCGCGGCGGCGAGCATAACTGGCCGCCTGACCGGCGGCTGGCTGGTGCTGCGCATGCGCGTGCGCACTTTCGCGCTGGAGCTGATGGCGGTGCAGGGGGTTTCCTTGCTCGCGCTCGCATTCGTCCATGACCGCGTCAGCATCCTCGCGGCAACGGCGCTGTTCGGCGTCACCATCGGCAATTCGCTGATGATGCATCCGCTCCTGCTCGCGGAAAAATTCGGAACCAGGGAATACGGCCGCATCTATTCGATGAGTCAGTTCATCGGCATGGCCGGTGTCGCCGGCGGCCCGCTCGCAATCGGTCTTCTGTACGATTGGACCGGCGACTACGCCTTGCCTTTTATCGCCGGTGCGGTCGCCACGATCATCGGGCTGTTCGTCCTGCAGTTCGGATCGCGGCGATAGACGCCGGAGGATTGACCGATGACGGCTTCCGCCATCGTCTCGCTAGCCGCGCTCGAAGTGCCGCCGCAAGAGCTGCGTGTTCCGAAGATTTGCGCGGAAGGCGACGTCGAAGAGGTCGCCGATCAACGGCACCGCGCCGCCGAGTGCGTCGATCGCGACATTGCCGACCATCCGCGCGACCAGCCTGCGCGGCGCGCCGAGGCGGCGCGCTTCGAGAATGATGAAGCCCGAGATGCTTGCAGAGATCAGGTCGCCGACGCCTGGAAAGAGGCCAATCAACGCATCCGCGCCGAGCCGGATATTCGTGCCCGGCACGACGATGGCGGCGTCCATGATGGCGGCGAGCGTTTCCAGCCGCGTGAGGCGTTCTTCGCGGCTTACATTGCTCGTATCGCCGAAACTTCGGGATGCCTGGCCTTCTCCTGAATCGTGCAGATGGTGCTGCCGGGCTCGCTCCGCAAGCGCATCGGACGCGCGCAACAAGACAGTGGCGCCGCCATCAAAAACTGCTATAGGCGCGGCGTTCGAATTCCGGAGAGCGTCATGCTGCTCACGCTGATGAAAGGCAAAATCCATCGCGCCGTGGTTACGGGCGCCGACCTCGATTACGAGGGCTCGATCGGCATCGACCGTGCGCTGATGGACGCCGCCGGCTTTCTGAAGAACGAGCGCGTTGAGATCTACAATGTCTCCTCCGGTGCGCGCTTCGCGACCTATGTGATCGAGGAGCCTTCGCAGTCCGGCGCGATTACGCTGAACGGCGCCGCGGCGCGGCTGGTGCAGAAGGGCGACCACGTCATCATATGCGCTTACGCGCAGATGGATGAGGCGGAGGCAAAGCGTTTCCAGCCCCGCGTCGTTCTCGTCGACGAGCAGAACCGGCCGAAGAACTGATTACTTCGGTGCGATCTCGAACTCGGCGCTGACGCGTGCGCGGTAGGTCAATTCTCCCGCTTCGATCGGCACATCCGCGCGCGGCACACTGGCATTGCGCATCACGATTGCTGCGCGCGGCACCGGCACTTCGACGCCGACTTCGCCGATATTGAGCACGCGGACAATTTTCAGATTGGCGGCTTCCGCATATTTCTCCGCCTTGCGTATCACGTCCTTGATCGCTTCGGCGCGGGCCTGCTCGATGAGCGGTGCCGGATTGGCGACCGAGAAATTGATGCTGCGGATGTCGTTGATGCCAAGCACGACGAGCCGGTCGAGCAGCGCGCCGAGTTTCGAGATGTCGCGCACGCGCATGGTGACGATATTATTCACCTGATATCCGATCACTTCGCGGTGCGGCCATTTCTCCGCGCGCACGATATCCGGCCTCAGCGAAAGGCCGGAGGTTTGCAGGTCGCGCGGCTCGATGCCGCTTTCCTTCGCGGCGTTGAGCGCGGCCGCGAGCAGCTTGGAATTCTCCGCGAGTGCGTCCTTTGCAACCTTCGCGGTCACGGCAAGGCCGATCTGTACGGTTGCGAGTTCTGGCTGGGCTTCGGCTGAGCCCTCGCCCGTCAGCGTGAGTGTCGGAATACGCTGCTGTGCCGGTGCGTCCTGCGCAAAAGCGCTCTGCGCGAGAGCGCCGACTGCGATTGCGGCGACCAGCAACTGGATGCGGTTCATGAAATTCCTCCCGATAGCAGCAAGAATGCTCGCCAAAGTTTCGCGGCTCATTTGCGGCGTGCCCGTGACCGTTGTGCGGTTGGAGCCTGCTTGATAGCTTTCGCGACCTTCCGGGCCTGTAGCTCAATGGTTAGAGCCGACCGCTCATAACGGTCTGGTTGCAGGTTCGAGTCCTGCCGGGCCCACCAATTCTCCGTCTGCACAGCCTATATTTTAGGCACCAAGCGGCTAATTGTATGCAATTCAGGACTTCTACGGGCGGTAGCGTTTAGCGGCTATCTATCCGGAATCATTTGCTAATCTCGGTTCGCGTGAGTTGGCACGCCGTTCGCAATCACCCCTCCGAATGCGGATTCGGAGGATAGGTAATGAAGCGTCGTGACTTTCTGAAATCGGCCGGTGCGCTGGCCGCGTCTACTGCTCTGACGGCTCCTGCCGTCTTTTCTCCCGCCAAGGCGCAATCGCGCGCCGAGACGCTTTTGATCGTCTCGGAAGGTGGCCCCAACAACATCGACATTCACGGCGTCGGCACCAACGTGCCCGGCTATGAGGTGGCGTGGAATTGCTACAGCCGCCTCATCAGCCACGAAATGAAGAAGCTGCCGAACGGCGTCGAGTATTACGACAAGGACAAGTTCAAGCCTGAACTCGCCGAGGACATGAAGATCGGCGACATGTCGGCGACTTTCAAGCTTCGCAAGGACGCGACGTTCCACGACGGCACCAAGATCACGGCCAAAGACGTGAAGTGGTCGCTCGATCGTGCTGTAACTGTCGGCGGCTTCCCAACCTTTCAGATGCGCGCGGGATCGCTCGAAAAGCCTGAGCAGTTCGTGATCGTTGACGATCACACGCTGCGCGTAGATTTCCTGCGCAAAGACCGGATGACGATCCCCGATCTCGCGGTCGTCGTTCCGGTCGTGATGCATTCGGAACTGATCAAGAAAAACGCCGACGAGAAAGATCCGTGGGGGCTCAGCTATACGAAGCAGAATATTGCTGGCGGTGGCCCGTACAATGTCGAGAAATGGACCCCGGGCACGGAAGTGATTTTCGCTCGCAACGAGAACTACAAACTCGGACCGCTTCCGAAGACGAAGCGCATCGTCTGGCGCATCGTGCCTTCCGCGGGCAACCGCCGTGCGCTCTTGGAGCGCGGCGACGCGGATATCTCCTACGAATTGCCGAACAAGGACTTCGTGGAGCTGAAGCAGAGCGGTAAGCTAAACATCGTGTCGACGCCGTTCTCAAACGGCGTTCAGTACCTCGGCATGAACGTGACCAAGCCGCCGTTCGACAACGTCAAGGTCCGTCAGGCGGTGGCTTACGCGGTGCCGTATCAGAAGATCATGGACGCTGTGCTCTACGGGCTAGGCGGCAAGACTTTCGGAGCACCGGCGAACAAGCAGACCGAGGTCGCCTGGCCGCAGGCGCATAAGTATAACTCCGACATCACGAAGGCGAAGAAACTGATGGAAGAGGCCGGCTACAAAGACGGCTTCGAGACTACGCTTTCTTTCGACCTCAACTTTGCGGGCGTGAACGAGCCGACCTGCGTTCTTATTCAGGAAAGTCTAGCGCAGATCGGCATCAAGACCACGATCAACAAGGTGCCGGGCGCGAACTGGCGCACCGAACTGAATAAGAAGGTGATGCCGCTCTATGTCAACGTGTTCTCGGGTTGGCTCGACTACCCGGAATACTTCTTCTTCTGGTGCTATCACGGCGCAAATTCCATTTTCAACACGATGAGCTATCAGTCGAAGGAGATGGACGCGAATATCATCGCTGCGCGCGATGCGGCGGCGATCAACGACAAGACGACTTATGAAAAAGCCGTCAAGGGTTTTGTCGATCAGGCGTTCGCGGATGTACCGCGCATTCCGCTGTATCAGCCTTACTCGAACGTCGCGATGCAAAAAAACGTCTCGGGCTACCAGTATTGGTTCCACCGGCGGCTCGACTATCGCAACCTCGCCAAGGGCTGACGTGTAAAGCGGGCGGCAATCGCGCCGCCCGCTTCCTTATTTCCGGAGCCTCGCATGCTTCTTCGAATGGGCCGCCGCCTCGGCATCACGCTGTTCAGTATCGCAGCCGTGATCGTGATTACGTTCGCGCTGACGCGGCTCTTGCCGGGCGATACCGCCGCATATTTCGCGGGACCGGCCGCGACCGAGCAGGCCATTCAGGAAGTGCGTGAGAAGCTCGGGCTCGACCGGCCCAAATACGAGCAGTTCGTCCGCTATGTGCAGGATCTTTCGCGCGGTGATTTTGGCCAGTCGCTGACGACCGGCCAGCCGGTAATCAAGGACATTGCCGCGCGGCTGCCTGCATCCGCGGAGCTTACATTCGCGGGGCTTATCGTTTCGATCCTGATTGCGATTCCGCTCGGCGTGCTCGCCGCGGTGAAGGAGGGTTCGGCTGTCGACCATTTTTCGCGCGTGATCGCGACCGCGGGCGTTTCATTGCCGGTATTCTTCACCGGGCTGCTGCTCGCCTATTTCTTCTATTTTATTCTCGGCTGGGCACCGTCGCCGATCGGACGGCTCGACATCATCTACTCAGCGCCGCCGCATGTGACGGGCTTCTATCTGATCGACAGTCTGATCGCGCGCGACCTGGAAGTTTTCTGGGCTGCGCTGAAGCAGCTTATTCTTCCGGCGGCGACACTTGCGATCTTCTCGCTCGCGCCGATCACACGCATGACGCGTGCATCCATGCTCGCCGTGCTGTCTTCGGATTTCGTGCGGACGGCGCGGGCGAGCGGTCTTTCCACGCGCAAGGTCATTCTGACCTATGCGTTTCGTAACGCGCTGCTGCCCGTCATCACCACGCTCGGCATGGTGTTTTCGTTTCTGCTCGGCGCGAACGTGCTGGTCGAGAAAGTTTTTGCTTGGCCGGGGATCGGCTCCTATGCGGTCGAGGCACTGATCGCCTCCGACTTCGCGCCGGTGCAAGGCTTCGTGCTCGTCATGGCGGTCATGTATGTGCTGCTGAATCTAATGATCGACCTGCTTTACGGCGTGATCGACCCGCGCGTGAGGATGGCGGCATGAACTCGCATTCGCGCATTAGCGCGGTCAGCGCCGCGCCGCGCGCGCCGAAAACCCAGGTGGCGATCAAACCCGCGGAAGCGGCGGGTCCGGCGCAGACTTCCGGGCTGAAAGCGATCCTGCGGCAAACGCGCTACGTGATTTCGGAAAACCCGATCACGGGTTTTGCCTTTGCGCTTTTTTTGCTGCTCGCGGTTGCCGCGCTTTTCGGCCCGTGGATCGTTCCCTACGACCCGCTCGCGAGTAACACGGCGATGGCGCTGAAGCCGCCATCGTGGCAGTTCTGGTTCGGCACCGATCAACTGGGGCGCGACATCTTCAGCCGCGTCGTGATTGCGACCCGTCTCGACATGACGATTGCAGTGACGTCTGTCGCGCTCGTCTTCGCGCTCGGTGGAATCTCCGGGATCGCGGCGGGATACTTCGGCGGCTGGATCGATATCGTCGTGAGCCGCCTCGCCGACATGATCATGGCGTTTCCGCTCTTCGTGCTCGCGATGGGCATCGTCGCGGCACTCGGCAACACGGTTACGAACATCGTGATTGCGACCGCGATCATCAACTATCCGCTTTATGCGCGCATTGCGCGCACGGAATCGAACGTGCGGCGCGAAGCGGGTTTCGTGATGGCCGCGCGGCTTTCGGGAAACAGCGAGTGGCGAATTCTGTTCACGCAGATCTTGCCGAACGTGATGCCGATCATGGTGGTGCAAATGTCGCTCACCATGGGTTACGCGGTCTTGAACGCGGCCGGCCTTTCCTTCATCGGTCTTGGCGTGCGGCCGCCGACGCCGGAGTGGGGGATCATGGTCGCGGACGGTGCGGGGTATATCGTATCCGGCGAGTGGTGGATCGCGCTGTTTCCAGGGCTCGCGCTGATGCTCGCCGTTTTCTGCTTCAACCTCCTTGGCGACGGTCTGCGCGACATCGTCGATCCGCAGCGCAGAACCTGAGGAGCGGGTCATGAGCGAAACGCCGCTTCTCGAAATCAAGGACGTCACCGTCGAGTTCGCGACGCGGCGCGGCATCGTGCGCGCGGTCGAGCAGATCAATATCTCGCTCGGCAAGGGCGAGACGCTCGGTATTGTCGGCGAGTCCGGCTCCGGAAAATCCGTCACCTCTTACGCAGTCATGCGGATTCTCGACCGCGCGGGCAAAATCGCGAACGGCTCGGTCGTCTTCTCCGGCATCGACGTGAAGAATGCCAAGGAAGATGCGATGCGCGACCTGCGCGGCCGCGAAATGTCGATGATCTTCCAGAATCCGCGCGCGGCGCTGAACCCGATCCGCAAGGTCGGCCGCCAGATCGAAGACGTGCTGAAGCAGCACGTGCAGGCGGATACGCGAGATCTGAAAGAAAAAGCGGTCGAAATGCTGCGTCAGGTGAAGATCGCGCGGCCAGAGGAGCGTTACCACGCCTATCCGTTCGAGCTTTCCGGCGGCATGTGCCAGCGCATCGTCATTGCGCTCGCGCTTGCCTGCCAACCGCGGCTCCTGATTGCCGACGAACCGACTACAGGCCTCGACGTGACGACGCAGAAATCCGTGATGGACCTCGTGGTCGAACTCACGCGCGCTCGCGGTATGTCCACGATCCTGATCACGCACGATCTCGGCCTTGCCGCCGCCTATTGCGATCGTGTGGTTGTCATGGAGAAGGGCAAGATCGTAGAGACGGCGCTTTCGTCCAGCATCTTCAAATCTCCGCAACACGCCTACACCAAGAGGCTGATGAAGGCGACGCCGAAAGTTGGCGGCACCTTGCGCGGTCTTCTGCCCGAAGATGCCGAGCTCTCGCCGGCAGCTTCAATGCCGAAGATTTCGATCGACTGGAGCGCGAAACCGCTCCTCGAAGTGCGCAATCTCATCAAGGAATATCCGCGGCAAGGGGCGACGAAAACGCTCGGCGAACTGTTCGGCAAGCCTGCGCCGGCGGAATCGATCTTCCGTGCCGTGGATGGAATTTCGTTCTCGGTGGCGAAAGGGGAGAGCGTCGGGCTGGTCGGCGAATCGGGTTGCGGGAAATCCACGACCTCGATGATGGTCATGCGCCTGCTCGACAAGACAGGCGGCGACATTGTCTTCGGCGGCGAAGATATCGGCGTGATCCCGGCCGCGAAATTCGCAGTGCTGCCGCAGCGCAAGCGCATCCAGATGGTATTTCAGGACCCGACCGACAGCCTGAACCCGCGCTTTACGGCGGCCCGCGCCATTGCCGATCCGATCATGCGGCTCGGCGGATTATCGAAGCGCGATGCAGTGCGTGCACGCTGCGAGGAATTGGCGCAGCTTGTCGGACTGCCGGTCGATCTGCTTGATCGCTTTCCGCACCAGCTCTCGGGCGGGCAGAAGGCACGCGTCGGCATTGCCCGCGCGATTGCACTCAATCCCGAGCTCGTCATTCTCGACGAGCCGACCGCCGCTCTCGACGTTTCGGTGCAGGCGGTTGTGCTCAATCTCCTGCAGGACCTGAAAGATTCGCTCGGCATGAGCTATCTCTTCGTTTCG
The DNA here is from genome assembly GCA_019752575.1 of Xanthobacteraceae bacterium. Lineage (GTDB taxonomy): Bacteria > Pseudomonadota > Alphaproteobacteria > Rhizobiales > Xanthobacteraceae. Next base: position 133,715 of record JAIELW010000011.1, on the reverse strand, counting down.
CACGATCTCAATGTTGTGCGTCTCTTGTGCGACCGCGTGATTGTGATGCGCACGGGCAAGGTCGTGGAGGAGGGAACGGCGGAGGAAGTTCTAGGAAGCCCGAAGGCCGATTATACTCGCGAGTTGCTCGCCGCCATCCCGCATCCGCCGCATTGAAATACGAAAGCAATTCCTTGGACACCAAGAAGATCCCGCCGCCATCGTTGCCCGCCGATCCGGCGGCACTTGAATCCTTCATCGATGCGGGAGCCGCGCTGAACGGGCTCACGGTCGATCCCGCTTATCGCACGGGCGTCAGGATTCACCTCAACGCCGTGACCAATGCCGCGAAGCTCGTGCTCGCCTTCAAGGTCGAGGACGAAGCCGAACCCGGCCCGGTGTTCAAGCCATGAACATCGAGTGGAAATCAGCCGCTGCGATCGCTGATTACGTCAACACCGGGAAGTTGAACGCGGGGGAAGCGGTTTCGGCGGCGCTTGCGCGCATTGGCGCGCTGGATAAGAAGACGAACGCTTTTACCGATGTTCTTGCGGCGCGCGCACACGAAGCTGCCGCAAAAGTCGATAAGCGTGTGGCGCGCAGTGAAGCGTTACCGCTCGCAGGCGTTCCTTTTGCGGTCAAAAACCTATTCGATGTGAAAGGAATTCCGACGCGTGCGGGCTCGAAGATCAATCGCGAGCGAAAACCTGCGAGCGCCGATTCCATCTTAGTCGAGCGGCTGGAGGAACAGGGCGCGGTTCTCGTCGGCGCCCTGAACATGGGCGAGTACGCCTATGATTTCACCGGCGAGAATGTGCACGACGGCAACGCGTGCAATCCGCACGATCTCGCACACATGACCGGCGGTTCTTCGAGCGGCTCCGGCGCCGCGGTCGCGGCGGGCTATGTTCCGCTCGCGCTCGGTTCGGACACCAACGGCTCGATCCGCGTGCCGTCATCTTTCTGCGGGTTGTTCGGTCTGAAGCCGACTTATGGAAGGTTGTCGCGCGCCCGCTCTTTTCCCTTCGTTGCGAGCCTCGATCATCTCGGTCCGCTCGCGCGCTCGCCGCTCGATCTCGCGCTTTCTTACGACGCGATGCAGGGGCCCGATTATGAAGACCCGGTTTGCGCACAGCGAGAGATAGAGCCGACTGCTTTGGAGATTTCCAAAGGCGTCAAAGGGCTGCGTATCGGGAAGCTCGAAGGGTATTTCGCGAGGATGGGCGAGCCGGAGGCTTATGCGGCGACCGAGCGGGTTGCAAAAGCGCTCGGCGTTTCCGAAAGCGCCGAGCTGGAAGATGCAGGGGTGGCGCGCGCTTCAGCGTATCTGATCACCGCCTCCGAAGGCGCGGCCTTGCATCTCGGCAGGCTGCGCGAGCGCGCTCACGACTTCGATCCGGATGTGCGCGACCGTTTGATCGCGGGCGCGTTGATCCCGGCCACCTGGACGATTCAGGCGCAGAAAATCCGGCGTCACTTTCAGGCGCAGGCGAGAAAGTTGTTCGAACGCTTCGACATTCTGCTCGCGCCCGCGACGCCTACGCGCGCGCCGCAAATCGGGCAGAAAACGTTCAAGCTCGACGGGCAGGAGATGCTTGTGCGCCCCAATATCGGAATTTTCACGCAGCCGATTTCCTTCATCGGTCTTCCGGTCGTAGCGGTTCCGGTCTGGCTCGACGACGGGCTCCCGATCGGCGTGCAGGTGATTGCGCCTGCATGGCGCGAGGATCTTGCGTTGCGCGTCGCCTACCAGCTCGAACGGGAGGGCGTCTGTAAGGCGAAGCCCGTAAATCTATGAGCATGAAATGAAAATCAACGATCCGAAAACTCTTGCCGAAGTCAAAGCCGCCTTCGAGCGCTACGAAAAAGCGCTGGTGACGAACGACGTCGCGGTGCTCGACGAGTTGTTCTTCGACGATCCGAACACAATTCGCTACGGGGTCGCCGAGAATCTCTACGGCTATGGCGAGATCAGGGCGTTTCGCGCCGCGCGCCCGCCCGCCGGTCTTGCGCGGAAACTGGAGCGCACGAAGATCACGACCTATGGCGACGACTTTGCGACGGCAAATACGCTGTTCATGCGTGAAGGCGGCACGAAACTCGGCAGGCAAAGCCAGAGTTGGGTTCGCACGTCCGCTGGCTGGCGCGTGGTTTCCGCGCATGTCAGCCTGATCGACAGGCCCGCGAGTTGATATGGCGAATACCCGCAAGCAGGAAGCCGACAACGAGCAGCCGATCCGGCTCACGCGCGCAGACGAATTACGTCAGATTCTCGCCGACGAGATCGTGCGCGGAAACATCAAACCGGGCGATACGCTCGATGAAACGGCGATGGCCGCGCGTTTCAACGTGTCGCGCACGCCGGTTCGCGAGGCGATCCGGCAGTTGGCGGCGAGCGGGCTCGTCGATGCGAAGCCGCATCGTGCGGCGGTGGTCGCGCGCCCGAGCCACGACGATCTCATCGGCATGTTCGAAGCGATGGCGGAGCTTGAAGGACTGTGCGCCTATTATGCGGCCGAGCGCATGACGCCGGCTGAGCGCACCGGCTTGGCGCAAGTACACGAAGATTTACGTCTTCTAATTCAGGACGGCGATCCGCAGAATTATCACGAAACCAATCAGCTCTTTCACGGCACGGTCTATTCCGGCGCGCATAATACGTATCTTGCCGAGCTGACGGCTTCGACGCGCATTCGCGTGCAGCCGTTCCGGCGCGCGCAGTTTCGCAATCTGGGACGCCTCGCGAAATCTCATGAAGAGCACGATCGGGTAGTAACGGCGATCCTGCGCGCGGACGCGCCCGCCGCGCAGAAGGCGATGCGCGACCACATCATGACGGTGTTCGACGAATACGAAGCTTATCTGCGCTCGCTCTAACGCGTCAGGCGCTCTTGCGTTGTGCAGTGACGTAATTGCGCCAGCCGCCGAAGGAAGAAATATCCGGCGCGTTCCGCACCGCTTCCGCCTCGACCAGAAATCCCTTTGCCGTCTTACCGTTTTCGAAGCGGACTGAGCCGATCGAAAGCGGAGCCGGCACGGCGGCGACGAACTTGCCGAACGCTTCGTGCGGCAGCCCCCACAGTTCCGCTTCGATCTGCGCGCCGGTGCCGTTGGCCACGCGCAGCATGCCGGGTCTTGCGGGGCCTTCGCCGCCAAGCGCAAACAGCTTGTATTCGGGCGTAGTACGCAGTGCTTCAATGAAGCGGGCGCCGAGCGACGTGAGTTCGTGATTGAGCGCCATGCCGGAGAGATGCGCGCCGATGACGGCGATCATGGTTTCATGGTTGCCGAGCGGTGCGGCGGGCAAGGGCGCGGGCTGCTTCAGGCCGAGCGCACCGAGTGTAAGCCCCGACTTTGCGTGCAGCGCGCGGCCGAGCGTCAGCACCCTTGCGTCTTCGCCTGCGCAGGCGAGCATTGTCGCGCCGTAAGGCAAGCCGTTGCCGGAGATGGTGACGGGCACGGCCAGCCCGCAAAGATCGAACAGGTTCACGAAATTCGTATAGGTGCCGAGATTGGCATTGAGCTTGACCGGATCGGCTTCGATTTCCGCTACCTTGTAGGCGCGCGGAACGGTCGGGACCATCAGCGCATCGACGGCGCCGATGATGCGCGTGCCCTCGGCCCGCAGGTCTTGCATCCGGTAGAACGCGCGGAAGGCGTCCGTCGTGCGGAGCTTCCCGCCGGCCTCTATGATCGTGCGGGTCACCGGAAGCGTCTGGTCGGGATGTTTTGCGATGAAATCGCCGACCGCAGCGGTGCGCTCGGCGACCCAGGGACCTTCGTAGAGCAGGCGTGCGGCTTCCAGAAAGGGAGAGAAATCCAGTTCGACGACTTTTCCGCCGAGCGATTTTACAAGTTCAATAGAACGCTGAAATGCGGCTTCCGAATCGCTGTCGCCAAAAAAGTGGAGCTGGCTTTTGCGCGGAACGCCGATCGTGAAAGCAGGCGGCAGCGCGCCGGGTTCGCCAGTTGCAATCGCGCGTGAAAACGAATCCGTTTCGTCGTAGCCCGCGATTACGCCGAGCGCAGTCCAGGCGTCGTCCGTGGTGAGCGAAAAGATCGAGACGCAATCGAGCGTGCGGCATGCGGGCACGACGCCAGAAGTGGAAACGAGGCCAAGTGTCGGTTTCAATCCGACGATGTTGTTCAGGCCTGCGGGGACGCGGCCCGAGCCGGCGGTATCGGTGCCGAGTGCCAGCGGGACTAACCCCGCGCTTACTGCGACCGCGGAGCCGGAGCTCGATCCGCCGGGAATGATCGCTGCATCGAACGGATTGCGCGGCGTGCCGTAAGGGGAACGCACGCCGACAAGCCCGGTCGCAAATTGATCTAGATTCGTTTTGCCGACGACAATCGCGCCAGCGGCCTTGAGCTTTGCGACCGCCGTCGCGTCGCGTGCCGGGGTGTAAGCAAAGGCAGGGCAGGCAGCAGTGGTCGAAAATCCCGCCGCGTCGATATTGTCTTTCACCGCGACCGGAACGCCGCAAAGCGGGAGCGCCGGATTGCGTGCCGCTTCGCGCGCTTGCGCGATGGCAGACGCCTCGTCGGCCATGGAAATAAAGACCGCCGGATCGCCGTGCTCACGTATGCGGCGAAGGCAATCGGAGACGGTGTCCTCAGGCTTGGCAGCGCCGCTGCGATGCGCCTCGACGATTTCGCTGACTGTCGCTGACAAGAACCACCTCGATACCGGACCGATTGTATCGAGATGCCAGTAGCATGCCAACTTTCCGGGTTGGCGTAATTCTGCGGCAGGCACCCTTGCGGGGCGCCCGCCGCGATTTCGTTACGAGTTCACTTTGCCGGGCCAGCGCGAGCAGATCGCGCGAGAAATGGGTTCGCACATGTGCGAGACGCGGCGGCCATTCGCGTTGCCGGAGATTGTGGCGACGGTACCTGCCGGGCAGTCGCCCGCGACCACCTTCGAGACATGACCTCTCGACACGAAGATCGAGCCGACCGCGCCGACCGGCGCAGGCGAGCCTAGGCGGCACCAGTGACTGACCGTGTTGAATTCCGGGCCGGGATCGCCGTGGCCCTGCGAGATCATTTCGAGCCGCATGGCGTAACCGCACCATGCGCCCGGCGCGCCGTTCGGGCGTGGCGCGCCCATGTTCGAAGCGAGCCAGGAGCCGCCGAGATTGAGACCGCTCAATCCGCTCGTTGCGTTGAGCGATACGGGCTGTGTTTGTGTAGGAACCGGAATGCGCGCGCGCTGTTGTTTTGTGTAAGCGCGCTGCATCTGGCGTTGCGCGCTAGGGGACGCGAACTCACCACGGTTCTCGGCAGCGAAAAATTCCTGCGCGGTCATCGCGAAAGTAGAATTGGATACAAGGGTGAAGGCCGTCGCTGCCAGAACAAGCAGCGCGGCGAATGGACTTCTCTCCATCGCAAAACTCCTCTGCCCCGCCGCGGCAGAGAACGACTGCGCAATGAGTCTTCAGCGTGGATCGAAAGAGGAATTTTCGCGATATGGGAACTTCCGCGCACGAAATCCACACCGGATTATCGAAGCGTTAAAGTGTTTGGCGACAATCAGGCGCGAATGAGTGCAAGCCAGTCGCGAACGCGCCGCTCGGGATCTCGATTCTGCGTCACATCGCTAACGACTGCAATCGAATCGGCGCCGGCTGCGAATATATCCTTCGCATGCTCCAGCTTGATGCCGCCGATGGCGACGAGTGGAATTTTTCCGATCAGCCGTTTCCACTCCGTGATTCGCGCGTAACCCTGCGGCGCGAAGCACATCTTCTTCAGGGTCGTCTCGAAGATAGGGCCGAGCGCGATATAATCGGGCTTGTGGCGAAGCGCGATTTCCAGTTCCTCGTGGTCGTGGGTCGAGATCCCGAGCGTCAGGCCGGATTTTTTGATCGTGGAAACGTTCGCGGTTTCCAGATCTTCCTGACCGAGGTGGACATGATCCGCGCCTTCGCTGATCGCAGCCTGCCAGTAATCGTTGACGACGACTTCGCACTTCGTGCCGTCGACGGCTTTCAGCGCGTCGCGCACGAGTTCTCGCGAAGCCACTGCATCGAGATTTTTTGCCCGCAATTGCACCGTGCGAACGCCTAACCCAGCCAGACGTTCGACCCAGGCAACCGTATCGACGATGGGATAGAAACGGTCAGGATGAGCGCGCATTCGCGGTATTCGCGAAAGGAGTACCTGCGACCGGGCTGGATGCTTGCGCGATTTCGCGCGGCTTCATCATACCTGCCTCGAACGCGGCGCGCCCGGCTTCCAGCGCCTGCGCGAAAGCCTTCGCCATTTTCACGGGATTGCCGGAGCCCGCGACCGCGGTGTTGAGCAACACCGCGTCGTAACCCATTTCGAGCGCTTTCGCGGCATGCGACGGCGCACCGAGGCCCGCGTCGATCACGAGTGACACGCCGGAAAGCTCGGCGCGCATGCGCTGCAGCGCTTCTTCGTGGATGATGCCTTTGCCGCTGCCGATCTGCGAGCCCCATGGCATCACGACCTTGCAGCCCACGCCAGCGAGACGTTTCGCGACCGTGAGATCCTCAGTGCAGTATGGAAATACTTCAAAGCCTTCGGCGAGCAGAATTTTTGCGGCTTCCAGCGTGCCGACGACATCCGGTTGCAGCGTTGCCTTGTCGCCGATCACCTCGAGCTTGATCCATTTCGTATTGAAGAGTTCGCGGGCGAGCTCTGCGGTGGAAACCGCGTCCTCGACCGAATAGCAGCCGGCGGTATTCGGCAGCACCTTCACGTTCAGTTCGCGGATGATGTTCCAGAACGTATCGCCATCCTTGCCGCCCGCGTTCTCGCGGCGCACGGAGACGGTAACGATTTCCGCGCCGGAAGTTTTCACCGCTTCCTGCATCACAGCGAGCGAGGGATAGCGCGCCGTTCCGATCAATAGACGCGAGGAAAATTTCTGTCCGTAGAGTTCGAGCATGTCAGCCGCCTTGCCGGGGAGTTACGATTTCGACGCTGTCGCCGTCGCGAAGCACGGCTTCGTTCCAGCGTGTTTTCGGGATCACGCGGCGGTTGACGGCGACCGCAAAAAATTCGCCTTCGAGATCGAGTTCCGCGAGCAGTTCGCGCGGGCTCGTCGCGCGCACGGTCCGGCGCTCGCCGTTGACGGCGAGCGCAATCACATTCTCTTGCGCGGCTGTTTTCTGCATCTACCGTCCCTCCGCCGATCTTAATCGGATCAGGTTCAAAGGGTTTGGCTTCTCGCCATCTCAGCCCGCCGTGGGCACCCCTCGGATAAGGGGAACATAGGCGTTCGACCCCCGGTATTGCAAGGCTTTACGCGCCGTGGAGTGGTAATCTCAGAATCATGCTTCGTGCGGCCCTCGTTTGCTTTCTTGTGTTTCTGCCTGCCGCTGATCGCGTGTTGGGGCAGGGTAAGCCTGCGGAAGCGGTGCAGACCAAGCCCGGCGAGTGTCTCACGCCAGACCGTCTTTTCGACGAGGACGGAGATGTCGTGCGCAACCGCAAGGCACTCGCCGCGCGCGAACTTTGTCTCAGGCTCGAAGTGTTCACCGAGGGCCGGCTGCATTGGGTTTTGCAGATCGTTCAGAATCGCAAAAACCCGAACGGGCCGCTTTGGGCGGTGCCGCACGATGACGAGGATGTTGCGTTCGACTCGGCCGTTTACGGCGTGCTGCGCTATGGCGGAACGGTCGTCGCGGTCGAGCGCAACCACGACCGCTATAACCGGATCGGAAAGCGCAAGCAGGACCCGAACAGGAATTTTCAGGTGCGCGGCGAAGGCAAGTGCCGCCTGCAGCTCGCGCGCTCGCCGCAGTTCACCCGGCAGTTCATGCGCTGGCATAGCAAAGGCCAGCCCGTCATCGCGCTCCATACGAACAAGCCGGGCTACGACATCGTGCCGGAGCCGGACGAGGAAAAGAGCAAAGGCAGCGTCTCCATCGGAATCGAGCGCAAGCCGGACTCGAACATCACCGAATTTTCCGCTCCCCGGCCGATCCGGGCCAAGTCGCCTGACGACACTCTTATATATGTGGCGTCCCGCCAGCTGCCGGGTTCCGATGCACAGCTTTCCCGATTCGTTGCCGCGCTGAATGCGGACGGGATTCACGTCCTCTACGAGCACGTCGAGCGGAACGACTGCTCGCTCTCGAATTACGCTGTTCTGCGAAACCTGCCTTATGTGAATATCGAGGTCGTTGATGACGACGATACCGGCGCGCAAATCCGCATGATCGACACGGTAATGCGGCTGATACGCGCCGGGCAGGGGCCGACGGCGCCCGCGCGCTAGGCGGGGTTGCCGATCACAAAGTTTCGACTGGCCCGGACACCGGCCTTAGCGCAAACTGCGGAAGCGCTGACGGCAAGGGCGGGGAGTGCATCGGACAATCGGCGGAAAGCGATCAGCCTTGTGACAACTGGGTTTCTGGTTCGGGTGTGAGGCCCGTGCCGTTGCCCAGGTGCCGTTGCTCTGCCTATTCTTCCGCTGCGAAACTTCCCGCTTTTGAACGCGAGTAAAGACACCCTGCCGGACGGGATTGCCGTCCCTTCGGTCAACGTGAAGCGAACAGCAATGGACGATTTCGTCGACGTCGAAATGATCAAGGACGGCAACCGGACCCAGGGCCGGCACAAGCTGCCACTCAAGATCGGCCGCGGCACCGGCAACAGCATCCGCATCGGCCACGAGCCAAACGATCAGACCGTCTCGCGCGTGCATACGGTGATCGAGTTGAACGACGGCCGCCTCCAGATCGTCGACAAGAGCACGAACGGCACGCTTTATGACGGCCGCATGATGAAGACGGGTGAGGCGCTGGACTTTGGAGACGGCGATCGCTTCGAAGTCCGCGGGCACCAGTTCCGGGTAGCGCGCGCGAAGCGCGACCCCTCGATCCCGATCGCGTTCTACGTGGCGATCCGCATCGGCGGAGAGCAGAAGCTCTTTCCCGTCGGCGAGACGTTATTGCTTTGCGTGAAAAGTTCGAACGGCATCCGCTTCGAGGAAGCGCCGATGACGCCGGGCACGAATTTTCAGGACATCATCGGCCGCCAGCGGCTGGAAGGCGAAAACCTGATCGCGGTGATCCATGCGGGCGGCAAGCTCGGCGTCGTGAAGTCGGCGGCCGACGCGCAGGCGCCCGTGGTCGTGAACAATCACACGCAAGTTTCGAACGGTATGCAACTCGACTTGCGGCCTCTCGATGTCGTTAACATCGGCGGCGTGCCGGTAGACATCTTGTTACCCGACATGAAAGCGAGCCGGTGTCACAATCACACCTGCCAGTTGCTCAACCCCTACGATCCGCACGGAAACTGCCGGTGGTGTGGCCACCGGCTGACTGAAGGCGTCACCGAAATCGCATTGACGAGAAAGAAACGCTGAAGGCGCGACCGACAACATGACCAGATTTCCGATCCTGCTCGACATCTATCAGCGCGGCGACGGGCCGCTGAAGCGCGTCGAACGCATCTCGCTTCCCGAAGCCGGCGATTACGCGATCGGGCGCTCGTCCGAAAACCAGATCGTGCTCGACACGCCGGAAATCTCGAAACGCCACGCCTGGCTGCTCGTGCGCGACGATGGTATCGCCGTGTCCGACCGTGGCAGCACCAATCGCACCTATATCGGAGACACCGAGGTCGATACCTCGCCATGGGACGGCGCGCTGCCAATTCGCATCGCGCAGTTCGAAATCCATCTTGTTCCGCAGACGGCGGCGGGTGCCGCCGCAACCAAGGTTAACGTACCGCAGGACAACGCGACACGTGCGCTCGCGAGCGGACCAGCGACAGGCGCTCCGTCTCCCGCGCCGCGCGGACAGTCCATCGAGGTTGCGCTGAATGCCCCCAACGCGCCAGACGAAATGCGCTTTCCGCGCAATGTCTTTAAGAACGAGATCGTCTCGGCGGAGGAATTAAAGTCGAGCGAGTATTTCGTGGGCGAGATCACGTATCTTTCGGTCGGCGCCGGTCTCGGCAGTTTCGTATGGGCGGACCATCTGCGCATCTTCGGTGTTGCCAAGAGCGATATCCGCGCCATCGGCGACGATATCATTCCTTACGCGAACTATCAGCGCCTCTGCCGCAACTCGCAGATTCCGCCGCACGAGCGGCTGCGCTCCAACTCGATCTCGACGCCGGATAACATCTGGGGCTTCCCCGGTTATGCGAGCCGAGAGACCTGGAAAGAACTGAAAGAATTCCGCTTCACCGGCCTGAAGCACATTTTTCAGGTGTTCGGAGAAGCCTCGCTCACGCAGAGCTTCACGCCGCGTTCCGGCGAGGTATTCAAATCCATCGACAGCGAAGCGCAGCGCATCGGCTGGCGCGAAATGTTCGTCTCTGGCCGCGTGCTCGGCATCCGCAAAACGAACGACGAGCGTTATGCCGTCGCCTATCGCGTGCCGGAAGATCAGGCCCGCGGCGGCGTGCGCGAACGGATCATGATCGGAAAATTCCTGCATGTCGCGACCGGCTATCCAGCAACGCGCTTTACAGACGATTTGCAAGCCTTCAAGGCGCGCTTTCCAGAAGAAGCGCGTGTGTTTAACGCTTACGAGAATCACGAGGTCGTCTACCGCACGGCCGAACAGAACAAGATGCCCGTAACCGTTGTCGTGCGCGGACGCGGCATCGTCGCGTCGCGCATCATTCAGCGGCTCTACGAAGCGCGAAAAAAGAACAGCGGCATCACGATCGTTCACCAGATGCGAAATCCTATCGGCGCGCAAGAGGGGTATCGTTACAAGCGCGCGCAGCGTTACGTCTACAATCACATCGAAAACCAGGCCTTCAATTGGCCTAAGGCTTGCTGGGGCGGACAAATCCTGCGCGAGGTAGAGCGCGCCACGCCCGAGGAGCGCGCGAAGATCTACGAAGCGATCGGCGGCACCACGACCGCGGATCGCCGCGACTGGCGCAATATCATCCAGCTCGGTATCGGCGACGGCTGGTACAAGCCCGTGTTTGGTCACTTCGAGACGCTTGAGCTTGTTAAGACGGATCAAGGCCCCAAAATCCAGATGAAGCTCAAGGCGCAGGGCAGCCAGCCCGCGGCCGAGGTTGTTGCCGACTTCGTCGTCGATTGCACCGGGCTGATCGGCGACATTTCGCATTCGCCATGTTTGCGCGATCTCGTCGAAACCTATCGCTTGCCGCGCAACCCGGCCGTTTCGGGCGCGAAAGTCGGCGGCATTACGGTCACTCCCGATTACGAGATCACCGCACTCCGAAACGGCACCGGCCGCGCTTATGCGGCGGGTCAGATCACGCTCGGCGGCCCACAGCCCGCGGTCGATAGCTTCCTGGGGCTACAATACGCGGCGCTGCGTTCGGTCGATCATCTCGGCATTCTGGGCGCGCCGAATGTTTCGCTGTTCGGGCCGCTGCGCTCGTTCTCGCAATGGATCAAGTGGTGCACCAACGCAACGCCGTAAAGTCGCGTGTTCGTGCATGAAAGAAAATTGACGAGGGGACTAGAATGTTACCGACGTTGAAGGGCCGCTGGCTCACCAGAATTCTTCTTTTTCTCTGGATCGGCGTGCCGATCACTTTCATCTTCTCGCTTTTGGTCGCCGGACCGCGCAGTCCGTCGCTGCCCTTCGCCGGCTGGCATTACGATATCCTGCCGTTTCAGATTCTCTCGCTGCTTCTGCTGGTCGGGCTCATTCTCGATCCGGTCTATATTTATTTTCAGCAATTCCGCTGGGAGCGCGACTGGCCATTTGCATTCCAGTTTTTCTTCTCGATCGTTGAATTCGTGATCGTACTCGCGCTGGTGTGGTGGGGCGTACTCGATTTCACACGGCCCGCCTCGCAACTCCATACTTCAGAAAACTACCTCCTATTCACGATTCACTTCGCCTGCGTCTTCATTCCGTCCTTCACCGCGCTGCTCGGCTTCGTGCAGATCTTCATGATCCGCTGGCGGTTCAAGGGCGGCGAATGGGGTAGGATGTGAACGTCCGCTGCCGGAAGTTGTTGCTGGCGCTTTTTGCGGGTTCCGCGCTTGGCTTTCCGGCAGGTCCGCAATCGGTTCTCTCGCAGCAGACGCAATTCACGTCTGCGGGTAATGTCCGCGACAACGTCGCGACCACGATCGAGAACATCCGGCTTCTGCGCGGCGTTCCGGACGGAACCGTTTCCTGCCGCGGCAATCGCGCCGGTCCGCGCCCGACGATCCGTTGCGACGTCCGTTACGTCGACAACATCGCGGTCACGGGCATCGAGATCATGGAGCGGGACAATCCGGCCAATGTCTGGAGCGCTTCGTTCCGCCCGTTCATGTTTGAGGAAGACGAGACGGCTTACCTGGTGCTCGTCGATCGCAGCAATCCGTCGCGCCTGGAGAGTATTCGCCGCTCGACGCAGGACCTCGCGGAGCTTTTCTTTCATATCGCGCCGAAGCAGCGTGTTGCCGTCGCGGCCTTCGATACCAAGCTCGAAGTGCTGCAGAATTTTACGTCCGACGGAAAAGCAGTCGCTGCGGCCCTCGACAAAATCCGTCCCGGCGACAACACAACCGAGTTGTACCGGCTCGCGCTCGAAGCCGTGCAAAAGCTCGGCCAGTTCGACGCGCCGCGCAAGGTTCTGGTGATCGCCTCCGACGGCAAATTCGACGACACCGCTTACCGCCACAACCAGGTCGCGCAGGAAGCCAATCGCCTGAACGTGCGGATTGTCACGATCGGCTATTACGAAAAGCAGGCCGATGTCCGCGATCTGCAATCCTTGCGGCGGTTGAGCGCCGATACGCGCGGTTTCTTCTTTGAGACGCCGGGTGTGCAGCGCTCGCTCTCGCCGCGCGACCGCAACGAGTTTCTCTCGCGCCTGCATGCCGGTGTCATCATCGAGGCGGAAGCGCTAGTGCGCGGCTTGCCGCCCGCCCTGCAGGTTGCGCTTCGCCATCCGCAGGGCGCGACGACTTCTTTCTCCGTGCTGCTCCGGGCAGGCGTCGCCAATCCGGGCAACGGCGCAGGGCCGGCGACGCCGATGGGTGCCGACGATTTTCCGAGCCGTGCGCTCGGATGGATCACGGATGATCTCACGCGAACCGCTGCAATTTTCGCGGGCGTCGCCATTCTTCTGTTCGGCGCGTTGATCTCGGGATTTGCGTGGCGTTCGTCGCGCCGGGGCAAAGTGCAAGCTGCGGGGGCTTCACAACCTGCGTCTACGCCGAAAATTGTCGGCGAGGAGCCGCCGACGGTGATCCGGCAGCCCGCGCCGATCGCCTGGCTCGAATTCAACGGCGATCCAGGTACCATCGCAGTCTACAAGCCGCGCATTGCCATCGGCCGGGAGCGGGACAATGATGTCGTTACCGACGCACAGGAACTCACGGTGTCCCGGCATCACGCACTGATTTCCGTCGCGCCGGACGGGTCCTTTTATATCGTAAACCGCTCGAAGGACTATCGCGATGAGCCGAATCCGATTCTCATCAATGGAATCGCGAGGGAATCCTCGAAAATCGCTGACGGAGATGTGATTAAACTTGGGACCGGAAATTACGGATTCTTGTTTCGAGATGCCCGAGAAGGCAGTCGCTGGCGCAATTAGCCGCCGGCAGGACAGGTGAGAGATGGCAAACGACAAGAAAGACGACAACGCTTCCGCGCCGACGCGCATTCGCGAGGTCAAGCCCGCGGGCAAGCCCATGGCGCCGCGCGAAGAACAGCTGAAGCCAATGCAGCAGGAGATCGGCGGCGGCTCCTCCGCGCCGACCATGATCCGCGGTTACGGTGGTGCAAGTGCCGGAGGCGGCATGAACCATCAGGCGATGTCGGATAAGGATGCAGGCGGTTTCGATCCGGTCGTCGGCTGGCTCGTGATCGTCGAAGGTCCGGGCCGCGGCAAGGTCGTCAACATTTACGCGGGCATGAACAGTCTCGGCCGCTCGGCGGGCCAGCGCATCCGCGTCGATTTCGGCGATGCGACGATATCGGGCGAGGGTGCAGCCTTCATCACCTTCGAGCCGAAGCGGCGCACCTTCCACATCAATCACGGCGGCAAGGCGAACATCGTTTATCTCAACGACGAAGCTGTGCTGACGCCGATGCCGCTTACCGACGGCAATGCGATCGCGATCGGCGAAAGCAAATTCCGCTTTGTGCAGCTTTGCGGCCCGGACTTCACTTGGGATGACATGAAATGAAATTCCAGGCCGCTGCGCGCGCCATTCGCGGCAGCAAAGACACGCAGGAAGATGCCTTCCGCGTCTATGACGCCAAAGGCGGGGACGCCGGCGAGATCGCCGCGAGCGACGCCGGCGTTGCGCTTTCCGGCGGCGGTCTTCTGCTCGTTGCCGACGGTATCGGCGGTCATTACGGCGGCGATATCGCAAGCGCGATTACGGCGGATACTTTCATAAGAACCTACTTCGCCGGCAGCGGCGGCGCGGAAGAACGTCTGAAGACCTCGCTCAACGCAGCCAATCAAGCCGTCGCGGACGCGCAGGCGAAAGAACCGGGTCTGAAAGATATGGGCGCGACGCTGGTCGCGGGCTTTGTCGAAAACGGGAAGATGTCGTTCGTCAGCATCGGCGACTCGCTGATCCTGCGCTATCGCGAGGGCGAGCTGCATCGTGTGAACGCCGATCACTCCTATATGGAGATAGCTGACCGCGAGGCGCTCGGCTCCGGCGATCCGGCGCTGTGGCGCGATGTGATGACACGCAAGGGGCGCGATTCGATCACGATCGCAGTGCTCGGACGCTCGCTCGAGGACTTCGGCCATTCGCCGCAGATCGAAAGCCGCAAGGTGCTTTCCGGCGACGTGTTGATCTTTTCGAGCGACGGGCTCGAAACGCTCACCATGGTGCAGATTCAGAATTTCGTTCGCACTTTGCTGCCGCAGGGTGTCGCCGCGGTCGCTGACGGATTGATCAAGGCGGTCGATGGCATCGGTAGCAATCGCAATTATCAAGACAACGCGACGCTGATCGTTGCGCAGGCGGACGGCGTGCAGCCGGCGCGTGCCGCCGCTCTTTCCGAAAAAGAATCCGCCAAGACCGCGGCCAGCGCCCCGAAAGCATCGGCGGCGTCTGCCCAGGTTTCGTCCGCTGCGATCAACGAATCTGCCCGCGCGGGCCGCTGGGTGCCTGCGAAGATTCTGCTCGGCCTTCTGCTTTGTTTGATCGGCGCCGGAGCAATTCTGTTTGCGACGGGAAAGACCGACATACTGCGTGGCACCGTGAAACTGACGCCCGCGCCGGAGCAGGGATTGCAGCAGCGTCCCGCGTTCACGCCGGAAAGCGACTCGCAGCCGCCGCGCTCCACACAGCAGAAAAACGCAGCGCCGAAAGACGGCCCGCAAGCGCCCGGCGGCTGATCTTCAAGCAATTCAAAAAATCCCGTGACGTCTTTGCGGCAGCAAGGTGGCGCTGCTCATTCGCGCGTCACGCTTCGCCGATAGTTCAAGCAGTTCTTTCGGAACATTCGTGCGCCGGGTTCGTTGGCGTCGTGTTGCATTGCAAACAACACGAGGAACCTAAATGAAAATCGCGCAGATCAGTCCGCTTATCGAAAGCACGCCGCCGAAACTCTACGGCGGCACCGAGCGTATGGTGTCCTGGCTCACCGAGGAACTCGTGCGGCAGGGACATGATGTCACGCTGTTCGCGAGCGGCGATTCTGTGACGGACGCGAAGCTCGAAGCTTTCTGCCCCAAGGCGCTGCGTCTCGATCCGCGCGTGAAGGAAACCAATCCATATTACTTCGTGATGTTAGATGCGATCCGCCGCCGCGCGGACGAGTTCGACATTCTGCATTTTCACATCGACTATTTTCATTATCCGCTGTTTCGCGACATCGCGAACAAGACGCTGACGACACTGCACGGCAGGCAGGATACGCACGATCTGCAGCCGCTGCATCAGGCGTTTCCCGATATTCCGCTCGCCACGATATCGGATTCGCAGGCTGGCTTCATTCGCGGCAGCAATGTCGCGGGCACGGTGTTGCACGGTCTGCCCGAAAATCTTTTTGCGCCCAACTACGAGCCGAAAGGCGGCTATCTCGCATTTCTCGGCCGCATGGCTCCGGACAAGCGGCCAGACCGCGCGATCGAAATCGCACGTAAGCTCCGCGTGCCGCTCAAGATGGCGGCGAAGGTCGATGACGTCGATCGCGAATATTTCGAGCAGAAGATCGAGCCGATGCTCGCGGGCGACGGCGTCGAGTTCATCGGCGAGATCAACGAGCAGCAGAAGCAGGGCTTTCTCGGCAACGCCGCTGCGCAGCTGTTTCCGATCGACTGGCCGGAGCCGTTCGGTCTCGTGATGATCGAGGCGATGGCCTGTGGCACGCCCGTGCTCGCCTTCGGCGAAGGTTCCGTGCCGGAGGTGATCGACGACGGCGTCTCCGGTATCGTCGTCAATTCGGTGCCGGAAGCGGTACAGGCCTTCCCGGAACTGACGGCACTCGACCGCAAGACCGTCCGCCGCGTGTTCGAGGAGCGCTTTACCGTCAAGCGCATGGCGGAAGATTACGTCGCGCTTTATCGCGGCCTGCTGGCCAAGGGACTGAACGGAAAACAGCGCTCACGGGGCGCGGGCGTGGAGCCAGAGGTGCGCATCGTGCGCGCACGCGAGGATTGATCGCCCGCCGAACCTTGCCGAAGTAGCTTACGCCCGCTACATAGCCGCCGAACTCCCCAGCAACTCGGAACGGAGCGCGGCCGCGCATGGCGTCCTGGCAATATGTCTATCAGATGATCGGGCTGTCGAAGGCCTATCCCGGCGGGAAAAAGGTCCTCGACAATATCCATCTCTCGTTCTTCCCGACCGCGAAGATCGGCGTGCTCGGCGTCAACGGCGCCGGCAAATCCACGCTCATGCGCATCATGGCCGGCACCGACAAGGATTTCACTGGCGAGGCGTTCGCCGCCGAAGGGGCGAAGGTCGGCTATCTCTCGCAGGAGCCGCAGCTCGATCCGTCCAAGAATGTGCGTCAGAATGTGATGCTCGGGGTCGCCAACAAACAGGCGCTCCTCGACCGCTACAATGAGCTCGCCGCGAATTACTCGGATGAGACCGCCGACGAGATGGCGAAGTTGCAGGACGAGATCGAGGCCAAGGGCTTGTGGGATCTCGACGCGCAGGTCGATCTCGCGATGGACGCGCTGCGCTGCCCCGACGACAATGCGGAAGTCAACAATCTTTCGGGCGGCGAGAAGCGCCGCGTCGCGCTATGCCAGCTTCTGCTTTCCGAGCCGGATATTCTCCTGCTCGACGAACCGACCAACCATCTCGACGCCGAGACGGTCGGCTGGCTCGAAGAATATCTGCGCAATTATAAAGGCGCGGTGCTTATCGTCACCCACGACCGCTACTTCCTCGACAACGTGACGGGCTGGATTCTCGAACTCGACCGCGGCCGCGGCATTCCTTACGAGGGCAATTACTCGTCGTGGCTGGTGCAGAAGCAGAAGCGGCTCGAGCAGGAGGGCCGCGAAGAAGAAGCGCGGCAGCGCGCGATCGAACGCGAACGCGAATGGATTCAGTCCTCGCCGAAGGCGCGGCAAGCCAAGAGCAAGGCGCGTTTCCAGCGCTATGACGAATTGGTCGCAAAGCAGAATGACAAGGCGCCGCAGACTGCGCAGATCATTATTCCGGTCGCCGAGCGTCTCGGCCAGAATGTCGTCGATGCCGAGGGGCTGACGAAGGCTTTTGGCGATCAGTTGCTCATCGAGAATCTCAATTTCAAACTGCCGCCCGGCGGCATCGTCGGCGTGATCGGGCCGAACGGCGCCGGCAAAACCACGCTGTTCCGCATGATTACAGGGGCGGAAAAGCCTGATAGCGGGGAACTCAAAATCGGCGACAGCGTGAAGCTCGGCTATGTCGATCAGAGCCGCGACTCCTTGGACGGCAACAAGAACGTCTGGGAGGAAATTTCGGGCGGCGACGAGATCATCAAGCTGGGCGCCAAGGAGATGCATAGCCGCGCCTACGTTTCCGCGTTCAACTTCAAGGGCGGCGACCAGCAGAAGAAAGTCGGCTCGCTCTCGGGCGGCGAGCGCAACCGCGTGCATCTTGCGAAGATGCTTCGCTCGCACGCGAACGTATTGCTGCTCGACGAGCCTACGAACGATCTCGACGTCGATACGCTGCGCGCGCTCGAAGAAGCGATCGAGAATTTCGCGGGCTGCGCCGTTATCATCAGCCACGATCGCTTCTTCCTCGACCGGATCGCGACGCATATTCTCGCCTTCGAGGGCGAAAGTCATGTCGAATGGTTCGAGGGCAACTTCCAGGATTACGAGGCGGACAAGAAGCGCCGCCTTGGCGCGGCAGCGGACATCCCGCACCGGATCAAGTACAAGAAGTTCGCACGGTGACTTCTATGTTCGTCATGCCCGGCCTTGTGCCGGGCATCCACGCCTGAGCAAACTCGCAAAGCAGTAAAGACGTGGATGGCCGGGACAAGCCCGGCCATGACGCGTCGCGCGTTGAAATAATTACTTCCCTCTCGGTGGCGCGGTCTCGGCGAAGCTCGGCCGGGTCTTGTGCTTCTCGTAATAGGCGAGCAAAGCGGGTGCTTTTTCCATCGCGGCCTTGCCTTCGGGTGTGACGCGTGACTGGCTGATGATCGGCATTGCGTACATGTCCGCGAGACCGAAATTATCTCCGCTGAGATAATCGGTTTTCTCGACAGCGTTTCCGAGCGTCTGAAATTGCCGCTCGATGCGCTTGGTTGCGCGGTCGATCACATCGCGATCTGGCGACTTGTCAGGCTTGGTCGAGAAGAAATAGGCGTGCACGAGTTCGCGGATCACGGCCTTGTCCACTGAAGTCGCGACATAAGCGAGCCATTGCTCGGCCTGCGCGGCCTTCCAGGGATCGCGCGGCATCAGCGGCGGCCCATCGAAGGCTTCGTCGATGTAGCGTGTGATCGCGCGGCTCTCGAACAATGTGCGGTCGCCGTGTCGCATGCTCGGCACCATACCGCCGGGGTGAAACTCGCGCGCCTTGTCGCTGCGCGGCATGATCTCGATCAGCTCATACTCCACGCCCTTCTCGCGCGCGGCCATGCGCGCGGTGCGCACAAAATTCGACAACGCCGTTCCGATGATCTGCAGCTTGCTCATGTTTCCCCCAGTTACTTCTGCTCTGCGAAATTCGTTTTGACGACCTGACGCAGAAGTTTGGATAGCGCAATCGCGTTGTCGAGTCCGATTGCATTCTCGAAACTCGTTTGTGCGTCACCCCAGCTATCCATTGCCTTTAGCGCAACGGTCGAGCCTTTTTTCGTAAGCACGAGCTTCCTGGTGCGCCGGTCGTCCTTACCGGCCTCGATCGCGATGAAGCCGTCGCGCTGCAGAGGCCTCAAGTTTCGGCCGAGCGTGGTGCGGTCGAGCACCATCACTGCCGCAAGCTCGTTAATGGTCTTCGGCCCGACATAGCTGAGCGTGGTCAGCACCGAGAGCTGCGAGATGCGCAGCCCGCTGGCCGCGAGCGCCGTGTCGAAATGCTGGGTCGCGACCCGTGCCGCCTGGCGGAGGATGGTGCAGGCGCAGCGATGGATGTCAGTTCGCTTCGGCATGGCAGCGTCCCTCTGGACAAAGGCGTATATACGCGCATAATGCGTGCATATACGCATAAGTCAACCGGATTTGCGGGGAGGGACGGCATGAGCGAGCGGACGCGAACTTTCACCTGGAAGGACCCGAAAGAAAGCGCAGGCCTTGTGCTCGCGATGTCGGGTCTCGAATTTCTCCAGAAGATCCGTGACGGTAAAATTCCAAACCCGCCGATCACCGACACGCTCGATTATGAACTGACCGTGGTGGAGCCCGGCTTCGTGGTCTTCGAAATCGATCCCAAGGAGTTTCACTACAATCCGATCGGCACCGTGCATGGCGGAGTCGCGCTGACGCTGATGGATTCCGCGATGAGCTGCGCGGTGCAGACTATGTTGCCCGCAGGCACCGGCTACACGACGCTCGAAGTAAAGCTGAACTTCGTGCGCGGTGTAAACGCCAAGACCGGCAGGATGCGCGCGGAAGGCAAGATCGTGCATTCCGGTGCGCGCACGGCGATCGCGGAAGGGCGTTTCGTCGATAAAGACGGCAAGCTCTATGCGCACGCCACGACGACGTGCTTCATCCTGCAACCGGAAAGGAAATAGGCGCCTGCGTTACGGCCGGAGCGTGGGCTGGCTTGCGAACTGGAAGTCTGTTTGCACCGCCGCCGAGGAAATCGCGCCCGAGAGCGCTTCCGCCCAGCACGCGTAGCTCCAGTCGTTCATGTGAAAGAGATCCGGCGAGAGGAACGCCTCGAACGGAATGTTGCGTTCTTCTTTCCACTCTTTCATCTGCGCCCAACGGCGGAACACCGGAACGCCTTCCTCGCGCGCAATGGTGCGGATCAGTTCGACCATCGGCTCGGCGTCGGGGTCTTTCAGCACCTTCGGCGCGTATTGCGGATCAATCAGCACAACATCGGCGCCGATCGCGCGCAGTCGGCGCAGGCCGTCGCGCATAACATCGCCTTCTTTGGTGATGCCGTCGGAGTGCAGGAGCGCATTGGTGCCGACCTGCCAGAGCACGAGATCGGGCTGGGCAGCCTGTATGTCTTCTTCGAAGCGGGCGAGCATTTCCCGGTCCACCGCGCCGCTCATACCGCGGTTGATGACGTGAAAGACGACATTCGGGAAACGCGCATTGAGCCGCTTCTCAAGCTGGGTCGGGTAATTATGCTCGACCGTGGTGGCGCCGACGCCGGCTGTAGAAGACGAGCCCATCGCGACAATCGTCACCGGTTCGCGGTTCGCGATCCGCTCGGCCACGCGCGGAAGCACTCCCGAAAGGCGCTGGTACTCCGCGCTTGGGGAGCAGGCGGGCGGCGACGCAGATTCAGCGTGAGCCGCGGGCGCGAGGCAGAGCACGGCGCCCGCCGCGATCAGGAGATTGCGCTTTATCATCGGGGTAGCTTTGCAATCTCCGCGAAAGAAGCCGAGCGCGAAACGAATTCCGCGAGCAGGCGGCCGAGGCAGCGGTGGACGGCTTCATAGGTGCCGTCGTTCTTCAGCGCAGTGAGATCGAAGGCGTCGCTTTCGCTCCAGTGGCGCATGATGTCGTAGCGGTTGAACAGCGAAACGTCCGAATAGGCCGATACGCGGCGAATGCGCTCGTTCATCGCGCCCGAATTGGTCACGAACGAAGTGCGCGGGCTGAACTGCGGATTGACGAGAATCGTATCGGCGCCAGCAGCGCGGATGATCTCGATCGCCTTCTCTAATTTGCGCTCATACTTGTCGGGATCGACGCCCACGATCGCTTCGACGGTGCCGGTCTGCAGGATCACGAGCGCGGGCTTGTTCTTTTCCAGCGCCTGCGGAAGCGCTGCCAGAATGTCCTTGATAGTCTTGCGCGCTTCGGTGTGAACGGTGACGTTGATCGCGTAATCCCGCAGACGCTCTTTCAGCGCGGTCTCCAGAAAAATCGGATAGGAGCGCAGCTTTTCGCCCATTCGCGTTTGCGACGGCGCGCTGGAGACAATCAGGATATCAAGCGACTTATTGGTCCGGAGCGAGAGCGCAGCCTTGGCAGCCTTGTAATAGGGCTCGACATAAGCATCCGCGGCTTCGCAGCGTTGGTCCTGCGCAGCAGCCATTCCAGACATGAGCAAGAGCGGCAAAACCGCCGCCCCAATCGCCTTGGCCCGCATAGGCCCCCCTTAGAGGCACGCCTTATACTAAAGTCTAAACCGCCAGGTTCTTCGGTGCCCGGCTTTGCAGCTTCTTATACCACGTCATGATGCCTGCAAGGGCAATCATCGCGAAGATGCCCCCAAGGCTAACGATGACCTGAAAAGGTATCCTAGAGGATACTTCGATCATCAAAATATGGGCCGTAAACGACAGAAAGACCCCCAGACAGAAGATTTCCAGGGAGTGCTCCCCGCATAGGATTAACGGCCGGGCCCAGTCGCTGCGCAGAAACCGGGCATCCGCCGGCACAAAGCGGACCACGACTGCGGTCAGGGTCAGAAAGTGCAGGAGCCGCAACGGGTCGAGACCAGTCTTGTCGAGCGGGAAGATCAGGAGCCAGTCCGGGAAATTGATCGGCATTGGGATGTTGGTGGCCAACGTCATAAAGGCCGCGAAGGCAAGGTAGATCCCCCCGAGAATCAGAAGCGCGTTGGACCGGATCAGCCAGCCGATCTGCCTCGCTCCTCCGGTGCCGCACCACGCCCCGATTACGAACAGGAACTGCCAGGCATAGGGACTGAAGTACCAGCTCTTGTCGGCCGGATAGCCTGGGAAATTCCAGCCAAAGTAGCGGGCTGCGAGATAGAGGATGAACGAGAGCCCGAGCGCGATGTTCGGCGCGCGCAGGATCAGCCACAGGATGAACGGAAAGAGCGCCATCAGGATGATGTAGAGCGGCAGCACGTCCACGTTCGCCGGCAGGAAGCGCAAAATAAGCGCTTCTACGATCACGATCTCGGGCCGCTGCAGGAAATGCAGCAGGTTCATTTCCTCGATGTAGAGCGGGTTTTCGAAGCGCGCTGCGACCCACGAGATTTGGGCTAGGTAGATCATGAACAGGAAGATGAAGGCGACGTAGATCTGCCATGCGCGCTTCAAAATTCTCATGCTCGCAACCGTGAAGCCGCGCTCCATCATCACGCGGCCATAGACGAAGGCTGCCGTGTAGCCAGAGATGAAGACGAACATCTCGGCCGCGTCCGAGAAGCCGAAATTGCGGGTCGTGAACCAGCCGACGAAGTTCGATGGAATGTGGTTCAGGAAAATCAGCCAGAGTGCGAGGCCGCGAAAAAAATCGAGCCGCAGATCGCGCTCCTTTGGGGGAAGCGTCACTGCGCCGACCGGAATCGAAAGCCCCAAAGCCAAGCTCATAGGCGAACCTTAGAAGAGCCCTTCGGGCCTGAAAATATAGGAATTGCCGATATTTACGGCTCATTGACGGGGGCGGCTTGCAACCCCATATTTAATCACATAAAGATATCCTTATGTGGTGGGCAATGGGCTTTGGCCCATGTCTGAAGAGGTTTTTCTGTCGTGGTCCGGAAGAAGGCACCTTCCAATTTCGACGCTCTGCTCGGCGGCCTGAAGGCCGCCGCGGAGGACACGCGCCTGCGCCTGCTTGCGCTACTGGATCAGGCGGAACTCACGGTTTCCGATCTCACTGACATTCTCGGCCAGTCGCAGCCGCGCATCTCGCGCCATCTTCGGCTGCTCGCCGAAGCCGGCATCGTCGAGCGGTTCCGGGAAGCAAGCTGGGCGTTTTATCGCCGCGCCTCCGAGGGGGCCGGCGCACCGCTCGCGGATGCAATTTTGGCGCTGGCCGATCCTTCCGATCCTATTTTCGAGCGCGACCGCGAGCGGCTCGCGCAGGTGCGCGCCAGCCGTCAGTCGGCGGCGCAGAATTATTTCCGCAAGCATGCCGCGCGCTGGGACGAGCTTCGCAAGCTGCACGTTTCGGATGTCGCGGTGGAAGCCGCCGTGCGCGAGGCACTTGCAGGCAAGCGCATCGACTCGCTCCTCGATCTCGGTACCGGCACGGGCCGTATTCTGGAGTTGTTCGGCGCGGAGATTTCGCGCGGCGTCGGCATTGATCTCAATCCGGAGATGCTGCAATTCGCCCGCGCCAATCTCGACAAGGCGGGCCTGAAGAACTGCTCGGTGCGCCAAGGCGATCTTTATAATCTGCCGTTCCCGCGCGACAGCTTCGACGCGATCGTGCTGCATCAGGTGCTGCATTATCTCGACGACGGCGCACGTGCGCTGCGCGAAGCTGCGCGTGTGCTGCGGCCTTCCGGCCGCCTCGTCGTGGTGGATTTCGCTCCACACCAGCTCGAATTCCTGCGCGACGAACATGCGCATCGCCGGCTCGGCTATACGCCGGAGACGGTCGAGGAATGGCTGAAAGAAGCCGGGCTCGAATTCGAAAGACACCGGGCGCTGGCGCCCGAGAGGAAAAACGAGAACGCGCTCACGGTTTCGGTCTGGGTAGCGCGCGACCCGCGCATCCAACTCGCGGGCGAGGGCAGGGAGGTTGCGTGATGAGTAACGATATTCAGGTCTCGTTCGAGTTCTTCCCGCCGAAGTCGCCGGAGATGGAAAAGACGCTGTGGACGTCGATCGCGCGTCTCGCGCCGCTGAAGCCGCGTTTCGTTTCCGTGACCTATGGCGCGGGCGGCTCCACGCGCGAGCGCACGCACGGCACGATCGCACGCATGCTGCGCGAGACCTCGCTGACGCCTGCCGCACATCTTACCTGTGTCGGCGCGACGAAAGCGGAAACGGACTCCGTCGTGCAGGATTATTGGGACGCGGGCGTCCGCCACATCGTGGCGCTGCGCGGCGATCCGGTCACGGGCGCGGGCACCAAATACGAACCGCATCCTGGCGGTTATGAAGGCAGTCCCGAGTTGATCGAGGGCATCAAGAAGGTCGGTAATTTCGAAGTTTCGGTTTCGGCTTATCCGGAGAAACATCCGGACAGCGCGAGTGCCGATGTCGAGATCGAGTTGCTCAAGCGCAAGGTCGATGCCGGCGCGAACCGCGCGATCACGCAGTTCTTCTTCGGCAACGATCTTTATTTCCGCTTTCTCGACCGTGTCCGCGCCCGCGGCATCGATGTTCCGGTCGTGCCCGGAATCATCCCGGTCCTGAATTTCGCACAAGTAAAGAAATTCGCGGATGTCTGCGGCGCCCATGTGCCGAATGCGTTGGCCGATCGTTTCGCCGGTCTCGAAAACGACCCCGAGACGCGCAAGCTCGTTGCCGCCACCGTCGCTGCGGAACAAGTCAACGATCTCAGGCAGCGCGGCGTGAACGAGTTTCACTTCTACACCTTGAACCGTTCGGAACTCGTGTTCGCGATCTGCCATCTCCTCGGCATCCGCCCCACCGCAAGCGCCGCCGCCGCGTAATTGGAAGTTGAAAGTAATGAGTGAAGTAAAGTTTCAGATGTCTGCGACGGAAAAGGCGCTTCGCGAACTCGCGAAGCAGCGCATCCTCGTGCTCGACGGCGCTTGGGGTACGATGATCCAGGCGCTTAATCTCGACGAGGCCGGTTATCGCGGCGCACGCTTCGACGCGTGGAACCGCGAAGTGCGCGGCAATAACGATTTGCTGAATCTCTCGAAGCCTGACGCGATTCGCGACATCTCGCTCGCCTATTTCCGCGCGGGCGCGGACATCTGCTCGACGAATACGTTTTCTTCAACGCGCATCGCACAGGCCGATTACGGCATGGAAGAGTTTGTCTATGATCTCAATTTCGAGGGTGCCAAGCTCGCGAAAGAAGCTGCCGCGATCATGGAGAAGGAAGACGGCCGCAAGCGCTATGTCGCGGGCGCGCTCGGGCCCACGAACCGCACCGCTTCGATCTCCCCGGACGTTTCCAATCCGGGCTTTCGAGCGACTTCATTCGACGAACTCGCCGACGCCTATTACGAGCAGACCAAAGCGCTGGTCGAAGGCGGCGCGGACATCATCCTGATCGAAACGATCTTCGACACGCTCAACGCCAAAGCCGCGATCTTCGCGGTAGAGAAATTGTTCGACGAACGCGGCGAGCGGCTGCCGGTGATGATTTCCGGCACCATCACCGACCGCTCCGGCCGCACGCTTTCCGGCCAGACGCCGACTGCGTTCTGGCATTCAGTTTCGCATGCGCGGCCATTCTCAGTGGGCCTCAACTGCGCGCTCGGCGCAAAAGAAATGCGCGCACATATCGCGGAAATTTCCAAGGTCGCGGATACGCTGGTGTGCGCCTATCCGAATGCGGGCCTGCCGAACGAATTCGGTCTTTACGACGAGAGTCCGGAATTCATGTCGGAAATGCTCGGCGAATTCGCGGGCGCGGGTCTCGTCAACATCGTCGGCGGCTGCTGCGGCACCACGCCCGATCATATCCGTGCGATCTGCACGGTGACCGCGAACAAGAAGCCGCGCGCGATCCCCGAACTTCCCGCGCGCCTGCATCTCTCCGGTCTCGAGCCGTTCGAACTGACGCCGGAAATTCCGTTCGTGAACGTGGGCGAGCGTACCAACGTCACCGGCTCCGCGAAATTCCGCAAGCTTATCACCGACGGAAAATATGACGAAGCGCTCGCGGTCGCGCGCGAGCAGGTCGAGAACGGCGCGCAGGTCATCGACGTCAACATGGACGAGGGCCTGCTCGATTCCGAAAAAGCGATGGTCACGTTCCTGAACCTGATCGCGTCGGAGCCCGACATCTCCAAAGTCCCGATCATGGTCGACTCCTCGAAGTGGTCGGTGATCGAGGCGGGCCTGAAGTGCGTGCAGGGCAAAGGCATCGTCAATTCGATTTCTATGAAGGAAGGCGAAGACGCTTTCCGGCATCATGCGCGGCTCGTGCGCCGCTATGGCGCGGCGGTCGTCGTCATGGCGTTCGACGAGAAGGGCCAGGCCGATACGGTCGAGCGCAAGGTCGATATTTGTGCGCGCGCTTACAAGATTCTGGTCGATGAGGTCGGTTTCCCGCCGCAAGACATCATCTTCGATCCGAATATCTTCGCGGTCGCGACCGGCATCGAGGAGCATGCGGGCTACGGCACGGCCTTCATCGATGCGACGCGTATCATCCGCCAGAAATTGCCGCACGTGCATATTTCCGGCGGCGTCTCGAACCTCTCGTTCTCTTTCCGCGGCAACGAACTGGTGCGTCAGGCGATGCACGCAGTGTTTCTGTATCACGCGATCAAGGCCGGCATGGACATGGGCATCGTCAATGCGGGGCAGCTCGCGATCTATGACGATCTTCCGGCGGAGCTTCGCGAAGCTTGCGAAGACGTGGTGCTCAATCGTCGTGCTGACGCGACCGAACGGCTGCTCGCGCTCGCGGAAAAATTCAAAGGCTCTGGCGGCGAAAAGAAGGAAGCCGATCTTACCTGGCGCACCTGGCCGGTCGAGAAGCGTCTCGCGCATGCGCTCGTCAACGGCATCACCGAATTCATCATTGAAGACACCGAAGAAACGCGTGCATCCGCCGAAAAGCCGCTGCATGTCATCGAAGGCCCGCTGATGGACGGCATGAACGTGGTCGGTGATCTGTTCGGCGCGGGCAAGATGTTCCTGCCGCAAGTGGTCAAATCCGCGCGCGTGATGAAACAGGCGGTGGCTTACTTGATGCCGTTCATGGAAGAAGAAAAGAAGCGGACGGGCGAAACCGCGAAGTCGAACGGCAAGATTTTGCTCGCGACGGTGAAGGGCGACGTCCACGACATCGGCAAAAACATCGTCGGCGTCGTGCTTCAGTGCAACAACTACGAGATCGTCGATCTTGGGGTCATGGTGCCGGCTGCGAAGATTTTAGAGACCGCGAAGAAAGAGAATTGCAACATCATCGGGCTTTCCGGGCTGATCACGCCTTCGCTCGATGAGATGTGCCATGTCGCAAGCGAGCTGGAACGCGAAGGTTTCGACCTGCCGTTGCTCATTGGCGGGGCGACTACGAGCCGTGTGCATACGGCGGTGAAGATTTCCCCGAATTATCGCCGCAGCCAGGCGGTGCATGTGCTCGATGCCAGCCGCGCGGTCGGCGTCGTCTCGCGTCTGATTAATCCCGATACGCGCGTGATCGAGCTCGACAGCGTGCGCAAGGAATACGAGAAGGTTGCGGAAGCGCATGCGCGCGGTGCGCAGGAGCAGCGCCGCATCGCGATCGCAGATGCGCGCAAGAACAAGCTGAAACTAGCATTCGACAGCGGGCGGACGAAGAGGCCCGCGTTTCTCGGCACCAAGGCATTCGTGCAATACGATCTCGCCGAACTCGTGCCGGTGATCGACTGGACGCCCTTCTTCCAGTCGTGGGAACTGACCGGCCGCTTTCCGCAAATTCTCGGTGATCCGAAGCAGGGCGAAGCCGCGCGCACGCTATATAAAGATGCGACGGCACTCCTCGACCGCATCGTGAAGGAAAAGTGGTTCGAGGCCCGCGCTGTGATCGGCTTTTGGCCCGCGAACGCGGTGGGCGACGACATCGTTCTTTACAAAGACGATACGCGCAAGGAAAAGCTCGCCACGCTTCACACGCTCCGTCAGCAGATGCCGAAGCGCGACGAACGCGCGAACATCGCGCTTTCCGATTTTGTGGCGCCGGTCGAGACGAAAGTGCCGGATTACGTCGGCGGCTTTGTTGTCACCACCGGCATCGGTGAAGACGAGAAGGCCGACGAGTTCAAGAAGAAGAACGACGATTATAACGCGATCCTCCTCAAAGCGCTCGCGGATCGGCTAGCGGAAGCCTTCGCCGAGCGCATGCACCAGCGCGTGCGCAAGGAGTTCTGGGCTTACGAGCCGGATGAAGCGCTCACGAATGAAGATCTGATTTTGGAGAAGTATCGCGGCATCCGCCCGGCGCCGGGCTATCCGGCGCAACCCGATCACACGGAGAAGGCGACGCTGTTCGAGCTGCTCGACGCGACCAAGGCCACGAGCGTGCAACTCACCGAGTCTTACGCGATGTGGCCGGGTGCGGCCGTTTCCGGGCTTTATTTCTCGCATCCCGAAAGCGCCTATTTCGGTGTCGGCCGCATCGACCGCGATCAGGTCGAGGATTACGCCGAGCGCAAAGGCTGGCGCGTGGAGGAAGCCGAACGCTGGCTTGCGCCGCTGCTCTCCTACGATCCTGCGCGAATTCCGCGCGAAGCCGCGGAGTAGCGCAACACCCTGCGGCTACCCGAATAGATTGCGTCCGGTCGTGTAATAGAAAACGCCGGCAAGCTTTTCGCTTACCGGCGCCTAACCTGTGAAAATGAAACCTGGGCTCAGATCATTCCGAGCAGGATTGCTCCAATGAAAGCGAACGAAACAAGGATAGCCAGCACGTCAATCCGGCGGGTGAGAAGCATGATTAGTCTCCCCTTTGGTTTGCGCTTGCCCTGAGGTTGCCAGCCGGCAGGTCCTAGGGGAAGCTAAAAATCATCCGAAAGTCGTAGTCCGGCTCATAACGCCTGTGGCCTGTGAGTTGTTCCTGCAAAATTGGCTGTGAAAAAGGTACTATGGCACCGGCAGTTTTCGCCGAATTTGCCTCGAAATGCGGCGAAGGCCCGGCGGTCGTCCCGCCGGGCCTTCTCAGTCTCAAGCATCAGCCGGCCTGTAAGCCGGGTTCTGTATGGCGAGGTTGCCCCCGCGCGGCAGCCATTCCTCTAGGGCGTTTGTCGCCAAACGCCTCGAGCAGCCAACCCGGATGACTGGTCCGAAGACCGACCGGCTTTCGCCGCGCCATCCCTATTTGGCTTTGCTCCCGGTGGGGTTTGCCGTGCCGCTTCTGTTGCCAGAAACGCGGTGCGCTCTTACCGCACCTTTTCACCCTTACCTGGTCCGAGGACCGCGGCGGTTTGTTCTCTGTGGCACTTTCCCTGGGGTCGCCCCCGCCGGATGTTATCCGGCACCGTATCTTCGTGGAGCCCGGACTTTCCTCGAAGCCTTGCGCTCCGCGGCTGCCCGGCCGACTGACGGTTTGTAGATGGGCCCACGCTCGGGTGCGGTCAAGAAAAATGGCGCGGACTTTTCCATCCGTCGTCTATCGTGCCTAACGAACGCTCGTTCAGCTCGATGCCATAAACCTTTGCACTTTGGCGCAATAACGCTTCGACACGGACGTATGAGTCTTTCGCGCGTGGCCGCCCTGATAGCGTATCACCGCACCGCAGGGCGATTTGCCGCCGAGTTTCCAGGCGCCGGCGAGATACTTCATACCCCAAGTCAAATTGGTGGCGGGTTCGTAGAGTTCGTCGCGGGAGCCAGTGAAACCGATCATCCGGGCAGTATCGTATTTTAACTGCATCAGGCCGATTTCGCCGACGCTGCCGGTTACACGCGGATTATAGCTGCTTTCCACATGAACGACCGCACGGGCAAAGCTAACTGGAACTCCGTGTTCGCGAGCGAAGCGGTCAACCAGCGCCAGCACCTCGTGTTTGGGCATTCTTGCCGGAGCAGAATGTGCAGGTTTTGGCTGCTGGAATTGCAGTTCCTGTTTCAAGTCCGTCTGCTGCGTTTGCTCGACGACAGCCGATTGCTCTTCGGCGGCGATCTGGACAATTGGGAACTCGGCATTCGCGGCCGTGACACACAAAGCCGTCGTCAGCGCTGCGAGCGGCAGCGCCTCATAACTCAATCGCATCGATTTGGTTCCTTCCCCTCGAAAAAAATCGCGCGGAGAAAGCTGTGCGAACACGGCATCAATCAGTCAAGCGCTAAACGATTTCGGGGAAATTTTTGGGCAGGATGCGAAGTCTGCCAAAGTTCCCTCGCCGAGTATTCCCATCGAGGCATACGGCGATAGAAATGGCGCGGACGTTTCCACCCGCGCCACAGCATCGTGATCGAATACCTTTCGATGCTTAATTCGCCGAGGCCATGTGGCTTTTCACTTTGGCGCAATAGGCGTTCGACGCCGCGTTGGGGCGCATCACGCCGTGGCCGCCCTGATACTTCATGACCGCGCCGCACGGTGTGGAACCGCCGAGCTTCCAGGCCATCGCGAGATACTTCATGCCCCACTGCAAATTCGTATCGGGATCGTAGAGTTGTTCGCGCGTGCCGGCAAAACCGATGCCGCGCGCGGTCTCAAACTTGATCTGCATCAGGCCGACTTCGCGCTGGCGGCCGGTCGCCTTCGGGTTGAAGTTACTTTCGATGCGGACGACGGCGCGCGCGAAAGCGGCAGGAATACCGTTCGCCGAAGCGTGTTTATCGACCAGCGCAAGGATCGGCGCATTGTCGCCAGCCGCAGCCGGAGCAAGAGCGGGTGCAAGTGCCGCGCGCTGCTTTGTATTCGCAGCCGGTACGAGACCGGCCCAGGCATTCTTGTCGATGTCTGCCACCTGGTCGGCGGCAGGAGCAGCTTCGTTCGTAGCCTGCGTGTTGCTGAATTCGTCGTTCAAAAACTGACGAACGGGGTCTTCTTCCGCAGCTACGGGATACACGCTCACTACGGCGGCGAGCGCTGCGGCAGGCAGCGCCAGTCGGAACAGATTCATTTCGAGTGGATTCCTTATCCCCGTAATCGATTGGCCGAGATGCCATGCGAAATGGGGCCATAATCTGTCGAAAAGCTTAGAAAATCGTAGTGCGTCACCATTGCCGGAAATCGTTCCGGCAGGCTCCAATTAAATTATGGCAACGGAACTTTGCTCATCCAGGACGCGAAGCGAGCAACCTCTCAAGCGTGCGCAATGTGGAGTGATCTGCGATGCCATCGACAAGTCCGGGGCGAAAATGGCGCTGAAAGGCGGTGATAACCGCGCCGGTCAATTCGTCGAATGCACCGGTTGTCGAAACGCCGTAACCATATTCCTTCAGCGCGGCTTGCATCGCCGACACCGCGGCACCGGAATCGCCCGGCTGCAATAATGCGCCTTCGCCGATCGCGACCGGCGCGATCCAGTGACCGATGCCGGCTTCGAAAAGTGGCTCCCACGGAAACTTCTCGCCCGGATCTTGCTTGCGCGTGGGGGCGACGTCCGAGTGCGCGAGCACGCGCGTCGGACTGATCTTGTGGCGTGCGACGATGTCGAAGCAGAGATGGATCACCGCTTCGATCTGCTCGTCGGGAAAATCGCGGTAGCCGTATTCGTGCCCCGGATTGACGATTTCGATTCCGATCGAGCGCGAATTAATGTCGGTGGTGCCTTCCCACGAAGAAATGCCGGCGTGATGCCCGCGCACGGATTCCGGGACGAGCTGTGTCACCGTGCCGTCCTCGTCCACGAAGTAGTGCGAGGAAACTTTGCTCTCGGGATTGCAGAGCCACTTCAACGCGCTCTCGCCGGTCAGCATGCCGGTGTAATGCAGAAGCAGAATGTCCGGCGCGCATGTGCGCTCGCTCACATTGGGCGAGGGCGAGACTGCGCTGACGCAGCGTGAATCGGCTTCGAAGGTCTTCTGCACGGCGGTTTTTGCTCTTGTTGTTATAGCCGCAATTCCACTTCTCACGCTTTTTCACAAGGGGGGTGAGGCGGCTTCGCTTCGCATTTCCCCTGCGATAGCATCACGCCACCTTCAAGAAGGGCGGGGCAATCCAATGGAATGGGCGCTGCTGGCGGTATTGATCCTTGCAATACCGGTGATGGCAATCATCGCGTTCTTCAAATCGCTGGCGCAGGGCGGCCAGCTTCGCAGCATCGACATGCGGTTGCGCGGGGTCGAGAAGAAGCTCGGCATCGAAGCGCCGTCCGTCGTTGTGGCAGCACCCCGTCCTCCGCGCGAGCCGCGCGCTGCCGCAGCAACTGCGCGTGCGGCGACCGTCAGCGAAAAGCCTTCGGCATTTTCCGCGTCCGAAACTCCAGCCGCTCCCGCCGCAGCGGCGACACCGTCCGCTCCGCCGCCGCGCACGCCGCGTCCCGCGCCTCCGAAACCTGCAAGCGACACGAGTTTCGAAGAACAGTTCGGCACGCGCTGGGTGGTGTGGGTCGGCGGACTCGCGCTTACGCTCGGCGGCATTTTCCTCGTGCGCTATTCGATCGAAGCGGGACTGATCGGTCCCGGCATGCGCATTTTCTTCGGCGCGCTGCTCGCGGTGGTGCTGGTCGCGGCCGGCGAATGGATGCGCCGCAAAGAAAACAAGTCCGATGTCGCGGGCGTTCCGACCGCGCATATTCCGAGCATTCTCACGGCCGCAGGCACCACGGTTGCTTACGCGACGGTGTACGCGGCTTACGCACTTTATGGATTTCTTTCGCCTCCCGCCGCTTTCATCGCGCTCGGCGCGGTCGCGCTGGCGACGCTTGCAGCAGCGCTCCTGCACGGGCCGATGCTCGCGGGTCTCGGCCTGATCGGCGCATACGTCACGCCGATGCTGGTATCGTCGGAAGCGCCGAATTACTGGGCGCTCTACATCTATCTCGCGGTTGTCACGGCGGTCGCCTTTGCACTCGCGCGGGCACGGCTGTGGCGCTGGCTCGCGATCACGGCGGTCGTGTTCTCCGTGTTCTGGATGCTGCCGGGTATCGACGACTTCATGCGCGATGCGCTGATCCCGCATGTCTTCCACGGCATCGTGGGTTACGCGCTCGCCACCGCGCTGATTGTGTCGGGACTGTTCTATGGCCCTGCGGCCGAACCCGGCAAGGTCGATGGTATTTCGTCGGGCGCGCTTGCCGCGTATCTGTTCGCGCTGGCGTTGCTTGTCGTCGCGCGCAACCACGAAGCAGCGGCGCTCTATGCGTTTGCCATTCTCTGCGCCGCGACGATCGCGATCGCCTGGCGCACCGAAGCGGCGACCGCCGCGGTGCCTGCCGCCGCTATCCTTGCGGCGCTTGTCATTGCGCAATGGGCGGTGGAAGTGCGGATCGCAAATCCGCTCGCGGCACCCGGTCCGGTTGCCGGAAACATTCCAGAGTTGCCGCGCGCAACGTTCGGTTCGCAGCTGTGGCTCGGCGGCGCGCTCGCTGTGCTGTTCGGCGCTGCGGGTTTTCTCGCGCAGGAACGCACCAAGAGCACGACGCAGGCGATCCTTTGGGCGGCTGCCGCCGTGATTGCACCGATCGCGATCATGACCGCGCTCTATTACCGGATCGCGGTGTGGGAGCGCTCGATTCCGTTTGCCGGTATCGCCATCGCGCTTGCCGCGATCTTCGCTTACGCCACCGAAATATTATCGAAGCGCGTAGCAAAGCGGGGCTCGGCCTCGGCTGCCGCGATCTTCGCGACCGGCTCGATTATTTCGCTCGCGCTTGCGCTCACTTTCGCGCTGGAAAAAGGCTGGCTCACGGTTTCGCTCGCGCTGATGGCGGCGGGCATCGCTTATGTCGAGAGCAAGCGGCCGCTGCCGTTCCTGCGCTGGCTCGTTGCCGCCGCGTGCTTGCTTGTCGTTGCGCGCATTGCTTATGACCCCCGCATTGTCGGCAGCGATCTCGGCACCACGCCGATTTTCAACTGGCTGTTGTGGGGCTACGGCGTGCCCGCGCTCGCATTCTGGACCACGGGCTGGTTGCTCAGGAAACGTGCGGACGATTTTCCGTCGCGCTTCGCGGACTCGCTAGGCATTCTCTTCACCGCGCTCTTCTTCTCGCTGCAGATCCGCCACTACATCAATGGCGGTGAGATTTACAAGAACGAAGCGCCGTTCGCCGAATTCGCGATGCACGTGATCGTAGGTCTTGCGATGACGATCGGCCTCGAGCGCACGCGGATGGTGACGAAGAATATCGTGCACGATTTCGGCGCAAAGATTATTGCCGCGATCACGTTCCTTGCGATCTATCTCGGGTTGCTCTTTATCCAGAATCCCTTCTTCTCCGGCGAGCCGGTGGGAGAGGGGCGCTACATCAACTTGGTGCTGCTCGGCTATCTCGTGCCGGCAATTCTCGCCGGCATTCTCGCGGTCGTCTATCAAAAGACGCGGAATGAAACCTACCGAGGCTTTGCCGGCATCACTTCGGTCGTGTTGGCGATGGCCTATCTCACCTTGCAGGTGCGCTTGATGTTCCATGGGCCGGTGCTTTGGCGCGGCAGCACTTCCGATGCGGAACTCTACACGTACTCGGCAGTGTGGCTCACGTTCTCCGTGCTGCTCTTACTTATCGGCATCGTGCGGCAGTCGAAGCCGGTGCGGCTCGCATCCGCTGCGGTCATGCTCGCGACCATCGCCAAGGTCTTCTTCATCGACCTTGCGGGACTTACCGGCGTCTGGCGGGCGCTGTCCTTCATCGGTCTCGGCGTCGTCCTCGTCGGAATTGGGCTGCTATACCAGCGGCTTCTTTTCCCGAAGAAACCGGCGGCGCCTGCCGCGCCGCCGCAAACCGAATCTTAAGCCTTACAGCGCGTTAATCGCCTGTGGAGAAGCCGCGCTTTCGCGCGGCCTCTCGGCATTTGGCGTGTCGCGTTCGTTGACGACCATAGGGTCCCATGTTATCCCAAATCATCCCGCTCCGGTTTGAGGCCGATCCGGTGGGGTGGCGAGAAGGCTTCTCGCTGCTCCTGAGGTCGCGCGCATTGCGAGTTGGGTGGCGTCGTTGCGTCCGGTGTTCCGATGAACCGTTTTCTGTCGACATACACGATGCGACTAGACGCCAAAGGCAGAGTCTCCATTCCCGCACCGTTCCGTGCCGTGCTTGCACGCGACGGGCACGAAGGCTTGCACTGTCATCCCGCGCTCGACCGGCCGGCGGTGGACGCGGGCGGTTCGGCGCTGATCTCGGAAATCGAATCGCTGATCGACCGCTATCCGCCGTTTTCGGAGGAGCGCGAGGAATTTTCCGCGGCCTTGTTCGGGCGGAGCGAAACGCTGAAGCCGGACTCGGAAGGCCGCATCATTTTGACCGACTCGCTGAAGGAACACGCGCAGATTTCGGACGCGGTGACCTTCGTCGGTCTCGGCCACAAATTTCAGATGTGGGAGCCCACGCGCTTCCGCACGCATGTAACGGAAGCGACCGAGAAAGTGCGCGCCTTCAGGCGGGCGCTCGGCTCTTCAGCGAAACCTTCCGGAGCGTCGTCGGGATGATCGCGGGCCGCAGCGGCCCGGAAACGGGCCCTGCTGGCGGACCGGCTCGCCATCTTCCTGTGATGCTCCGGGAGGTCGTTTCCTCCCTCAAACCCAAAGACGGCGGCAAATACATCGACGCGACTTTCGGCGCGGGCGGGCACTCGCGCGAATTGCTCGCGGCGGCGAACTGCAAAGTGCTCGGCTTTGACCGCGATCCGCGCACGGTCGCGCAGTCGTCGTTGCTCGTCAGCGGGTATGGCGGACGATTGACCGTCGTCGAAGCGAATTTTTCCGAGATGCTCGAGATCGCGCCGCGTCACGGCTTCGATCAGGTGGACGGCATCTTGTTCGACTTCGGCGTTTCCTCGATGCAGCTCGACGAGGCGGCGCGCGGGTTCTCGTTCCGCTTCGACGGCCCGCTCGACATGCGCATGAGCGCGCGGGGTTTAAGCGCCGCCGACATCGTGAACCAATATGACGAGCGCACGCTTGCGCGCATCATCTCGGCACTCGGTGAGGAAAAGAAAGCCAAATTCGTCGCGCGCGCGATTGTCGAAGCGCGCAAGGAAAAAGAGATAGCCACAACCGGCGAACTCGCCGGCATTGTTCGCGAAGCGATTTTCTCCAAACCCGGCGACATCGATCCGGCGACACGCACGTTTCAGGCGCTCCGCATTTATGTGAACGACGAGCTAGGCGAGATCGCAAAAGGATTGCTCGCGGCCGAGCAGTTGCTCAAAGCCGGCGGTGTGCTTGCCGCGATTTCGTTCCACTCGCTCGAAGATCGTCTCGTAAAGACCTTCATCACTTCGCGCTCGCAGGCGCCGGCGATT
This sequence comes from Xanthobacteraceae bacterium, assembly GCA_019752575.1. Classification (GTDB taxonomy): domain Bacteria; phylum Pseudomonadota; class Alphaproteobacteria; order Rhizobiales; family Xanthobacteraceae. The sequence goes on along the minus strand of JAIELW010000011.1, from coordinate 97,503 downwards.
TCGCGTCATACGCCGGAAACGAAAGCCGCGCCTTCGAGCTTCAAGGCGGCGCAGCGCAAGGCGCTCGTTGCCAGCGAAAAAGAAGTGAAGATGAATCCGCGTGCGCGTTCGGCGAAGTTGCGCATCGCCGAGCGCACGGATGCGCCGGCGCGCAACGACGATCCGCTCGAAGTATTACTTGCGAAAACGCCGTCTCTCTATCGGGAGACGCGCTGATGCTGCGTCTTCTGCACTGCCTGATGGTGATGGGGCTGATCGCCTGCGCGGGCTATGTCTATGACATCAAGTATCGCGCGACCAGCGAAGCGCAGCAGGCGCAGAAGCTCAGGAACGAGATCCGCGCGGAAAAAGATCGGATCACTTCGGCGCGCGCCGAGTGGTCGAAGCTCGCATCGCCCGACCGCATTCAGGAACTTGCAGCGCGGCATCTGAAGATGAAGCCGGTGGAGGCGAAGCGTTTCGGCAGTGTCAGCACGCTGCCGGACCGACCGAAGCCGGCCGATCCGATCGGCGACATGCTGCAAACGCTGCCGCAGGCGAATGTGGGCGAAACAGACCAGACGCCGACCGGATCGGTGGAGCAACAGTAATGCGTAACGTGGTTGGAAGCATCTTCGCCAATCTTTCGCTCCGCAAGGCGGGGCCGGGCGTCGCACGAGCGCGTATCATTCTGCTTCTGCTCGTCTTCGGCTGCGTTTACGGCGTGATCGCCGCACGGCTCGTCTGGCTCGGTATCGTGCCGGAGTCGGCCGCTTCGCAGAAAGCGCGCGCGGCCGACGCAGTCGCGCAGGCGCGGCCCGACGTGTTCGACCGCAAGGGCCGCTTGATCGCAACCGACGTGCGCACACCGTCGCTGTTCGCCGAGCCGCGCAGGATCATCGACGTCGATGAAGCGACCGATCTTCTTCTGAAGACCTTGCCCGACCTCGACCGAAGCGATCTACGCACACGGCTTACTTCCAAGCGTTACTTCGCCTGGCTGCGCCGGGAAATCACGCCCGAGCAGCAGCGCGCGATTCATCTTCTGGGCTTGCCCGGTATCGGTTTCCTCAAAGAGTACAAGCGCGTCTATCCGAACGGGCCGCTCGCGGCGCACGTGCTTGGGCAAGTGAACGTCGACAACCAGGGCATTCTCGGTCTCGAAAAGTGGATCGATAGCGGCGGCTTAAGTGCGCTGCATCTCGCAGGCTTTGCGACCAATCACAATCTTCAGCCAGTTGAGCTCGCGCTCGATCTCGATGTGCAGCAGGCCGTGCGCGACGAGTTGATGATCGCCAAAGACCGCTTCAAGGCGCAAGCCGCGAACGCACTCGTGGTCGATGTGCATACCGGCGAGATCGTCTCAATGGTGTCGCTGCCGGATTTCGATCCGAACAAATCGGGGTCGCCGAAGGACCCCAACCGTTTCAATCGGCTCATGACCGGCGTGTTCGAAATGGGTTCAACCTTCAAGGCACTCACGGTCGCGATGGCGCTGGATTCCGGCAAGGTCAATATGAGCTCGACGTTCGACGCGACGCATCCGCTGAAATACGGCAAGCACACGATCAACGACTTCCACCCGCAACGCCGCGTGCTTTCGACGTCGGAGGTGTTCACTTATTCGTCGAATATCGGCTCCGCACGCATGGCGCTCGCGATGGGCGTGGAAGCGCATAAGGCGTTTCTGAAGAAGATGGGTCTCTTGGACCGGCTGCGCACCGAACTGCCGGAGAGCGCGATGCCGCTCATTCCGAATCCATGGAACGAGATCAACACCGTCACGATCGCCTTCGGCCACGGGCTTTCGGTGACGCCGCTGCAGGCGGTGATGGCGACGGCGGCGCTCGTGAACGGAGGTCACCTCATCCAGCCGACATTCCTGCGCCGCACCGAAGCCGAAGCGAAGGCGAACGCGCCGCGCGTGATCAAAAAATCGACCTCCGACCAGATGCGCTACCTCATGCGGCTCAACGTCGAAGTCGGCAGCGCCAAGCGCGCCGAAGTCGAAGGCTATTTCGTGGGCGGCAAGACCGGCACCTCGGAAAAGGTCGAGCGCGGACGCTACTCGAAGAACAAGCTTCTGACGGCTTTTATGGGCATCTTCCCTTCGGACAAGCCGCGCTATCTCGTGCTCGTGATGCTGGACGAACCGCAGAAGGAGCAGGGTGCGGCCGCGGCAACGGCGGGTTTGAACGCGGCGCCGGTTGCGGGCAAAATCATCGCGCGGATCGCGCCGCTTCTCGGCGTGGAGCCGCGCACGAATTTGCCGACTGCACAGAGCATGCTTCAGTTGCGGAATGCCGCGAACTAAACGCATCTCCTTATCTAGGATGATCCATGGCCTTCGAGCTTCGCGAACTGATCGGCGCCGATGCTCCGGCCAGCCACCGCGTTTACGGCGTCGTCGCCGATAGCCGGCAGGCGGCGCCCGGTTTTGCCTTCTTTGCGATTGCGGGCGCGAAGGCGGACGGCGCGAAGTTTGCGAAAGATGCGGTTTCGCGCGGCGCAAGCGCAGTGATCGGTGAGGGCGAGCGCCCGGCCGATCTCGATCAAAAAGTTGTTTATGTCCGCGTTATCGACGCGCGCCGCGCATTGTCGCTCGCGGCGGCGAAAGTTTTTTCACGCCAGCCGGAGACGACGGTTGCGGTCACCGGGACAAACGGAAAAACCTCCGTCGCTTCTTTTGTGCGGCAGATCTGGGCGGCACTCGGCAAACAGGCTGCGAGCGTCGGCACCATCGGGCTTGTGACGCCGTCAGGTGAAGTCGCAGGCAGCCTCACGACACCCGACGCGGTCGCGTTGCATGAACTCTTGGACCGGCTCGCGGAAGCGGGAGTGACGCACATGGCGATGGAAGCGTCGTCGCACGGGCTCGATCAGAAGCGTCTCGACGGCGTGCGGCTTGCAGCGGGAGCCTTCACGAATCTGACGCGCGATCATCTCGACTATCACAAGACGCTCGAAGATTACCGCGCTGCCAAGATGCGATTATTCGATACGCTGCTGCCGCCGGGCGCGGCGGCTGTCGCCGATGCAGACCAAGAAGACGCAAAGCGTGTCGAGGAGATCGTGAAGCGAAGAGGCCTGCGCTATTTCTCCGTCGGGCGCGCCGGAAAAAATCTGCAACTCGTTGCAAGTACGATCGATGGTTTTGCGCAGCGATTGCAGATTGCTGCGAATGGCGTAGAGCATCTAGTGAAACTGCCGCTCGTCGGCGCGTTTCAGGTGTCGAACGCGCTGGTCGCGGCGGGGCTTGCGATTGCGACGGGTAGTGATACGAAAAAAGTTTTAGCCGCGCTGGAAATCCTGAAAGGCGCGTCTGGTCGCCTCGAACTCGCCGGCGAAAAAAATGGCGCGCCGATTTTCGTCGACTACGCACACACTCCGGATGCGCTGGAGAATGCGCTGACCGCGCTGCGTCCTTATGTAAAGAACAAACTCGCGATCGTATTCGGCGCGGGCGGCGACCGCGACCCCGGCAAGCGTCCGCTTATGGGCGTAGCCGCCGCCAGGTACGCCGATCAAATCTATGTCACCGACGACAATCCGCGCAGCGAGGAGCCCGCGGAAATCCGCCGCGCGATCCTGAAAGGAACGCAGGGTGCCGTCGAAATCGGCGACCGGACAGAGGCTGTGCGCGAAGCAGTGCGGAATCTCAAACAAGGAGATGTGCTGCTGATCGCGGGCAAGGGCCACGAAAGCGGCCAAATCCTGCGCGACCGCACCATTCCTTATACCGATCACGATGCGGTCAAAGCCGCGCTGAAGGACTAACGAATGTCCGCGACCAAGCCGCTCTGGACCGCGCAGGAATTGGCGAACGCTGCGCGCGGCAAGTTGCAGGGCGCGGTGCGCGAGGATGTCTTCGGCATTTCCATCGACACGCGCACGCTCGGCGCTGGCGAAGCGTTTTTTGCGATCAAGGGCGATCGTCTGGACGGGCATGACTTCGTGGAAGCTGCGCTGGCGAAGGGTGCTGCGTTTGCGGTCGTCGATGAAGCGTCGGCAAAGAGATTTATGAAAGACGCGGCACTTCTTGTCGTGGACGAAACGCTCCAGGCGATGCGCGATGTGGCGAGTGCCGCGCGCGGCCGCTCGCAGGCGAAGATCGTCGCGGTCACCGGCTCCGCCGGAAAAACCGGCACCAAGGAGGCGCTGAAAATCGCTCTCTCTCCGAGCGGCGAGACGCATGCGTCGAGCGCCTCGTTCAACAATCACTGGGGCGTGCCGCTTTCGCTGTCGCGGTTCTCGCAGGACGCGAAGTTCGGCGTCTTCGAAATCGGTATGAATCACACAGGCGAGATCGTGCCGCTCACGAAGCTCGTGCGCCCGCATGTCGCAATCATCACCACGATCGAGCCCGTGCATCTCGAATATTTCACCGGCATCGAAGAGATTGCAGATGCCAAGGCGGAAATCTTTCTCGGGCTCGATCCCAACGGCGCGGCGGTTCTCAATCGCGACAACAATCAGTTCGCCCGGCTCGAAGCGGCGGCGAAGGCCGCGAAGGTCTCGCGCATCGCCGGCTTCGGTTCCGATGCAAAGTCTGATGCGCGACTGATCGAGGCCGCCTTGCAGGAAGACAGTTCAACCGTTCACGCTGAAATCTTCGGCGAGACACTGATGTTCAAGATCGGCGCCCCGGGCCGGCATCTTGTGATGAACGCGCTTGCGGTGCTCGCGGCGGCGAAGCTGATGGGTGCCGATCTCGCCAAAGCCGCGCTCGCGCTTTCGCAACTCGTGCCGCCGCCCGGCCGCGGACGGAGAATTCCGTTGCGGCTTCCCGGTGGCGAGGGCTTGCTTATCGACGAGAGCTATAACGCCAATCCCGCTTCGATGCGCGCCGCGATCGACGTACTTTCGCGTGCCCCGATAGGCAGGCAGGGCCGCAGGATCGCGGTACTCGGCGATATGCTCGAACTCGGAACGGAAGCGACCCGCCGTCACGCCGAACTCGCGGAAAGTTTAGATGCGGGGAAAATCGATCTCGTCCTATGTTCCGGCCCGCTGATGCGCTCGCTTTGGGAGGCGCTTCCCTCCGGAAGGCGGGGAGGCTATGCGGAGAACGCCGAAGCGCTGGAGCCGCAGGTAATCGCGGCATTGCGCGGCGGCGATGCCGTCATGGTCAAAGGTTCGAACGCGAGCGGCATGGGCAAGATCGTGCAGTCGCTCGTCCATAAATTCGGCGCGCCTGCGCCAGCGGGCATTCCGGCTTAAGGAGACGCTATTGTTTTATTGGCTTGCGCAATTCGGCGACGTCATCCCCGGCTTCAACGTGTTTCGCTACATCACCTTCCGTACCGGGGGCGCGGTGATTACCGCGCTTCTGTTCGTTTTCCTGTTCGGTCCAAAGATCATCGCGCTCCTGCGCGTGAAGCAGGGTAAGGGCCAGCCGATTCGTGCCGACGGGCCGGCCTCGCATCTCATCAACAAAAAAGGCACGCCCACGATGGGCGGTCTCATGATCCTTTCGGGTCTGATCGTCTCCGTGCTGCTGTGGGCTAATCTTGCGAACCCTTATGTATGGGTTGTACTTGGGGTCACGGTCTCCTTCGGCCTGATCGGACTCTATGACGACTATCTGAAGGTTACGCGCCAGACGCATGCAGGGTTCTCCGCGCGCCTTCGTCTGGTGCTTGAAGTCGTCATCGCCGCGATCGCGCTTTACGCGATTACGCGGATCGCAAATCCCGCGACCGCCTATTCGCTCGCGGTCCCGTTCCTGAAAGACATCTACGTCTATCTCGGCTGGGGCATCGTCGCGTTCGGCGCCTTCGTCATCGTCGGCGCGGGTAATGCGGTGAACCTCACCGACGGGCTCGACGGGCTTGCGATCGTGCCGGTCATGATCGCGGCGGCGAGCTTCGCGCTGATCGCCTATCTCGTCGGTAACGCAGGCTTCGCGTCTTATCTTCAGATCGCGCACGTGCCGCGTTCGGGCGAGCTTGCGATCGTCTGCGGCGCGGTAATCGGCGCGGGTCTCGGTTTCCTGTGGTTCAACGCGCCGCCAGCGCAGATCTTCATGGGCGACACCGGCTCGCTTTCGCTTGGGGCTCTCCTTGCGACCGTCGCGGTCGCGACCAAGCACGAGATCGTGCTTGCGGTGGTCGGTGGGCTGTTCGTGCTCGAAGCGGTCTCCGTGATCGTGCAGGTGATTTCCTTCAAGCTCACCGGCAAACGCATTTTCAAGATGGCGCCGATCCATCATCACTTCGAGCAGCTCGGCTGGACCGAGGCGCAGGTCGTGATCCGCTTCTGGGTGATCTCGGTCGTGCTCGCGCTCGTGGGCCTTTCCACGCTTAAGCTGCGCTAAGAGAAACCTAGTGATCCGGTTTTGACATTCGTACTTCATCCAAGCTGGCACTTTTACGAGTGTCAAAACCAAAAGATCACTAGCAATAGGAATTTTCTAGTGTCCTCTCGTATCCGGCGTTCGCTAGAGGGGACGCAGCAGGAGTGAAGCGAACGTCGGATACGGGACACTAGATGACGCCGGTCACGACATTTCGCGGCAGGACGGTCGCGGTGTTCGGCCTCGGTACGAGCGGGATCGCGACCGCGGAAGCGCTGCTCGCGGGCGGCGCGAAAGTCGTCGCATGGGACGACACGCCGGCGAGCGTCGAAAAGGCGCGCGCGAAGAATATCGAGACGAAAGATCTTCGCGACATCGATTGGAATAAAGTATCGGCGCTCGTGCTCGCGCCGGGCGTGCCGCTCACGCATCCGCTGCCGCATTGGACGGTGGGGCTTGCGCGTAACGCCGCCGTCGAAGTGATCGGCGACATCGAACTCTTTTGCCGCGAACGAAAAGCGATTGCGCCGAACGCGCCCTTCGTTGCGATTACCGGCACCAACGGCAAATCGACCACGACCGCGCTGATCGCGCATATTTTACAAAGCGCGGGCCGCGAGGTCGCGCTGGGCGGCAATCTCGGCACGCCTATTCTCGCGCTCTCGCCGCCGTCGCCCGCGCGCGTGCATGTGATCGAGTGCTCGTCGTTCCAGATCGATCTTGCGCCGTCGCTCGATCCGTCCGTTGGCGTCCTCCTGAATCTCTCGCCCGATCACATCGACCGGCATGGCACGTTCGAAAACTACGCCGCGGTAAAAACGCGGCTGATCGCAGGCATGCAGCCGGGCGGCACGGCGGTCGTCGGGGTCGATGACAATCAATCGGCGGCGATTGCGGATCGCGCGGAGCGGGCCGGCACGCGCGTCCTTCGCATATCCGTCCGCCGTCCGCTCTCGGACGGAATCTTTCTCCAAGGCGAGCGCATAACGTTCGCACAGGGCGGCGCAAATATTTTTTCCACGCCGCTCACAGGCATCGGGTCCTTGCGCGGCACGCACAACGCGCAGAATGCGTCCTGTGCTTTTGCCGCCGCCAACGCGCTCGGCATTTCCTATGAACAGATCGCGGCTGCGCTCAGAACTTTTCCAGGCCTCGCGCACCGCATGGAAGAAGTCGGCCGCAAGGGCAACGTACTCTTTATCAACGACTCGAAGGCGACCAACGCCGACGCGACGGCACGCGCGCTCGCGAGTTTTACGGAAATTTTCTGGATCGCAGGCGGCAAGCCGAAAGAGGGAGGACTCGCTGGCCTCGAAGGTTATTTCCCGAGAATTAAGAAGGCCTATCTCATCGGCGAATCCGCCGAAGTCTTCTCGCGGCAATTGGGCGCGGTTCCGCACGCGATCTCCGGCACACTCGACAAGGCGGTCAGCGAGGCTGCCAAAGACGCCGAAGCTGCGAATTTGCAGCACCCGGTCGTGCTGCTTTCGCCTGCCTGCGCCTCCTACGACCAGTTCCCGAACTTCGAGGTCCGGGGAGATACTTTCCGTTCACTGGTTCGCTCTATGGTCCGTTAACAACGGTTAAGGGGACGGACGAGTGGTTTCGCGCGCACAAAGAACGTTGTTCGGCGAATGGTGGTGGACGGTGGATCGCCCGCTTTTGGGCGCGCTGTTTGCGATCGTGCTGCTCGGCATCATTCTCTTGCTAGCCGCCTCGCCGCCGCTGGCAACGCGTCTCGGCGTCGATCCCTTTTTCTTCGTGCATCGGCAGGCGCTTTATCTTGCACCCGCGGTCTGTGTGCTGATCGCGACATCGCTGCTGGACGCACGCCAAATCCGGCGCGTTGCGCTGATCGTCTTCGCCGTGAGCTTCGTGCTGGTCGCGCTGACACCGTTCATCGGCGCGGAGATCAAAGGCGCCCGGCGCTGGCTTTCTATTATCGGCTTCAGTTTGCAGCCGTCGGAATTCCTGAAGCCTGCTTTCATCGTTCTCACCGCCTGGGTGTTCTCCGAGGCAAAGCGCAATCCGCAAATGCCATCGACGGCGCTCGCGCTTCTCTCGCTCGGCACAGTCTTGTTCCTTCTAGTGCGGCAACCGGATTTCGGACAGACGGTGCTGATCGCGCTCGTATGGTGCGCGCTGTTCTTTATTTCCGGTCTGCGCTGGCTCTGGGTCGCGGGCATCGGGGGTGCTGCGCTCTCCGCGCTCGGGGTCGCCTATCACTCGATCCATCACGTGCGCTCGCGCATCGACCGCTTCATCGATCCAGGCTCGGGCGATACCTTTCAGATCGATACCGCGATCGAATCCTTCATGCGCGGCGGATGGCTTGGCAAGGGACCAGGGGAGGGCACCATGAAGCGCATTCTCCCCGACGGTCATGCCGACTTCATCTTCGCGGTCGCGGCGGAAGAATTCGGCATTGTGCTTTGTCTGATCCTCGTTGCGCTGTTCTCTTTCGTCGTGATCCGTGGGTTGTGGCATGCATCGCGCGAAGAAGACCCGTTCGTGCGGCTCGCAATCGCGGGCATCGCGCTTCTGTTCGGTTTGCAGTCGTCGATCGCGATGGCGGTGAATCTGCATCTCGTTCCCGCCAAGGGCATGACGCTGCCGTTCGTTTCCTACGGCGGCTCGTCACTGATCTCGCTTGCCTTCGGCATGGGTATGCTGATCGCGCTTACGCGCAAGCATCCGCGTCTGCGCGACATCGAAGAAGACTACGCGGCACGAGGCGCACACGCATGAACAGTGGCGCGAAAGCGCCGCTGATCCTGCTCGCGGCGGGCGGCACCGGCGGACATCTGTTTCTGGCGGAAGCGCTTGCCAATGTGCTGGTCGCACGCGGTTTCCGCGTCGATCTGGTAACCGATCACCGCGTCTCGAATTATCTCGGCAAGTTTCCGGCGGGTGATGTGCATGCAGTTTCGGCGGATACGCTGCGCGGCGGAAATCCACTGCGGCTTGCACTGACATTTTTTCGACTCGGCATTGGTACGCTGCGCTCGATTTTTCTGCTTCTGAAGTTGCGGCCCAAAGCGGTCGTCGGTTTCGGCGGCTATCCGACGCTGCCGCCGATGTTCGCGGCGAAGGTCCTTTTTATTCCGACGATCATCCACGACGCCAATGCCGTGATGGGCCGCGCGAACCGTCTGATCGCGAAATTCGCAAGCGCAATTGCGACCGGCTACCCGCGCACGGCGGATGCCTTGCTCGAATATAAAGCCACGCGCACGGGCAATCCGGTTCGCCCTGCCGTCGCTGCGGCTTCGCGAGAGCAGTACCCCGCGATCTCGGAAACATCGCCGCTCAAGCTCGTCGTGTTTGGCGGCAGTCAGGGCGCGCGCATCATGAGCGAGATTGTGCCCGGTGCGCTCGGAAAGCTGGATGAAAAGTTCCGCTCGCGTCTCGAAGTCGTGCAGCAGAGTCGCGGTGAAGACCTAGTCGAAGCGCAGGCGATCTATCGCCGCCTCAATATCAAGGCCGAGCTCGCACCGTTCTTCTCCGACTTGCCCGCGAAGATCGCCGCCTCGCATCTCGTGATCGGACGCTCGGGCGCGTCCACGGTTTCCGAGCTTGCAGCCATCGGACGGCCTTCGATCCTCGTGCCCTTGCCGCATGCGATCGACAACGACCAGCTCGCCAACGCCTCGTCGCTCGCGGCGGCCGGCGGTGCGATCGTGATCCGGCAGAATGAGTTCACATCCGAGCGATTGGCCTCGGAATTGACCACTTTATTCAATGATCCTTTGCGGCTGCCTGCGATTGCGAAGGCGGCAAAGGCAGAAGGCCGGCTCGACGCCGCCGAACGGCTTGCCGATCTGGTCGCGAAGGTGGCAGGAGTAGCGCCGTAAATCTCCGGCGCGGATTAGATGAAGCTTCCCCTCAAACTCGGCACGATCCATTTCATCGGCATCGGCGGCATCGGCATGTCCGGCATCGCCGAGGTGCTCGGCAATCTCGGCTATTCCGTGCGCGGCTCGGATGTATCCGACAGCGTGAACGTAAAGCGTCTGCGCGAGCACGGCATCGGCGTCGTGGTCGGCCACAAGGCAGCGAACGTAGAAGGCGCGGAAGTGATCGTAGTTTCCTCCGCGATCAAGCGCGACAATCCCGAACTCGTAGCCGCGCGCGCCAAGCGCCTGCCGGTCGTGCGCCGCGCGGAAATGCTGGCCGAACTGATGCGGTTGAAATCCTGCATTGCAATCGGTGGCACACACGGCAAGACCACGACGACCTCGATGGTCGCAGCACTCTTGGACGGCGGCGGGTTCGACCCGACTGTCATCAACGGCGGCATCATCAATGCCTACGGCACCAATGCGCGGCTCGGCGCAGGCGACTGGATGGTGGTCGAGGCCGACGAATCCGACGGCACCTTCCTGAAGTTGCCCGCGAATGTCGCGATCGTGACCAACGTAGATCCAGAGCATCTCGATCACTTCGGCACCTTCGATGCGGTGAAGAAGTCTTTTCATTCATTCGTCGAGAACGTGCCGTTCTACGGCTTCGCCGTGATGTGCATCGATCATCCGGTGGTGCAGGACATGGTCGGCACCATCGCGGACCGCCGCGTCATTACCTACGGCGAGAACCCGCAGGCCGACGCACGGCTCGTAGACGTGAAGCTGGAAGGCGGCGTTGCGCATTTCGGCGTGCTGTTTCAGGCGCGTGAAGGCAAGCGCGAGCATCACATCAAGAATCTGAAGCTGCCGATGCCGGGACATCATAACGCACTGAATGCAACGGCCGCCATTGCGGTCGCGCATGAACTCGGCATCAACGATGACAAGATTCGTTCGGCGCTTGCGGGCTTCGGCGGGGTGAAGCGCCGCTTCACGAAGACCGGCGAATGGAACGGCGCGATGATCTTCGACGATTACGGCCATCACCCGGTAGAGATCGCGGCGGTCTTGAAAGCCGCGCGTGCTTCGACGCAAGGCAAGGTCATCGCCGTCGTGCAGCCGCATCGCTACACACGGCTGCAGGCGCTGTTCGATCAATTCTGCACCTGCTTCAACGACGCGGATCATGTGATCGTGGCACCCGTTTATCCGGCGGGCGAAGCGCCGATCCCCGGTGTCGATCGCGATGCGCTGGTCGCCGGCATACGCTCTCGCGGCCATCGCGACGTGATGCCGCTCGACGGGCCGGAGCAACTTGCTGGCAAAATCGCAGCGCTCGCGAAGAAGGGCGATTACGTCATTCTTCTTGGCGCCGGCAACATCACACAGTGGGCTTACGCGCTGCCTGGCGAACTGGCTGCGAAGACGAAATGAAAATTACTTCGTCATGCCCGGCTTTATGCCGGGCATCCACGCCTTCAAAGCCGCGCCCCAGTAAAGGCGTGGATGGCCGGGACAAGCCCGGCCATGACGAGTAGGAGTCGTAATTGGCGTTTCCCGATCTGCTTCCGGAACTGCAGACCGCCGCGCCGAAACTGCGCGGGCGCCTGCTTGCGAACCAGTTGCTTGCCGAAATCACCTGGTTTCGTGTCGGCGGCCCGGCGCAGGTGTTGTTCACCCCGGCGGATGAAGAAGATCTCGCGTATTTTCTTAGCTGCGTTCCCAATCATCCGGTGACGGTGATCGGTCTCGGTTCGAACCTGATCGTGCGCGATGGCGGTGTGCCGGGGATCGTCATCCGAATGGCGCGTGGGTTCGCCGATGTCGTTATCGAAGACGAAACGAAAGTCCGTGCGGGGGTCGCAGTGCCTGATGTGAAAGTCGCACGCGCAGCCGCGGATGCTTCGCTCGCGGGCCTAGCATTCTATCGCGGTGTCCCCGGCGCGATCGGCGGCGCGCTGCGCATGAACGCAGGTGCTTATGGCGGCGAGACGAAAGACGTTCTCATCCGCGCGAATGCGGTCTCGCGTTCCGGCGAATTGGTGACGTTCTCGAACGCCGATATGGGCTATTCGTATCGCCACTGCTCGGTGCCGGACGAATATATTTTTACGCAGGCGCTCTTCCAGGCAAAGCCGGGAAACAAAGACGAGATCGCCGCGGAGATGGAAAACATCACCGAACGGCGTGAGGCGACGCAGCCGATCAAGAGCCGCACCGGTGGTTCGACCTTCAAGAATCCTCCCGGTCACAAGGCGTGGCAGTTGATCGATGCTGCGGGCTGCCGCGGACTTGTCGTAGGTGACGCCCAAGTTTCCGAACTTCACTGCAACTTCCTGATCAATCGCGGCAATGCGACGGCCGCCGATGTCGAAGGGCTCGGCGAGGAAGTCCGCCGCCGCGTGAAGGAAAATTCCGGCGTGCAGCTGGAGTGGGAAATCAAGCGCATCGGCGTTCCCGCTGATAAGGTGGGCGCATGACCAAGCATGTTGCGGTTCTCATGGGCGGCTGGTCGGCGGAGCGCGAAGTTTCGCTACGCTCCGGCAAGGCCTGCGCCGACGCATTGGAAGGCGAGGGCTATCGCGTCACGCGTGTCGATGTGAAACGCGACATCGCGGAAGTGTTGGCGAAGCTAAAACCCGACGTGGCGTTCAACGTTCTGCACGGCGTTCCGGGCGAAGACGGCACCATTCAGGGCGTGCTCGAGGTGCTCGGTATCCCGTACACCCATTCCGGCGTGCTTTCGTCGGCGCTTGCGATGGACAAAGCGCAGGCGCGGATCGTCATGGCCAATGCAGGCGTACCGGTCGCCGAAGGAAAAGTGGTCACGCGGGCGGAAGCTGCGAAGGGCCACGTGATGGACCGGCCTTATGTGCTGAAACCCGTGGCCGAAGGCTCCTCGGTCGGCGTCTTCATCGTCACCGAAGACCACCAGCATCCCCCGCAGGAGTTGACCCGGCCCGACTGGAAGCACGGGGAACTTCTCCTCGCCGAGCGCTATATCCCTGGGTTGGAACTCACCTGTGCCGTCATGGGCGAGGAGGCACTTGGCGTGATCGAGATCGAATCCACGACCCGGTTCTACGATTACGAGGCAAAATACGCCCCCGGGGGTTCCCGCCACATTCTTCCGGCCCGGATTAAACCGAATATTTACCAGAAAGCGCAGAATCTGGCCCTTAAGGCGCACCGCGCCCTCGGCTGCCGGGGAATTAGCCGGGCGGATTTCCGCTTTGATAACCGCCCAGACGGTTCAGGCGATCTTTTCTGCCTGGAAGTGAACACCCAACCCGGAATGACCGAGACCTCGCTGGTGCCCGAGCTTGCCGCCTATCGCGGCATGTCGTTCGGCGGACTGGTGAGATGGATTTTGGAGGACGCTTCCCTGAACCGATGAGCCGCCGGGCTTCCCCGGCCGGTGTGCTTGTCGCTGCGTCTCCGAGCAGGTTCTCGCTCTTCCTCCGCCGCGTTCTCGTAAACCTCTCGCACAGGAAATCCGTTCGCGCAGCCGAAGTGATGCTGACGATTTTCATCGTCGGCGGCGCAGTTGCGCTCGGCACCGTGCGCGGCGGGCATATGCCGGCCGTCAACGAGTGGATGACGGCGGTTGGCGACCGCTTCGCTTACTTTGCAGGCTTCGAAATCGCCGAGGCCGACGTGCGCGGACACAACCGTCTGCGCCGCGAGCAAATTCTCGCGGCAGCGGGAATTACGCCACAGACGTCGCTTGTGCTTTTGAATGCTGATGCCGCCCGCGACAAGCTCAAAAGCAATCCGTGGATCGCGGACGCGGTGGTCCGCAAGTTCTATCCGAACCGCATCGAGATCGAAGTCACCGAGCGCGAGGCATTCGCGCTCTGGCAGCGCGACGGCAAGCTCGCGATCGTTGCGCGTGACGGCACGGTGCTCGAAGAAGTGAAGGATAGGCCGGAAAAACTTCCGCTGGTGGTCGGTGCGGGCGCCGCGAAAGCCGCGCACGACTTCCTTTCGGTGCTCGATCGTTTCCCGGCAATCAAGGCCGAAGTCTATGGCGCGGTCTATGTCGCCGAGCGGCGCTGGAATCTGCGAATGACGAACGGCATGGATGTTCGTCTGCCGGAACAGAATTTGATCGTCGCGTTCGAGGTGCTCACGAAGCTCTCGCGCGACCAGAAGATTTTCTCGCGCGACGTGGAGATGATCGACCTGCGCATCCCCGGCCAGGTCGTCGTCCGCATGTCCGATGCCGCCGCTGCGGCTTACGACGCACAGCGCATGCCCGCGAAGAAGAAGGGGGCGTCATGATCGCGCCCCGCATGAAGCCGTTGGGTAACAAGCGCTCGACCATCGTCGCCGCACTTGACATCGGCACCAGCAAGATCGCCTGCGTGATCGCAAAGCTCAAAGCCGAGCGCGGCCGCGAGATGCCGCGCAACCGCACGCACTCGGTCGAAGTACTCGGCTTCGGCCATACGCGCGCGTTCGGAATCAAGGCCGGAACGGTCGTCGATATCGAAGCCGCGGAAGATTCGATCCGCCGCGCGGTCGACCAGGCAGAGCGCTCGGCGAAAGTCGAAATCGCGTCCGCCATTCTCTCCGTCACCGGCGGCCGGCTTGGCAGCGAGTCTTTTGCGGCCTCCGTGCGCGTTCCCGGAAGCTCGGTCGAAGGCGGCGACATTGCGCGCGTGCTCGATGCCGCGAGCCTGCATTCGGTGCGCGCAGCCGCGCTGACGAACCCAGATGAGCGAAGCGAGGGCTGGGTGAGTAGCCAGCGCGGGTATTATAAAAACCGCGCGCCGGACACTCGCCTTGAGACAGGCTCGCCGGCGCGCGACCGCGCGGTGCTGCACTCGATCCCGATCGCCTATCACTTGGACGACGTTTCCAACATTCAGGACCCGCGCGGCATGCTCGGCCGCACGCTCGCGGTCGATCTGCATGTCGCGACCGCGGATTATCCGGCGCTCCAGAACCTCATTCTCTGCGTCGAGCGTTGCCATCTCTCGGTGGAGGGCATGATCGCAGCACCTTATGCCGCGGGCATCGCCGCGCTCTCCGACGATGAGGCCGAACTCGGCGCGACTGTGATCGATCTCGGCGCGGGCACGACGACGCTCGCAGCTTTCGTGAACGACACTTGTGTGCACATGGATGGCATCGCGGTCGGCAGCTTCAACGTGACCCAGGATCTCGCGCGCGGGCTTTCGACCAAGCTCGCGGAAGCCGAGCGCATCAAGACGCTTTACGGCGACGTGATCGAAGGCGGCTCGGATCACACCGATCTCATCATGGTGCCTTCGATCGACGGCATCGCGCACGACCAAGGCAATTCGACCACGCGCGCGCAGGTGATCCGCATCGTGCGTGCGCGCATCGACGAGATTTTCGAGATGCTGCACGAGCGGCTGTCGCAAGCGGGGGTTCTCAATCTGACCGGGCGGCGCATCGTGCTCACCGGCGGCGGCGCTCTCTTGGGCGGCGTCGGCGAGCTTGCGAGCCGCATGTTCGGCGCGAGCGTGCGCGTGGCCGAGCCGCGTGCAATCGCGGGGCTCAATCGCGCAGCGCACGGTCCGGCATTCGCAGTTGCCGCCGGGCTCGCCGCGTATCCGCAATTCGCGGGACGCGAACATTTCGAACCGCGGCGCAGGTTAGCCCCGCATGAAGGTAACTACCTCCGGCGCGTCGGGCGCTGGTTCAAGGAAAGTTTCTAATGATCGAAGACAACGCGCCGGCGTATCCCGGCAGTGAGAGTTCAGTAAGCACGGCCCAGGCCGCGGCAAGAGGTGACGAAATGACGATCAATCTGCAGATGCCGGACATCCGGGAGTTGAAGCCGCACATCACCGTCTTCGGTGTCGGTGGAGCCGGCGGCAATGCCGTCAACAACATGATCGCAGCGGGGCTGCAGGGTTGCGAATTCGTGGTCGCGAATACCGACGCGCAGGCGCTTACCTCAACCAAGGCGAAGCGCGTGATCCAGATCGGTCTGGAAGCGACGCAGGGCCTCGGCGCGGGTTCGCATCCGGAAGTCGGCAAGAGCGCCGCTGAGGAAGCGATCGCGGAAGTGCGCGACATGCTGCAGGGCGTGCACATGGTGTTCGTCACTGCCGGCATGGGGGGTGGCACTGGAACGGGCGCAGCGCCTGTCATTGCGCGTGTTGCGAAAGAGCTGGGTATTCTCACCGTCGGCGTGGTGACGAAGCCGTTCGACTTCGAAGGCTCGCGCCGCATGAAGCTCGCCAATGCCGGCATCGAAGAGCTTGCGAAGCATGTCGATACCTTGATCGTGATCCCTAACCAGAACCTGTTCAGGGTCGCGAACAAGGAAACCACCTTTGCCGACGCCTTCGCGATGGCCGATCAGGTGCTCTATTCGGGCGTTGCCTGCATCACCGATCTCATGGTCAAGGAAGGCCTCATCAACCTCGATTTCGCCGACGTGCGCACGGTCATGCGCGAAATGGGCAAGGCGATGATGGGTACGGGCGAAGCTTCCGGCGATGCGCGCGCACTGCGTGCGGCCGAGAACGCCATCAACAATCCGCTGCTCGACGAAACCACGATGCACGGTGCGAGGGGCCTGTTGATCTCCATCACCGGCGGCCGCGATCTGAAGCTGCATGAAGTCGACGAAGCCGCGACCCGTATCCGCGATGAGGTCGACTCCGACGCAAATATCATCCTCGGCGCAACTTTCGACGAAAGCTTAGAGGGCATCGTGCGCGTGTCGGTCGTCGCGACCGGCATCGACGGAACGGCGATCATTTCGGAGCATCGCGAGAGCTTCTCGAACCACAGCCGTCCGGCGCCGTCGCCGTCCGTGCGCGCGACGAACTTTACCGCGGACGTTCCGCATATTCCGCTCTCGTTGCAGCCGGAGTTGCCGCGGGAAGAAGTCTATGAGGAAGTCTATGGCGATGACTTCGTGCAGGCCGCGGCGGAAATCGACGAGGTCACGATCCGTCCGCTGGAGCGCCGTCCGGCCTTCTTCCAGCCGCTGCTCGACGAAATGGAGCGCCTGTCGCCGCGCGACGAACAGCCGGAAGATCTCGATCCTTACGTGCCGGAGCAGGCGGAGCGTCCGCCGTTCCGTGCGCGGATGCCGCGCATCGACGAATTCCCGATGCCGGCGCAGAAGCAGATGCGCGCCCGCGAAGAGGAAACGGGCGATGAGGTCGAGAAACGGCAGATGAACTTGCTCGAGAAACTCGCCTCAAGCTTCAGCCGCAAGCCGCGCAGCGTTGACGCCGAGGACGAGCGCACGCCGCCGCAGACAATGGCTCGCCGGATGCCGGAAGTGGCGCAGGACGCCGCGCCGTCCCGTCGTCCTGAGGGCCGTAATCTCCTCGATCCGGGCAGCCGCCCGGCCCGGCCGGCTGAAAACCAGGACGACCTCGAAATCCCGGCCTTCCTTCGCCGGCAGGCTTGAGACGAAAGGCCTACGATTCTGACGCCCCGGCCAAAACCGGGGCGTCTCGTTTTTGGGCCTGCTCACGAAATGAACGCCTGTGGAAAAGCTGGGGATAGGCAGGGTTGCCAGCCCTTTGAAATCGTGGCGAAAAATGGCCACGAACCCGGCAAGATTTCGTAACAAAGCGTAAGAAAGCGTGACTTGCCGCTCAAGGATGAGGGGGTATCGTCCCCAAACCCAAGCAACCACGGGGAAAAGTGGCCTTGGGGAGCGGGAAATCAACTGGGGCAAAAGCCGGGCGTGTTCGTCACTGGCTTTAGTACGGCGGGATGCAAGTTCAGTTTCAATCGACCCTCGCCGACCGCGTAGACCTCACGGGTCGCGGTCTCCATTCCGGTACTCCCGCCCGTATCAGCCTTCTGCCCGCCGCGCCGAACACCGGCATCGTCTTTAAACTTCACGGCAAAAAAATCCAGGTAGGCCCTGAAGCCGTTCGTAACACCGATTTCGCCACCGTAATCGGCGATACCAACGGCTCCAAATGCTCCACCGTCGAACACCTGATGGCCGCTATCGCCGGTCTTTCCATCGATAACGTCGTTGTCGAGGTGGAAGGCGAAGAAATCCCGGCCTTCGACGGCAGTTCGGCCAATTTCGTCGAAGCGATCGACGCTGTCGGTGTCGAGAGCCAAGAAACGCCGCGCCGCTACATCAAGATTTTGAAGCCGATCAAGGTCGAAAACGGCGGCGCCTCGGCCGAATTGCTTCCGTTTGACGCCGGCTTCCGCGTCGAAGTCGAAATCGAATTCGACCACGTCTCGATCGGCCGCCAGCGTTACGCCGGCATGATCACCCCGGAAATCTTCCGCGACGATCTTTCGCGCGCTCGCACTTTCGGTTTCATGCGCGATGTCGCGAAACTTTGGGGCGCGGGCCTCGCGCTCGGTGCCTCGCTCGACAACACCATTTGCCTCGCCGACGACCGCATCGTGAACCCGGAAGGCCTGCGCTACACCGACGAGTTTGCGCGCCACAAGGCGCTCGACGCGGTCGGCGATCTTGCCATGACCGGCATGCCGATCCTCGGCCGCTATCGCTCGGTTTGCGGCGGTCACAAGCTCAATGCCGCAATCGTCGCCGCATTGATGGCGGACCGCTCGGCCTGGACCGTCGTCGAAGCCGAAACCGCCCGCCGCCGCCGTGGTCACGCCGAAATCGGCGCCCAGGTCGCCCCGGCCTATCGCGCTGACCTTTCTTAACTTTTTCAGCCATAATCGCGGCGGATTCGGCCTTTAGCGCCGTAGCCGGGACACGTTAGTTCGGCTATTCCCAAGCCTTCGAGGGGACCGGGCCTAGAGGCCCTCCACAACAGGTTCGAGTACCGATGCTTCTTACGCTACGCAGCACGGGTTTTGCGGCGGCACTCCGGGTGCTCGCGATCCTGCCGATCGGTATTTCGCTCGCCGGCTGTGCAAGCTTCGGCGGGCTCAGCCTGAGCAATCTCTGGGGCGACAAGAAAGATGACGAACTCCTCGTCGATCAGCCGGCCGACGTTCTCTACAACGAAGCGCTGACCCTTCTGAACAAGAAGGAGTTCGAGAAGGCCGCGAAGAAATTCGAGGAAGTCGACCGCCAGCATCCGTATTCGGAGTTCGGCCGCAAGTCGCTTTTGATGTCGGCTTATGCCTATTACGAAGGCCAGAAGCATCCCGAAACGGTCGCCGCTGCCAAGCGCTATCTCGCGCTCCATCCCGGCAGCCCCGATGCGGCCTATGCGCAATATCTTGCCGCCTCGGCGCTGTTCGACGAAATCCCGAACATCGAGCTCGACCAGCGCCGCACCGAGACCGCGCTGGAGGCGCTGAGCGAAGTCATCCGCAAATATCCGGATACCGAATATGCGACCAGCGCACGCCGCAAGATCGACGTCGCGCGCGACCAGCTCGCCGCGAAAGAAATGGTGACCGGGCGCTATTACCTGAAGCAGCGCAACTTCACCGGCGCGATCAACCGCTTCAAGGTCGTCGTCACCAAGTACCAGAACACCCGGCACATCGAAGAGGCGCTGGCGCGGCTCACCGAAGCCTATATGGCGCTCGGCATCGTCAACGAGGCGCAAACTGCGGCCGTCGTGCTTGGCCACAACTTCCCGGATAGCCCCTGGTACAAGGACGCCTATGCGCTCGTGACCACCGGCGGCGCGGTCCCGCGCGAAGACAAGGGCTCCTGGATCAGCCGCGCCTGGGGTAGCATCCGGGGCTAGCCACTCGGATGCGAATTGACGCGTCCCGCCTGCTAATCTTCAATCACGTTTCGTTCTCAATGGGCCGAATCGGCATTGCCGGTGCGGTGCTTTCCTCATGCTCGCTCATCTTTCGATCCGCGATATTGTCCTGATCGACCGGCTGGACGTCGATTTCTCCGGCCGGCTTTCCGTGCTGACCGGCGAGACGGGTGCGGGCAAATCCATCGTGCTCGACAGTTTCGCGCTTGCGCTCGGCGCGCGGGGCGATGCCGGGCTCGTGCGTGACGGAGCGGAGCAGGGGCAGGTCGCGGCAGCCTTCGATCTTCCGAATAAACATCCGGCGCGGGAATTCCTGCGTGCGAACGATCTCGGCATCGAGGAAGACGGCGACGTGATCCTGCGCCGCGTGCAACTCGCCGACGGCCGCACGCGGGCCTTCATCAACGACCGGCCGGTGAGCGTGCAGATCCTGCGCGAACTCGGAACCAGGCTTGTCGAAATCCACGGCCAGCACGACGAGCGCGCGTTGATCGATCCGTCCGCGCATCGCGCGCTCCTGGACGCTTTCGGCGGTAGCGGGGAAAGTGCTGCGAACGTGCGGACGATGTGGAATGCATGGCGCGAAACTGAGACGCAGGTCGCCGAAGAACGCGCGCGGCAGGAGCGGGCGCGCCGCGAGGAAGATTACGTGCGCAATGCAGTCGACGAGCTCACCAAGCTCGCACCCAAGCCCGGTGAGGAAACCGCGCTTGCGGAACGCCGCGCGTCGCTGATGCGCGCGGAGAAGGTCGGGGGCGATCTCAAGGACGCGCACGACGCGATTACCGGAAACGATTCCGCCGTACCGCAGTTATCTTCCGCGTTGCGGCGGCTGGAGCGGCGTCAGCAAGAGGCGGCCGACATCGTCGGAGGTCCCGCAAAAGCGCTGGAAGCGGCGCTGAATTCCATCGAGGAAGCGCGCAGCGGGCTTGAGGCCGCGATGCGGCTTGCCGATTACGACCCGCAGGAACTGGAGCGCAACGAGGAGCGATTATTCGCTTTGCGCGCGGCGGGCCGCAAATACAATTCCCCGGTCGATAAATTGCCGGAGGTCGCGGAGCGCTTCGCCGGCGATCTCGCTTCCATCGACAAAGGCGAGGAAAAACTGAAGGCGCTCGAAGCGGCCGCGAAAAAAGCGGAAAGCGATTTCCGCAAGGCCGCGGAAGTGCTGTCTGCGTCGCGCAACGCGGCCGCGAAGAAGCTCGACAAGTCGGTCAACGCAGAGTTGCCGCCTTTGAAGCTGGAGCGCGCGGAATTCATCACCGAGATCGAGAGCAATCCTTCCTCGCCGGGACCGGACGGTTTCGACCGCGTCGAGTTCTGGGTACGCACCAATCCGGGCGCGCGGCCGGGGCCCATGATGAAGGTCGCGTCGGGCGGCGAACTCGCGCGCTTTCTGCTCGCGCTGAAAGTTGTGCTCGCCGATCGCGGCTCGGCACCGACGCTGGTGTTCGACGAAATCGATACTGGAGTCGGTGGTGCGGTGTCGGACGCGATCGGCGCACGGCTCGCGCGGTTAGCCGAGAAGGTGCAGGTGCTGACGGTGACCCACGCGCCGCAGGTCGCGGCGCGCGCCGCCAATCATTTCATGGTCGCAAAAGATGTGGTCAGCGGCGGCAAGCGCGTTTCCACGAAGATCCTTCCGCTTGACGAGCCGCGCCGCCGCGAGGAAGTCGCGCGCATGTTGTCCGGCGCCGATGTTACCGACGAAGCGCGCAAAGCTGCAGACCGCCTGATTGCAGGTGCGGCGGCATAATCCGCGATGGCCAAGAAAGCCAAAACGGGTGGCCCCAAGCCCGTCGAAGAACTTTCCGTCAAGGAAGCGAAGGCCGAGCATGTGCGGCTTGAGCTCGAGATCGAGCAGCACGACAAACGCTATTACCAGCAGGACGCACCGGTCATTTCGGACGCCGAGTACGATGCGCTCCGCAAGCGCTACGAAGCGATCGAAAAACGATTTCCCGATCTGCGCACGCTCACGAGTTTATCGAACAAAGTCGGCGCAACACCTTCCGGAAAATTCAAGAAAGTGCGTCATGCAGTGCCGATGCTTTCGCTCGGCAATGCCTTCACAGATGAGGATGTGGCCGATTTCGCCGATCGCATCCGCCGCTTTCTGAAGCTTTCCGACAAGGACGAGCTGATCATTACCGCTGAGCCCAAGATCGACGGGCTTTCCTGTTCGCTGCGCTACGAGAAAGGCAAGCTCGCGGTCGCCGCGACGCGTGGCGACGGCGCGGAAGGCGAAGACGTCACCGCGAATATCCGCACGATCAAGGATGTGTCCGAGGTGCTGAAAGGCAAGGACGTGCCGGATATCTTCGAGGCGCGCGGCGAAGTCTATATGACCAAGGATGACTTTATCGCGCTGAACAAGCGGCAGGAGAAGGAAGGCAAGCCGCTTTACGTGAACCCCCGCAACACGGCGGCGGGTTCGCTGCGGCAGATCGATCCGAAAATGACGGCGGCACGGCCGCTGAAGTTTTTCGCCTACACATGGGGCGAAGCGAGCGAACTGCCTGCGGACACGCAATCCGAATCCGTCACCGCGATGAAGCGCTGGGGGCTGCCGGTCAACGCGCTGATGAAGAAATGCAAGAGCGTGGACGAACTCTTGAAGCATTATCGAAAGATCGAGGAGGAGCGTGCGGCGCTGCCTTACGACATCGACGGCGTCGTTTACAAAGTCGATCGCCTGGATTGGCAGGAGCGGCTCGGTTTCGTTTCGCGCAGCCCGCGCTGGGCGATCGCGCACAAGTTCGCTGCTGAAAAAGCGACAACCAAAGTCAAGGAAATCGTCATTCAGGTCGGTCGCACCGGCAAGCTGACGCCGGTGGCAAAGCTGGAGCCCGTCACGGTCGGCGGCGTCACAGTACAGAACGTCACGCTACACAACGAAGACGAAATCGCCCGCAAGGACGTGCGGATCGGGGACACGGTCACGATCCAGCGCGCGGGCGACGTAATCCCGCAGGTTCTAGGCGTGGTGTTCGAGAAGCGCCCGAAAAATGCGAAGCCCTTTAAGTTTCCCGACGTCTGCCCGGTCTGCGACAGTCATGCGGTGCGCGAGGACGGCGAAGTCGATCGCCGCTGCACCGGCGGATTGATCTGCGCGGCGCAGGCGGTGCAGACGCTGATCCATTTCGTGTCGCGCAACGCCTTCGACATCGACGGTCTCGGCGAGAAGCAGATCGAATTCTTCTTCGAAAAGGGTTGGGTGAGGGAGCCGGCCGACATCTTCACGCTGGAGAAGCGCAACAAGAAGCTCAAAATCGAAGACGAAGAAGGGTTCGGCGAGACTTCCGTCCGCAACATGTTCAGTGCGATCGAGGCGCGGCGAAAGATTGCGCTCAACCGCGTGCTTTACGCGCTCGGCATCCGGCACATCGGCGAAACGAATGCCACGCGCCTTGCGCGCCACTACGGCTCGATGGAAGCCTTGCGCGCGGGCGCCATCGCTGCCGCGAAGGGCGACGAAGAAGCATTCTCGGAGATGAATAACGTCAACGGCATCGGCGAGATCGTCGCGGAAGCGGTGGTCGAGTTCTTCAAAGAGAAGAAAAATATGAAAGCGCTCGACGCGCTGCTTGACGAAATCGGGATCGAGCCGATGGAGGCCGTCGCAAAAGACAGCCCGGTTTCCGGCAAGACCGTCGTTTTCACCGGCGCACTCGAGCAGATGACGCGTGACGAGGCGAAGGCGATGGCGGAGCGGCTCGGCGCGAAAGTCGCGGGTTCAGTCTCGCAGAAGACGGATTACGTGGTCGCCGGGCCCGGCGCCGGTTCCAAGCTGAAAGATGCGCAGAAGCACGGCGTCCGCGTGCTAAGCGAGGACGACTGGTTCAAGCTGATCGGGAGGAAGTGACTAGATCCTTCCCGCGAGTGCGAGCACGACCACCACAATCAGGATCACACCGACGAGACCGCCGGGGCCGTAACCCCAGCCGCCGCTGTAACCCCAGCGCGGCAACGCGCCGATCAGGATCAAAATTAGAAGTACGATCAGGATAGTCGAAAGCATGATGAAGCCTCACGTCTCTATTGGGCGTGAGCGGGTAACGCGGCGATTGAGAGAGGGTTCCGGCTAGGTTTTCAGCGGAGCCGTCGCGGCATCGAGCCACTTGCGATCGTTTGCGTCGAGTTGCGATCCGATCTTCGCGCGCACTTGCGCGTGGTATTCTTCGAGCCACGCGATCTCGTCTGGGTTCATCAGTTTCGGTTCGACGAGGCGGCGATCGATCGGGGCGAAGGTCAGCGTCTCGAAGCCCAGGAGCGGTTTCTCGATTCCCGCTTTGCGCTTTTCGACAAGCAGAAGATTCTCGATGCGGATGCCATAGGCGCCCGCTTTATAATAGCCGGGCTCGTTCGAGAGGATCATGCCGGGCAGAAGCGGCGCGCTGCCGAGCTTGGAGATGCGCGCGGGGCCTTCATGCACCGAAAGATAGCTGCCGACGCCGTGCCCGGTGCCGTGATCGAAGTCGAGGCCCGCTTCCCAGAGCGCGCGGCGGGCAAAGGGATCGAGCTGCGCGCCGGTCGTGCCTTCCGGAAAGACCGCGTTTGCCACCGCGATGTGGCCTTTGAGCACGAGCGTGAAACGCTCGCGCATTTCTTCCGAAGGCTTGCCGATGGCAACCGTGCGGGTCACGTCGGTGGTGCCGTCTTCGTATTGCGCGCCGCTATCGACCAGAAATAATTCTCCGTTTTTGAGCTTGCGGTTCGTGGCTTCCGTCACGCGGTAATGCACGATGGCGCCGTTCGGACCCGCGCCGGAGATGGTCGGGAAGGAAATCTCCTTCAGCTTCCCAGTCTCGCGGCGGAAAGTTTCGAGTGCTGCGACGGCATCGATCTCGGAAATCTTGCCGCCGGTCGCTTCGCGGGCGAGCCAGGCGAGATAGCGGGTGAGTGCGGCACCGTCGCGCAAATGTGCGGCGCGCATGCCGGCGATCTCGGTTTCGTTCTTGATAGCCTTGAGATTTGTGACCGGATCCGCGCCTTTCGAGACTGCGCCGCCTGCTGCTTCGACGATTCCGGCGAGTTTCGCGGGTGCGGTCACGGAATCGAGCCGCACGCTCATGCCCCGCGCCGCTTCGTGCAATTCGACTTCGAGTTCGCGGGGCTCGCGCACGTCGGCGAGTTTACCGAGCGCGTCCCGCACCTGGTTCGACAGTTTGCGCGCATCGATAAAAAGCTGCGGCTGGCCTTCGCGCGGGAGCAGCGCCCAAGAGAGCGGTAGCGGCGTGTGCGCGACATCCGCGCCCCGGATGTTGAAGGTCCATGCAACGGAAGCGGGATCGGACAGCACCGCGACGCCGATTTTTTCCTTCGCCAGCACCTCGCGGATGCGGGTAATCTTCTTCGACGCTTCTTCTCCAGCGAACTTCATGCCGTGCAGTACGACCGGGGTCAGCGGCGGCGCGGGCCGCTCGCGCCAGACCGCATCGACCGGGTTTTCTTCCGTTGCGACCAGCCGCGCGCCGGCTTCCTTCGCGGCCTTCTCCAGCCGCTCGACGCCATCGCCGGTGGTTCGCCACGGGTCGTAACCGAGCGCTGCACCCGTCGGAAGGTTTTCGGAAAGCCACTTCGCCGCCGGCTTCTCGACCATGTGTTCGATCGAAAACAGATTAGCGTCGATCTGATCCTTGGCCTGCAAGGTGTAGCGGCCGTCCGTGAAGAGTACGGCTTTGTCCGCGAGCACGGCGACGATCGCGGCGGAGCCGGTAAATCCGGTGAGCCAGGCGACACGCTCCTCGGAGGGCGGCACATATTCGTTCTGGTGTTCGTCGGCGCGCGAAAAGATGAAGGCGTCGAGCTCCTGACGCGCGAGTTCGGCGCGCAGCGCTTTCAGGCGCGCGGCCGATCGGGTCTTGTCGCCTTCATCCTTGAAGGTCTGGAATTTCGCTTCGAACATTCTTGCAGTTTAGGCGCTCGGTTCCCCGCGCAACAGCACTGCGCCGGAATGACGCCTATTTCGGCCTTATTTCCCGCCGCAATTGGGCCCGCACCCTCGCCAAATGGCGCCTGCGATGCCATTTTGTTCTCAGAATCAAGACATCGAAAGTCCACGTGGCCGATCCGCAATTCAAACCGTTTCCACTCGACGAAGAAGCGCCCGTGCTTAAGCCGGGCGGGATCGCCGCGCGTACAGGGGCGGCGCCCTATCTCGCAGGTCTGAATCCCGAGCAACTCGAAGCCGTCGAGTCGCTCGATGGACCGGTGCTGGTGCTCGCGGGTGCCGGCACCGGCAAGACGCGCGTGCTCACCACCCGGATCGCGCATCTCCTTGCAACGGACAAAGCGCGCCCCTCGAATATTCTTTCGGTGACGTTCACGAATAAAGCCGCGCGCGAGATGAAAGAGCGCGTCGGCCATATGGTCGGCGACATCGTGGAAGGGATGCCCTGGATGGGCACGTTCCATTCGATCGGCGCGAAAATTCTGCGGCGTCACGCGGAGCTTGTCGGGTTGCATCCGAACTTCGCCATTCTCGATACCGACGACCAGATCCGGCTCATCAAGCAGCTGCTGCAGGCGGACAACATCGACGAGAAGCGCTGGCCCGCGCGGTTCTTCGCCGGCTATCTCGACGGCTGGAAAAACCGCGGCCTCGGTCCCGATCAGGTGCCGGCAGGCGAGGCGATGTCGTTTGCGAACGGCAAGGGCAAAGAGCTTTACATCACTTACCAAGCGCGGCTGAAGGTTCTGAACGCCGTCGATTTCGGCGATCTGCTGCTCGAAAACTACCGGTTGTTTCAGGGCAATCCGGAAATTCTCCAGCAGTACCAGCAGCGCTTCCGCTACATACTGGTCGACGAGTATCAGGATACGAACGTCGCGCAGTATCTCTGGCTGCGCCTGCTCGCGCAGGGTTCGCGCAATATCTGTTGCGTCGGCGACGACGACCAATCGATCTACGGCTGGCGCGGCGCGGATGTCGATAACATCCTGCGGTTCGAGACGGACTTTCCCGGCGCCAAAGTGATCCGGCTCGAGCGCAATTACCGCTCGACCGCGAATATTCTGTCAGCGGCTTCGCATCTGATCGCGAAAAACAAGAGCCGTCTCGGCAAGACGCTCCGCACCGAGGATGAGCCGGGCGAGAAGGTGAAGGTCACCGACGCCTGGGACTCGGGCGAGGAAGCGCGTCTGGTCGGCGAGGAAATCGAGCAGTTGCAGCGAAAGCAGCACAAGCTATCCGACATCGCGATCCTCGTGCGCGCATCGTTCCAGATGCGGGCGCTGGAAGATCGCTTCATCGAGATCGGGTTGCCGTATCGCGTGATCGGCGGCCCGCGCTTCTACGAGCGGCAGGAAATCCGCGATGCGCTCGCGTATTTCCGCGTGATCGTTTCGCCCGCCGACGGGCTTGCCTTCGAGCGGATCGTGAACGTGCCAAAGCGCGGACTCGGCGATACGACCATGCAGATGCTGCATGATTATTCGCGGCAGAATTCCGAGCCGCTCCTGGAAGCTGCCCGCGTGATCTCTTCCACCGACGAATTGAAGCCGAAGCCGCGCGCGGCGCTGCGCGATCTGATCGCGCAGTTCGACCGCTGGCGCGCGCAACTGGAAACGACCTCGCATGCCGAGCTTGCGCGGATCGTGCTCGACGAGTCCGGCTACACGGAAATGTGGAAGAACGACAAGTCGGCGCAGGCAGCGGGCCGGCTGGAAAACCTCAAAGAACTCGTGCGCTCGATGGAGCAGTTCGAGAACATGCAGGGCTTTCTCGAGCATGTTTCGCTGGTCATGGATGCGGAAGGCGGCGCGGACGCCGATGCCGTGAACCTCATGACACTGCATTCGGCGAAGGGGCTCGAGTTCGACACGGTGTTTCTGCCCGGCTGGGAAGAAGGCATCCTGCCTCATCAGCGCTCGCTTGACGAAAGCGGTCAGGCCGGGCTCGAGGAAGAACGGCGGCTCGCGCATGTGGGCATCACGCGGGCGAGGCAGCGCGCCTATATTTCTTTTGCTTCCAGGCGCCTGACGCATGGATTGTGGAATTCGAACCTGCCGAGCCGCTTTCTCAAGGAATTGCCCGAAGACAGCATCGAGGAAGTCGACGGCGGCGGCAGCTATGCTTCGCAAATTCAGAGCCGCTTCGATCGCGCCGAACCGTTCACCTCGGGTTACTCGACACCGGGCTGGCAGCGCGCGCAGCAGAGACGCGGCGGCTTTTCGGAAAGTCCGCGCGGCCGCGGGCTGACGATCGAAGGCGAAGTGATTGGCCGCTCGGCCGGACCTTCGGCCGAGTTCGAGATCGGCGACCGCGTCTTTCATGACAAGTTCGGCTACGGCGAGATCATGGAAGTCGAAGGCACCAAGGTCGTCGTCGAGTTCGACAAGGCCGGCGAAAAGAAGCTGGTCGCGAGTTTCCTGAAGAAAGCCTGAGTTTGGCCGATTTTTCCGAAAGTCATGTCGTGCGCGTGCGCGCGGACGAGCGCGATGCCAAGCGCATTGCCGATCATTTGCTGCAGCGTTTCTTCGAAGGAGCGGGCGCAGCCGGTGCTTTCGAAGCGCCGGATGGCTCATGGTTTGCGGAAGCGCATTTTCTGGAACTGCCGGGCAAAAACGAGATTGCCGCGGCGGTTGCGGAAGTCATGCGCGATGCGAAGATCGAATACGAAACGCTGGCCGCGAAAGACTGGATCGCAGCGAGCTTAGCGGGCTTGAAGATCGTTCGCGCCGGACGGTTTGCGATTCACGGCTCGCATGACCGCGACAGGATCAGGCCGAACGAAACCGGAATCGAAATTGAAGCAGCACTCGCGTTCGGCACCGGTCATCACGGCACCACACTCGGCTGCCTGCGGGCGCTGGAGCGCTTGGCGCGTACACAAAAGCCGAAACGTATTCTGGATGTAGGCACCGGCACGGCGGTTCTCGCGATTGCCGCCGCGCGCGCGTTTCAGGCGCCGGTGATCGCCACCGAGATCGACCGCGCTTCCGTAATCGTCGCCAAGGAAAATGTTCGCGCCAATCGTGCGGGCGGCCATGTCGCTACTTTGCACACCGGCTCCTTGAGCGCGCCGCTGGTCGCGCAATATGCGCCTTACGATCTGATCTTGGCGAATATCCTGCTACCGGTCCTGAAGCAGCTTGCACGGCCGATCCAGTCGCTCGCCGCGTCCGGCGCGACCGTGATCCTTTCCGGCCTTTTGCCAAGTCAGGCTTTGGCTGCGCTCGCGCGCTATCGGGCACTCGGTATGCGGCTGATCCGCAGCGAGACCATCGAGAACTGGACCACGCTGACGCTGCGAAAATGATTTCACCTCTCCCCTCCGGGGAGAGGTCGGCGCGGAGCGCCGGGTGAGGGGGCTCTGAATCTCGAATGCAGTACCCCCTCACCCCGACCCTCTCCCCATTGGGGAGAGGGAGTTTCAGCAAAAAAACAAAAAGCGCCCCGGCTTTCGCCGGGGCGCTTCGAATTCGTATTCGCGATGCTCAGTTCTTCTGGAACGGCAGATCGCGGTAGTTCTTCAACAACTCATCCGGGACGTAGCTCAGGTGCATGCGAATCTCGCGCTCGACCTGACGCATGCGCGCTTCGACGATCCGGTCCCAAACGCGAGCCCAGAAGCTCTTACCGGCTTTCGCCGTCGTCGCGGCGGCGGGAGCAAACTTGGGGGAGTAGGTTACTGCGGTCATGGGAGTTCTCCTTCTTCCGCTTCGTGCCGGGACACCGCCCGGCCGGTCTGCAAATCACTTATTGCAGTGCAATGTAGTCTTTTTGCGACGCACCTAGAATAGGTAAGTACGCATGTCTCACCTGAGGCAGGCGCATGATCACGGTAATGTTTGATTAACTATCGGGCGGCGCTGCCGCCCAGGCGGGCAACCTAGCTGCGCTTGGCCATGCCGATCTTGCGGCCGATGCCGTCGGGCGCGGGAAGTGCGGCATGCGCCGCCTTCATGGCAGCGAGACGATCCAGAACATCGTCGGGGAAGGGCGCGACCTTCTTCGATTTCATGTCGATGTGAAGCGCAAGCTGCTCGGAGGTCGCTGACATCCAGCCTTCATGCGCGTGATAAAGTTCGGCGAAGAAGTGGATCCGCTTCTCGTCGTAGTCGACGAGCCGGATCGTGGTCCGTACCGTTTCGCCGGCCTGCAATTCCCGCAGGTAGCGCACATGGCATTCGGCCGTGAAAAACGAGCCGCCCCGGAGCTTGGCGTAATCGGGGCCAAGACCGACGAGCGCGAAGGCTTCATCGACCGAGCGGTCGATCAGGACGTTGTAGTAGGCCATGTTGAGGTGGCCGTTGTAGTCGATCCAGCCAGGCTCGACCGCCATCGCCGAGGAAACGAACGGGGCGAAAAATACAGGTTCGAAGTCGAGGCGCTGCAGCATTCTAGTGTCCCGTATCCGGCGTTCGCCTGGTTCTGCAGCATCCCCGGAGCGAACGCCGGATACGAAAGGACACTAGCAGTTTTAGATTCTAGTGATCCTTTGGTTCTGACATTCGTCAGAGCGTCTGCCGAGAGGCAAACGAATGTCAGAACCAAAGGATCACTCGTGGCCGAATCTTTTCTTTGTTCTGACTACAATCATGCATTGTAAGTCCATGCCGGGCAATGGTTTGGCGCGTTTGAGGCGATTCCTTGGACTCTTTTCTGTCCGGGCCTCACATGACTGACGAGGCACCAACCGCTTTGCTAAAGTCGTCTGCAACCGGAGGACACCAATGAAGAACGCCGCTCTGAAGCGGGCCGACGCGGGAGCGGTCGAGAAAGCCATCGCGGCGCTGCATGCCAAGCTCGGCAACAAGGTCGTGACCTCGATGGAGGTTCGCCGCCAGCATGCCAACACCACGACCTGGCTGCCGAACGAAGCGGCAGATGTGGTGGTCTATGCCGCTTCTACCGAAGACGTGCAGGACGCGGTCCGTATTGCCGCGGCCCATAAGGTGCCGGTGATCGCGTTCGGCACCGGCACTTCGCTCGAAGGCCACGTCAACGCGCCCTTGGGCGGCATCTGCATCGACGTCGCCCAAATGAATGAGGTGCTCGCGGTACACGCCGAGGACCTCGACTGCGTGATCCAGCCCGGCGTCACCCGCAAGAAGCTCAACGAATATCTGCGCGATCAGGGCCTGTTCTTCCCGATCGATCCGGGGGCGGATGCTTCGCTGGGCGGCATGGCGGCGACACGCGCGTCAGGCACCAATGCGGTCCGCTACGGCACCATGAAGGACAATGTGCTCTCGCTGAAAGCCGTGTTGCCGAACGGCGAGGTGATCCGCACCGCCTCGCGCGCGAAGAAGTCTTCCGCAGGCTACGACCTCACACGTCTTTTCGTCGGCTCCGAAGGCACGCTCGGCGTCATCACCGAGCTTACGCTCAAGCTCTCCGCGATCCCGGAGGCGATCTCCAGCGCGGTCTGTCCGTTCAAGTCGGTCGAAGGCGCCTGCCAGGCGACGATCGCGACGATTCAGTCCGGCATTCCGGTCGCGCGCATCGAGTTCATCGACGCCATGGCGATCCGCGCAACCAACAATTACTCGAAGCTCTCGCTTGCGGAAGCGCCGACGCTGTTCCTCGAATTCCACGGCTCGGAAGCCGGCGTGAAGGAGCAGACCGAGCGTTTCGGCGAAATCGCCGCCGAGTTCGGCGGCGGTCCGCTGCAATGGACGACGCAAGCCGAGGAGCGCACGAAACTCTGGCAGGCGCGGCACGACGCTTACTTCGCGATGATGTCGCTGCGTCCCGGCGCGAAGGCGCTCGCCACCGATATCTGCGTTCCGATTTCGAAACTCGCCGACGCGGTGCTGGAGACGGAAAAAGATCTGCAGGACATGAAACTGCTCGGGCCCATCGTCGGGCATGTCGGCGACGGCAACTTCCATGTCAGCCTCGTGATCGACATGGATGACCAAGACGAGCTTTCGCGCGTGAAGGTATTTCTCGATCGCCTCACCGAGCGGGCGCACCGGATGGAAGGCACCTGCACCGGCGAACATGGCGTCGGGCAGGGCAAGATGAAATACCTGGAGGCCGAACACGGGCCCGTGGTGCTCGACATGATGCGTTCGCTCAAGCGTGCGCTCGACCCCGACAACATCATGAATCCGGGCAAAATCGTCGCCATTTAGCTTGGCGCATGGCCTTATCCGAAAACCGGTACCCACTTTTCGGGGCCATGCGCTGGTTGCGGCGAGAAATCTCTTGCCCCATTCCCGCTCAATCGGGACGCTAGAGTCTGGCCGCTGGCGGACCGGGCCGTTCGCGGCCTCGTGGAGCTGATTTTTTGCAGACGACGTTGCTAGGGCTTGGGCTTGCGCTGATCGCCGCGATCCTTGCGGCCTTTGCCGCGCCCTTTTTCATCGACTGGAACGAGTGGCGTCCGCAACTCGAGGCGCAGGCGAGCGCGCTTGCCGGAACGCGAGTTACGATCTCCGGCAATATCGATCTCACGCTTTTACCGACGCCCGCCTTCGTGCTGCGCGGCGTCTCGCTCGGCGACGCCGAGAAGGGAACCGGCCTCTCCGCGAGCGAAATGCGCGGCTCGCTTTCGCTGACCGCGCTGCTTTCGGGAAAGATCGAAGCGAGCGAGTTCGTGGTCTCGAAGCCCGCGATCCGGCTCGTGATCGAGAAGGATGGCAAGTTCTTGCTGCCCGCGGGCACGAGTGGCGGGCAGGAAATCTCGGTCGGCGGCTTCGTGCTTGAGACGGGCTCGCTCACCATCGAAGACCGCAGGACGAATTCGATCTTTCTCGCCGACGATTTCTCCGCGCGCGGGGAACTGGCTTCTCGGGAAGGACCTTTTCGCATCGAGGGCAACTTCCGCCTGAACGGTGCGCGCTGGATTTTGCGCGCGTCGTCCGGGCGCTTCTCTCCCGAACATGCCGGCAGGGTTCGTCTTGCTCTTGAACGGCCGACGGACAAGTTGTCGTTCGAAGCCGATGGCCTGCTTGCGCTCGCCAATGCGGCACCGCGCTTCGAGGGCAAAGTGGTTGTCGCGCAGCAAAGCGGCGCATTGCCGTGGCGGATCGCTTCCGATGCCGCGGGCGACCCTTCCGAAATCCGTTTTTCCAATCTCGAACTCGCGCTGGGGCAAGGCGAGTTGCCGATCACGCTTTCGGGCGAGGCGAAGCTCGCCCCGCGCGCGAACGGCGCGCTCGAAGTAACGCTCGCGAGCAAGCGCATCGACCTCGATCTCGGCGACCAGAAGGCTGCGACCCTTGGCGCGGCGCATGTGCTGTCCTTACTTTCGGAAGCGCGCGAGCTGTTGCGCGCGCTGCCGCTCGCTTCGCAGATTGCGATTTCCGCCGATGGTATTCTGGCTGGCGGGCAACTGGCGCGAGATGTGAGTGCAACGCTGCGCGTGCAGAATGGCGCGGTGGTGCTGGAACGGCTGGAAGCGCGGCTGCCGGGACGCGCGGCGATCAGCCTTTCCGGCAGGAGCGAGCGTGAGCGCCTCGTCGGACCGCTGTCGTTCGAAAGCGAGGAACCGCAGATTTTCGCGCGCTGGCTTTTGGGCGAGGAGTTGTCCGGAAAGTTCTCGCTCGCGCAGGCATTGCGCCTGAAGGGCGAGCTTTCCTTTGCGCAGAGCGAGATCGTGCTGCGTGCGATCGATGCCGAGTTCGGTCAGACGAAAATCAAGGGCGCCGCCGCGCTCAGCCAAAGCAAAGACGCAAAGCAGACGCTTGAACTCAAACTTGCCGCGGAAAACGCCGATCTCGACCCGTTGCTGCCTTTCTTGCGCAGCATACCCGACGGGCTGGCCGGTGTGGATTTCAACGCCGAGCTGAACGTTGCGCGCGCGCGACTGTTCGGCGCAGAGGTGAAGACGGCCAGCGTTTCCGCTGTGAATGCCGGCGGCGTGACGGCTATCACGCGGCTTTCGCTCGGCGATCTCGAAGGCTTCAGCCTGGAAGCGAAGCAATCGCAGGCTGCGAAAGATGCGATCGAGTTCTCCGCAACAGTGACCCGCGCGAACGGGATTAGCCGCGCGCTTCAATATTTATCGGAGAGCGAGGATTTTGCCGCCATCGTAGCGAAATACGCGGTTTCTCATTTTCCCTTACGCCTTTCGGGCCTGTTGTCGCCCATAAAAAACGGACGGCGCCTGCTCGTGAAATCCGGCGATGCGGCGCTTGCGCTCGATCTCGGCGCATTCCGGGATGCACGTCAGCCGGTGGATGCGGTGCTGCGACTGCCGGAGACCGAAGTCTTTGCAAAAGGCGATCTGCGCTTCGGTAAAGACGGACGCTTCGAGCCCAGCCTCGCGCTCAACATCAAATCCGCCGATCTCAGAAGGGCATTCGTGCTTGCCGACCGCGCTTCCGCAAATGCGTTACCCATGAGCGGCAACGCCACACTATCGCGTGACGGCAATAATTTCGTGTTCGACAAACTCGCATTCGATCTCGCGGGATTGCGCGGCACGGGGCGCATAACCATTCCGTCAGGAGACGTGTCGCCGTTCTCGGGAGTGCTCGCATTGGATCGCGCGAATGTCGCGGCACTGCTTTCGCTCGCGATCGGACGCGCCAATCAGCCGAACGCCGAGTTGAGCGTGCCGCCGCTCGCGAATTTCTCCGGCATGCTGAAGATGGAAGTCGGTTCGCTCGAAATCTCGGAGCGCATCGCTATCCAGAAAGCGGCGTTCGATCTCCGTCCCGGCCGGTTCGAGACCGTGTTCGACGGCTTTCGCGGCGATCTCGCCGGCGGAAAGATCGCCGGCGTGCTGCGCATCGCCGATACGCTGCCGCGCGTCGTCGAGCTGAAGCTCGATTTTACCGACGTCGCGCTCGCGCAACTGCTGGCGGCGAAATCGCCTCGCGGAATATTGCGCGCCTCGCTTGCGATCAGCTCGAGCGGTAATACCCAGGATACGCTGCTCGCAAGCATCTCAGGGCAGGGAACGATTACGCTCTCTGCGCTCGAAATCGATCAGACCGATGCAACCGCGGTGACGAGCGTGTTTGCCGTGTCGGCAAAAGACGCGCCAGACGAGAAGCAGATCGAACAATCGCTGATCGCCGCGCTCGACCGGGCGCCGCTCAAAGTATCGAAACTCGAAGCCCCGCTGGTGATTGCGAACGGCATCTTCCGCAGCGGATCTGCCAAGGCGAAAGCGGGCAATATCGAAATTACGCTTTCCGGGGCGATTAACGTTCCGAAACGAAGCGTCGAGGCGCTGCTAAGCATCGAAGTCTTCGCCGACTCCTCGGTTCGCCCCGGCGCCACGATCCGCTGGTCCGGGCCGTTTGATGCGCCGGAACGCAAAGTGGACGCAAAGGCCTTGATCACCGCGATCACGCTCCGCGCGATCGAACGCGGCGGGCAGGCCCCATCGAACATCAATTTACCGCAGGAGGAGCGGGCACCGGCGGGGAAGAAAAAGCGTCAGCCCGCCAAGAGCGATATCGAAACCGCGCCGCTCCTGCCGCCGCCGGCTGATATCAAGTCCGCGCCGCAGCCGCGCAGCCAGAACTAGCATCGTCATGCCCGGCCTTGTGCCGGGCATCCACGTTCTTGCGGCTTTGAAACGAATTAAGGCGTGGATGGCCGGGACAAGCCCGGCCACGACGCTTACCTTATTCGTTCGAGAGTCACGATCGAATAGGGATACTGGTCCTTCTCGCCCTGCATCGGTCCTTCGCGCCGCGTTTCCTTAAATGCCGTGCGGTCGTACTCCGGAAAGAAAACGTCGCCTTCCGGCTTGGCGTGCACTTCGGTCAATTCGATCTTTGCGGCCAGCGGCAGTGTTTCCTCGAACAGCGTGCTGCCGCCGATGATCGCGATCTCTTTCGCGCCGCCCTTCTTCGCGTCTTCGTTCGCGAGTTTCAGAATTTCGTCGAGCGAATGGCCGGCGAGCACGCCGTCCGCGCGCCAGCTTTTGTCGCGCGTGAGCACGATATTGGTGCGGCCGGGAAGCGGCTTGCCGATCGATTCGTAGGTCTTGCGGCCCATGACGACGGGCTTGCCCATGGTGACCGATTTAAAATGCTTGAGATCGCCGGGAATGCGCCACGGCATCCCGCCCTGGCGGCCGATCACGCCGTTCTCCGCGACGGCGACGACGAGAACGAGCTTGAGCAAATTCACTTCTTGCGAAACTTGTCGAGGCTGACGATTTCGGCGCCGGCATCGGTCTTCGCGTCAGCGGGCTTTTCTTCCGCCTTCTCGCGCGCGGGTTTCGCTACTTCCGGCTCGGAGGCGGCACCCTTTGTCGGCGTTGCGACCGGCGGCTTTTCGCCGGTCTTATCGTTATTCGCGACTTTCAGTTCGCCGGTCTGGCCTTCGGCGTTCTCGTTCGAGATCACCTCGAACTGCAAACCGAACTGCACGGACGGGTCGAAGAAGCCCTTCACCGCGGCGAAAGGAATGAGCAGGCGCTCGGGCGTGCCGTTGAATGATACGCCGACTTCGAAGGCATGATCGCCGACTTTCAAATCCCAGAACTGGTGTTGCAACACGATGGTCATTTCTTCGGGAAACTGCGTGCGCAGACGATCGGAGATGCGCAGTCCCTGCGCGCGCGTATCGAAGGCGATGAAGAAGTGATGCTCGCCCGGCAGGCCGTCTTTGGCGACATCGACCAGCACTTTGCGCACAACGCCGCGGAGCGCGTCCTGCGCGAGAAGGTCGTAACGGATTAAATCGGCCATCGGTGTAGTGAACCCGATTCCGGGTGCGTGCGCCAGCAGACTAAAAAATGAGTGGAGGCTTCTGTTGCCAGGTGCCTCCGAACCCCGCCTGAAAGTGCTAACCCTCAGGGCTTAATTCCCAGAAGATCAAACCGCTTACGCGGCCTGAGCAACCGGAGCATAGTTGTCATTCGCAACTATAAGAGGCCCGATAACGGCGGAACCATGCCGAGCGAAAGCCGCGCTCTTTACACCCTCGTCGATCCTGTTTCGCCCCCGCCGAAGCCCGGAAATCTCGTTCCGGTTGCCGGGCTTTGGTGGAGGCGCCGGGTACCGCCCCCGGGTCCGAATGGTTTATTACAACGAGCGTTTATCGCCATAGCCGGATTGCTCCGGCACCCCGAATATAGGCGCTTCAGCGTGGCGGTTAAAGGGCAAGCCCTCTCCCCGTTTACGGGGAGAGGGTTGGGTGAGGGGCGGATGTGATCGGCTCGAAAAGCGAAAACAGAGCGTGCACGCAACCTTCGCAGGGAAGCGACAAGCGCGGAAAAGAAGCTCTGGCATCGTCTCAGAAACCGGCAACTCGATGGATTCAGGTTCGTCAGACAGGACGTAATAGGCCAGTTCTTCGTCGACTTCGTTTGTCGAGAACGAAAGTTAATAATTGAAGTGGATGGCGGTCAGCATTCGGAGAGTAAAGAAGACATCAAGCGTACCCAGTGGCTATCCAAGAACGGATACGGCGTGGTTCGATTTTGGAATCACGAAGTCGAGCGGAATATCGAAGGCGTGCTTGAAAAGCTGCAAGCGCTTCTCGTCGAATCAGCCCCTCACCCGGATCGCTGACGCGATCCGACCTCTCCCCGCAAGCGGGGAGAGGTTATTTACCCTGCGTGGTTTTGAAGTACTGGCCCGCGGCTGCGAGCAAAAAACCCGCGCCGCCGAGCACGTAGAAGAAGAACGCGCCGCTCGCACGCCCCGAGAGATAGGCGGCAAGCAGGCAGAGCACCCCGACCACGGCATACATCAAGACAAGTTTCATGCTTCGCTCCGCATTGCGATTACTTCCAGTTCGACGCGCGCGTTCAATGCAAGCCCGCTCGCGCCGAAGGCCGAACGCGCCGGATAAGGCTCGTCGAAATATTCGAGATAGATCTTGTTGAACGCCGGCCAGTCTTTCATGTCGGCGAGCATCACGAGACATTTGACGACATTTTTCGCGCTCATGCCGTTCGCCTTCAGCGTCGTGAAGACGTTGTCCATCACCTGACGGAATTCGTCTTCGGCTGTCTTGTTGTTCAACTCAAGTTTGCCGGGAAGGGTGCCGAGTTGACCCGAAAGGAAAACCAGATTTCCAGCGGACATGCCTTCGGAGAACGGCAAGCCCGGCGGCATGTGGCCGCCGGGTTTTATACGCTCGGGGAAATTCTTGCCGCTCACTTCTCGAGCACTTCGAGCGCAACCGTGCGATAGGCGTTCGCGACATTTTGCAGGCGCACCGCGGCCTCGCCGGTGCCGGCAAGACCGAGCAGATAGATGCCGCCCTGACGGCGCGGCACCGCGATGTAATAGACCGACCAGTTATTCTGCGCTTCGCACGAGGTGAAAATCGTCTGCGCCTGCGAACCGCTCGTCGTGGGCAGCGCCCCCGAGGCGAACTTGCCCTTGCAGCTATTCGCGTCGTTCGCGATCAACTGGCCGCGGATTCCGTCAACGCTGATTGCGCGCGATCCGGCCAGAATGCGCAGCGTGCCGAGCACGCCGTCGGCGCGCCATACCGCGTC
This sequence comes from Xanthobacteraceae bacterium, assembly GCA_019752575.1. Lineage (GTDB taxonomy): Bacteria > Pseudomonadota > Alphaproteobacteria > Rhizobiales > Xanthobacteraceae. The sequence goes on along the minus strand of JAIELW010000011.1, from coordinate 59,336 downwards.
ATACTTGTCGCGCAGGTCGCCGGTGAGTTGCTCCGGCTTCTGGAATTCGAACGTGAAGTTCGCACGTCGCAGGATATCGGTCGCAATGTCGGTCGCTTCCTTGCGCGACTCCGGCGTCGGGCCGAGTGAGGGCGTGTTCGGCGTCTGGTTCGGCTGGCGCTCGGGTTGGCGGCGGTCGTCTTCGCGGTCGGGCATCCTCGCCAAGCGATTGTCGTCGTAGTTTTCGCGGAAGCTGCCGCTCGAACCGGAGCCTGAGTTGTTGCGATTGGTCTGCTGCTGCCGGTTGTCGTCGCGCGGCGCGATGTCGCGGTCGGATGCGCGGGGATTGTTGCCGGTTCGGTCGGCATATCCATTGTACTTCTGCGCGCAACGCAGAATTTCCGTCAGCATCTGATTGGTATCGGTGAGATTGAACGTCACCGGGGCGTTGTCGTCGATGTTGACGACGAGGCGGAGGCCGTTGCGGAACTGGTTGAACAATTCGACGTTGTCGGGAAGCGAAGCGCGGATCAGCCTCGTATTCGCCGCGGTACCGCGAACGTTGTGTACGCGCCCGCCATCGATCGTGAACGAGACATTGGAATCGCGCCCCTGCCGCAGGTTCCAGTCCGGGTTGGAGAAGCCGATCGACCACAGGAAGGCTTGGTTGACCGAGAACAGAAGCAGGAACCCGTTCTTGTAACGCGCCGACGCCGTGCAATGCGTGAAGCGGCCGGTCCGGTCGTCGGTGAAGGCGGCCATGTTCCAGCCTGCCACCTTGTAGTCCGTGATGGTCGCGGCCTTCGCGGGCGCCACAAGCGAGGCGGCGGCAGCGACGGCGGCGGCAGCGACGGCGGCAATAGCCAATACGCGCATGACGATTCTGGAAATCCCTGTTTTCCGGCTGTTTTCGTTATTGCCGCCAATGATGATGGCAGACGCGGCGCGATGCAACGGCTGCCGCCTCGTACACCGAAAGTACTGCTTTTGCCTCACAGGAGAGGTCGCAGGCGGTCAACGCGCTCTTGTCAGTGCAAGCCAGACACCGCCGCCAATCAGGAACCCGCCGGGCGTTGCTCCTCGCCCAGTCTCCACTCATTCAAAGCGAGAGTAAATTTCGCCAGAAACGCAAGCGTTTCATGCCGGGGCGGACCCAAGCGAATAGCCGCTTCATCTTTGAGACTCGTTCTTCGCCGCGCATAGTGGCCGCAAGCGCCCTCGGCCCCACGCGCTGCAGAAACTTGCGCTCGCGCGGACGCGAAAGCTTCGCGATCGCTTTGCTCAGCGGCAGCCACTGCACGCTCTGCACGTCGCGCATGAGCTTGCCCGGCTTGCCGCGCGCTTCCATGCGCCAGAATTTCGCGACCTTCGGCAGCCCGCCGCTCTCGTAAGCGATCTGGCCTAGATACTCGTAGACCGAAACGTCGCGGCCGGTTTCTTCGATCGCTTCGCGTTTCGCGGCGGCGAGCACGGTTTCGTTCCTGTGCAGTTTTCCTTTCGGCAGCACCCAGGTTTTCTGGTGACGCAATTGGACGACCGCGATCAGCGGCTTCCTGCGGCCGCGTAAGACGATGCCGCCCGCCGCGACGACGGGTGCATGCTTTGCCGGTTTCTTGTCTGCTGCCGTCATCTGCCTGTCGCCGTTCCTGCAAGAGGACCATTACGGATTTGTGACAGGCTGTGCGCTACGGTTTTTCGAGCTGGCCGTAAAACAGGTAATTTCCGAGCGGCCCGTGAACGGAAACCGTCCAATGCGAGAAGTGGGCTGCGTCCGTGCAGCCTCGGCCGCGCCCCTGCAAGATCAGCGTAATGCGTTGATAGCCGCCGTTGCCGGCCTTGAAAATTCCGGCACCCGCGAAGGGCGCGGTCAGCCGCCACTCTTTGTAAAGCACGGGGCCCAGACCCTGATCCCTGAATTCGGAGTCGCGCGTATCGACTTCGAAAATGGAGATCGCGTCAGGAATAGCGAGTGTCAGCGAGCCTTCATTGCGTTTGTGGTCGCGAACCTGAAAGGTGAGACGATCTTTCAGTTGCGTAACGGTCAAGACGTAAGGCTTCGAGGACGGATTTGCGACGCCTTTGATCTCCGCGAGATCGCGCTCATCGGTGAAAAGGTTCGCTTCCTTCGCAAAGCGGACCTCGTTGATAACGTCGCGGCGGTACGTATCGAGCCTGGTGTTTTCGACATAGCGCTGGCCCGGATTCGTGCAGCACGCACAGGCGAGCGCCGCATTCGTTTGTGCGAGTGCGAACGCAGCCGCGAGCAGCAGGCCAATAGACGAGATTGTTTTCACAGCCGCTTCCTATTCCTCAGCAATGGGTTGCGTTCCGGCATAATTGGAACACGGCGGGAAACCAGTGTCACTTTCAGCGGTTGTCTGGGTAGCAAAGTCTTGAGGTGACCTTTGCTCCGTGAGGGGCCTAGAATCGCCGCTCGAACGATACTTCGCTTATTGCCGCCTCAGGAGGCATCCATGAAAGCAAGAATTTTGATCGCGGCGTTGCTCTGCAGCGCGTTCTCGATTGCGACCGCCGGGGCGCAGAACCGGGCGCCGCAAGCGGCGCCCTACGATTCCTGGTGCAGAGACGTGCAGACCGGGTTCGGCGGTTCCGTCATGATTTGCCGCACTTACACCTATCAACAGTGCATGGCGTCGCGCTCGAGTCATATCGAGAACTGCTACCTCAACCCGCTCTACGATCCGCGCTTTGCCGACTGGCGCAGACGCAACCCCCATTACTAGGAGCCGTGAAATGAAGAAGCTACTTCTTGCTGGCGTGGTGCTTGCGTTGGCCATCCCGGTTGCTGCGAACGCGCAGCAGAAACGTGCGGCTCCAGATCTGTGGTGCCGCGACCAGCCGCTCGACCGCTCGACGGTACAGATTTGCTCGGCCTACACTTATGAGCAGTGCATGGCGTCGCGGGTCGCTCAAGAGAGCTGCTACCTCAATCCGCGCTACGACGCGCGCTTCCGCCGCAACTAGTTGCAGGCAGGGACAGCTTTCAGCGCGGCTTCGGCGTCCGCGCGCTCCATGAATTTATTGTTCAGGAGGACTTTCGTGTCGGATGAGGAGGGCAGTTCCGGCTCGATCGAGCATCTCCCCGTCTGCACGTTCTGGACGACATAGAAGTCGGCGCTGGCGAGGCTGGTGGAAGCCGCCAAGGCCATGGCTACGATTGCGATGCGCATAGTGATCTCTCCTTAGAAGGCAGGCCGCTGCACCCCTGCAGTTGCCCTCAACTTTGAAAAACGCTTTGAGTGGATCGAAGTTCCTCCAGAGCGCGCAAGGCCCTTCCTCGTGTCCTATCTCTTTAATGCCGGTTTCAAGGCGCTGGTCGCCGAACGCTGTGCCTCATTTCAGCGCGAGGAAATCGCACTCCAAAGCAAACTGAAACAGGCGGCGGTCGCGGTCACGCTGGTCGCGGCGGACGACGGATCGGGCCGCGCTGCTTTCATCCTCACCGAACGGCCTTCGAACATGCGCAATCACGCAGGACAATGGGCACTTCCCGGCGGTCGCTGCGACGAAGGCGAGACGGCTGCGCAGGCGGCGCTGCGCGAGATCGAGGAAGAAATCGGGCTCTCAGTTCCGGAGAGCGAGGTGCTCGGCACGCTCGACGACTTTGTCACGCGCTCGGGCTATCGCATCACGCCGCTCGTGGTTTGGGCGGAGCGCAGCCAGCCGTTGCGGCTGAACGAGGAAGAAGTCGCCGTTGTCTACCGGCTTCCGCTCGACGGGTTTGTCACGAAGGAAAGCGTGAGCTTCGTTTCGATCAAGGAAAGTCCACGGCCTGTAATCCGAATTCGCCTGATGGGCAGTCACCTGCATGCGCCGACCGCCGCGATCATGTATCAGTTCTGCGAACTGCTCGCGGGGCGTGTCGCGCGCGTCTCCGAGTTCGAGCAGCCGCTGTTTGCGTGGCGCTAGAGCTGCGGCTCGACGTACCCTGCGGATCAATGTAAAAGCCCTTCACATGAGCTGGAAACATGGCGGCCGTGGCAGTTCACGCGGCTATCATCACGGCGATCTGCGCGAAGATCTCGTCCGCGCAGCGCTCGAACTGATCAAGGAGAAGGGGCCCGCGGGCTTCACCTTCGCCGATGCCGCGCGCTGGGCAGGCGTTTCACCGGCCGCGCCTTATCGCCATTTCCGCGACCGCGAGGAGCTGATCGCCGATGTTGCGAAGCGCGGCTTCAAGCTGTTCTCCGAGAAACTTCGAGAAGCCTGGGGCGAGGGCAAGCCGAGCACGGCGGACGCCTTCAGGCGTATCGGCGCGGCCTATCTCAACTTCGCCCGCACCGAGCCCGCCTATTACGCGGCGATGTTCGAAAGCGGGGTCGCGATCGGCCGGGATCCGGAACTGCGCGAGGCGGCCGACAAGTCGTTTCAGTCGCTCCGCGCGGCGGCGGAAATTCTGGTCGCCAAGATGCCGGCGAAGGGCAGGCCGCCCGCGATGATGGTTGCACTCCACATATGGTCGATAACCCACGGCATCGCGTCGCTGTTTGCGCGTGCGGACCCCGCGCGGCGGCCTCTACCCATGAGCGCCGAGGACCTCCTGGAAGCGCAAATGCTGATTTATCTCAAGGGCCTCGGGCTCAACCCCTGAGCCGCGCTGAACCGGCCTTCACAGGCTCCAAAAATTTTTCGCGCCGGGGCTTGACCTGACTAATGTAAATGTTATTTACATTTACACGGGGCCCCTTGGTACGGGCCTGCATATGGAGAGCGACATGCCTATCGCGGCAAAGATCGATCAGTTCGGAGTATTGGCCTGGATCTTCCTGATGGTCCTCGGCTTCGTCATCTGGTGGCCGCTGGGTCTGGCCACCCTCGCATTCATCATTTTCACCAGAAGGTTCGGGAGCGGACACATGGGTTACGCTTATGACGGCCGCTGCGCATCGCGCGGCGAGTACAAAATGCAGAAGCTGCAATGGAAGATGGACCGCATGCGCTCGCGCATGATGGGCGGCAACGCCTACGACTTCGCGCCGACCTCGGGCAACCGCGCATTCGACGAATATCGTACCGAGACGCTGAAGCGCCTCGAAGACGAGCAGCGCGAATTCCAGGAATTCCTCGACCGCCTGCGCTTCGCGAAGGACAAGACCGAGTTCGACCAGTTCATGGCGGAGCGCAAGGAGCGTCCCGCAGATATCGAGCCGAAAAGCGAAGGAAGGCCGGAGTAATCAAAAGTGTGTCATGCCCGGCCTTGTGCCGGGCATCTCGTTTGGGAGCGCACTGCCTTACGACTAGAGATGGCACCAGAACTCGGCAAGCTCGAGTTCTGAACTATTAATGCCCAAGTCGAGCAAGCTCGACTTGGGTGACAAGCCCGGCCATGACGAAAAAGAGAACAGAGCCGCCCGAGAGGGCGACTTTTATTTCTTGACATGAGAGGAAAAAAATCCTATAGCAAGTTCTATTGAGGATGAAATTAATGTTGGTCGATCGTTATTCGTCTGCGGGAATGAGGGTGAGGTGGTCTGGCGCAGCGTTGAGCGTCCAGCTTCGCCTTCAAGAGTTGATCGACGCCCTGAAGGCAAACTTCGACCCCAATCAGCCTCGTGACGAGCGAGGTAGATGGACTGACACTGGAGCAGAAAGCTCCGGTTCCAGTGATACCAAGCTACGTAACAAAATTATCGTAGAAGCTGCGCTTTTACTTGCGCGCGCTGCCGCTAAAGAAGCGGCGTTTGGTCCTGTTCTGGGAACCCTTCTTAACCTTCTGGATGCGGCTCAAATTCTTGAGGAGGCATATCCATATATTAGCGCGTATCTCGACTCTCCAAAGACACTCGAAGAATTACATGCGGCAGCGAAATTTCCGGAGAGGGGTTACGATATTCATCATATCGTTGAGCAAACTCCAGCGGAGCGCGATGGGTTTCCGCGCTCGATGATTGATAGTCCAGAGAATCTTGTGCGAATACCGACTTTGAAGCATTGGGAAATCAACGCGTGGTATCAGACTAAAAATAAGTTCTACGACTTCAAGTCTCCCCGCGCTTATTTGCAAGGCAAGAGTTGGGAGGAGCGTGTCAGGGTCGGGCGCGATGCGATGATCAGAGCAGGAGTGCTGAAGCGATGAGCGCCATTAAAATATCACGCTTAACTCTCGAAGAACTGGTTTCGAGGTACATAGAAATTGGTTCATTGCAATACGACGCGCTGATGATGAATGAAATCGCAAAGTTCAATCGGCTGTTCGACAAAATGATTATGGTTGAAGCTGAGTTGCAGCGCCGTGATGGCGATCAGCGGCGTTTATTGCTTGCGCTCTACGAACACGAAAACCCACACGTGCGTCTGAACGCAATAAAGGCAACTTTGGCGATTGCTCCGGAAGCTGGGCGGAAAGCGCTCGAAGCGCTTGCCGAAGCTGGAGAGGGTTATCAGTCTTTGGATGCTGGAATGTGTATTTTTGCGCTTGATGATGGAATTTTCAAGCCAACCTAGTTCGGCGTTCTGAATCCCGCCTTCTTAAAACAATCCCAATGCACCGGCGGGAACGAGCGCTCTAAATCGGTCTGGCGCAGTTTCTCCGACGTATCGACACTTTCCGCCATGCAAGTGCAATATGTCCGCGCGCGGGATTTGTTGGTCTCGGATATTTGCGGGACGCAATGCGCGATCCACTCCTTGTCCTGCGCGCTTTGCTGCGCCGAAGCGCAAACGCAGAACGCGAGTAAAAACGGGAAAGCGAGGAAATAACGCATCTTCTTCGCTATTTTTTGAGCGCCTTCCTTGCGTCGGCAACGGCCTGTTTGAAAACTTCTTCGCTTTGCGCGCCAAACAATCTGTATTTCCCGATGATGAAAGAAGGCGTGCCCTGAAAGCCGAGGCCTTCGGCCTGCGCGTGGTGGCGCTTCAACACGCCGCCGATCTCGGAAATATTTTTCTGCAATTCCTGCTTGGCGCGGGTCACGTCGATACCGGCGGCGGCGAGCGTCCTGTCGGCGGAGGTTTCGGTGACGCGGGTCGTGCTCGTCATCAGCGCTTCGTAGGCCTGCACGTATTTTCCCTGCGGCCGCGCGGCGAGCGTGAGTTGTGCCGCGTATACCGAGGCCGCGCCGAACACCGGCCAGACTTTGTAAACGAGGCGAATATTGCCGTCCTCGCGCACGACCTTTTGCAGGACCGGAAACACCTTGCGGCAATAGGGGCAGTTGTAATCGGAATATTCCGCGATCGTGAGATTGCCGTTCGGATTTCCGGCGGCCGGAATCGCCGGGTCGCGCCAGATCATCGCTTCGGAGAATATGTCCGCGTTCTGCGCAAGCGCGGGCACCGCGCCGAACGCTAGCGCGCCGGTGACGAAGCTGCGCCGGGAGATCATGCTTTCCGTGTCCGTCATTATGCGCGGCCCGCGATTCAGCGATGCAATTCATATAGCGCGGCCTACTGGTTCTTGTCGCGCGGCCGGCATAGCATCCGCGCCAGCCAACCGGGGGGTAGCCCATGGATCTCACGACGCTCACTTATGTTCACACGGGCCTCAGCCTGATTGCGCTGGGCGCCGGCTTTCCGGTCGCGATGGGCTTGCTGCGCACGGGCGCCACGAAATTCTGGACCGTGGCGTTTCTCGCCACCACGGTGCTGACCAGCATCACCGGCTTCCTGTTTCCGTTCTCGCGCTTCGGCGACTCGCACTGGGTCGGGCTGATTTCGCTGATCGTGCTCGCCGCGGCGATCCTCGCGCAATATCTCTTCCGCTATCGCGGTGCGTGGCGCTGGATTTACGCGGTGATGGCGCTGCTCGCGTTCTATTTCAACGTCTTCGTTCTCGTCGCGCAGCTCTTCAAGAAGGTGCCCGCATTACGCGCGGCCGCGCCGACGCTGCAGGAGCCGCCGTTTCTGATCGCGCAACTCGTTTTGCTTGCAATTTTCGCGTGGCTGATCTGGAAGGCCGTGCGCGCCTTCAAGCCGGCAATGTAATGTAAGGAAACCTCCATGACTATTTCGATGTACCAGGCCTCGGCACCGCAGTTTCTTCGCGCGCTCGAAAGCCTTTCGGCAATTTTAAAGAAAGGCGAACATCTCGGCGATGCGCTGGCTGAGGCACGGCTCGCGCCGGACATGCTGACGCTCGCCGGGCAAATTCAGCGTGCCACTGATTCCGCGAAGGGCTGCATGGCGCGGCTCGCGGACATTCCGGTCCCGAGCTTTCCCGACACCGAAAAAACGCTCGCCGAATTGCAGGTACGCATCGCGAAGACAGTGGACTTCATCAAGAGCGTGCCCGCGGGGCAGATCGATGGCAGCGAGAACGTGCCCGTTTCGCTCAGCGCCGGCCCGCGCGAACTGAAATTCACCGGCGAGGGATATCTCCTGAGTTTCGCCTTGCCGAATTTCTATTTCCACATCACGACCGCTTACGCGATTTTGCGTCACAAAGGCGTCGAGATCGGAAAGCGCGATTATCTTGGCCGTCTTGCGCTCGCGGCCTAAGCGCGGATTCAAGAACGAAAAATGACCGGGCAGGACCCGGCCATTTTTTTCGCGGAGCGCGGCTTTCAGTAGCGCCAGCGCTGGTCGGTCTGCGGATGGCCGACTTCGCAATCGCTGTGCAGGAGCGGCGTTTCGCGGCCTACGCCCGGAAACCCGGCGACGTCGATGCACTTGCCGGTCGCGGAGTTCTGGATGAAGCCGTCCGGACGGACGATCCAACTCTGCGCCGGGTTGGCCGGATTGCAGATTGCGATCACGAGGTTGGCGCCCGGATGCGTGCCGGTGATGTCGATGCACATGCCCGAGAGCGAGTTGCGGATCTGGCCCTGCACCCCGAAGAACCAGAACTGGTCCGAAGGCTTGCCGGAAAAATCTACGCGGTTCACTTCGCAGTCGTAGAGCTGCAAGGGCGTGCCCGGCGTCCGGTTGGAAATGCCCGGCACATCGAGGCACATGCCGGAAATCTGGTTGACGATGAGACGGCCCGGCTGTTGCGCCGGCGCCGGCAATATGAAGTTGAGTACCGCGAGAATTGCAGCCGTAACGATTGGCTTCCTCATGAGTAGCTTCCCCTGAGCCCGGTCAAAGGCTCGCGCTAAGCTTAGGCCGGATTGCGAACGGGCGGAGCGCGAGGTTGCGTTTTTCGTAATGAGCGCTCTATGCGCTTGAACTGAATAACGAAACAGGCGCCGCAGAGATCGCGGCGCCATTCGTCCCGAAGACTTGTCCTGAGAGTCGGATGCGGGCGGGAACTTTTCGTCCGCGCCGGAGCAGGAAGGGTAGGGGATGGAGGTTAATGAAATTCGCGAGCGGAAATTTGCGTGTTCGCTTCGCCGTCATCGTCATGGCCGGGCCTGTCCCGGCCATCTCGACTCGATGGGCATTGCCCTCTGAATCGAGATCGCCGCGACAAGCGCGGCGATGACAATCTTGGACAACTTCACTCGTCATTACCGGGCCGCCGCGTCCGGTGACCCGTGGACTTAATCCGCGGGGAGCCGCGTGACGCGGCGAGACCCGGTAATCCATTCGGCAATTCAGAGTCTAGCCGCGCTTCATCATGGATCGCCGGGTCAAGCCCGGCGATGACGAAAGTGGGGAGGCCGAAGCGTTGGCTGTTTGAAAATCGGAGTGGATACGGACGGGAACTTTTCATCCGCGCGGGATGAGAGGTTGCGCGCCGCCTTCAGCGCGAGGTGAAGCTGCCTTCCGAGCCGCGAGGCATGGCGCGCTGAACCGGGCGCTGCAGGTCGACGTAGCTGCCCTCCAAGCCGCGCTGATTCCGGCGATCATCGTCTTCTGCGAGCCGGTGCTGCGCGGTGCACGCCGGATAGCCGAACTTCTCGATCATGTCGACGCCCGAGATCGTATGGAAATCGAACGTCTCCATGTAGCCGTTTTCGATCACGAAGCGGCGCAGCTTCGGATTATAGGCGTTCTGCATATGCCGGGTCGCGGAGAGCGAGATATTGCCTTTGCCGTCGTTGCCGGCGTGAAAGCCGAAAATCGCGTTGCGCTCGACGCAGACGTTCCTGATCGACAGGAACAGCGTGCAGGCGGAATTGCATCGCCCGACGATGCGAAACGGGGCGCCGGTCTGGTTATATTCCGCGACCACCGGATCGAAGCGGGTGAACTTTCCGCCGGTCTCAAAACCGCGCGAAGTATTGGCGAGCGCAGAGGACGCAGTCAGCGTCAGCGCAAGGGCAGTAAGAGCGAGGCGGGGCGGTTTCATGCGCGGAAGATCGGGCGCGCGAGGCGGCTTTTCAAATCACGTTCGTGTGCGGTGAATGGGGGATGAATGATGCGGGCAGGAATTCTTGGTTCGCGCCGGAGCAGGAAGGGTAGGGGAAGGAGATTAATGAGTTGCGATCCCATCTAGATGAGTACTTAATCCGCCAATACATGATCGTCAGAGCGAGGCGTTCGGGGGGTGTATGACGGAAAATATGAAGTGGTGTCGATGGTGTCTTAGTGGACTCCCTCGGAAAGCACCTAGACTTCTGTCGCGAGATGGCGATTGAACGTGAACTAAATATTACAATTCCGACGGAAGAAGCATTTCGCCAAATGGTTAGCAGCGGGACCAAAGTAAGCCCGATGCAAAATTTCTTTATAGCGTTAGGATTTCCATCCGTATTTTTGAATCGTTTAAACAAGGACTACGAAGACAAATTTGATCCGAAGTATCGGGCCGGCTTGTTCCCCGGCATAGAAAAGTTGCTTCACGACCTAAAGAAATCAGGAGTTCTTTTGGGTCTGGTGACATCAAACTCCGAGAAAAACGTCAAAGCCTCGCTTGGCTCTCCTGTAATCAAGTTGTTTCAGAAATCTAGTCTGTTTTTTCGTGAGCAGGGAGAATCAAAATCTCACCTTATAGTTCGTGCGATGGAATCTCTCGACGTCGAGGGTGGCGAATGTGTTTACGTTGGCGATCAACCTGATGATCTTTATGCGGCGAGGGAGGCGGGGTGCTGTTTTGTTGGTGTTAGCTACGGTTGGGGATTCAACAAAGAATCTATAGCCGTAAAATTAGCCGATAGCCCTCGCGCTATTTTCGCCGCCGTCAGAGAAGTAATTAGATCGTTTCCGTTAGAGCCGCAGTTTGAGTACGCGTGGAATTGGTTCAGCTATCACGCGGACCAGCGTGTAAAAATGTTTAACTACATGTTCGTTGGCTTGGGCTTATTTGCGACGGCAATAATCACGGCGATCGACAAGGGCTTATACAAAATAATTCCGATTACACTATCACTTATTGCAGGAGCATTGGCGATAGCTTTTTACTTCTTGGATAAGCGAAACGAATATCTGGTCAGATTGGGAGAGGACGTACTTTTCAGTTTAGAGAAGCAGGCGCTGTTCGGTTCCAGCGCATTCATGCGTTCGCGATTCTCAGGCAGAGTGACAAAAGGAATTTTGCTTCGCCAGCATCGAGAAAACCCAACCTACCGTGGTCTAGAGAAGAAATTTGATGACGCAATTCACGGGAGGCACCGTTTCTGGCTGCGCGGCATGGCTTTATTGTTGGCACTGATGTTCGTAGCGGCAGCTTTGGCTCTGCTATTTTCCGACGCAAAGCCAACAGAATCCAACACTTTAGAGATGATTATAGAGCGTCTCAAAAGATAACCCCTTATGCCTCACTACTGCGTATCCAATCCGTTCGCTTTCATGATGGCGACGGCGGCGGGGGATTGCAGATATTTCACGAAGTCATTCGCGGCCTGCGGTTCTTTTGCCTTGGCGCTAATCGCGGTTACGAAAACGAGTTTCTGATCGAACTCGGCCGGCACGGGGCCGACGTAATCCACGCCCGGCGCGCGCAGGCCGTTCACGATGAAGAGCGCGAGGTCTGCGTCGCCCTTCACGAGCGCGGCCGGCACTTCGGCCGGCGTTTTCGCCGCCACGATCTTGGCTTTCATCTGTTCGCCGATCCCGAGCTTCTCGAATACGGCGAGGAAGTGCTTGCCGTTGACGCTCTCCGGCACGATCGAGACCGCTTTTGCGTTGAGCAGCGTCTGCTTGAACGCATCTGCCGTCGCGATATCGGGCTTCGGCGCGCCTGCCTTCACGGCAGCACCCAGGCCGACAACCGAGACGACCGGCCGGTCGCCTGAAGCGAAGAAGCCTTTCTCCGCCGTTCCATCGACCGGGCCTTTGATCGCAACAACTACATCGAACGGCTCGCCCGCTTCGATGCCTTTCATCGTGACCGGGGAAGTTCTGAAGTTGACCGTGAGCTTGTGGCCGCTCGTCTTCTCGAATTGAGGAACGAGCTCCTTGAACGAGTCGACGTGGGCGGCGGTGGCGAAAACGGTCAGTTCGGCCGCTTGGACGGCAGATGCGGAAGCCAGCATGGCGGCGCAGATGAACGCCGCTGTCGATTTCATGAACCGGCGTTTCATTCTCTTCTCCCTCGGGCGTTTTTCAGACGCGCGAGGCTATCACGGCCGCGCAGCTTGTCAGCAGGCGAGGCTATTGCAGCGCATTTCGCTTATGTGCGGTGCGCTCAGAGCGCCTTGTTGCTCTGTTTCACTTTCTCCGCATCGACATAAACCTGCTCGCCGAGCGCTTTGAACTTCTCGCTCATCTGCGCCATGCCGGCTTCTTTATCGTTCAGGGTCGCCGCATAGTCCCGCACATCCTGCGTGATCTTCATCGAGCAGAATTTCGGCCCGCACATCGAGCAGAAATGCGCGACCTTGTGCGCGTCTTTCGGCAATGTCTCGTCGTGATATTCGCGCGCGGTGTCGGGGTCGAGGCCGAGATTGAACTGATCTTCCCAGCGGAAGTCGAAGCGCGCGCGTGACAGCGCGTCGTCACGTAATTGCGCCGCCGGATGACCTTTCGCCAGATCCGCCGCGTGTGCCGCGATCTTGTAGGTAATCACGCCGGTCTTCACGTCGTCGCGGTTCGGGAGACCAAGGTGCTCTTTCGGCGTCACATAGCAAAGCATTGCACAGCCAAACCAGCCGATCATCGCAGCACCGATGCCGCTCGTGATGTGGTCGTAGCCCGGCGCAATGTCGGTCGTGAGCGGCCCGAGCGTATAGAACGGCGCCTCGCCGCATTCTTTGAGCTGCTTCTCCATGTTGATCTTGACCTTGTGCATCGGCACATGGCCGGGGCCTTCGATCATCACCTGGCAGCCCTTCTGCCACGCGATCTGCGTGAGTTCGCCGAGCGTTTCGAGCTCCGCGAACTGCGCGCGGTCGTTCGCGTCCGCGATCGAGCCCGGGCGCAGGCCGTCGCCGAGCGAGAAGCTCACATCATATTTGCGCATGATGTCGCAAATCTCGTCGAAGCGTTCGTAGAGGAAACTTTCCTTGTGCCGCGACAGGCACCACTTCGCCATGATCGAGCCGCCGCGCGAAACGATGCCGGTGACGCGGTTCGCGGTCAGCGGCACATACGCGAGCCGCACGCCGGCGTGGATCGTGAAGTAATCGACCCCTTGCTCGCACTGCTCGATCAGCGTGTCCTTATAGACTTCCCAATCCAGCTTGACCGGATCTCCGTTCACTTTTTCGAGCGCCTGATAGATCGGCACGGTGCCGATCGGCACCGGCGAGTTGCGCAAAATCCATTCGCGCGTGTTGTGAATGTTTCGCCCCGTGGAGAGGTCCATGACCGTGTCCGCACCCCAGCGGATCGCCCAGACCATCTTGTCGACTTCTTCCTCGACCGAAGAAGTGACCGCGCTGTTGCCGATATTCGCGTTGATTTTGACCAGGAAGTTGCGGCCGATGATCATCGGCTCGAGTTCGGCATGATTGATGTTCGCGGGGATGATCGCGCGGCCGGCTGCCACCTCGTCGCGCACGAATTCCGGCGTGACGAAGGCGGGCAGGCTGCCTCCGAACTGCTCGCCGTCGGCGAGTGCGGCTTCGGCGCGCTCCAGCATCTGCTTGCGGCCGAGATTTTCGCGCTCAGCGACGTAGATCATTTCTTTCGTGATGATGCCGGCGCGCGCCCATTCGAGCTGGGTGAGGGGGTGCGATTTACTCTCAATCCCTCCCCCGCTTGCGGGGGAGGGCAGGGTGGGGGTCTTCGCTTGCGGTGCCACCCCACCCGGCGCACTTCGTGCGCCACCCTCCCCTGCAGGGGAGGGAGAAGAAATCGCCCGCATCGGCTTGTGCTTCGCCGGAAATGCGCGGGCGAGATATTTTCCGGTGGCGTTGCCGTTATCGACCGGCTTGATCGGACGCCCTTCGTATTCCACGACGCCGCCGCGCTCCTTCACCCATTGCAGGCGAGCGCGCGACAAACCCTTCTCGACGTCGATCTTCACGTCCGGATCGGTGTAGGGGCCGGAGGTGTCGTACACCGGCAGCGGCGGCTCGTTGGCGGCGTCCGAGAGCGCGATCTCGCGCAAGGGCACGCGAATATCCTTTGCCGTTTCCGGCACCGAATAAATCTTGCGCGAGGCGGGGAGTGCGCCGGTCGTGACTTCGGGCGTCTTCAGTTCGCGGTCGTGGACGTTCATGGCTGCCTCGCTTTCACGCGCAAAAGCGCCGGCGCGGAAACGCACCAGCGAAAAATAGATGGATTGGGAGTCGTTGGACTTTAAGTCCGTGCACTGTCCTGTCCCTTCGCCGGCATGACCCGGATCAGGTTCAAAGGGACTCTCTCAGCCTTTTTGCCGCGTGACCTGGTCCGAAAACCGGTATCCACTTTTCGGGGTCACGCGATCGTAAGGCACCCCTCGGAACAGGGACAATGTTCTCTCTTATTTGAGGCGCGTCAATGGCGCGCTTTGGGAAACGCCGACACGCCTATCGCGGCTACCTGCGAGAAGGCGCAGAGAACGAGCCCATAGCGAGAGTTCCGGCGGGAAAGGATGCAACGCATTGAAGTGCTTCGCGGCGCGCGCAAGCCCGTCTTCGATCAGCGCGTCGTGCAGCGGACGAACGGCGAGCGGCCAGAGCAGAAGCGCGCGGCCCCGGATCGTCCCGACGATTTCATGCACCAGCTTCGTGCCGCTTGCAGTCTGCTCCATGAACAGCGTGTGATAACCCTCGATCCCGCGCGAGAGCCAATGCGTGTTTTCAAAACGAAAGAGAATACGCGAACCGGGTTCGTATTCCTCAATCCAGTAACCGATAGGGCCGTGGCCGCCGCGCGCGCCGGCGGAAAGCGGCCTGTCGAAGCGCATTCGGGGCCAGCGGAAATGCGGCCACATGAGATCGTTCGCGGAAGCGAGGGTGTCGATCAGCTTGCCGAGTTCGGTTTGGCTTGCGGCAATTTCGATTTCATGGCGGTTGAAGATTTTCATTGCCCACTCCGTAGCGCCGCGCGCACCGCCGCCTCGATCGTTGCGTCGATCTCGACCGGCGGCACCGCTTGCGGAAGAAAGATGCGGACCACACCGAGCGGGATTCCGATCAGCGCAACTGCGATTTTTTCTTTATTCCGCGGATCGCCGGGCAGGAGCCGCGCCGCCGCCTGTGCGATCCCTTCACGCAGATCGGTAGCGAGTTTCGTGGCGCGAATGCGATATTCCGGGGGAGCATCCGGCCGCAGGAATTCTTCCCTGCGGTGCGAATTGAGTACGACCGCGCTTGCGTGATCGCTGCGCGCGAAACGCGGCGTCAGGAGCGCGCACTCGACGGCATCGTCCTCGGTCTGCGCCGCGGAAATCCTCTCGATCGCCATCGCCTGAAAGCGCTCGGCGGCGGAAAGCCAGATTTCGGCGAGCAGGGCGCCGCGCGAGGGCAGGCGGTGATAGATCGAGCCGGTCGGAACGCCGGCGGCCTTGGATATGGCCGCGATGGAAGTAGCGGCCGGTCCTTGCCGTGCCGCTACCAGGGTAGCGGCGCCTATCAGGGCGTCTTGTGTGATCTGTGCGGGGCGTCCCATGTTTGTATTAGAATATATATTCTAATATATAGCAAGGCTTTTGTTAGAAACTTCTGCAGTGTTGTTATTGACCACCGCCCTTACGAGGCCAACGCATGGATTCCCGGCCGGTTCTGCGCCCCAGTTCCTTCTGGGGCGTTTTTTTTGGCCTAGTTATTAGAATATATATTCTAAAACTTTGCGAGGTCTTATTTTCGAGGGACAAGAGCGCCCCTGAGGGGTGCAGCGATTTAGCCTTGGGCGTAATCTCGAACCCGACTCAAAGAGCCATTCCCGTGCGGCAGTATCTCGATCTCGTAGAGCGCATCATCCAGACCGGCGTCGCCAAAGGCGACCGTACCGGCACCGGGACGCTATCGGTCTTCGGGCACCAGATGCGCTTCGACCTCTCCGACGGCTTTCCGCTGGTCACCACCAAGAAGCTCGCGCTCAAGGCGATCGTTCACGAGCTGCTCTGGTTTCTCGCGGGCGACACCAACATCAAGTATCTCAAGGACCACGGGGTCACGATCTGGGACGAATGGGCCGACGCGAGCGGCAATCTGGGCCCGGTTTACGGCAAGCAGTGGCGCTCCTGGCCTAACCAGGACGGCGGCACGATCGACCAGATCAAGGATCTGATCTCGGAGATTAAAACCAATCCTAATTCGCGCCGCCTGATCGTGAGCGCGTGGAATCCGGCGGACGTGCCGAAGATGGCGCTCGCGCCATGCCATTGTCTCTTCCAGTTCTGGGTCGGCGACGGAAAGCTTTCCTGTCAGCTTTATCAGCGCTCCGCGGACGTTTTTCTCGGCGTGCCATTTAACATCGCGTCCTATGCGCTGCTCACGCACATGGTCGCGCAGGTGACGGGGCTGAAGCCGGGCGACTTCGTTCACTCGTTCGGCGACGCGCATCTCTACAACAACCACCGCGAACAGGCGGAGCTGCAGCTCTCGCGGGCGCCGCGCCCGCTGCCGACGTTGAAGCTCAATCCGGCGGTGAAGGATATTTTCTCGTTCCGCTACGAAGATATTTCCTTCGAAAATTACGACCCGCACCCGGCGATCAAGGCGGCAGTCGCGGTGTAATCATGCCGTCTCGCTGGCTTGCCGCCCTCGCGGCCCTTTTCCTTTTGGTGCCGGCCGCGCAAGCGCAGTCGCCCGACGCGAAGACTTTCGTCGAGAACATCTACAAGCGCTATCTCGGCAAGAACGTGCCGGGGCTCGATCTGTCGACGCGCGAGGCGCTCGAACTCTACTTCACGCCTTCGCTTGCCGACCTCATCGACAAGGATGCGAAGGAAGCCGAGAAACAGCAGGAAGCGCCGTTGCTCAACGGCGATCCTTTTGTCGACGCGCAGGATTGGGAAATCACCGACCCTGCGGTGACGGTTCAAACGCAAGAGAATGGAAAAGGCGCGACGGCGACCGCGACCTTCAAGAATTTCGGCAAGACCGTCACGGTGCGGCTCGCCCTCATGCTGACGCCGAAAGGCTGGCGCATCGACGACGTATTCTGGAGCGAAGGAAATTTGCGCGCGCTCTACAAGCCGCCGCAGTAATAAAAACGGGCCGCTCGTTACAGCGGCCCGTTCTTCATTCGGTAGCCGTATCAGAAATTGCGAAGGCGGGGATCTTCCGGGATGAACGGCGCTTTCGCGTAATTCCGAATGACCTGATCGACCTGCTGGCGCTGCCAGGGATTGAGTTTTTCCGAGAACGGCTCGGCGGCGTCGGCGATTGCGCGCAGCTCGGCGGCGCGAAGATCGAGCGCGTCGGCGTGCTTGCGCAGCGCGTCGGCATGGCTAAGCGGCTTCCGATCCTTGTCGGCTTCGCGCTTATCCCATTCATCGATCAATGCGAGGCGGCGTTCCGCGCGTTTCTTGGAAACGTCCTTGAGCGCGGCCTCGAAGCGGCTCCAGTCGCGTTCCTGTTCCTGTGTCACGCGGAGATTGGCCTTCAACTGGGCAATCCGCGCTTCGTCCTGCGCGACAAGCTGGTTGATGGTGGGGCGATTCGGGTCGTTACGATTCTGTGCTGCGGCCGGCAATGCGAGCGCGGCGGCAAGCGGAAGTACAACGGCAAGCGGGGCTAGACGTTTCATCGGCAATTCTCCTCTCAACGAGGAAAAACGCCCGAAACGCGGTTTCGTTTCCTGAAGAGTTCCAAAAAAGGCGTTGGGCCGCGAGGGGGGCATCTCGCGGCCCAACTACAGAAGCGTCGCTTCAAGGATGGAGAGAATGACCCTTTGGAGGTCAGCGACAGGCTTCCGATCTCGTTATTTACCCGCGGCGCGGTCCGTCATCGCGGTCACGATTGTGCCAGCGGTGCATCATTCCGGCGCGGCGGGCCTGAATCAGCATCTGCAAGCGGCGCTTCTGGCCTTCGTCGAGCGTCGCATAGAGCGGCTGTGCCGCATCGGCAAAACGCTTGAGGTCGGTGGAGCGTTCCGCGAGCGCATCGGCGCGCTTGCGGAGGCGATCAACGTGATCGACGGCGGGCGGCTCCTTGCCGTCCTGCATCGCCTCGCGGCGCTTCTGCCACTCTTCGCGGCGCGCGGCGAAGCGGTCACCCCACTTCTTGCCGAGTTCGCGAGCCGTGGTCTCGACCGGACCCCAAAGCTTTTCCTGCTCGGCGGTCAGCTTGAGGCCAGCTTTGACGCCGGCGATGCGCGCGTCGAGGAAGGCGGCGCGATCTTCGGCGCTGAGCGGCTTGCGCTGGCCGCGCCAACTCTTCTGGTCGCCGTATTGAACACGCTCGATCATGCGGTCGAAGCGGTCTTCGAAAGACTGTTTCTTCGGCCCGTGCGCGTAAGCGGCGACGCCGAGGCCAGTGCCGACCAGCGCGACAATGGCGACGCCGGCGATAACCCATTTCTTCATGGCGCAACTTCTCCAAGGGGAGACTCTCTCCCGATGGAGATAAGGATGGTCGCGCGAATTGCGATCTTCAAATGAAACTTATGTAAGCCGGGGGTTACCGGTTTGTAATGAAATGGAAAGGTTCGCTCAGCGGGGAGCTATTGGACGCAGATCGTAAAGCTCCGGATAAGCCATCTCGGTCAGCACACCGCCCATCCGGACCCGGAATGTTTTCCCTGCCAGTTGCGGCGTCGCGCTCCACAGTACCGGATCGACGCGCGAGCCGTTCTTCTGCACCCATTCACGAATCGCGATTTCGCCCGGCTGGTTGCGCTTGGTGAGCGAGAGCCCGCCGGTCATCACGAAGCGCACATCGCCGCGCGCAGCAAGAGCCGCAAGCGCCTCGGGGGTGAGTATCGGATCGGTGCCGAGATAGCCGCCGACCGCCATCACCGGCTTGCCGGTCGCAATAATGATCGGCCCGGCAATCAGCGCGTTCTCGACCGCGACCAGAAATTTTTCCTGCTTGTGTTGCTCGCTCAGAAAGGCGGTCAGTTTCACGCGGGCGAAATCCCGCTGACGCGGATCTCTTCTTATCGCGTCTTCGGGCTTTCTGGTTTCGATATATTCGGCAAGCGTCACAACAGGCGCCACGACATTGGGCCGGATGATGACGACGCTCAGCGCTGCAGCGAGCGGCAGCGCGAGCAGTGCAACGGCAGGAATAACAGTCAGTGCGGGGCGCGTTGCCATCGCGCCGAATGCAAACAGACAGGCCGAAAGAATAACGAACAGCAATGCCGTTCCTGCGGCTGCCAGCAGCCATACCGGCGCGGAGGTGCCGGTCTGGCCATAGAACAGCCACGCCTGCCAACTCACTGTTACTAACAAGAGCAGTGGAACGAGTAGCGGCGAGCCTTCGCCGCTTCGATAACGCTGCCATGTTTCCGCCACGCCGATCCCTGCGAGCGCGGCGAGCGACGGCGAAAGCGCGGCGAGATAATAAGTGTGGAACGGTCCGCCTGCCGCGCTGAAGACGATCCAGTAGCTTGCGAGCCAGCCGGTGAAGACCGCGATTGTAATGTGCTGTGCTCGGGATGCGGTGCTCGCACGCCAGCCAAGAACAATTCCGGCAATCGCAAGCGGCAAGAGCCAGGCAAACTGTCCGGCTTGCAACGCACGAAATAGACGAAGCGGCCCGGATGGAGATGTGTCGTAGAGTTCGGGCTGCGGCTCGTTCGAGACCGTACTCGCGGTCTTCGTCGTGGCGGGAGCGGTAAAGCGATCCGTGCCGTTGTGCTTGAGCACGAGTTCGAGCATCGAATTATTTTTTGTGCTGCCCGCGTAAGGCCGCTGGTTTGCCGGTGTCAGATCGAAGGCGATGACCCACGACAGCGACAGCGCGAGCATCAGGGTGCCAGCCACGGCCTGATAAACAGTGTGGTGCGCGAGCGAGTGCTGCCGGTTAAACGCGAAGAATGCAAGCGCGATCGTGGGCGCAAGCACCCACGCTGCCGCCATCTTCACATTGAAGCCCACGCCGATCACGAGCATTGCAGCGATCAAATAACGCAGGCGTCCGGTCTCGGCGGCGCGGATCCCGAGATAGACCGCGAGCAACAGCACCACGATCAGACAGCTTTCGAGATTGTTCGAGCGATCGACCGCGACGTTGCCGGGGCTTACGGCAAGAATAAGCGCGGCGGTCAAGGCGGCGCGCTCGCTAAAGCAGCGCCGCACAATCAAATAAACGAGAAAGATCGCAGCAAGACCGAGCACAACCTGCGGCAGCAGCGTATTCAATGCGTTGAAACCGAACAGTTTCGCAAACAGCGCCTGAAACCAGATCGCGACCGGAGGCTTGTCGAGCGTGACGAAGCCGCCGGGATCGAAGGAGTTGAAGAACGTGTTATGCCAGCTTTGCAGCATGCTGCGCACGGCTGCTGCGTAATATTCGCGGCTGTATCCGTTCGCGGAGAGATTCCAGAGCCGCAACGCTGCGCCGAACGCCAGCACTGCGGCAATCGGAACATAGGGCAGGGCGCGGCGCATGAATGGCGGGCCGGGTTTAGTCCGGTCCGATCATTTTCTCCGGCCGGACGAGGGCGTCAAATTCTTCGTTCGAGATATAGCCGCCGCCGACCGCCTCCTCGCGCAGCGTGGTGCCTTTCTTGTGCGCGGTCTTCGCGATCTTCGCCGCGTTGTCGTAACCGATCTTGGGAGCGAGCGCGGTAACCAGCATGAGCGAGCGTTCGAGCAGCGCCTTGATCTGGTCTTCGTTTGCCTCGATGCCGGCGACGCAGTTGTCGGTGAAAGAGACGGCGGCGTCGCCTAGCAGTCTTACCGATTGCAGGAGCGCGTAAGCCATCACCGGCTTGAAGACGTTCAGCTCGAAATGGCCCTGCGAGCCCGCGACCGTGACGGCCGTGTTGTTGCCGAACACCTGGCAGCAAACCATGGTCAGCGCTTCCGCCTGCGTCGGGTTCACCTTGCCCGGCATGATCGATGAGCCGGGTTCGTTTTCGGGAAGCGACAACTCGCCGAGACCGGAGCGCGGGCCGGAGCCGAGGAAACGGATGTCGTTCGCGATCTTGAAGAGCGCGGCCGCGCACGCATTCAGCGCGCCGTGGGTTGCGACATAGGCGTCGTGCGCCGCCATGACCTCGAATTTGTTCGGCGCGGTGACGAAAGGCAGCTTCGTCATCTCCGCGATCTTCTGCGCGACTTTTTCCGCGAAGCCTTTTTTCGCGTTGAGGCCGGTACCGACCGCGGTGCCGCCTTGCGCGAGTAGCATCAGTTCGCCGAGCGACTCGCGGATGCGTTTAATCGACGACTGCACCTGCGCCGCGTAACCCGAAAATTCCTGACCGAGTGTGAGCGGGGTCGCGTCCTGCGTATGCGTGCGGCCAATCTTGATGATGTGCGCGAAGTCCTTGGCTTTCTTGTCGAGCGCCTTGTGCAGATGCTCGAGCGCGGGAATGAGCCGCTGCGTGATTTCCTCGGCGGCTGCGATGTGCATCACGGTCGGGAAGGAGTCGTTCGACGACTGGCTCATGTTCACGTGATCGTTCGGATGCACCGGCTTCTTCGAGCCCATGACGCCGCCGAGCAACTCGATCGCGCGATTTCCGATCACTTCGTTCGCATTCATGTTTGATTGCGTGCCGGAGCCGGTCTGCCAAACGACAAGCGGAAAATTTTCGTCGAGTTTGCCCGCGATCACCTCGTCGGCAGCCTTGCAAATCGCGTCGGCGAGCTTCGCATCGAGCAGGCCAAGCTCACGATTTGTCATCGCCGCCGATTTTTTCAGCAGCCCGAAAGCGCGCACGACCGGCTTCGGCATCCGTTCGCCGCCGATCTTGAAGTTCATCGTGGAGCGCTGCGTCTGCGCGCCCCAGTAACGACCGGCCGGTACTTCGATGGGACCGAATGTGTCGGTTTCGGTGCGTGTCTTCGTCATTGGCGGTTCTCGTTTCTTAAGCTGCGCGTCAGCGTATCTCGTTACCGTTCTTCGCGATGCAGCGCGCGTATCGCGCTGCGAGCGCGAGGCACAACATCATAGTACCGCTCTGCAAAATCAAACGAATTGTCACTTGCGAAGATGATTATTGTCACTAATGTTCACCGCCGTTGACGCAAACGGAACACAAGATTCCGTTGTGTCCGGGGATGGGACGAGGAAGCGGCCGATGGCCGAAATAGTAAATCTGCGGCGCGCGCGAAAAGCCAATGCGCGCGCCGATAAAGATGCTGTTGCCGCGCAGAATCGCGTGCACTTCGGCCGCCCCGCGCATGAGCGCAAGCTGACCGCCACGCTCGAGAAAAAACGAGAGCATTCTCTCAGTCTGCATTTGCTTGCAGATAGAGAAGGTCAGAAATGAAGAGCCCAGTTGTAAAGCGATCGATCGTCATTGCCGGCCATAAAACCAGTGTCAGCCTTGAAGATGCGTTCTGGGATGCGCTGAAACACATCGCGTCGGAACGAAAAGTGACGCTGTCCGATATCGTTCAGGAAGTCGATCAGAAGCGGAAGCAGGGCAATCTGTCCTCCGCGATCCGGCTGTTCGTGCTCGACCACTATCGCTCCCATTATTCCGGCGGCCGGACGCGCGGCTAAGGCGTCCGGAAGGGCGCAAATCGCGTTTTCGAGCGCGACAGGTGCGCGCGTTGAACCGCCACAATCGCTACCCTATAACCATCGCGACACCGAGAACGGGCATTCCATAAAGCCCGCGCGACCGGAGGCTTTTTCAATGTCATGGAAGAATCAGAGCGGCGGACCGTGGGGCGGAGGGCCGCGCGGGCCGTGGGGGTCGGGCCAACAGCCGGGCCCGGGCCGCGGTAGCGGCAATCAGCCGCCGGATCTCGAGGAGCTGATCCGGCGCGGACAGGACAAGCTCAAGAACGTGTTGCCGGGCTCGGGCAATTTCGGCGGGCGCGGCGCGCTCATTCTGGTTTTCGCGGTTATCGTCATCTGGCTGCTTTCCGGCTTCTACCGTGTAAATACGGACGAGCAGGGCATCGTGCTGCGCTTCGGCAAATTCGTGCAGACCACGCAGCCGGGCCTGAACTATCACCTGCCGTATCCGATCGAGACGGTGCTGACGCCGCGCGTCACTTTCGAAAACAAGATCGATATTGGCTTCCGCGAACAGCAGGACTTCCGCCGCGGCACGATCACGAGAGACGTCGCGGAAGAAAGCCTGATCCTGACTGGCGATGAAAACATCGTCGACGTCGATTTCTCGGTGTTCTGGATCATTAATAACGCAGGGCGTTATCTCTTTAATCTTCAGAATCCTGAAGGCACGATCAAAGCGGTCGCCGAATCCGCGATGCGTGAAGTCATCGGACGCGCGCAAATTCAGCCGATCCTGACCGGTGCGCGCGCTGCGACCGAGCAGGAAGTGCTGAAGCTGATGCAGAAGATTCTCGACGGCTACCAGGCCGGCATCACCGTCACGCGCGTGCAGATGCAGAAGGTCGATCCGCCGAGCCAGGTCATCGACGCGTTCCGCGACGTGCAGGCGGCTCGCGCCGACGCCGAGCGTCTCCAGAACGAAGCGCAGACCTATGCGAACCGGGTCGTACCCGAAGCGCGAGGCGAAGCGGCTCGCATTCTGCAAGCCGCGGACGCTTATAAAGAGCGCACAGTCGTGGAAGCGAAAGGTCAGGCCGCGCGCTTCCTTTCAATTCTTGCGGAATACAAGCTGGCGCCGGAAGTCACCCGCCGCCGTATGTATTTAGAGACGATGGAACGCGTGCTCGGAGGCATCGACAAGGTCATTCTCGATCCGAGCAACAAGGGCTCGAACGTCGTACCCTATCTTCCGCTCGATCAGTTGCTGCGGCAGACCCCGCAGGGAGGAGCACGCCGATGAGAACGATTACCGGTGTAATCGCCGTTCTGGTCGCGCTCGCTGCGATCGCCGTCTATTCGTCGATCTTTTTCGTCCATCAGACGCAGCAGGCGCTGGTGCTTCGCTTCGGCGAGCCGCGGCGTGTGATTATCGAGCCGGGATTGCAATATAAGGCGCCGTTCATCGACACCGTGATCCTGATCGACAAGCGTATCCTCGATCTCGACAACCCGCCGCAGGAAGTCATCGCATCCGACCAGAAGCGGCTCGTGGTCGACGCTTTCGCGCGCTATCGCATCATCGACCCGCTGAAATTCTACCAGTCGGTTGCGACCGTCGAAGGCGCGAATTCGCGTCTATTGCCGGTGCTGAACTCGTCGATGCGCCGCGTGCTCGGCGAATCCACGTTCATCGAGGTCGTGCGCGACGATCGCTCCGATCTCATGGGCCGCATCAAGGATGGCATGAACGCCGAAGCGAAGAACAACTTCGGCATCGAAGTCGTCGATGTGCGTCTGCGCCGCGCCGATCTGCCCGACGCGAACAGTCAGGCAGTCTATCAGCGCATGCAGACCGAGCGTCAGCGTGAAGCCGCCGAGATTCGCGCGCAGGGCAACCAGGCTTCGCAGGCCATTCGCGCCAAGGCGGATCGCGATGTGACCGTGATCATCGCGGAAGCGACGTCGAAAGGCGAGCAACTGCGCGGCGAAGGCGACGGTCTGCGCAACAAGATTTTCGCGGACGCCTACAAGCAGGATCAGGATTTCTTCGCGTTCTACCGCTCGATGCAAGCCTACGAACTCGGCTTGACGAAGGAAGGTACACGCATGCTTTTGTCGCCGGATTCGGATTTCTTCCGTTACTTCCAGAATCCGTCCGGCGTTTTGCAGACGCCTGCGCCGGCGCGCTGAGCCGGCGCCGATGGCGTTTCTCGTCGCTGCGCTCGGTCTCCTGCTCGCAATCGAGGGACTGACGCTCGCGGCCTTTCCGGGTGCGGCGAAGCGGGCTGCTGCGGCGATCATTGACGCATCCGAAAGCACGCTGCGAGCGATGGGACTGATCGCCGCGATTGCAGGAGTGCTCATCGTCTGGTTCGTGCGGCGATAAGCTCGCGGTAAATTGCGGGACTGCGGGAACCAACCGGCGTCCCGCTGCTTGCGTCACAAGCCGTTCGGGCGCAGTTTTGTACAACACGGCTAAGGCCCCGCTGAATTGCCAGAGGAACAGGCTCTCCATGCCCGCTTTGCGCGAAACCGGATCTCCGCTTCTCGTTCGATTGGGTGTCGCGGCAGTCGCTGCTGCGCTCATTTTTGCAGCACCGCACGTCACCCGCGCGCAGACGCGCGGCCCCGACAACGTCGCGGACGTCGCTGATCGCGTGCAGACGGCGGTCGTTAACATTTCGACGTCGCAGAACGTGAATCCGTCACAAAGCGTACCGATGCCGCAACTGCCGCCCGGTTCGCCGTTCGAGGAATTCTTCGAGGAATTCTTCAAGAACAAGAACGACGGCGATCCGAAGCGGCAGCGTAAAGTGTCTTCGCTCGGCTCTGGCTTCGTCATCGATCCGTCCGGCATCGTGATCACGAACAATCACGTGATCGCCGAGGCCGACGAAATCATCGTGAACTTCGCGGACGGCTCGAAGCTGAAAGCCGAGCTCCTCGGCCGCGACGAGAAGATCGATCTGGCGGTGCTTCGCGTGAAGCCGAAGACGCCGCTGAAAGCCGTCACCTTCGGCGACAGCGACAAAACCCGTGTCGGCGAATGGGTGATCGCGATCGGCAATCCGTTCGGCCTTGGCGGCTCGGTGACGGTCGGTGTCATTTCCGCGCGCAACCG
Source organism: Xanthobacteraceae bacterium (assembly GCA_019752575.1). Classification (GTDB taxonomy): domain Bacteria; phylum Pseudomonadota; class Alphaproteobacteria; order Rhizobiales; family Xanthobacteraceae. The sequence goes on along the minus strand of JAIELW010000011.1, from coordinate 33,494 downwards.
CAACATCGAGTCTTCGCTCTATGACGACTTCATCCAGACCGATGCCGCGATCAACCGCGGCAACTCCGGCGGTCCATTGTTCAACCTTCAGGGCGAAGTGATCGGCATCAACACTGCGATCTTCTCGCAAACCGGCGGTTCCATCGGTATCGGCTTCGCCATTCCGGCGAACACCGTTGCGCCGCTGATCAAACAGCTCCGCGAATCCGGCGAGATCCAGCGCGGCTGGATCGGCGTCTCGATTCAAGCGGTCGATGACCAGATCGCCGAAAGCCTCGGTCTGCCGCGCGCGAGCGGCGCGCTGATCGCGGCGGTGGGCGAGAACGGGCCTGCCATGAAGGGCGGTATGCTTGCCGGCGACGTTGTCATTCGTTTCAACGGTCAGGAAGTGCGCGAGATGCGCAACCTTCCGCGCATCGTGGCGGGCAGCGAAATCGGCAAGACCGTCGATGTCGTCGTCATCCGCAAAGGCAAGGAGCAGACGCTCAGGATTCAGGTCGCGAAACTCGCGGACACCGACAAAAAAACGAACCGTCAGACCAAAGCGGAGCCGCAACAGCCGCAGAAATCGAAGCAGGCGCAGAATCGCCCCCTCGGACTTGAATTGTCCGCGCTGAGCGACGAACTGCGCCGCCGCTACAAGCTTAAGGAAAATCTGAAAGGTCTCGTCGTCACCGGCGTCGATCCGGAATCGAACGCCGCGGACCAGAACGTGCAGGCCGGCGTCGTGCTGGTCGAAGTTTCCGGCGAGGCGGTCACGACTGCCGCCGAAATGCGTACGCGCGTGGACGCGCTGAAAAAGGCCGGCAAGAAGTCGGCGCTGCTCCTCCTGGTCAATCCGGGCGGGGAACAGCGCTTCGTCGCCGTCGAAATCCAGTAACAACCGTCACACCTCACGGCTAGTTGTAGGCTGCTCGCGCAATCTCGTTTGCGCGAGAAAAGCCAAGCCGTTAGCATCCTGCCGCAATTTCCAAGGGGGCGGCCCTTTGCGTACCACCGACATGCCATTCGCGCTTCGGCCTGGAACCATGATCACGGGCTACGAAGTCGTGCGCGCGATCGGCGCGGGAGGCTTCGGCATTACTTATGAAGGCTTCAACCCGATCACGGAGCGCCGTGTCGCGATCAAGGAATTCTTCCCGCGCGGCATCGCCTCGCGCGACGACGCGACCCGCATCGCCTATTCGAAGCAGGACGGCGAGGTGGTGTCCTGGGCGCTGAAGCGTTTCGCCGATTCCGCCAATCGCCTGGCCAAGCTGAAGCACCCAAACATCATCGAAGTGCTGAACTATGTCGCCGACAACGGTACCGGCTACATGGTGATGGAGCATGTCGAGGGGCAGACACTCGAAGACTGGCTGAAATCGCGTCCGTCGCCGCCGCAGCTTTCGGAACTCGGGCCGATCTTCGACCCGATCTTCGACGCGCTGGAATATGTACACGCCAACGGCGTAATCCACCGCGACATCGCGCCGGACAATATCATGATCCGCGCCGACGGCCGCCCGGTGCTGATCGATTTCGGCGCACTCAAGCTGATCGCGCACCAGACGCTTGCGCACGGACCTTCGCCCAAGAGCTTCGGCGTGCTCAAGGCGAACTATTCGCCGCCCGAGCAGGGCGGCGACAGCGGCAGCGTCGATCCGCGGATGGATGTTTATTCGCTCGCGGCCACGATCTATCGCACGCTTGCTGGCAAACCGCCGATGGATGCCGACAAGCGCAAGACCGATACGGCGCTGAAAGGACAGGACTCATATATTCCGCTCGCGCAGGCCGCGCAGGTTCCGGTCCCAGCGGAGTTTGCATCGGCCATCGACGCCGCGATGTCGCTGCGTCCGAAGGAGCGCCCGGCGACAGTCGCCGAATTCCGCGCGAAGCTCGCGGTACGCGCGAGCGAGCCAAGTACCGCCGCCTCCAATCAGCCTGCAACGCGTATAATCCAGCCGCAGAAACCGATGGACGTCACGGCGCCGATCATGCAGTCCGCGTCCATGCCGATGACGGCCTATTCGGAGCCGGTTCCGCCGCCTTACGAGCCACAATCGAAACCTGCCGATCAGGGACAGCCGTACACGCCGCCCGGAAACGCGGCTCCCGCAGCCAAACGCTCCGGCATTTCGATTGCGAACATCGCGGCCGTGGTTTTTATCTTGGTTGGCGGTGCCGCCGTGCTCCTGCACCGGCCGCTCGTGAATTTCTTCGAGGGCATGACCGGCATGCGGATCATGAGCCGCGAGGAGCCGCGCCAGCAACAACAGCAGCAACAACAGAAACAACAGACCCAGAAGCAGGTATCGCCCCGCGAAGAGAAGCAGACGCAACAGCCCGCACGCGATGCGAACGAACTTTTCCGCCGTGGCAACGATCTGCGGCAACGAGGTAACTACCGGCAGGCGATCGAGGAATACAGCGACGCGATCCGGCTCGATGCGAAATTCGTGAACGCCTACATTAATCGTGGGCTGTCCTATCACCGCATCGGCGACCGCGACCGCGCCTTCGACGACTATTCGACCGCGATCCGGCTCGATTCAAGTTCGAAGGATGCCTCGATTCCCTATCTCAATCGCGCAATTGTCTGGCGCGAACGCGGCAACGGCGAGCGTGCCTTTGAAGACATCGAGAATTCGCTGCGGCTCGATCCGAAGTTTGCGCTCGCCCACAACACCAAGGGCAACCTGTATCTCGATCGCCGCGAGTATGACCGCGCCATCGCCAGCTACAGCGAGGTGATCACAATCGACCCGAAATACGCGGTGGCTTATGCGAATAGAGGCACCGCGCACGCGTCGAACCGCAATCCGCAACGTGCGCTTGAGGATTTCTCGAGCGCGTTGCGGTTAGAGCCGAGAAACCTGAACGCCCTTGTCGGGCGTGGCCGCGCATACGAGGATCTCAACGATCCCGACCGCGCGCTAAAGGATTTCACCGATGCGCTCGGGATCGATCGCGCGAGCGTCAACGCACTGCTCGGCCGCGGGCGCGTCAATCTCACGCGCAGAGATTTCGTCGCCGCCTATTCCGATTTCTCCGACGTGGCACGCGTCGATCCGAAGCGAGCGCTTGCGCGCGAGGGACGCGGGCTTGCGCTGGAAGGGCTCGGCCGGCGCGACGATGCCATCAGGGAATTCCGCGAAGCGCTCAAGCTCGACTCTAATCTTTCTCGTAGCCGCGAGGCACTGCAGCGGCTCGGCGCGCAGCCTTGAGCGATCCGCAATATCCCTTTGCGCTTCCGGTCGGGACCGAGATTTCCGGCTATGAAATCGTCCGCGTGCTCGGGGTCGGCGGTTTCGGCATCACTTACGAGGGTTTCAATCCGGTCACGCGGCGGCGGGCGGCGATCAAGGAGTTCTTCCCGCGCGGAATCGCTTCGCGCGAGAACGCAACGCATGTCGTCTTTTCGCGCGAGGACACCGATGTCGTCGCCTGGGCGCTCGAGCGCTTCCGCCGCTCCACCACCGAACTTTGCGATTTCAGTCACCCGAACATCGTAAGTGTCCTGAATTACGTTCCGGCGAACGAGACCGGCTACATGTTCATGGAGCAGGTGGACGGCGAGACGCTGGAGCAGTGGCTGCGAAAGAAGGACACCGCGGTCAGGCTTGCGGATGTGCGCACGGTGCTCGAACCGATCTGCGACGCGCTCGAATATGTGCACGCGAAGAAATTCATTCACCGCGACATCGCGCCCGACAACATTATGATCCGCAAGGACGGGCGGCCGATGTTGATCGACTTCGGCGCGATCAAGATCATCGCGCAGCAGGCGCAGACCCGCGCGGCATCGGGGCGCAGCTACGGCGTCGCGAAGCAGCACTACTCGCCGCCGGAGCAGATGGATGAGGGTGCCGAACTCGATCCGCGCGCCGATGTCTATGCGCTCGGCGCAGTGGTCTATCGCGCAGTCAGCGGCCATCCGCCGGTCGACTCCGACAAGCGCAAGAACGATCTCGTGCTCAAGGGAGCTGACCCTTATCTCTCGGTTGCGCAGACAGCGCGCATCCCGCTGCCGCAGGCCGCGATCGATACCATTGACCGCTCGCTTTCGCTCAAGCCCGCGGACAGGCCTTCGAGCATTGCCGAATTTCGCGCGGGGTTGAAAGACGACGGCAGAAAGACTGCTGCGATTGCTCCGACGAAACCGGCGAAAGTGCAGCCGATGCCGACGCCGGGATTTTCGGGACCCGGCGCGAAAGTGCAGGGTCCGGCGGCAGCGCAACCTGAGGCAGCTGCGGCCGGTGTGGCTGCGCGTAAGGTGCCGCGCTCATGGATCGGCATTGCGGCAATCGCGTCGGTCGTGCTCATCGTCGCGGGCGTACTCATTGCCTCGTTGAACTCGCAGCAACCGGCGACGACGACCACGACAACTACACAGAAACAGAAGACGCAACCCGCGGGCACTGCGCGCGCGGCGATCGAGCGGGCGGAGCGGCTTAGCAGCGAAGGCAAGCATAGCGAAGCGATTGCAGCCTACAGTGAGGCGTTGCGGCTCGCGGCAGACAACGCCTCGCGTCTTGCGGCACTGAAAGGCCGTGCGTCCGACTACGGCGTCACGAAGCAATATGCCGAACAGATCGCGGATCTCACGGAAGTGATCCGTCTCGAGCCCAGCGACCCGGACAACTTTGCCAGCCGCGGTACGGCCTATTGGTTCGCGAACGAATATGACCGGGCGATCTCGGACCAGACCCGCGCGATCCAGCTCAATTCGCGCAGCGCTTATTATTATTCGCTACGCGGGCGGACGAATATCTCGAAGAAAGACTATATCGCAGCGGTCGCGGATTACTCTGATGCGATCCGGCTCTCGCCGCAGACGGGCCTCTATTATGCGCGCCGCGGGGCCGCGCACGGCTACCGTAGCGATTTCGCGCGCGCGCTCAACGATTACAACGAGGCAATTAAGCTCGCGCCGAACGAAACGAATTATTACCGTGAGCGCGCAGACATCTTCGTCAGCCGTGCCGATAGCGCCGGCACCACACGCACGGACGATCTCAATCGCGCCAAAGCCGATCTCGACAGCATCATTCGCGCGGGCAGGGATCTTATGGCTGTCGATTACGAGAAGCGCGGTGTCGTTTTCGAGAAGCTCGGCAACCGCACCGACGCGCTTGCCGACTTCCGCGAAGCATTGCGGCGCGAGCCGAACCGCGAAACGAGCCGCCGCGCGATTCAGCGGCTCGGCGGCTGATCAGCCGTTCCTGACCGTATCTCCGCCGCAATAAATAATCGCGCTCAGGTCGGCGTGATCGATGCGAGCCTGCGCGGCGGCGGCGACCGCTGGCTTGGCGTGGATCGCGACGCCTAAGCCCGCCGCGGTGATCATATCGAGGTCATTCGCGCCGTCGCCGATCGCGGCGGTTTCTTCTGGACGAATGCCGAGTTTTTTCGTCAGCTCCTGCAGCGTCGCGAGCTTCGCGGCACGACCGAGAATCGGCTCTTTGACTTTGCCGGACAGTTTGCCGCCGTCTACGAGCAGTTCGTTCGCGCGGTTCTCGTCGAAGCCGAGCTTCTGTGCGATCACATTCGTGAACAACGTGAAGCCGCCGGAGACGAGGCAAGTGTAAACGCCGTTCGCCTTGAGCGTTGCAATCAATTCCTTGCCGCCTGCCGCGAGCGTGATTTTCTTTTCGATGGTTTCGCCGATCACCGAAAGCGGTAAATCCTTCAGAAGCGCCACCCGCTCGCGCAACGCGGGCTCGAACGGAAGCTCGCCGCGCATCGCGCGTTCGGTGATCGCTGCGACATGCGCCTTCAGGCCAGCATAATCCGCAAGCTCGTCGATGCATTCCTGATCGATCATGGTGGAATCCATGTCGGCCACGAAAAGCTTCTTTCGGCGAAATGCGGTTTCCTGCACGACGACGTCGATGGGTGCGGGTGCAAGTGCCGCGCGCACGAGATCGCTTAGTTCTCTTTCCTGCGCGTTTGGTCCCGGCGCGAAAAAAATATCGACGGCAAGACCATCCTTAAGCACGCTCTCGGAGATTGCGTTCGGAAGCAGCGCGCGAGCCTTTGCGATCGCCGCGGTATCGACCGCGGGCCGCTTGGGATTGCTAACGAGGGTCGCGACGTGGGACATGAGCCGTATGAGTATGAAAAGCGCGGTGCTTATTGCAGGGCCGACGGCGAGCGGCAAGTCCGCCTTGGCGCTGGAAGTTGCCTCGCGAACCGGTGGCGTCGTTATCAACGCAGATTCGATGCAGGTTTACCGCGACCTTCGGATCATCACCGCACGGCCGACCGACGAGGAAATGGCTCGCGCACCGCACCGGCTTTACGGCCATATCGGCGCAGAGGAAATCTATTCCGCCGGACGCTGGTTGCGCGAAGCCGAGCAGGAGATCGCCTCGGCGCGCACGGCTGGAAAAGTCGCTATCGTGATCGGCGGTACCGGGCTTTATTTCAGCGCCTTGTTGAAAGGTCTTTCTGCGGTTCCAGAAGTCTCTGCCGAAGTGCGGCAACAGGTTCGCGACCTTGGCGATACGAAAGACAATGAGGCGCTGCATGCGATGCTTGTCGCGCGCGATCCGCGGACGGCTGAGGAGATCCGCGTTTCTGACCGGCAGCGTGTCCTCCGCGCGCTCGAAGTCGTCGAGGCGACGGGTATAGGCCTTGCCGAATGGCGTGAGGAGCCGGGCGTGCCGGCGCTCAATTCCCGTGACTATCAGGCAATCTTTCTCGAAACCGACCGCGATGCGCTGGGTAAACGCATCGACGCGCGTTTCGAAAAGATGCTCGAAGAAGGAGCGCTCGGCGAAGTGAAGAGGTTGAAAACCCGCGATCTCGACCCCCGCATGCCAGCGCTGAAGGCGCATGGCGTGCCATGGCTCATCAAATATCTGGACGGCGAAATGCCGCTCGAAGAAGCCGCCGCACAGGGCAAGCGCGACACGCGGCAATATTCCAAGCGGCAGGAGACATGGTTTAGAAACCAGCTTCCGGAATTCGCGCGGGTGAAACCGGAAAAGGCGCTCGAAGCGTTATTCAGCCGCGCGTAGCTTCTCCCGTGCGCTCTGCTTCGGCCACATCCATTGCGCGGCGAGCGTTGCTAGCGTGATTCCGCTGGTTACGAAGAACACAACCCAAGCCGGGCGAACCACTTCCGGAAACATGATGTTCGCTTGCAGCACGCGTTGCCAGTTCACGCCGGTCAGCAATCCATACCAAAGCGCTTCTACGGCAATCGTGAACAGTACCGCCACGATCACGAGCCCGATCAGATGCGGTAACCGCACGTCATGTACGCGCTTCTGCACGACGCGATATAAAAGAAGCCATGCGAGCAAGCCTGCCATCCAGGTTGGCTCGTAAATGTTGAGCTTCTTCTGCATCATGAAGTGAATGACGGCGAGAATCGCGATCGCGTAACTCAGCCGATGAAGTCTTGCCCAGCGCGCGCCGCCGATGCGGCGGATCATGCCGTCCGTCGAAGTCATGCCGAGTGCCGTCATCATCACGAGCGCGAAGAAGCCGATCGTCAGGTAAAGCCTGAGCACTATTTCGCGCGCGACCGTGCCGAGCGCGAAGTTCTGGTCGATCACATAGAGAAAGAAATGCGCAAGCGCGTAGAAGAACGCCGCAACGCCCAAGGTGCGACGCATGAAGATAAGCTTCGGCGCGTTGAACAGCCGCCGCGCCGGCGTAATGCAAAGCGAGAGAAAGAGTAGCCGCACCGCCCAGTCGCCGGTCTGATGCGTAAGTTCGACCAATGGCTGGGCGCCGAGATCGCTGTTGATCGCGCGGCCCAGCAAATAAAGCGCAGGCGCGCAGGAGCCTGCGAAGGCAATCAGCTTATGCGGGGAGAGATTCCCGTTTTTCTCGCGCAGAAAAGGCAAATCGCTTGGCTCCGGTGCAGGGCCAAGCTAGGCCGGGCGCGGGCCGCCCGGAACTGGGCCGGAGCCACAATCCCGTGAGAAATGCTGCCGCCAAATCCGGCTTGCAGGCCGGAAAAGGCAGGCGCATAAAGGCTTGACGCTGCTAGCGGGGGCCATTAGGGTCCGCGCAACTTTTGAACGATATAGAAGACCGATGAGCAAGATTATTCTCGTAGTAGGAGAGCGCACCCCCCGCACGGCCTGAACAGGCCGGGCTGAGTTAGGTGGTGCGCAAAGGGGTCTTTCGGGGCCCCTTTTCGATTCTGGGGCTACGAGAAATTGGGCAAAGACGAATGAAACGGAGCCGACGATGAGTAACGAAATGACCGGCGCGGAAATGGTGGTGAAGGCGCTTAGCGAACAGGGCGTAAAGCACCTGTTCGGATATCCGGGCGGCGCGGTCCTGCCGATTTATGACGCGCTGTTCCAGCAAAAAGACGTGCAGCACATCCTCGTCCGCCACGAGCAGGGCGCGGTGCATGCCGCCGAAGGCTATGCGCGCTCCTCGGGCAAGGTCGGCGCGGTGCTCGTGACTTCCGGTCCGGGCGCCACGAATGCCGTTACGGGTCTCACCGACGCGCTGATGGATTCGATCCCGGTTGTCGTCATCACCGGCCAAGTGCCGACGCATCTGATCGGCAACGACGCGTTTCAGGAGTGCGACACGGTCGGCATCACGCGTCCCTGCACGAAGCACAATTATCTCGTCAAAGACGTGAACGATCTTTCGCGCATCCTGCATGAAGCGTTCTACATCGCGGGCTCGGGCCGTCCGGGCCCGGTCGTGGTCGATATTCCGAAGGACATTCAGTTCGCCAAGGGCAAATACACCGGCCCGAAGAACGTGGAGCACAAATCCTACAAGCCGAAGCTCAAAGGCGACATGGCGAAGATTCAGGCCGCTATCGACCTGATGAAGTGCGCAAAGCGCCCGCTGTTCTATACCGGCGGCGGTATCATCAATTCGGGCAACGAGGCTTCGGTTCTGCTGCGCGATCTCGTGAAGATCACTGGCTATCCGATCACATCGACGCTGATGGGCCTCGGCGCCTATCCGGCGGCCGACCCGCAGTGGCTCGGCATGCTCGGCATGCACGGCACTTACGAAGCCAACTGGGCGATGCACGATTGCGATGTGATGATCTGCATCGGCGCGCGCTTCGACGACCGTATCACCGGGCGTCTCGATGCCTTCGCGCCGCATTCGAAGAAAATTCACGTCGATATCGATCCTTCATCGATCAACAAGAACGTGAAGGTCGACATCCCGATCATCGGCGACTGCGCGCATGTCCTCGAAGACATGGTTCGCCTGTGGCGTTCGTCTTCGGCGCAGCCGGACAAGAAGGCGCTCGGCGAATGGTGGGAGCAGATCAAGAAATGGCGCGCGCGCAAGTCGCTCGCCTACAAGAAGTCGAACGACGTCATCAAGCCGCAATATGCGGTCGAACGTCTTTATGAACTTACGAAAGACCGCGACACCTACATCACGACCGAAGTCGGCCAGCATCAGATGTGGGCGGCACAGCACCTGCACTTCCAGGAGCCGCGCCGCTGGATGACGAGCGGCGGGCTAGGCACAATGGGTTACGGCCTGCCGGCCGCGGTCGGCGTGCAACTTGCGCATCCGAAATCGCTCGTGATCGATGTCGCCGGCGAGGCGTCGGTGCTGATGACGATGCAGGAAATCTCGACGGCTGTGCAGTATCGCCTGCCGATCAAGATCTTCATCCTGAACAACGAATATATGGGCATGGTGCGCCAGTGGCAGGAACTGCTGCATGGCGGGCGCTATTCGGAATCCTATTCCGCGGCGCTGCCGGATTTCGTGAAGCTCGCCGAGGCCTATCACGCGGTCGGTATCCGCTGTGCGAGACCCGGCGATCTCGACGCCGCGATCAAGGAGATGATCAAGGTCGACAAGCCGGTGATCTTCGACTGCGTGGTCGACAAGAACGAGAATTGCTTCCCGATGATCCCGTCGGGACGCGCGCACAACGAAATGATCCTGGGCGACGCCGCCGAAAGCATCGGCGATGCGGTTACCGAAGAAGGAAAGATGCTGGTGTAACCATCCTCATGGTTCGAGACGCGCTCGCTTTCGCTCGCGCTCCTCACCATGAGGAATATTTAAAGCCTCATCCTGAGGAGGCTGGCGAAGCCAGCCGTCTCGAAGGATGAAGCGAGAGAAAGAACTGGTGTAATGAATATGACCGTGAACCCTACCACCACACACTATCCCGCGGCACCAGTCGACGAGCGCGAGCAGCGCCGCACGCTCTCCGTGCTCGTCGATAACGAGCCGGGCGTGCTTGCGCGCGTGATCGGCCTGTTCTCCGGCCGCGGCTACAACATCGACAGCCTCACGGTGTCCGAGACCGAGCACGAGAAGCATCTCTCGCGCATCACGATCGCGACCACCGGCAAGCCGATGGTGATCGAGCAGATCAAGCATCAGCTCGAGCGGCTGGTGCCCGTGCATCGCGTCGTCGATCTCACCGAGTCCGGCCGTGCGCTCGAGCGCGAGCTTGCGCTGATCAAGGTGCGCGGCAAGGGCGATAATCGCGTCGAGGCGCTGCGTCTTGCCGACGCCTTTCGCGCGCGCGTGATCGACGCGACCACCGAGAGCTTCATCTTCGAGTTGACCGGAAAAACCGACAAGATTGATCAATTCCTGATCCTGATGGAGCCGCTCGGCTTGATCGAATGCTCGCGCACGGGTATCGCCGCGATCGCGCGCGGGCCGGAGGGCATGTAGCTGCACAGAACTTCCGTTTGGTGCGGGTGTTTGAATAGGCTGAAATTCGTCTGTTCATTTTGCTGGGGCGCACAATGGAATTTGGAGCAGACTTCTGGACCTTCGTTGCGATCGGAATCTTCGCACAACTTGTTGACGGTGCGTTGGGCATGGCCTTTGGCGTCATCGGCTCCGCCGTGCTGATGAGCACCGGAGTCGCGCCTGCACAGGCGAGCGCGATGATTCATATCGCAGAAATTTTCACGACTGCGGCTTCCGGCATCTCGCACTACGTCAACAAGAACGTTTCCTGGACCATCGTGAAGCGCATCGCGCTGCCGGGCGTGATCGGCGGCATCATCGGTGCGACGGTGCTTGCAAACATCGACGGCAAGAAAATCGCCCCTTTCGTGAACGTCTATCTCTTGATTATAGGAGTCATCATTCTCGTTCGAGCGATGCGGGCTTTTGCCGTTGTCGACGCGAGCAGACGTGGCATGCCCTTCATCGGTTTCGCTGGCGGGACGCTTGACGCCATCGGCGGCGGTGGCTGGGGACCGATGGTGACCTCAACGTTGATCGGCACCGGCCATGTGCCGCGTTTTGTCATCGGCTCTGTCAGCCTCACGGAATTTTTCGTGACGGTCGCGACTTCCGCGACGCTCATTCTGCATCTCGGCTGGGCGGACTTGACGCCGGTGGTGCCGCTCATTCTCGGTGGCCTGATTGCCGCACCCTTCGCGGGTCTGGTCGCTCGGGTCGCGCCGACGCGGATCCTGATGGTGGTTGTGGGGCTCTTGGTGATCGGCCTCGCGGTACGCTCATTGCTGCGCTATTTCGGCATGCTTTAGCGGGGGTTGCGGGGCATCGCCCGGCCCCCTAGAAGATCGGCGGAATTGAACGGTTAGCGGAAAAGCCGCGCGCCTACCGGGGGTAAATGACGATGCGTGTTTATTACGATCGCGACGCCGACCTGAATCTGATCAAGGGCAAGAAGGTCGCCGTCATCGGCTATGGCAGCCAGGGGCACGCGCACGTGCTGAACCTGCGCGACAGCGGTGTGAAAGATGTCGCAGTCGCGCTGCGCAAGGGCTCGCAAGGCGTCAAGAAAGCCGAAGGCGAAAAACTCAAAGTGATGGAAGTCGCCGAGGCCGCGAAATGGGCCGACGTGATGATGATGCTCACGCCCGACGAATTGCAGGGCGACATCTACCGCGATCACCTGCACAGCAACATGAAGGAAGGCTCGGCGCTTCTTTTCGCACACGGCCTGAACGTGCATTTCAACCTGATCGAGCCGCGCCCGGACATCGACGTGCTGATGATCGCGCCGAAGGGCCCCGGCCACACCGTGCGCTCCGAATATCTGCGCGGCGGCGGCGTGCCGTGCCTGATCGCGATTCACAAGGATTCGTCCGGTAATGCGCACGATCTCGGTCTTTCCTATGCGTCGGCGATCGGCGGCGGCCGCGCCGGCATCATCGAGACGACGTTCAAGGAAGAATGCGAAACCGATCTGTTCGGCGAGCAGGTCGTGCTGTGCGGCGGTCTCGTCGAGTTGATCAAGGCCGGTTACGAAACGCTGACCGAAGCCGGCTACGCGCCGGAGATGGCCTATTTCGAATGCCTGCACGAAGTGAAGCTGATCGTCGATCTGATCTTCGAAGGCGGCATCGCGAACATGAACTATTCGATCTCGAACACCGCCGAATACGGCGAGTACGTCACCGGCCCCCGCATCATCACCGCTGAGACGAAAGCAGAGATGAAGCGGGTGCTGAACGACATTCAGACCGGCAAATTCACCCGCGACTGGATGCTCGAGAACAAGGTCAACCAGGCTTCGTTCAAGGCGACGCGCGCCAAGCTCGCGCAGCATCCGATCGAGGAGGTCGGCGCAAAGCTCCGCGATATGATGCCCTGGATCAAGGCAAAGGCCTTGGTGGACAAGAGCAAGAACTAGGTTTCAAAATCGCCGGGCATTGCCCGGCGATTTCATTTATGGAGTCAATTTTATTGCCTTAGTTCGATTTTTGGAGCTGAAATTATGAAAGTGGAAAAGGAAACTCTGCAAGAGCTACACAAATTGATCCTTGAGCAAACCAACGACCTTTGGTTGATTGCAGCCGGTCTTATTGCGTTTCAAGCGCTCGTAATTGCTCACATTATTTATTCTCCTCGGCGTAAAGACGATCGCAGCATCGTGGTTTTGTTGCTTTCGGCATCCACCGTTCTTCACGTGCTTTCACTGACGTTCGGGTACTTTGCCAAGGGCGTTTTGGTCCAAAGCATGATTAGTTACGTCAATGGCAAGGAATGGGTTTACGATCCATACACCGGCTTAATGAGCTTGCTGCAGCTTATATTCGTTACCGGCGGCTTGTTAGTATTTGTCGTTGCATTCGTCATGTATAGCCGCGTTCTCGCGAAGGCGGTCGTCGCAGGAGCGGGCAAATGAATCGTAGAGCAATTCTTATCGGGGCGGCCGTTACGCTTGCGCATACGAGAGCGGCGACGGCACAGGCTTTCAAGCTGCCGTCGGAGGACGTGCTTTATCACGCATTGAAGACGCCGGAGAACACAGAACCTGTTGTTCTCGGCGTCATCACATTGCGAACGCTATTGCTTCTTGAGTTTACAAGAACCACCAGGAGCGGCGACAACGCCGAATGGTTCAAGGACCGGGAAGAGTTTACTAGGGTGCTCAATTTGATAAGAAATCCCGATGCGCGTGCGAAAGTATCGACTATGATCGAAAAACGCGATCCGCAGGCGATCGCACCTGGCGTCTTGGAAAGCGCGCTTCCTGTTGTGCGGCGTTACGAGCAAACTTTGGATGCCGGTGGCCTTAGGGCCGGGTCACCGCTTTCGGTAGACGTGCTTTCATCCTTTCTCACTTTTCACCGTTTCCAGGTAGCCTTTTCGCCTGACAATCAACGATGGTATTGCAGGATTTTCCCTCTCAGTTACGCTTGCGGTTAAAGGAAAAAACATGCGCAGTGTTGTGATTACCGGCGCCTCGACCGGCATCGGCGAAACCACGGCGAAGTATCTCGCAAGCCAAGGCTTCAAAGTTTACGGCAGCGTGCGCAAGCCGGAAGACGGTGCGCGTCTCAAGCAGGAAATCGGCGGCAACTTCGAGCCGCTGATTTTCGATGTCACCGACGAAGCCGCGATCAAGGTGGCGGCCGCGAAAGTACGCGCCGACCTGAACGGGCAAACGCTCGCGGGCCTCGTGAACAACGCGGGCATCGCGGTGCCGGGGCCGTTTCTCGAAACTTCGCTCGACAAGTGGCGCAAACAGTTCGAGGCGAATGTTATTGGCCTCGTCGCGACGACGCAGCAATTCGCGCCGTTGCTCGGCGCAGACCTTTCACTCAAAGGCGAGCCGGGGCGGATCGTGATGATTTCTTCGGTCGCGGGAAAACGCGGCAATCCGTTCGCGGGTCCTTACTCGGCGTCGAAGCACGCCGTTGAAGGTCTTTCGGAGTCGCTTCGCCGCGAAATGATGCTGTTCGGGATCGACGTGATCGTGATCGGCCCCGGACCGATCAAGACGCCGATCTGGGGCAAGGGTGCCGCGCCGGATTTTTCGAAGCTCGGAAATTCGCCCTACGCCAAGCCGCTCGAAGCTGCGTTCAACTTCATGCAAAATCTCGGTAAGAACGGCTTGCCGCCGGAAGATGTAGCGAAGCTCATCCACCACGCGCTCACCGGTGCGAGCGTAAAAACGCGCTATACGATCACGCCGGGCAGACTCATGCGCGCGATCATCAACGCATTGCCCGCGCGTATGTCGGATCGCATGATTGCGAAACGCTTGAAGATCGAACGGCTGCGGCCCTAAGCGCTCGCGCGGCGCGAGACATGCGCCGCGACGCAGATCCAGCGGCCGTTCTGCTTCTGCCAAATGTCGGTGTAGCGGCCGCGTCCGCTTGTGCCGGCATCGGTGGTGAAGGCCGTCGCTGCGTGAATGATCGCGGTGTCTCCGGTGATACGGATTACAACCTCTTCCTCGGCGATCTTCGAAACGCCGGTGCCTTTCGCGATCTGTCCGAGAAAGGTTTTGCGGTCCGCAAGCGAGCCGTCGGAGGCGGTATTCATGAAATCGGCTGAAAGGTTGGCGTCGAACCAAGCAACGTCTTTGTTCTGCACCGATTTCACATATTCATGATTGAGCTTTTCAAGCATGGTGCGATCGTTTGCTTGCGGCATCTTGCGTTCCTTCAGCGCGCGGGCGTGGCTTAACCATAGGCCCGGGACCGTACTGGCGAAACCGGCTTCCGTTCTCGACAATGGGGGTCGAGGATGCCAAATTCGTTGGGAAGCCTACGATCAGGCAAAAATAACAACGAAGCTTTGCAGGGAGAGTTCAATGCAGAATGTCGCGATGAAGATCGGCGGGCGCGATGCCGGTTCCGCGGACGGCCGCACCTACGACAAGAAGAATCCGTTCACCGGAGAAGTTGTCGCGCGAGTACCAGATGCCGGTCCGCTCGACGCGGTTGCGGCAGTCGGCGCGGCGGCAGCGGCGTTCAAGGAATGGTCGAAGACGCCGATGTCGAAGCGCCGCGAAATTCTCTGGAAGGCCGCCGATCTGCTCGCGGCCCGCGCGCCGGAAGTCGCGAAAACGATGACCGCCGAAACCGGCGGCACCTTCGGCTGGGGCATGTTCAATACTTTCTTCGCCGCTTCGATTTTGCGCGAGGCCGCAGCTTCGGTTTCCCAGATCACCGGCGAAGTGATCCCATCCGATCATCCGGGCAAGATCGCGATGGCTGTGCGCCAGCCGGTAGGAGTCGTGCTCGGCATTGCGCCGTGGAACGCGCCGATGATCTTGGGCGTGCGTGCAGTCGCGATGCCGCTCGCCTGCGGCAACACGGTCGTGATGAAGGCTTCGGAAGAGACGCCGGGCACGCACCGCATTATCGGCGAAGTGCTTGAGCAGGCGGGTCTGCCCGCGGGCGCGATCAACATTCTCACCACGTCGCGCGAAGGCGCGGGTGCTGCGGTCGATGCGATGATCGCGGACCCGCGCGTGAAGCGCATCAACTTCACGGGATCGACGCATGTCGGCAAGATCATCGCGCAGAGTGCCGCGCGCTTCCTGAAGCCGGTGCTCCTGGAACTCGGCGGCAAGGCACCGCAAGTCGTGCTCGACGACGCCAATCTCGACGACGCGGCGGCGGCGGCCAATTTCGGTGCCTTCATGCATCAGGGCCAGATCTGCATGTCCACCGAGCGCCTGATCGTGCAGAAGCCGGTGATGGACGAATTCAACCGCAAGCTCGTCGCGAAGGCGGAAGGCCTGCGCGTCGGCGATCCGGCCAATCCGGAAACGCAGATCGGCTGTCTCGTCTCCGACCGCTCGGTGAAGCGCGTGCATGACCTCGTGAAAGACGCCGTCGATCGCGGCGCGCGTGTGCTGACCGGCGGCACGCCGAACGGCATGCTGTTCCCGCCGACGGTGATCGACCGCGTGACGCCGGAAATGCGCATCTATCGCGAAGAGTCGTTCGGCCCGGTCGTGATCGTCGTGCCTGCGACCGACGACGAGGAAGCTATTCGTCTCGCGAACGATACCGAGTTCGGCCTTTCGGCTTCCGTGTTCTCGGGCAATGTCGACCGGGCTTATGCGGTGGCGTCGCGCATCGAAAGCGGCATCTGCCACATCAATTCGGCGACCGTTTCCGACGAGCCGCAGATGCCGTTCGGCGGCGTGAAGGATTCCGGCTACGGACGCTTCGGCGGCCGCGCCGGCATCAACGAGTTCACCGAACTGCGCTGGATGACGATCCAGACCGGCCACGCGCATTACCCGATCTGATAATTCGGCACAAAATCTAAATAACCTCATGGCCGGGCGAAGACCCGGCCATCCAGTCTTTGCACTTGCTCTGGATGCGCGGGTCAAGCCCGCGCATGAGGGAAGAAATTTTATCGGCTGGTTCAGTGGGGGAGATATTGCGAGATGTATTTGAAAAGGCCCCAGCCTGGCGCGAGCAGGACAAAGCCCCAGACGATCGCGGATGTCACGTTCGCGAGCTGAAATTTCCAATGCGGTACGGCGAATACGCCGGCTGCAAGCGGCACGAAGGCGCGCAGCGGTCCCGAAAAGCGGCCGATGAAGACGCCCATCGCACCCCATTTTCGCATGAAGTCGTCGGCGCGTTTTGTAAACTCCGGATAGCGGGAGAGCGGCCAATGATGATGCGCGCTGTCCTTGAAATAGAGTCCAACGACATAGGAGAGCCAGTCGCCGAGGATCGCGCCGATCACCGCGCCCCACCAGATCGGCCAGAAGTTCAAGCCCGCGCCGCCAATCAGACTGCCGATCCCGACCAGCACGACGGTCGCCGGGACGAAGAATGAGACGACCGCAAGTGACTCCGCGAAACAGAGCAGCGCCACGATGAAGGGCGCCCAACCCTGGTTTGCTTTCACGAAGGCGATGACGTCTGCGCTGATTGTTTGCAAAAAGGACATTTCTCTATTCCCTCATGCCCGGGCTTGACCCGGGCATCCAGAGATCATTCGATTTAGATGCTATGGGTCACTGGGTATATATCTTGGCGAACAAACGCAACGGCACCTTATATGTCGGCGTAACGCGCGATCTTTCGAAACGGATGAACGAGCATAGAATGGGTATTAGGAGTAGTTTCAGCACGAAGTATGGAGTAAAGCGACTGGTGTTTGCCGAGCGACACGAAAGTGCAGTGTCTGCTATCCAGCGCGAGAAGAATATCAAGCATTGGTCCCGCAAGTGGAAACTTGAACTGATTGAAAAAGGAAATCCGGAGTGGGCCGATCTTTACGGCGAGCTTATCTGATCGTCGCTCTGGATGCGCGGGTCAAGCCCGCGCATGAGGTGAAAAGTAATTTTCAATGAACCTCCTTTCCATCCAATCCCATGTCGCCTACGGCCACGTCGGCAACGCCTCGGCGGCGTTTCCGCTTCAGCGTCTCGGTGCGGAAGTATGGCCGGTTCACACGGTACAGTTCTCGAATCACACCGGCTATGGCGCGTGGCGGGGGCAAGTGTTCGGTGCCGATCTCGTGCGCGACGTCGTGACCGGGATCGAGGAGCGCGGAGTGCTGCCGAAATGCGATGGCCTGCTTTCCGGCTATATGGGTGACGCCGCAATCGGCGAAGCCATCCTCGAAGCGGCGGCCAAAGTGAAGGCTGCGAACAGGCTTGCGCAATATTGCTGCGATCCGGTGATCGGCGATGTCGGGCGTGGTGTGTTCGTGCGGCCGGGGATTCCGGAGTTTATACGCGGTAAAGCGTTGCCAGCGGCGGACGTGATTACGCCCAACCAATTCGAACTCGACTATCTCTCAGGCATAGCGACCAAGACGCTTTCGGATACCTTGAAAGCCGTGAAGCGATTACACGGCGCCGGCCCGCAATATATATTGGTGACCAGCCTGCATATTGAAGATACGCCGAAAAATTCGATCGATCTTCTGGTGTCGGGAGTAGACGGACAATTCCGGTTACGCACGCCGCTTCTGGAAATTTCCGTGAATGGGGCCGGCGACGCAATCGCTGCGCTCTTCTTCTTCCACTTGCTGAAAACGAAATCGTCGGCGGAAGCGCTCTCAAATGCTGCGTCTTCGATTTTCGGTTTGATGAAGCGAACCAAGGAAGCGAACTCGCGCGAGATCTTGCTGATCGATGCGCAGGAAGAATTCGTAAGTCCCACGCAAAAGTTCCGTGCCGAGAAGATCGTGTAAACGAAGGAATGCGAGATGATAGACCGCAACAAGATGCTTTCGCGTTACCGCGTCACCGGGCCGGATTTTCGTCTGAAGGACATGGACCCGCGCGACACCGCAGAACTCGATTTGCCGAAAGAGGTGGCGAAGCAGCACCTCGAGGAAATCTCCAAGTCTATCAACAAATATCAGGAGATGCTTTACGCGCAGGATCAATGGTCGCTGCTCGTGATCCTGCAGGCGATGGATGCCGCGGGCAAAGACAGCGTGCTCGACAAAGTGATGTCCGGCATCAACCCGCAAGGGTGCCAGGTTCACTCCTTCAAGGCGCCGACTTCGACCGAACTCGATCATGACTGGCTCTGGCGCACGACCGTGGCACTTCCCGAGCGCGGGCGTATCGGCGTATTCAACCGCTCATATTATGAAGAAGTACTCGTCGTTCGCGTGCACCCGGAAATTCTTGCGAAGCAACGCACGCCGAAATCGCTGGTCGGCAAGGATATCTGGCAGGAACGTTTCGACGATATCCGGGCTTTCGAAAAGCATATGGCGCGCAGCGGCACGAAGACCCTGAAGTTCTTTCTGAATGTTTCGAAGGAGGAACAGAAGAAACGCTTTCTCGAGCGCATCGACGAACCCGACAAGAACTGGAAATTCAATCCGGGCGATGTCGAGGAGCGCAAGCTCTGGGACAAATACATGGACGCTTACGAGGACATGATCCGTAACACGAGCACGGATCACGCACCTTGGCATGTTGTTCCGGCGGACAAGAAATGGTTCACGCGGCTTGTGGTCGCGCACGCGATAGACGAAGCGCTCGCCGGTCTCGGCCTGTCTTATCCGAAGGTCGATGCGGCGGCGCTCGAAGCAATGAAGCGGGCGCGCGAGGTTCTGATAAAGGAGAAGTGACTTTTTATCCAAGCATGATCTTTTCCGAAAACCGGTACCCACTTTTCGGGATCATGCTTTAGCGGTAGCCGTATTTTTTCTTAACGGCCGTAAGTTCGCGGTTCGCGCCCGCGGCGTCGCCGGAAGCGCAGACCGCGCGCACCGGACCGAGGTCGGTTGCAATACGCGGAAACACATTGCGGTCGAGCGAGCCGGTGCCCACATCGGCGGCGATCACGTTCTGAAACTGGTTGATATTCCGCGTGCATTCAGCAGGGCCGCTCGCGGGCTCCAGCGACGCAATCTGCGGATCGGGGGCCGCGGTCTGCTGTTGCGGAGGCGGTGCCGATGTGCTGGTGCAGGCGGCGCAAAGCAAAAGAACGGGCAAGCTGAAGAAAATGCGTTTCATCCGGATGCCTTTTCGTGATGCGAGAATTTGTACCGGAATGTTTCTTGATGCAAGATTAAGCGACAGGTGACCCATGCGCGCAGCCGTAGTTTTACTTGTTTCTATTTTCGCCGTTTTCCCGCCTGCTTCGCTAACCGCCGCCGAACCCACCGTCGAAATACCTTCGCGCAACCAGAAGGTCCGCGCGATCCTGCTGAAGCCAGAGAAGCCGGTTGCCAGCGTGATCCTGCTCGTCGGCGGCCACGGCCAGATGGATATTGCCGCGAACGGCGACATCAAATGGGGCCGCGGCAACCAGCTTGTGCGCACGCGCGCACAATATCTGAAGCACGGGTTTGCGGTGCTAGTACCGGACATCGCGCGCGACTGGAAGGGCGAGAAAAATCCGGTCAACGGCTATCGCTGGCATCCGCGCTATGGCGCCGATCTCGGCGCGCTCGTCGCCTATATGCGCACGATTGCGGAGCCGGTCATCGTCGTCGGCACCAGCCGCGCGGCGGTATCTGCCGGTGTGATGCTCCTCGTCACCGAAGGAAAGCAGCGGCCGGATTTTGTCGTGCTCACTGCCGCGATGCTGATGCCCTCGGGCAACCAGCCGAGCTTCCTGCGCGGGATCCAGAACAACAGAGAGAAGGCGCAGGTGCCGATGTTCCTGATCGGCCACAAGAAGGACCAGTGCGAATACACGCTGCCGGAGTCGATCGAGGCGTTCCAGAAATGGCGCGGCGGAGAGAAGCTCGACATCCTTTTGCTCGACGGCCCGCAAGGCACCGGGCATCCGTGCGAGGCGCAGTCCGCGCACGGATTCATCGGCATCGACGATCAGGTCGTGAAAGCGGTTTCCGACTGGATAAAATCGCGGAAATAGTCTCGAACACCATACGCGCTAGGCGTTCGTCCGAAGCTCGGGCTATTTGCACTTCGACGCGCATTGCTTGGCCTTGTCGCCGCATTGCCCCTTGTTGTTGGTGCGCTTGAGGCACATCTGCTCTTCTTCGGTGCACTTGCTGCGGCACGTCGCCTGCGCCGAAGCGTCCGTAGCGGTGAGGGCCGGCATGAAGCTGAACGCAATGAGGGCAGCAAATACGACGCGCATGGCGATCTCCTTGAGAATCCTTTGCTCGCAGCGGCGACGAGCTTAGCGAACGAGCGCCGAGTTTCAATGTGCGGTGGGCGAGGAGCCTTGCAACCGATCCGCCCGGACCAAACGGCAAAAGCCCTGACCTATTTTCCCTGCGTAAAGTTGCAGCTTGCCGGGAACGGCACGGGCCGGTAGAACGCCAGCCGCCTGCTTACGGATTGCTAACCGCAACCCGGCAAGCTGACAGACGAATCGAGAGCAAACCTGACGCCATGACGACTTTCCGCACCAAGCGTCTTGCGCCCCGGATCGAAACGATCCCGGGCAACGCTCTCATTCTGGGTCTCCTTCTTCTTCGCCGCCCCTGAGGCCGGCTGGGCGCACGCGCCTTGGCACTCAGGGGAACTGACGAACGAAACCCCGGAGCGCTCCAAGCGGCGCAAAGCCTAGAAGGAACAGAGCCATGAACAATTCCAATTCCTCCGCGCCGAAAGGCAGCGAAAAAGACCGCGTATTAATCTTCGACACAACGCTGCGCGACGGCGAGCAGTGCCCCGGCGCGTCGATGACTTTCGAGGAGAAACTCGAAGTCGCGGAGCTCCTCGACGACATGGGCGTCGATATCATCGAGGCGGGCTTCCCGATCGCAAGCCAAGGCGATTTTGATTCTGTCGCCGAAGTTGCGAAGCGTTCCAAGAACTCGATCATCGCAGGCCTTTCGCGCGCGGCGTTTAACGACATCGACCGCTGCGCCGAAGCCGTGAAGCATGCGCGCCGCCCGCGCATCCACACCTTCCTCTCCACGTCGCCCGTGCACATGAAGTACAAGCTCCAGAAGGAGCCGCACGAGGTCTACGAGATGGTGATTGCGCAGGTGACGCGTGCCCGCAATCACGTCGAGGACGTCGAATGGTCGGCGGAAGACGGCACACGCACGGAGATCGATTTCCTCTGCAAATGCGTCGAGGCTGCAATCAAGGCGGGCGCCACCACGATCAATATCCCCGACACGGTCGGCTATTCAACACCGGAGGAATATGCGGCACTGTTCCGGACCGTGCGCGAGCGCGTGCCGAATTCCGACAAGGCGCGTTTCTCGGTGCATTGCCACGACGATCTCGGCATGGCGGTCGCGAATTCGATCTCGGGTGTCGAAGGCGGTGCGCGGCAGATCGAATGCACGATCAACGGCATCGGCGAGCGCGCGGGTAACGCCTCGCTCGAAGAAATCGTGATGGCGCTGCGCACGCGCGGCGACATTTATCCCTACTGGAACAACATCGACGCAACGATGCTGACACGCGCTTCCAAGCTCGTCTCGGCAGTGACCTCGTTCCCGGTGCAGTACAACAAGGCGATCGTCGGCCGGAATGCGTTCGCGCACGAGAGCGGCATCCATCAGGACGGCATGCTCAAGCACACGCAGACCTACGAAATCATGCGGCCGGAAGACGTCGGCGTGTCGAAGACCTCGCTCGTTATGGGCAAACATTCGGGCCGCCACGCCTTCCGCGAGAAGCTGAAGGAGCTGGGTTACGAACTCGGCGACAATTCGCTGAACGACGCCTTCAACCGCTTCAAGGCGCTCGCCGACAAGAAAAAGCACGTCTATGACGAGGATATCGTCGCGCTGGTGGACGACGAGATCGCGCAGGCGCACGACCGCATCAAGCTGGTTTCGCTCTCGGTGGTTGCTGGCACGCAAGGGCCCCAGCGCGCGACCATGAAGCTCGACATCGACGGCAAGCATTTCACCGAAGAAGCGACCGGCAACGGCCCGGTGGACGCGATCTTCAACGCGATCAAGTCGCTGGTGCCGCATCAGGCGAAGCTGCTGCTCTATCAGGTTCACGCCGTTACCGAAGGCACCGACGCGCAGGCGGAAGTCTCGGTGCGCCTGGAAGAAGGTGGCAAGGAAGTCTCCGCGCGCGGCGCCGACGCCGATACGCTGGTCGCTTCCGCGAAAGCCTACATCAACGCGCTGAACAAGCTCTCGCAGAAGCGGCAGTCGGTGAATCCGCAGACCGCCGCGGGGTAAACATTTACTGCGTCATGCCCGGCCTTGTGCCGGGCATCCACGCCTTTCCGGCAGCGATGCTGTTGAGGCGTGGATGGCCGGGACGAGCCCGGCCATGACGAAATTAAATTCTGGAGCGAATTAAAAGAACGGGCCGCATTTGCGGCCCGTTTTTTTATTCGGCGGGAACGATCTTCGTACCGCCCTTTTTCGGCTTCGGCGTCTTCTTGCCGAAGGTGCGGCGGCGCCACTCGGCCATGTGCTCGATCCCCATCAGCATCGCGGGCGTCACCACGAGGGTCAGCACCGTGGCAAAGCCGAGACCGAAGACGATGGCGGTGGAAAGATTGATCCACCACTGCGTCGCAGGCGCACCAACCGCTACTTCGCGCATGACGAAGTCGAGGTTCACGCCAAACGCAATGGGCAGCACGCCGAGAATTGCAGCCACGGCGGTGAGCACGACAGGGCGCGCACGTTCGCGGCAAGTAAGCAGGATCGCATCATAGGCGCTCATGCCCTCGTGCCGCAGCCGGTCGTAGGTATCGATCAGCACGATATTGTTGTTCACGATCACGCCGGCGTTCGCGATCACGCCGATGCCGCCCATGACCACGCCGAAGGGCTGGCCCATCAGCATGAAGCCGAGCATGACGCCGAAGGTCGAAAGCACGACCGCGGTCAGCACCACGAACACGGAAGTTATCTTGTTGAACTGCGCGAGCAGGATCGTGAAGATCAGGAAGATCGCGGTCAGGAATGCGGTGACCAGGAAGGCGCTCGCTTTCTCGCGTTCCTCGTCCTCGCCCTTGAGCTTCCACAACACGCCCTGACCGAGATCGAGTTTGGAAATCTCGGCGGCAATCTGCTGCTGCACGACGGCGCTCTGCACGCCGGAGGCGACGTTCGACTGCACCGTGATGATACGGTTGCCGTTGACGCGCTTGATGTTGCCGACTTTTTTCGCGGGCAAGCGCTCGATGAAGTTTCCGAGCGGGATGTGTCCGACCTGGGTCTGCGCGCGCAACTCGTCGATCTGGCCGAGCGAGCGAAGCTCCGGCGGGAAACGCACGATGATATCGACCGGCTTGTCGGCCTCCGGCGGCCGGTAGTCGGTGATCTTGAGGCCGTTCGTGACGAGCTGCACAGCGCTGCCGACCGTGGCGGCACTCGCGCCATATTGCGCGGCGAGCGCCTTATGCACCTGAATCGTCCAGTCGATGCCGGGAAGCTGCTGGCCGTCGTCGAGATCGCGAACATGCGGATGCTTCCCGAGAACCGCCGCGACTTTCACGGCGGCTGCAGGCAGCAGATCCGGGTTCAGCGCGGAGAGCTGTACCTGCACCGGCTTGCCGGTCGGCGGGCCCGCGCGCGGCGCGGTGACTTCGATGAAGACGCCCGGAATGTCCTTGGTCGCCTCGCGCATCTGATTCATGATCTCGCGCGCTTTGGGCCGCGTTTTCCAGTCGGCGAATTCGAACTGCATCACGCCGACGGTGTCTTCCGAAAGCTCGTCCATGCCGCGCGGCTGCTCGCCGATGCGGGCGTAAACGGTCGAGAGGCCGGGAAACTTCAGCACGCGCTGCTCGACCTGCTTCATCAGGCGGTCTTTTTCGTCGATGGAAAGATTGCCGCGTGCGTGGATCACGACCTGGCCGAAGTCGGGTTCGACGTCGGGGAAGAATTCGACACCCTTGCCGAAGCGGCCGTAGGTCATCTGGATCGCTACCAGCACCGCGATCACGATCATAATCGTCGTGCCGGGGCGGCTGATCGCCGATTTCACGAGCCGCATATAGGGCCCCTGGTCCGAGACGCGGTCGTCATGCGGCACGGGCGCTGCGCGGCCCAAGAGCGCGCCGAGCGTCGGCGTAAAGATCAGCGCCACGATCATCGAGGCGAATAGTGTAGCGATCAGCGTGATCGGCAGGTATTTCATGAACTCGCCGACCACGCCCGGCCAGAACAGCAGCGGCGAGAAGGCGGCGATGCGCGTAAACGTCGCCGAAATCACCGGCGTCGCCATGCGCTTTGCCGCGAGCGAGTAGGCTGCGCGCGGCTCCATGCCCTCGGACATGCGGCGTTCTGCGAACTCTGAAACGATGATCGCGTCGTCGACGAGCATGCCGACAGCCAGAATCAGCGAGAACAGCACGACGATATTGATGGTAAGGCCCGCGAGATAAAGCCCCAGCACGCCGGTCAGGAACGACGCCGGGATCGCAATGCCGATGAAAACGGAAGCGCGCAGGCCGAGCGCGAACAGAATAATGACCGTCACCAGCAGCACCGCGGTCGCGACCGCGTTCTGCAGATCGTGCAGCATGATGCGGATCGTCTTCGATTTGTCCTGTGTGTAGGAAACCTTGACCGCTTCCGGCCAGGTCGCCTGCAACTGGGCGACGACCTTCTTCACGCCATCGACGGTGTTGATGAGGTTTTCGCCGGTGCGCTTCGAAACCTCGATGGTCATTGCCGGTTGGCCGTTGACGCGCGTGACCGTGAGGGCGTCCTTGAAGGTCGGGCGCACCTGCGCGATGTCGCCCAGCGTTACGCTCGCGCCGGAGGTCGCCGCGACCGGGATGCGCAGCACGTCCTCGGGTTTCTCGATTAACGACGGCACCTTGACAGCGAAACGGCCGGTTTCGCCTTCGAGCGCGCCGGCGGCGACGAGCGAATTCGAGGCGCGGGTTACCTGCAGGAGCTGGTCGAGCGAGACGTTGTAGCTCTTCATCAGCGCCGGGTTCGCGATGATTTCAACCACTTCGTCGCGCGCGCCGCGCAATTCCGCGGAAAGCACGCCCGGAGACTGTTCGATCGCATTCTTGGCGGTGCGGGCGATGCGCAAAAGCGTGCGCTCCGGCACGTCGCCGGAGAGCGCCACGACGATCACCGGGTAGAGCGAGAGGTTCACTTCCTGCACCAGCGGCTCGTCCATGTCGGTCGGCATGTCGCGCTTGGCCTCGTCCACCTTGGCGCGAACGTCCGCGAGCGCGGATTTGGAATCGAAACCAGCCTGGAACTCAAGCAGCACATAGCCGCCATTCTCGAAGGCCTGCGAGCGCATTTCCTTCACGTTGCCGACGGACTTGAGTTTGGTTTCGACCGGCCGCAGCAGAAGCCGCTCGGAATCTTCCGGGCTGATGCCGCGCTGTGAAAGCTGGACATAGACGATCGGGATGCGAACGTCGGGTTCGGATTCCTTCGCGATACGGACATAAGCGACCGTGCCCGCGAGCAGCAGGAAGATCAGCGTCGCGATCGTGAGCCGCGCGCGGGTGATGGCAAAATCGACGGGGTTCATCGCGATTTCCTCAGCGCTGCGCGTTTTGCTGTTCGGCCGTCACGGCTTCGACGACCTGATCTTCGCGCACGAAATCCTGACCCTGCACGATGACGCGCGTGCCGTTCGGGATGCCCTGGACCCACATCGACTGCTGCTCGTCGTCGACGAGCTCGATTGGGATGAAAACGACCTTGTTCTGGCCGTCCACGGCGCGCACGCCGAGCTTGCCCTGCGCGGAGAAGGTCAGCGCCGAGCGCGGCACTTTCGTCGCCTGCACGCTTGCCATGGTGATCGCGACTTCGGTGGTGATGCCGTCCGGGATCTTGTTGTCCGGATTCGAGGCCTCGATGTCGACGCGGTAGGTGCGGGTGGTGGCGGCCGCGCTCTTCGAAATGTAGCGCACCTTGCCTTTCACCACTTCGCCGGAGACGAGACGAAGCTCGGCTTCTTCCCCGAGGCGAATGCCGCCCAGCTTCTTTTCCGAAACTTCGACGATGGCGACAATCGGATCGAGGGAGATCATGCGCGCGATTTCATTGGGTCCGCTCGCGCCCGCTCCCATTGCCGGCATCAGCATCAGGAACTGGCCCTGTTCGGCGGAAACGCTATCGACGACGCCGTCCCACGGCGCGACAATGCGGATGCGTTCGACTTCCGCCTCGGCTTGGGCGAGGGCGGCTTCGGCGGCGCGAAGTTGCGAAGCAATGTTGTTGGCGTCGAGCTTCGGCAAGTTACCTTGCTCGATCAACCTGGTGCGCGCTTCGAATTCAGCCTTGCGCTGAGACACGAGCGCACGTGCCTGCTGGAGCTGCGCGTTGCGGCCGTCGTCGGTGAGAACTGCGAGCACGTCGCCCGCCTTCACGCGATCACCGCGCTTGACGCGAAGCTCGGTGACGATGGCTTGCGTGCGGGCGACGATCGCGACCTTCTTGTCCGCCTCGGTGCGGCCCGAGAGCACGAGCTTCGGCTGATATTCCTGCGCGTTCACGGTCGTGACAGCGACGCGGAATTTCTGCGCGGCCTGCTGCGCGACGGTCGGTGCCGGCGCTTCGTGATGCGGAAGAATAAGACCGGAGCCGATCCACAGCACCGCCAGCACCACAAGTACGAGCGCGAGCAGCTTGCTGCCCTTCAGTGGACTTTTCTCGTAGGTCGCCTCGATCCGTGCGCGCAGCGGCTGCAACACTTCGCCGATCGTGGCGAAGCCCTGCTTCACCTCCTTCAGCGCGAAGTTCAGATTCTTTTTCGTGCGCTCGAGATTGCCGTGCATGATTTACTCCCTGGCGGCGGAGCGGCCCGCCATTTCGTTCTTTGCAATTTGTTTGTTGGGTTCGGTGAGCAGGAAATGGGTGACCGACAGAAGCGTCGGCAACACCGTTTCGGCGTCGAATTCCGGATCGACCGCGCGACGCCAGTAGAGCCCATCGACGAGTGCCATCAGCATGGTCGCCGCGATTTCGAGATCCACCGACGGCGGGATGTCGCCGCGCGCGACCGCGGCGCGAAGCACGTTCAGCATGCCTGTCTTCACTTCCTGTTCGACGCTTGCGTAAATCTTCGCGATCTCAGGATTGCGACGGCTCTCGGCCTTGACCTCGGTCTGCAGACAGACCTCTTCCATCGACTCTTCCACGATGTAGTGGCGGGCGGCGGCGGCAAGGGCTGCGAAAAAATCCGGCGCTTCGACGATGGCCTGGAACTTCTCGGCCACGTCGGCGCGGTCTTGCTCGGCAATCCCGGCGATGATCGCTTCTTTGGAAGGGAAGTAGCGGTAGAGGCTGCCGGGGCTCATGTGCGCTTCGGCGCAAATTTCCTGCATCGAGGTGCCGTGAAAGCCGCTGCGCGAAAAGCAGCGCTTGGCCGCCACGAGGATTTCTCCCCGGCGATCCATCTGAAGCTGGGCGTTGGCGCGGCGCATTGTCCTTGTCCCATGCACGGCCAACCGAATGGGGTTAGCTGCGCTGCGGTAAAAGCGAATGAACGTTCGCTCGCAAAAGCGGCTCCAAATATTCCTTAGGAAATCGGGAGTCAAATCGGTTCCTGAGCGCCCTTTCCAGCGGGGCAGAAGCGGATCAGAAAATGCTGCAGTTGCGCGGTGTTAACGGGCTTGCCCCGCTTTTCGGCTTGACGGGCAGGGGCTCCAGATGGTGCCTATGATCCTCTTATTCCCGCACGCCTGACGGAGGGCGGCGGAACAATGAAAAAAAGGGCGCCGATATAAAGCGCCCGCCTTTGGGAGGACGAAAATGCGTAAGTGGCTACTCGCCGCCGCGGGAATTCTCGCGCTCGGCATCTCCGGCGCTTCGGCGCAGAACTATCCGACGCGCTCAATCACCATGATGATCCCGTTCGCAGCCGGTGGCCCGACCGATACGGTCGGCCGTCTCATCGCGGAGTCGATGACCAAGAATCTCGGCCAGCAGGTCATCGTCGAAAACGCAGCCGGTGCCGGCGGCACGCGCGCTCCGGGCCTCGTCGTGAAGGCAACGCCGGACGGCTACACCATTCTTCTTCACCACATCGGCATGTCGACCGCGCCGACGCTCTATCGCAAGCTCGCCTACAAGCCGCTCGAAGATTTCGAATTCGTCGGTCTTGTGACCGACGCGCCGATGTCGCTGATCGCCCGCCCCGGTCTCGAAGCGAAAGACATGAAGGGTGTCCTCGAATACATCGCGAAGACCAAGGAAAAGACTTCCTACGCGAATGCCGGCATCGGCTCGGCCTCGCATCTTTGCGGCATGCTGCTGCAGGCTGCGGTGAAGCAGCAGTTCAACACGATTAACTTCAGCGGTACCGGCCCGGCGATGACCGATATTCTCGGCGACCGCGTCGATCTGATGTGCGACCAGACCACCAACACCACCGGCCAGATCAAGGGCGGCAAGGTGAAGGCCTACGGCGTCACCACGAAAACCCGCGTGAAGAGCCTTCCGGATCTTCCGCCGCTCGATCAAGCTGGTCTGCCGGGCTTCGAAGTCGCCGTCTGGCATGGCATTTACGCGCCGAAGGGCACTCCGAAAGAAGTGGTCGCAAGGCTGACGCAGGCGCTGCAGGCCGCGCTGAAGGATCCGAAGGTGATCTCGGCATTCGCCGAACTCGGTACCGAACCGGTGCCGCAGGATCAGGCGACCGGCCCTGCGCTCCAGGCGAAGCTCAAAGCGGAAATCGACAAGTGGCGGCCGCTCATTCAAGCGGCCGGCCAGTTCGCCGACTAGCCGCTTCGTAAGATGCATTAATCGGCCGGATCGCTTTCTTGATCCGGCCGATTTTTAAGTTTCCGGGGGCGAATATGGCCAGCACAACCAGCAAACCGACGAGCCCGCTCGCGGTGATAACCGCCGTTATCGGCGCGGCACTCATCGGCGTCTTGTTTTATCTGCGTTCGATCGAGGTGGGCTGGTATGTGTTGCTCGCACTGATCGCAGCTTATCTCGTCGCCGCCTTCTTCGTTCTCCGCCGCGACGGCGGTTTCGGCGGCGTTTCGAACCCGAAAGACTTTTACACGGGCATATTGCTGCTCGGCGCATGCGGCGTGTTCGCGGCGGGACTCGTCGAACTTCCGCTGGGACGTGTTGCGCGTCCGGGGCCGGGGTTCTTTCCGCTGATGCTGCTCAGTCTTCTTTTCATCTTCTCAATCGCAATTCTGATCAATGGCCTGCGAACCAAGGGCGAAGCGCTGACTCCGGTTCCGTGGCGTGGATTGATCATCATCACCGGCATGACGGTGTTCTTTGGAGCTACGATTAAAGGTCTTGGCTTTATCCCGGCAATTGTCGTGACGGCCTTCGTGAGTTGCCTGGCTACCCGTCACTGGACACTCGTTTCAGCGTTCGCGACGGCGGCCATTCTCGCCGTCTTCTCGTGGGCGATTTTCATCTGGGGACTCGGCTTGCCGATTGCGCTTTGCGGATCGTGGCTGCGGGCCTTGCTGATTTCGCTGGGCGTCGCCGGCGAATCCATTCCATTCTGTTACTGAGCGAGGAGAGACAATCATGGATATCTTCGCAGACTTTTTCGGCGGAATGGGTGCAAATCTGGCGCTCGGCTTCTCGCAGGCTGTCACGCTCGACAATCTGTTCTACTGCTTTGTCGGCGTGCTGCTCGGTACCGCGATCGGTGTGTTGCCGGGCTTGGGACCGATAGCGACGATTGCGCTGCTATTGCCGATTACGTTCAAGCTCGATCCCGTTTCCGCGCTCATCATGCTCTCGGGCATCTATTACGGCGCGCAATATGGCGGCTCGACCACGGCGATCCTGATCAATTTGCCGGGCGAAACGTCTTCAGTGGTGACCGCGATCGACGGTCATCAGATGGCAAAGAAAGGCAAAGCGGGGCTCGCGCTGTTTACATCCGCTGTCGGTTCGTTCTTCGCCGGTACGGTCGCGACCTTCCTGATCGTGGGCTTTGCACCGGTGCTGGCTTCGGCAGCGCTGAAATTCTCGCCGGCCGACTACTTCTCGCTGATGGTGATGGGCTTTGTGGCGGCAGTCGTGCTTGCGCAGGGCTCGCTTCTCAAAGCGCTTGCGATGATCGTACTTGGACTTCTCATCGCGATGGTGGGCCCGAGTGAATCCGGCTCGCCGCGCTTCACCTTCGATAACCCCGAATTTTTCGACGGCTTCGACTTCGTCGCGCTTTCCATGGGCATCTTCGGCATCGGGGAAATCATCCGCAACCTCGAGGACGAGACGAAGCGGGAAGCGATCAAGTCGCGTTTCTTGGATCTCATCCCGACCAAGGCCGAATTGAAGGAGATGATCCCGCCGATCCTGCGCGGGACCGGGATTGGCTCGGCGCTCGGCATTCTGCCCGGTGGCGGCGCGATCCTCGGCGCCTTCGCAGCCTATTCGCTGGAGAAACGGCTCTCGAAGACGCCGCAGGATTTCGGTAAGGGCAAGCTCGCCGGCGTCGCCGGTCCGGAGTCGGCAAACAATGCGGGCGCGCAGGTATCCTTCATCCCGATGCTGACGCTGGGTATTCCATCGAATCCGGTGATGGCGCTGATGCTTGGTGCTCTCATCATTCACCGCATTGTGCCCGGCCCCACGCTCGTGACTGATCGGCCGGAATTGTTCTGGGGCGTCGTCAGTTCGATGTGGATCGGCAACTTCATGTTGCTCGTGCTGAATCTTCCGCTGATCGGTATGTGGGTGAAGTTCCTGACGATTCCGTACCGTCTGTTGTTCCCCGGCATCGTTACGATCTGCTGCATCGGCGTTTACTCCGTTAGTAACAACCCGTTCGACGTGCACACGATGGCCGCTTGCGGTCTCATCGGTTACGTTCTCTTCAAGCTGGAATGCGAGCCGGCGCCGCTTCTGCTCGGCTTCGTGATTGGCCGCCTGATGGAGCAGTATTTCACGCGCGCGATGCAGCTCTCCTTCGGCGATGCCACGGTCTTCGTGCGCGAGCCGATCAGCGCGAGCTTGCTCCTGGTGTCCGCGATCGCGCTTGTGCTGGTGCTCTTGCCGGCGATCCGGAAAAAGCGCGAAGAAGCCTTTGCGGAATAAGGGGTTCCGGCTGTTGGCGGCCGGGATTCCTCGCTTTACAGGGCCGGGGTGCTTTGCTATCCCCGCCCGTCTTCCCGCGAGCCACGCCTCGCGGCCCGATTGGTGCGGGCGCATAGCTCAGTTGGTAGAGCAGCTGACTCTTAATCAGCGGGTCCCAGGTTCGAGCCCTGGTGCGCCCACCAAGTTTTTCTCTTTCAAAACAATGTTTTGCTGAGAGCTCTACTGCGCACAGCAAACTCAGAGCAGCCGCAGTTTACAGGCTAGTTTACAGCTTTTGCTCGCGCTTCGTTCTGCTCGAGCTTCTTGATGCCGCTAGCCGCGAGACCAGCGCGGTCGCGCTCCCCTGTTGCGCGCCAATGCCTATCGCGCCGATGATCGAGGCCGCATAGAGAGGGTTCCGGCAAACAGAATAAGGACCTGCTACGACGAGCGAGCTGATTTTTCTGCCACCGATATAGAGAGAGCAGAAGATGCGGAGCACAATGCAAGCGACGATCATGAGCAGGCCGAAGAATTCGATCAGTTCTCTTGCCGCAGAATGACTTTCCCAAATTGAATCGCTGATTGCCGCAAAGCCGGCGCCTACGAGAATAACAATTGCAAGTGCAAATTTTCTGATGATTTGTGCTGCGCTTATGTCGATGAGTTTAAGCCGCTGCGCATTCATGTGAAGCTGCATGATTTTCCACTGATGATGTACCCTGCGTAAACGGGCGCGCAGTCTCGTTCAAGCATCACGCAGCGAAAAAGGAAGATCAGCGGCTCACTCTTGCCTTAATTTTATCGCTCCGCCTAAAGAAAACGGTGACCGGCCTTCGCATCTGCACAGGGGATTCGTTCATATTGGATCGTCACGTGACCGATCGCAAAACGATTGTGCAGAAGATCATTCAGCTCTGCGACAAGGGCATCGTAGTCTACTGCCCGTGCTTCAGCGACGACGTGTGCGGTAAAGCAAATGCGACCGCCGGTGAGCGCCCAAACATGAAGATCGTGTACATCCTTTACCCCGGAAGCGGTGAGCATCGCTTTACGCACCTCTTCCAACACGACGTTACTCGGTACGCCTTCAAGCAGAATATTTGCCGCATCGCGAAAGAGAATCCATGTACGCGGCAGCACCCAAAAGCCAATTGCTACCGCCACAATCGAGTCAACGATCGTCCACCCGGTAAGACGAATAATGATCGCGGCGGCGATCACGCCAAGCGAGCCGAGAAAGTCACTCCAGACTTCGAGATAAGCGCCTTTAAGGTTTAGGCTTTCGTCTTTTCCCGGGGAGAGTATCCACATCGAAAAAGCATTGACGAACAACCCCAGCACGGCGATGACGAGCATGCCGATCGACTGAATTTCCGGCGGGTTGTTGAGCCGCTGATAGGCTTCGTAGAGAATATAAATTGCGACGCCGAAGAGGATCAGTGCATTTACGCTCGCAGCTAGGATTTCCAGACGCTCGTAACCGAAAGTCCGCCTAAGATCAGGCGGGCGCCTTGCAAGCCGTATCGCGACGATGGCGAGCGCCACTCCGAATACGTCTGTTGCCATGTGCATCGCGTCGGAGAGCAATGCGAGACTGCCGGTGACAATGGCCCCGACAATCTCGGCGAACATAAAGAGCGCTGCCGGAATAAGCGCTAGCCAAAGCGCCCGCTCGTTTTGCTTCGATTTATTTCCAACGTGATCGTGGTTTGCGCCCATGACCGATTCTTGATTGCCTAATGCGCTTGTCGGCATTCAGTTCGCTTCTGCGTATGTTAAGAGTCAATGACAACCTGCGCGCCTGCAAAAGCCTCCGTTCAAAAAGGGCACGCATTTGCGTTATTTCTGACGTGATACTGTATCGTGCGGCAGGAGCGCTGCCCTTCTGCCTTGACCAAGGGTGGGGGTGCCGTATCGGGAGTGGTTGGAATTGAAAGTGGCGTAGTCTCCGGGGTTATCAACCTCGC